>NZ_JBEZDC010000012.1:0-186621 GCF_040647935.1 Micromonospora sp. NPDC049204 | reverse complement strand
TGCCCTCCCCCGCGCCCCCCCTCCGGCCCGCCCCCCCCCGCCGCCCCCCCCCCCCCCCGGCTGTTCTCCCCCGACGGGTACGTGAGCCCGCCCAGGGCTGATCGGCTACGGTCACCGGCATGACCTGGGAGGATCTCGACGCCCACCTGGACCGGGTGCCCGGCACCGTCTCGGCGTACGTGGGACGGCTCGACGCGTCGCCGACCTGGACCCGCCACCCGGACGCCGCCCACTATGCGGCGAGCACCATGAAGGTGGCGGTGCTCGCCGCGCTGCACCGGGCCGCCGATGCGGGCACCCTGGACCTGGACGCCCCGGTCCCCGTGGTGAACGAGTTCGACTCCGCCCAGTCCGGCGCGCCCCGGTTCTCCTGCGCGCAGCACTACGACAACGACGACGCGGTCTGGGACCGGGTGGGCGGCACGGCCCCGCTGCGCTGGCTGGCCGAGCGGATGATCGTGCGCTCCAGCAATCTGGCCACCAACCTGGTCATCGGGCACGTCGGGCTGCCCGCCGTGGCCGAGGTGTGGGCGCTGACCCGCGCCCGCGCCAGCGTCACGGGTCGGGGCATCGAGGACTTCGCCGCCCGCGCGGCCGGCATCACCAACACGGTCACCGCCGCCGACCTGGCCGCCCTGCTCGGCGCGCTGGCCACCGGGGCCAACGCCCCGGGTCGGCTCGCCTCACCAGCGGCCTGCTCGGCCATGCTGGACGTCCTGCTCGCCCAGGAACACCGGGAGGACCTGGCCGCCGGCCTGCCCGAGGGCACCCGCATCGCGCACAAGAGCGGTTGGGTACGCGGTGTGCGCCACGCCGCCGGCGTGGTGCTGCCCGCCGACGCGCCGCCGTACCTGATCGCCGTCTGCACGACCACCGACCCGACCGACGGCGACGACGAGACCGGGGCCGACGCCTGCCTGCTGATCGCGCAGATCTCCGCGCAGGTCTGGGCCGCACGCCACCAGCTCTGACCCTGGATCCGTCCGTCCGGCTACGCTGCTCGCACCCCCACCCCGGAGCCGTCGATGCCCCGCAGTCGCACCGTCCTGCTCGCCTTCCTCGTCGTGACGGCGGCGAACCTGCTGGCCAACGCCACCGGCGGAGGCGTGGCCTTCCTGCTCACCAAACCGCTGCTGATGCCGCTGCTGGCCGCGTACCTCTGGCGGGCCAGCGCCGAACGCGGAGCCCGACCGGACCGGCTGGTGCTCGTCGCGCTGGCCTTCGCCACCGGCGGCGACGTCGCGCTGATGATCGAGGGCACCGGCTGGTTCCTCGCCGGCATGGCCTGCTTCCTCGGCACGCACCTCTGCTACGTCGCGGCCTTCACCCGGTACGGCGCCGCGTCCGCGCTGCGCCGTGCGCCGCTGGTCGCGGTCCCCCTGGGGTACGCCGTGCTGACCGTCGCCGCGCTCTGGTGGATGTGGGCGGGGCTGACCGACGTCGGGCTCGCCGTGCCGGTGGCCGGCTACGCGCTCGCGCTGGCCACGATGGCCACCACCGCCGCCACCCAGGGCTGGCGGGTCGGTCTCGGCGCCGCGCTGTTCCTCGGCTCCGACCTGTTGATCGCCGCCGGGGTGGCCGAGGTGGCCCAGCCACCCGGCGCACCCGTGCTGGTCATGGCCACCTACGCCGCCGGCCAGGCGCTGATCGTCCTCGGCCTGGCCGCCCGCGTCGGCACACCCCCGAGAGTGCCTGTCACTCCAGCAGTTGCGCCCGCAACGCCGTGAGGTCGGAGTCGGTGAGCCCCAGCCCGTCCCGCAGGTACGCGTCGAACGAGCCGTGCACCCTGCGCACCTCGTCGTAGCCGGCGTCGAGGTACTCGGCGCGCACCTCCAGCACCGGCAGCACCGCGTCGACGTCCAGCTCCGGCTGCCGCCGCCGCATCGCCTCGACGATCACCACGCGCAGGCTCTCGGTGAGTTCGTTGTTGCGCAGGTAGTCGGCGCGGACCGTCGCCTCGTCCACCCCGAGCGCCGTCAACAGGATGACGGTGAGCCAACCCGTGCGGTCCTTGCCGGCGGAGCAGTGGTAGACCAACGGCAGGTTCTCCGGCTGCGCGGCCAGCCGGACGGCCTCGGCGAAGCCGACCCGAGCCGACTCGCCGGTGACGAACCACCGGTAGATGGCCGCCATCGCCCCCGCCGTGCCCTGCCGGGCCAACTCCGCGTACGAGTCCAGGTCGTGGCCCAGCAGCACCGCCGAGACGTACGTGAAGACCGGGTGCTCCGGGTCGTGCACCGGCAGGCACACCACCCGTGGCTCACCGGCCAGCCGATCCGCCGGTGCGACCTCGATCTCCGCGGGGGCGCGCAGATCCAGCACGCACGCCGGACCCAGTTTCGCGAGCACCGGCAGGTCATCGTCCGTCAGCCGACCCAACGCCGGGGTCCGGATCAGCTGCCCCACCCGGACCCGCCGGCCGTCGGCGCCGACCAGCCCGCCCAACTCACGCGCGTTCGGAGCGCCCACCAGCCCCCAGCTCTGCCCGGTCATCCGGTCCCCCATTCGGTCGCGTGCCTGCGTATAAGGTGCCTCACATGACGATCTCGGAGGTACGCACCCACCGGGTTTCCGCCCCCTTGCACACCCCGTTCATCACCGCGCTGCGGCGTACCACCACTGTGGACACGCTCGTCGTCGAACTCGTCGACACCGACGGTCGCTCCGGCTTCGGCGAGGCGCCCCAGGTCTGGCAGGTTACCGGCGCGTCGGTCGCCGGCGCAGGGGCGTGCGTCCGCGAAATGCTCGGTCCGCGGTTGATCGGTCGTGACCCGGACGACCTGGTGACCCGTTGCGCCGAGGTGCAGCGTGCCGTCGCGGGCAACGAGGCAGCGAAGGCGGCGGTGGACGTCGCCCTGCACGATCTGGCCGCCCGGCGGCTGGGCGTACCCCTGGTGCGGTTGCTCGGGGGGACCACGCTGCGGGTGCCGACGGACGTCACCCTGGCGGTGGGCGACGCGGTGGACCTGGCGGCGGCGGCGCGGCAGCGGCAGGCCGACGGGTTCGGCGTGCTCAAGTTGAAGGTCGGCACCGATGCGAGCACCGACCTGGACCGGGTACGCGCCGTCCGCGCGGCCGTCGGCCCAGGGGTTCGGATCCGGCTCGACGCCAACCAGGGCTGGACGCCCCGGGAGGCGGTACGGGTGATTCGTGGCATCGAGGACGCCGGGCTCGACGTGGAGTTGGTCGAGCAGCCGGTGGCCCGCTGGGACCTGGACGGGCTGGCCTGGGTCAGCGACCGGGTGTCCGTGCCGATCCTCGCCGACGAGGCGGTCTTCGGGGTCCGTGACCTGGTGGAGGTGATCCGCCGCCGGGCCGCCGACCTGGTCAACGTCAAGCTGGCCAAATGTGGCGGGCTGCAACCGGCACGCACCCTCCTCGACCTGGCCAGCGCCCACGGGCTCGGCACGGTGGTCGGTTCGATGATGGAGAGTCAGGTCGGCATCGGGGCGGCGGCGAGCCTGGTCGCCGCGTACGGCACGACCGCGGTCGCCGACCTGGACGCCGCCTGGTGGCTGGCCTGGTCCCCGGTGCGGGGCGGCATACGCTACGACGGGGCCACCGTGGTGCTTCCGAACGCCCCTGGCCTGGGCATTTCCGGTCTGGCTGAAGCAAAGGTGCAGGCCGGTGCTTGATGAGCGTTGGTTTCTTTCATAAGGTTCCCCTGGACAGCCGACTCGATCTGGGGGTTGACGTGGAGCTGCAACCGGGCCGCGAGGCCGTCGTCCGAGTCGCGGTGGCAACACTGTGGACCTCGCCCGAGGCGGTCCGTCCGGTCGACCGCCCGGCGCTGACCGCCGGCGCCGACATCCCGGCCTGGGTCTCCGGTCTCAGCACCGAGCAGCAGGTCGGCGACTGTGTGCTGAGCCAGCTGCTGCTCGGCGAGCGGGTTCTCGTCAGCGAGCTACGACCGGACGGCTGGGCGCGAGTCGTCGCCGTCGAGCAGCCTGCCGCCAAGCTGGACCCGCGCGGCTACCCGGGCTGGCTCCCCGCCGACCAACTGGCCGCCGTCGACCCGGCCACCGGCGGCGACCGACCGCTGGTGGTGGACGCCACGGTCACCGCGCTGCACGCCGCCCCGGCCGGACCGGTGGTGTTGTCCGGTGTCGTCGTCGGCACCCGTCTGGTGCCGGCCGGCCCCGCCCGCGACGACTGGCGCCCGGTGCACGCTCCGGGGCAGGCCGCGCCGCTCTGGCTGCCCGACAGCCACCTGGTCCCGGCCTCGGCGGCGTCGCCGAACGCCGAGCAGGCGCTCGCGGTGGCGCAGCGGCTGCTGGACGTGTCCTACATCTGGGGTGGTCTCTCCGCGCACGGCATCGACTGCTCGGGTCTGGTGCACCTGGCCTGGCGGCGGTTCGGGGTGCTGCTACCGCGCGACGCCGACGACCAGGCCGTCGCCACCACCCCGCTGGCCCTGGGGGCGGAACGCCCCGGCGATCTCTACTTCTTCGCACGACCGGGCCGCGCGATCCACCACATCGGCATCGTCACCGCCCCGCCCAGCGACAGCGGCGAGCGGCGGATGTTGCACGCCTGCTACCGGCGGCGGCGGGTCATCGAGGAGCCGCTGCCGGCCGACCGGACCGCCACGCTGGTGGGCGCGCACCGGGTCTAGGGGTGCTGTCCAGGGACGTTGGTCAACCTGGTGCTGGCCGGGTGCGATCGCCGCACCCGGCCGGCGACAGATCAGTGCCGGGCGTCGGCTAACTCGCGGCGCCGGTCCCGGGAGGACTTGATCAGGCTGGCGGCGGTGGCGATGCCCAGGGTGCCGAGGATGACCAGCAACGACAGCCAGATCGGGATGTGCGGCGCCCAGCCGACGTGCTCGCCACCGTTGATGAACGGCAGGTTGTTGTCGGCCAACGCCTCCAGCACCAGCTTGACCCCGATGAAGCCGAGCACGACGGCCAGACCGTAGCTCAGGTAGATCAGCCGGTCGAGCAGGCCACCGAGCAGGAAGTAGAGCTGACGAAGGCCCATCAGCGCGAAGACGTTCGCGGTGAAGACCAGGTACGGCTCCTGGGTGATGCCGAAGATCGCCGGGATCGAGTCCAGCGCGAAGATCAGGTCCGTGGTGCCGATCGCGATCATCACGATCAGCATCGGGGTGAACAACCGCTTGCCGGTCGCGTGGGTGGTGAGCTTCGCGCCGTCGTACTCCTTGGAGATCGGCAGCGCCTTGCGGCTCCACCGGATCAGCACGTTCTCGGAGAACTCGTCCTCGTCCGGCTCGCCCTGCCGGGCCAGGTTGA
The DNA here is from genome assembly GCF_040647935.1 of Micromonospora sp. NPDC049204. Taxonomy (NCBI): domain Bacteria; kingdom Bacillati; phylum Actinomycetota; class Actinomycetes; order Micromonosporales; family Micromonosporaceae; genus Micromonospora; species Micromonospora sp. NPDC049204. The sequence continues at coordinate 181,369 of NZ_JBEZDC010000012.1, read as the reverse complement.
TCGCGGTGTAGATCAGGAACGCGCCGAAGATGTAGAAGACCCAGGAGAACTGCGAGATCAGCGCCGCACCGGCGGCGATGAACCCGCCGCGCATCACCAGGGCCAGCACTATGCCGACGAGCAGCACCTTCTGCTGGTACTGCCGGGGCACCCCGAAGCGGGCCATGATGATCACGAAGACGAAGAGGTTGTCCACCGAGAGGCTGTACTCGGTGAGCCAGCCGGTGTAGAACTGCCCGGCCGGGCTGGCGCCGGCGGTCAACCAGACGCCCGCCCCGAAGAGCAGGGCAAGCCCGACGTAGAAGGCGACCCAGAGGCTCGACTCCCGCACACTCGGCTCGTGCGGGCGCCGACCAATGATCAACAGGTCGACGAGCAGGACCGCAGTCAGTACGACAAGCGTCCCCGCCCACACCAATCCGGACACGTCCAACGTTCATTCCTCCGGCAGACACGCGGCGTCGGGCACACCGTACGCCCCCTGCGGGGCTGGTGTGCCGCTGTCGCTCACTCTGGTGACTGTCGGAGGTCTCTTCCGCCGCCACCCTGCAACAGCGGTGGCGACCTACGGGGCCGGGTCGGTCCGCCGTGGTTCCGACAGGTCGACCGTGCTGACGACTCCGTTGCGGGGGAATACTCCCCTCCTCGGTGACCATTGTTGCCCACCACGCCCCGTGATCACACCCCGGGCACCCGGTGTCGCCGACCACCCGATCGAGGGCCACGCCGCGTATGGCTTCCTAGGAGGCTAGTGCAGGTGGGGTGCGGCAATCGGGTCGCTGAGGGACCACCCGGCGGCGAGCAGGTCGTCGCAGGCCCGCACCGCCCGGGCCAGCCGCTCGGCGTGCGACCCGGTCAGCTCCACCACCGGCACCCCGCACCCCGCCAACTCGGTCCGGAACCGCTCGGTCATCCAAGCCCGCAGGTGCTCACCGTCGCGCAGCCCGTCATCGGTGAACGGCACCCCCCGGTGATCCGTCAGCAGATACAGCGCCGGCCGACGGGCCGCCGCCCGCATCTCCTCCGACGCGCTGCCCAGGTAGCGCTCCTCCCACACCGCCGTCGCCCGCGCGTCGGTGTCGCAGACCAGCAGTGGCCCGCTCGTCCGGGCCGCCGCGTCCTCGGCGGCCTGCTGCTCGCGGACCACGGCGCGGAAGTCGTCGGAGTCCCAGGTGACGTCGAACACGGTCGCCTCCGGCACCCGCTCCCGCAACCGGGCCAGCTTGAAAGCGGTCAACTCCCGGCCGTACTCCGGCACCCAGGACGTGCCGTAGTGCTCGGCGAGCGCCGCCGCCATCGTCGTGGTCCCGGTCGACTCGGCCCCGACCACCACCACCCGCCGGACGAACCACGCCCGCACCGGCGGGCTCAGCCACCGCCAGGAACCCGCCGGGTCCGCGCGCACGGCCGTCCCGGACACCGGCACGGTCCGCCGGTCCGGATCCACCGCCACGGGTGCGGCGCCGAAGCGGCGCGCCAGCTCGGCGCCGTACGCCTCGGAGGAGAACACCGCGTCCACCGGCCCCGGCCCGACCGCCTCGCGGAACACCGCGCAGTGCGCGTCCCAAACGGCCGGATCGGCGTAGTCCACCGGGTGGTCGTCGTACCGGCCGACGAACCGCACCCACGGCGTGTCCGCGTGCACCTCCCGCAGCCAGTCGAGGCGCAGCGGAAGCGGAATGGACTCCCGACGCGAGGGTGCCACGACGACGGTGACCTCGGCGCAGCGGGCGGCGGCGGCCACGATCAGCGCGTGGTGCCCGGCGTGCGGCGGATAGAACTTGCCCACCACCATCCCGTGCCCGAACTCGGCGACGCCGGAGCGCGACGGCAGGCGGGGCACCGGTGGACGGCCCGGTCCCTCGGCGCTCACGCGGTGGCCGGGGCCGGACCGGGCGGGACCGCCGTCGGCCGACCGGCCCGACGCAGGTCGGCCCGCCAGGCCCGCAGCCCGAGTACGCACAGGGACAGGAAGACCAGGTACAGCACGGCGGTCAGGTGCAGCCCCTTGTACGCGTACAACGGGATGTAGATCAGGTCGGCGGCGATCCACAGCCACCAACTCTCCACCCGCTTGCGCGTCTGCCCGTACGTCGCCAGCAGGGACAACGCCGTGGTCAGCGCGTCCGCCAACGGCACCGTCGAGTCCGTGGCGCGGTCCAGCAGCACCCAGAGCGCGCCGGTGAGCAGCACCCCGGCGACGGCCAACGCCAGCCACTCCCGCCGCCCCGTCCGGCTCACCGTGAGCCGGCTGCGCCGCTCGCCACCGTAGAGCCACTGCCACCAGCCGTAGCAGCCGAGCGCGACGTAGACGACCTGGAGACCCGCGTCGGCGTACAGCCCGACGGTCCAGAACACCAGCAGGAGCAGCAGCACGTTGGCGATGCCGATCGGCCAGTTGGCGATCTTCTGCCGGGCCACCAGCCACACGTTCAGCACACCTGTCGCGAACCCCAGCAGTTCCGCCCAGGTGGTGCCCGTACCGGCCACCCGAAACGCGGTGCCGGTGAGCCAGTCAATGATCACGAGGCCACCCTAGGGTCTGTCGCCGACGTCGGAACAGACCCCGCGACACCACCGCCACCGACCGTCGTGGGAGGCTTTCCGGCATGGTGCTTGAGGTCGCGTTGATCGACGTACTGCCCGGACACGAGGACGCGTTCGCCGCCGCGTACGCCGAGGGTCACCCCGTGCTCGCCGGGGCAACCGGCTGCCGGTCCGTCCGGATGACCCGGGGCATCGAGTCCCCGACGCGCTTCGTGCTGCTCGTCGAATGGGACTCGGTCGAGGCGCACGAGCAGAACTTCCGGGCCACCGAGCGGTTCGCGCAGTGGCGGGCGCTGATCGGGCCGCACTTCGCCGGGCCTCCCGTGGTCGAGCACTTCCTCGACGTACCGGCCTGATCCGACCACCGGCCCGAGCGACTCTGTCGTACCCCGCGGTTAACGTGCTCCGCGCACGCGTCGGCCGCCGGTCCCGACGGTCTCGGGGGCGCCGGGCACGGTGGCCGCGCGGCGTGCCTCCCCGCGCGCTACTCGCCAGCGCGCCGGGCCAGCGCGGTGACCGTCTCCTCCGGTGACAGCGCGGCCGCCAGCAACGCCTCGGTCATCCGCTCGTAGCGGCCGACGTCCGGCACGGTGGCCAACCGGACGTCGGTGGTCAACGCCTCGATCATCACCGTCCGCGGGTCCGCCGGGTCGGGAAAGGCATAGCAGGAGTACGGCGTGAGCGGGTGCAGCCCACCGCCGGCCGCTCCACGTGGCAGCAGTCGCACCGTGACATGGGACAGCCCGGTCACGGTGACCAGGTGCCGCAGCTGCTCACGCCACACCGCCACCGGCAGGTCGCCCGGGTCGCAGACGGCCGCGGCGAGCACCGCCGTGTAACGCGGCGGATAGGCGCGCCGCAACACCTCCTGCCGCAGCGCACGGGCGCGCACCTCGGCCTCCACATCGATCTCCGGCGTGAACTGCGCGCCGGCCTCCACCAATACCCGGGCGTACGCGGGCGTCTGGAGCAGCCCCGGCACAACCGTCGGCTGGTACTCGACGATGTCGGCAGCGCCCGCCTCCAACTCGGCGTAGGTGCGCTGCCGTTCGCTCATCTCGCCCAGCGTCTTCCACCAACCCCGGCTGGTCGCCGCATCGCGAGCGATCACGATCAGCGCGTCCCGGGCCGGAGTGGGCACCTTGTAGATGTCCAGCAGATCGAGCACATCCGCGAGGTCCGGCCGGCTCTGACCCAGCTCGATGCGGGACAGCTTCGACGTCGAGGCCCAGCCGAGCCGGTCGCAGACCTGCTCCAGGGTCAGCGCCTCGCGCCGACGAAGTTGGCGCAACTCAGCGCCGAGACGTGCACGTCGAATGACAGGACTCGTTGGCAGCGGCATCCCGGCCTCCCCATCGAGGGAGCGTACGCAGGACGATCACCCAGTGCAATAGTTTGCTCGCTCACCGCAATCAGGTCATTCGGCGCGGTCGGGGAGCCGGGCCGGCCGGGCTCAGGGCCGTTCCAGCCGAACTCAGGGCCGGCACCGGTCCTGCTCAGGGCCGGCACCGGTCCTGCTCAGGGCCGGCACCGGTCCTGCTCAGGGCCGGCACCGGTCCTGCTCAGGGTCGGTAGGTGCCGAAGGCCCAGACGTTGCCGGCCAGGTCACGGGCGGCGTAGTCACGGGAGCCGTAGTCGGTGTCGAACGGTTCCTGGGTGATCTCCGCCCCGGCCGCGCGGGCCTGTGCACAGTGGGCGTCGACGTCCGGCACGGCCACGTACACCAACCAGTCGTCTCCGGCCGGCCTGGACGTCGCATCGGCCCGAGCGCCCAACATGACCATGCCGCTGTCGAAGACGAGTTCGGCGTGGGCGACCGAACCGTCCGGTGCGTCGTGTACGGCGTGCACCTGGAAACCAAAGGCGGAGCAGAGCCAGTCGATCGCGGCGCGGGGATCGGGATAACGGAAGACCGGGTAGACGGTTCGCATGTCCACAGTGTGCCGCCGGCGGCGGGAACCGGATTGGACGAATGTGACCTCGGTGGGTCGGTCCAGGCCTGTTCCGGGATCGAGCACGATCAGGTGGGGCGCGAGGTCCACTACGGCGTGCCGCGCCCTGGCCGCGCCAGTCCGCAGGCCGCCCTCTCCCACATCGGCCCGCTCCGGCGACAGAGCGGCGCAGACCCGCATGATCCCCTCGTCTTTCCCGACGTCGGGCTATCCGCGCCAGTCGGATACCGCGACTTTCAGGAACCCGAGTGGATTGACAGTCAGGCCACCGCTGGTCGGTGCGTCAGCCGGACGGTGTCGACCGGGCGGCGAGCAACGCGGCCGGAGTGTCCCCCGCGAACTGGTGAAAGTCCCGGATCAGGTGGGACTGGTCGTAGTAACCGCATCGCGCCGCCACCGCGGCCCAGTCGATGGCCGGCCCGCTGCTGAATGAGGTCGCGCTGGACGGGTCCAGGCTGGACGGCCCCGGGCTGGACGGCCCCGGGCTGGACGGCCCCGGGCTGGACGGCCCCGGGCTGGACGGCCCCGGGCTGGACGGCCCCGGGCTGGACGGTCCCAAGCTGGACGGGTCCGGGTCGGCCGCGGACTGGCCAGCGCCGGTCGGCGGGCCGGCACCCGGCTCGATCACGGGGGTTGGCCCCACGTCGCCCAGCGCCGTGCACGCCTGCTGGAAGCGCAGCAACCGGGCGACCATCTTGGGTGGCAGCCCGATCTCCTGCCGGAACCGGGAGGCGAGATGCCGTCGGCTCCAGCCCAGCTCGTCGGAGAGCACACCGACGCGCTCCTGGCCACCGCTGGCCACGAGCCACCGCCACGCCCAGTCGAGCCGGGCGTCCACGGGCGGCGACGCCGCCAGGCGGCCGGCGAGCACCCTGTCGAGCAGGGCGAACCGCTCCGGCCAGGACGCCGTCTCGGCGAGCTGGCTCCGCAGCCGATGCAGCCACCGGCCCGGGAGCTGCCCGACGCCCACGGCACGATTGGTCAGCTCGCTCAGCGGCAGACCGAGGAGCCGGCGGGCGGTCAGTGGGGCGAGCAGCAGCTCGACGCCCTCCCCCACGCCCACCGTCCGCGTGGTGCACCAGCCGTCGAAGGTGCCGGCCACGAACGAGTCGACCCTGCTGGCACCACGCTCCGCGCTGCGCGGGTCGCGCACGTCCAGCGGAGCGCCCCAACCCAGGATCAGCACCACGAAGACGCCCGCCGACTCCCGGCGGACCAGTGGAACGTCGGCCCGTTCCCGGTAGCCGACGTACCGGTCGACGAACGGGCGCAGGCTGACCTCGGGCAGCCCGAGCACCACCTCCCCGACCGGTGCCGCCGTGGTCATCCCCGACCCACCCTTCGCTCACCCTGGCGGGCCGCGCCCCTCGGTGGGGCGCCGCTCACGCTCAGCCGCTGGTCGTCACTTCACGCCGGCGGCGTCCATGCCGCGCAGCTCCTTCTTCAGGTCGGAGACCTCGTCGCGGATCCGGGCCGCCAGCTCGAACTGCAGCTCGCGGGCGGCGGCCAGCATCTGGTCGTTGAGTTCCTGGATGAGCTCGGCGAGGTCGGCTCGGGCCATCCCCTCCCGTGACGTGGTCGTGGCGGCGCCCCGGCTCCGGCTGCGGGTCTCCTTGACCGGCGCCTTGCCCCGGGACAGCTGACGCACCGCGCCGCCGACCCGCGAGTTTTCGGTGTCCTCCGCCTCGCGGTAGATGTCGTCCAGGATGTCGTGGATCTTCTTACGCAACGGCTCCGGGCTGATCCCGTGCGCCTCGTTGTGCGCGATCTGCTTGGCCCTACGCCGGTCGGTCTCGTCGATCGCCGCCGCCATCGACGGGGTGATCTTGTCGGCGTACATGTGGACCTGACCGGAGACGTTACGGGCGGCCCGCCCGATGGTCTGGATCAGCGACCGACCACTGCGCAGGAAGCCCTCCTTGTCGGCGTCGAGGATCGCCACCAGCGACACCTCGGGCAGGTCCAGACCTTCGCGGAGCAGGTTGATGCCGACCAGCACGTCGTAGTCGCCCTTGCGCAGCTCGCGCAGCAGCTCCACCCGGCGCAACGTGTCGACCTCCGAGTGCAGGTAGCGCACCCGGATGCCGTTCTCCAGGAGGTAGTCGGACAGGTCCTCGGCCATCTTCTTGGTCAGGGTGGTGACCAGGACCCGCTCGTCGCGATCGGTCCGCAGTTTGATCTCGTGCATCAGGTCGTCGATCTGACCCTTGGTCGGCTTGATCACGACCTCCGGGTCGACCAGGCCGGTGGGTCGGATCACCTGTTCGACGAACTCGCCCTGCGCCTGCTCCATCTCCCAGGTGCCCGGGGTCGCGGAGAGGTAGACCATCTGGCCGACCCGCTCCAGGAACTCGTCGAAGCGCAGCGGCCGGTTGTCGGCCGCGCTGGGCAGCCGGAAGCCGTGGTCGATGAGCATCCGCTTGCGGGACGCGTCGCCCTCGTACATGCCGCCGATCTGCGGGATGGTCACGTGCGACTCGTCGACCACCGTGAGGAAGTCGTCGGGGAAGTAGTCCAGCAGGGCGTGCGGCGGGCTGCCGGGCAGCCGCCCGTCCATGTGCATCGAGTAGTTCTCGATGCCGGAGCAGAAGCCCACCTGCCGCATCATCTCGATGTCGTAGGTGGTGCGCATCCGCAGCCGCTGCGCCTCCAGCAGCTTGCCCTGCCGCTCCAGCTCGGCGAGCCGCTCGGCCAACTCCACCTCGATGTCACGGATCGCCCGTTCCATCCGCTCCGGGCCGGCCGCGTAGTGGGTGGCCGGGAAGATCACCAGCTGGTCGACCTCGCGGACCACGTCACCGGTCAACGGGTTGAGGTAGTAGAGCTTCTCCACCTCGTCACCGAACAGCTCGATCCGGATCGCCAGCTCCTCGTACGCCGGGATGATCTCCAGCGTGTCGCCGCGGACCCGGAAGGTGCCCCGCTGGAAGGCCATGTCGTTGCGGGTGTACTGGATGTCGACCAGCCGCCGCAGCAACTGGTCGCGGTCGAGCTCCTGCCCGATCTGCACCTTCACCGCCCGGTTCAGGTATTCCTCCGGGGTGCCCAGGCCGTAGATCGCCGAGACGGTCGCCACCACGATCACGTCGCGGCGGGTGAGCAGCGACATCGTCGCCGAGTGCCGCAGCCGCTCCACCTCCTCGTTGATCGAGGAGTCCTTCTCGATGTAGGTGTCGGTCTGGGGGATGTATGCCTCGGGCTGGTAATAGTCGTAGTACGAGACGAAGTATTCGACGGCGTTGTGCGGCAGCAGCTCGCTGAACTCCTTGGCCAGCTGCGCGCAGAGCGTCTTGTTCGGGGCGAGCACCAGGGTCGGGCGCTGCAACCGCTCGATCAACCACGCCGTGGTGGCGCTCTTGCCGGTGCCGGTCGCGCCGAGCAGCACGGTGTTACGGTCGCCGCGCCGAACCCGACGCTCAAGGTCGTCGATGGCTGCCGGTTGGTCGCCGGCCGGCTGGAAGTCACTGACGACCTGGAAGCGGCTGTCCAGCCGGGGAATGTCGAGCGCCATGCCATCAACGGTACGCCGGAGGTCCGACAGGTTTGGCCGTCACGGCAGGTACGTGATCAGCTTCAATATTCCCATTGTGTGGCCCATGTCACCGGGACTACCCTCTCCATGTAGGCCGCTCGCGGCGGCCGACCGGGCCGGTGGCCAAGCCGTCATCACGGCCGGCCGCCCCCGGCACTGCGGTCGCAGCACCCGGCTCGTCCGGCGTGCGCACCCGTGTGGTCGCGCTCGAGGCGCAGACCGGCCGCCGCGAGCGCCCCTGCTCGTCACCCCGGTGCCACTCCGCCCGTTTCACATCCGTGGACACCTCTGCGACCCCGCCGCCCGACACCACCCCCACGGCCGCCCCCCGACCGGACGGCACCGGCCGGCGGAACGCCTCCGCGGCGGGGAAGCCCAGCACGTCGGCCGCCGGACGGCTCGGCACCGGGCGCCACCGCACCGACTCGGCTGACGCCATCGCTGCCCCCCGGTCCACCAAGAGCGGGTCGGCCACGAGCGGGTCGGCCACGAGCGGGTCGGCCACGAGCGGGTCGGCCACGAGCGGGTCGGCCACGAGCGGACCGCTCGCGGGCGGGTCAACCGGGAGCAGGTCGCCCGGGAGCGGCGCTACCGGCAGCGGGGCCACGGCCAGCCCACCCGTCACCGAGCGGCCGACCGACATTGACCGACCCACCACGGCCCGACCCACCGCCCGGCCCACCACGGCCCGACCCACGACCCGACCCACGGCCCGACCCACCACCGACCGCCGAAGCACCACCGGCCGAGTCTCCGACCGGACCCCGACGACCACCCGGCCCGACGACACCACCGACTCAGCCGCCGACGCGACCGACACCGCCGGTCCGGGTGCGGCCAGCCACCGACGCCGTACCGTGCTGTTGCTGCTCGGTCTGACGGCGGTGACGTCCGCGACGGCGTTGGTACTCGGCTTGTTGAGCTGGGCGCCCGACCCACCCGAGCCGGCCCGACCGCTGACCCTCGCCGAGGGCGAGCGGCTGGCCGCTCTGCGGGTCACCAACCTGCGGGATCTGCGCGCCGGGGTCCGCGTCACCGCGGGCGTCGACGCGACCCGGATCGAACTGGTGGGCTGGGTGGACTGGTCGCGGTCCCTGCTCTACCTGGACGTGGGCGGACCCGGAGCGGGTGCCGAGCGCGGGCTGTTGCAGAGGGCCGGGTCGGTGCTGGTGATCCGGCCCGACCCGGCCGCGGTGCCCACCCCCGCCGCACCCCCGCTGGTGCCTCCGGCGGATCGGTGGCGGCTGCACCGCCTGACGCCCGGGGCGAGCCTGGTGCCGGTGCTCGACCTGCTCCTCGGCCTCGCGGCCGACCGCCCGGACGCGGACCCGGCGGCTCCGGGTAGCGCAGCCCGGTGGATCGCCCGGGACACCATGGCGGGCGGCCCGGTGGACCTCCTCCAAGCGCCGCTGCTCGCCAGGACACCAGCCGCAGGCAGCACCACGGCGGGCAGCACCACGGCAGGCAGCACCACGGCAGGCAGCACCGCGACAAGCAGCACCGCGGCACAGGTCCCGGGCACCGGGCCGACGGGCAGCGGGTCGGCGAGCACCGAGGCGGACGGGCAGACCCGGTACTGGCTCGACCAGGACGCTCGGCTGCACAAGCTCGTCACCCGGTTGCCCGGCGTCGGCCCGGTCACGGTGACTCTGCACCGGGCGGACCGGCCGACCCTCCGCCCGGTGGACGCCCTCGGCGGCCGGCCGGGTCTGCCCCGCGCGCTGACCGACGCCGAACAGCGTCGACTGGACCGGCTGCCGGCCCGGCTACGCGCCCAGGGCGGTGCGGCGGTCACGCTCACCGCGCCGACGGGCACGGACACGAACCTGCGCGGCGCGGGCTGGTTGAGCTGGACCACGCGGACCGCGTACCTCTCGGTTGCCGACCTGGGCGTACCGGATCGTCGGACCCTGCTGCGACGCGACGCCGCCGGGCTGGCCCGGGCGGACCTGCCGGCGGCGGCCGGTGGTGGCGGCACGGCGGAGGCACCGGGCCGACCACCCCTGGCACCCCCGGCCGGACCGTGGCGGGTCTCCCGATCCGTCGGGGACGACGTGGGCCGGCTCGTCGACGCGGCGGTGGCCGCCGGGTCGGTCGGGCCACGCGGTGCGGCCGTGCGGATACGCGAGGACGTCACCGCCGGCCGGACCGTGGACGTCGTCGAGGTGGGTCCGGCCGGCGCACGGCTGCGCTACTGGGTCGACCGTGACGGGTCGCTTCGGCGGCTGGAGCTGCACACCAGCGGCAACGCGTGGGCCCAACTGGATCTCCAACCGGCCGCGGTGCCCCGACTGGCCCCGGTGCCCCGACCCGCTGCGAAACCTCGGGCCGGCGCCCGCTGAGCTCAGGGCCGCCAGCCGGTCTGGGCGGCCCACTGGTCGGCCCGCAGGTACTCCTCGTCGAACCACGGGTCCCGGGCCGTGCCGGAGTCGCCGGCGGCGGGTGCCGCATCGACCAGGTCCCGCTTGAGTTGCAGGTACGCGGCGCGCTGATCCGGGTCGGCCCGCAGGTGGTCGCGCATCAGCAACGCGTACCGCCAGCCTGGCGACCCGTCCAGCCGCACGTGCAGGCGAACGGGACGAGCCGGGTCCGCGCTACCGTGCAGCCGCTTCTCCCACCGACCGCTGCCGGCCGGGCGCGGGTCGTCCCACCACTGCCCCGGCACCCGCGGGAACCCGGCGTTCGCCAGCCGGTCGGCCAGCGCCCCGTCGGCGTCGGCGAGGCTGGAGACGGCCACCTGCACGTCGATGACGTCCTGGGCGGCGAGGCCGGGCACCGCAGTCGAGCCGATGTGGTCGATCCGGAGGGCGTCCGAGCCCAGGGTGTGCCGAATCCGGGCGGCCAGCCGCGCGTACTGCTCCGGCCAGCTCGCGTCGGTCCCCACCGGTTCGTCTTCGCCCGGCGGGACCACCCGCCGTTGACGCAGGTTGTCCTCGTAGGGCCGCAGCCGTTGCCGCCAGAGCGTGTCGACGGCGTCGTGCAACGCCGCCAGGCTTCCGTCGTTGCCGAGCACGACGTCGGCCGCCGCCCGGCGACGGGCGTCGTCGGTCTGGGCGGCGATCCGCCGCTCGGCCTCCGCGTGACTCATCCCCCGGTCGCGCACCAGCCGTTCCAGTCGGGTCGACACGGCCGTCTGCACCACGACCACCAGGTGGTACGTGGGCGCGAGACCCGCCTCGACCAGGAGCGGCACGTCGTTGACGACGATCGCGTCGGGAGGTGCCGCGGCGGCCAGTTCGGCGGTACGGGCCCGAACCCGGGGGTGGGTGATCGACTCCAACCGCCGGCGGGCGGTCTCGTCGGCGAACACCACCGCGCCCAGTGCGGCACGGTCCAGCGCGCCGTCGGCGTCGAGCACCGCGTCGGTGAAGGCGGCGACGATCTCGGCCAGCCCCTCGCTGCCCGGTGCGACGACCTCTCGGGCCACCCGGTCGGCGTCGATGAGCACCGCTCCCCGCTCGACGAGTCGCGCCGCCACCGCGCTCTTGCCCGACCCGATTCCGCCGGTCAACCCCACCCTCAGCACCCGACCAGTCAACCGGATCACCAGCCCTGCCGCCAAACCCGCCACGATCGTGCCCGCGACCGACGCGGCCTCCGCCCCGACGCCCCGCGACCGACGCGCCCCGCGCCCCGCGCCCCGCGCCCCGCGCCCCGCGCCCCGCGCCCCGCGCCCCGCGCAAGATCGTGCTCGATCCAGGTTGTAGTGGTGTCCTGGTTGTTCGAGGCCCCTGTATCCAGGATCGAGCACGATCTTGCGAGCCCTGCTCGTCGGGGAGATCCACATCATCGTCCGGCACCGCGACGACCCGGGCGACGAGGTCCGGTGGTCGCCTGGGAACGGCGAAGGCCCCGCCCCCGACGATCCGTGGATCGTGAGGGGCGGGGCCCGTCGTCGTTCAGTCGTTCAGCGGCTCACTTACCGCCGGCGAGCTTCTCCCGCAGTGCGGCGAGCGCCTCGTCGGTGGCCAGCGTGCCGGCCGGCTCCTCGGCCTGCCGGCTCGGGGCCGGGCTGGACGAGGAGGTGGTGCCACCGCCACCGGTGCCGCCAGCGGCCGGAACGACCGGAGTCGGGTTGGCGGCAGCCTCGGCGTCGGCGGCCCGAGAGGTCTGCACCTGCTTGGTGTGGGCCTCCCAGCGCTGACGAGCCTCGGCGTACTGGTTCTCCCAGGTCTCGCGCTGCTTGTCGTACCCCTCGAGCCACTCGCCCGTCTCCGGGTCGAAGCCCTCCGGGTAGATGTAGTTGCCCTCGGTGTCGTACGTCGCGGCCATGCCGTAGAGGGTCGGGTCGAAGTGCTCCTCGCCCTCGACGAAGCCCTCGTTGGCCTGCTTGAGCGACAGCGAGATCCGGCGGCGCTCCAGGTCGATGTCGATGACCTTGACCATGACCTCGGAGCCGACCTGGACGACCTGCTCCGGGATCTCCACGTGGCGCTCGGCCAGCTCGGAGATGTGGACCAGGCCCTCGATGCCGTCGTCCACCCGGACGAACGCACCGAACGGCACCAGCTTGGTGACCTTACCCGGCACGATCTGCTGGATCGCGTGGGTGCGGGCGAACTGCCGCCACGGGTCCTCCTGGGTCGCCTTCAGCGACAGCGAGACGCGCTCGCGGTCCAGGTCGACGTCCAGGACCTCGACCTCGACCTCCTGGCCCACCTCGACAACCTCGGACGGGTGGTCGATGTGCTTCCAGGACAGCTCGGAGACGTGCACCAGACCGTCGACGCCGCCAAGGTCGACGAAGGCGCCGAAGTTGACGATCGAGGACACGACGCCCTTGCGGACCTGGCCCTTCTGCAGCTTGTTGAGGAACTCGGTGCGCACCTCGGACTGCGTCTGCTCCAGCCAGGCCCGGCGGGACAGGACCACGTTGTTGCGGTTCTTGTCCAGCTCGATGATCTTGGCCTCGAGCTCACGCCCGACGTACGGCTGCAGGTCGCGCACACGACGCATCTCGACCAGGGACGCGGGCAGGAAGCCCCGCAGCCCGATGTCGAGGATGAGGCCGCCCTTGACCACCTCGATGACCGAACCGCGGACGACGCCGTCCTCGTCCTTGATCTTCTCGATCGTGCCCCAGGCCCGCTCGTACTGTGCCCGCTTCTTGGAGAGGATCAGACGACCCTCCTTGTCCTCCTTCTGGAGGACCAGGGCCTCGATGTGGTCGCCAACCGTCACAACCTCGGCGGGGTCCACGTCGTGCTTGATCGACAACTCCCGAGAGGGGATGACACCCTCGGTCTTGTAGCCGATGTCGAGCAGGACCTCGTCCCGATCGACCTTGACGACGGTGCCTTCGACAATGTCGCCGTCATTGAAGTACTTGATGGTCTCGTCGATCGCGGCGAGGAATGCCTCCTCGGAACCGAGATCGTCGTGGGTGACCCGGGTGGCGCTCGAGGGGGCCTCGATGCTGCTCGTCATGTGGGCGGTTGCTCCGGTCGGTGGGTTGTCACAGCAGGCTTGTGTCGCAGTGACCTGTTCGCGCCAGCGGATCCGCCGCCGGGCACACCGAACGATCGCCTAGTGAGATCATGATGTGGCTCCGACGACCGCGCACCTGCTCCCTGCCGAGGCAACGCGATCCGCGAGCGCATCGTCTAGCCTACCGTGCGCATTACCACAGCGTGCAAGCCCTCCCGGCTTCTCTCCGCGCGGTGACCTGCGAAAGACGAACAATCGCCCGGAAAAGACCCCTGCTGTCTCGTGCGTCACAGCAGCCTCAGGAGTCGCCTCGGCCCGCGCTTGATCGACTCGACCTCCGGGACGTCCCAACGGCCCGGACACCTCGAGCACACGGAAACCGAGTCGATCAAGGGCACCCACGTAAGGAGTAGCGCAGATCTTGGACGCGCCGCCGCGCCCAACGGGTGGGTGGGGCCTAGCGTGAGCGCGTGGATGACGACAGCCGGGTCACCCGGCGCCGGGTGGGTGACGCCGAGGCCCGGCGCGCCAACCGCGGCTGGTGGGACACCGACGCCGACGACTACCAGGCTGAGCACGGCGCGTTCCTCGGCGACGTGGACTTCGTCTGGTGCCCGGAGGGCCTGCGCGAGGCCGACGCCCGGCTGCTCGGGGACCTGCCCGGCCGACGGGTGCTGGAGGTCGGCTGCGGTGCGGCCGCCGCCGCCCGCTGGCTGGCCACCCAGGGTGCCCGGCCGGTCGCCTTCGACCTGTCCGCCGGCATGTTGCGGCACGCGGCCGAGGCCGCCGACCGCACCGGGGTACGCGTACCGCTGGTGCAGGCCGACGCACTCGCCCTGCCGTTCGCCGACCGGTCGTTCGACCTCGCCTGCACCGCCTTCGGCGCCATCCCGTTCGTGGACGACTCGGCGACCCTGCACGCCGAGGTGCACCGGGTGCTGCGCCCCGGCGGGCGGTGGGTGTTCTCGGTGACCCACCCGATGCGGTGGATCTTCCTCGACGACCCTGGCGAGGGCGGGCTGACCGCCGTGCACTCGTACTTCGACCGCTCCCCCTACGTCGAGCAGGACGAGTCCGGCGTCGCCACGTACGTCGAGCAGCACCGCACCCTCGGCGACCGGATCCGGGAGCTGGTCGGTGCCGGCTTCCGCCTGCTGGACCTGGTGGAGCCGGAATGGCCGGAGGGGCACGAGGGCCTCTGGGGGCAGTGGAGCCCGCTGCGCGGTCGGCTCTTCCCCGGCACCGCCATCTTCGTCACCGACAAGCCCGCGCAGTGAGCGCGTCGCACCCGCAGTCCGCCCTGCGTCGCATCGACCACCGGTAGGCTCGTCCCATGAGCGCCGAGCCCATCCCGACATCACCTGGCCCCTGGTGTCCGGACCCGATGCGGCAGCAGCGTGCCGACTACACGCTGGAGGACCTGCTCACCCTGCCGGACGACGCCCCCCGCGTCGAACTCGTCGCCGGAGTAATCCAGGTGACACCCTCCCCCACCCTGGGCCATCAAGACATCTCGTTCCTCCTGCGCATGTGGCTGCACTCGCGTGTGCCAGCTGACCTCCGCATCGCTCAGGCCGTCGGAGTCGGGCTCAGTTTCAACGCCAGCCGACAACCGGACGTCCTGCTGTGCCGGGCCGAGGTGCCGTCCGGCCGGTCGCTGCTGCGTCCGGCGGACGTGGTCCTCGCCGTGGAGATCGTCTCGCCGGGGACGCGACGGATCGACCGATTCGCGAAGCCCGGCGAGTACGCCGCCGCCGGCATTCCCTTCTACTGGCGCATCGAGCAGGACCCGGTGCACGTCTACGCGTACCGGATCGGCGACCGGGTGGGTCCCGGCGGTGAGCGGCAGTACGAGCTGGTCGCCGACGGCGCCGACGTGATCGAGCTGGCCGAGCCGTTCGACATCAAACTGCCGATCGCCGAGATCACCCCGTAGCGTGTCGCCGGAACGGCCGTTTCGCCGCGCCGGTGTCGGGTAGCCGAGGAGCATGGCCGAGCAGCGATTCCGCAGAGGCGACCAGGTTTCCTGGTCGGCCCACGGCAGCCGCGCGTACGGCGTGGTACAGGACACGATCACCGAGCGGACGCGGATCAGTGGGCGGGCGGTGAACGCGGCCCCCGACGACCCGCAGTACCGGGTCCGCAGTGACGGCACGGGCCGCGACGTGGCCCACCGACCCGAGGCGCTGCGTCATGAGCAGAGCTGACGACCAGGGCCGGGACACCTATCGGGAGTTCACCGAGGCGGTGAACATGAAGCCCCGGGAGCTGTCCACGTGGCTGGAGACCGACGAGTCGAAGCAGGTGGGCTGGCACAAGGGCGGTCGCGCCGGTGGCGGCGAGTCCGTCGGACACGAATCCGGCCGGAAGATCATCAACCTGCTCCGCCGCAAACGGGGCGACCTGTCCGAGGGCGACTACAAGCACATGCGCAAGGTGGTCGGCTACGTACGCCGACACATGGCGCAGCGCCCCTCCGGCAACGTCCGCGACACCAAATGGCGCTGGTCCCTGATGAACTGGGGCCACGACCCGATGAAGTAGCCCGTGGGCCCGTCCCCACCACGGCACTCCGCGGCGAGATCCGCAACTTCGGCGAAGTTGCTGCCTCAGAACCCCTCGACCCAGCACTTTCCCCGAAGTTGCACAGATCTTGCTACGAGGCGCACCGCGCCAGCGCCGACAGCCGGTGCCCCGGCGAGGGTGGCGGCACGGGCGGACACAGGCGAGCGGAAACGGGTGGGCGGCACGGGTGGGCAGCACGGGTGGGCGGCACGGGTGGGCAGCACGGGTGGGCGGCACGGGTGGGCTCGCTTGATCTGGCCAGCGCCCACCATGCCAATGGCCGGGACCAGGATGACCCGGTCAGGGGTTCCGGGGCAGCCCGACCCACGCAGGGATCAAGCCTGACCGCCCGGAGTGGGTCGGGCTGCCCCGGAACCCCCACACCGCAACCAACACAAGGTCAGTGATCAGCGCTGTTCCAGTCGCGGCCCTCGCCGACCGACACCTCCAACGGCACCGACAGCGGGTACGCCCCGCCCATCTCGTGCCGGACCAACGCCTCCAACGCCTCCCGCTCGCCGGGGGCGACCTCGAAGACCAGCTCGTCGTGCACCTGCAACAGCATCCGCGAGCGCAGCCCGGCCTCGCCGAGCGCGGTGTCGACGTGCAGCATCGCCACCTTGATGATGTCGGCCGCGGAGCCCTGGATCGGGGCGTTGAGCGCCATCCGCTCGGCGATGTCCCGGCGCTGCCGGTTGTCGCTGACCAGGTCGGGGAGGTAGCGGCGGCGACCGAGGATGGTGGAGGTGTAGCCGTCCTGGCGGGCCCGGGCGACCACCTGGTGCAGGTAGTCGCGCACCCCGCCGAAGCCGGCGAAGTAGTTTTCCATCAGCCCACGTGCTTCCTCGGTGTTGATCCCGAGTTGCTGGGACAGGCCGAAGGCGCTCAACCCGTACGCCAGGCCGTAGTTCATGGCCTTGATCTTGCGGCGCTGGTCGGGGGTGACCTCGTCGAGCGGCACCCCGAAGACCGACGAGGCGGTGGCGGCGTGGAAGTCGGCGCCGGAGTTGAACGCCTCGATCAACGCGTCGTCCGAGCTGAGGTGCGCCATGATGCGCATCTCGATCTGGCTGTAGTCGGCGGTGAGCAGGCACTCGTACCCCTCACCCACCACGAAGGCCCGACGGATGCGCCGGCCCTCCTCGGTGCGGATGGGGATGTTCTGCAGGTTGGGCTCGGTGGAGGAGAGCCGACCCGTGGCCGCGACCGTCTGGTTGAAGGTGGTGTGGATCCGGCCGTCGTCGGAGACCGACTTGAGCAGGCCGTCGACTGTCGACTTGAGCTTCGCCACGTCCCGGTGGCGCAGCAGGTGGGCCAGCACCGGGTGCGGCTGCTGCGCGTAGAGCCACTGCAGGGCGTCGGCGTCGGTGGTGTAGCCCGTCTTGATCTTCTTGGTCTTCGGCAGGCCCAGCTCGGTGAAGAGGATCTCCTGCAACTGCTTGGGTGAGCCGAGGTTGAACTCCCGACCCACCGCCTCGTACGCACCCTGCGCGGCGGTCTTGACCTCACCGGCGAAGTGCGCCTCCAACTCGTGGAGATAGTCGTTGTCGGCGGCGATGCCGGTGCTCTCCATGGTGGCCAGGACCCGCATCAGCGGCAGCTCCACCCCGGCCATCAGCCGGGCCGACTGCTCGCCGTCGCGGGACAACTCGGCGTCGATCGCGTCGGCCAGGTCGAGGGTCGCGCGGGCCTGGAGCATCAGGTTCTGCTCGACGACGCCTTCGTCGCCGAGCCCGTCGAGGGTGAGCTGACCGGACTCCGGGACGTCCACCCGCAGCTCGCGGTGCAGGTAGCGCAGCGCCAGGTCGGTGAGGTCGTAGGAACGCTGGTCGGGGCGGGCCAGGTACGCGGCGATCTGGGTGTCGCGGACGATGCCGGCGAGCTGCCAGCCGTGTGCGGCGCTGGCCAACACGGCTGGCTTGCTGTCGTGCAGCACCTTGGGTCGTTGCGCGTCGGCCAACCAGGCGGCCAGGGCGCCCTCGTCGGTGGCGTCGAGCCCGGTGGGGTCGACCCAGGCCGCCGCGCCGCCGGCGGTGGCCAGCGCGAGACCGGTGATCGAGGCGGTGTGTCGACGGTTGGGGCCGGTGTCGAGCTTGACCGCCAACCCGACCGGGGTGCCGGCCGGGACGTGCGTGCTGAGCCAGCCGGCCAGCGCGCCGGGCTCGGTGAGCACCTCGCCGGTGAGGTCGAAGCCGGACTCGGCCTCCGGCTCGACCGACTCCAGGTACTGGTAGAGACGGTCGCGCAGGATGCGGAACTCCAGCGTGTCGAAGACCTGGTGCACCGCCTCCCGGTCCCAACCGGTCCACCTGGCGTCCTCCGGGCGCAGTGGCAGCTCCAGGTCGGAGACCAGGCAGTTGATCTCGTAGTTGCGGATCACGTCGGCGAGCCGCTCCCGCAGGCTGTCGCCGGCCTTGCCCTTGATCTCGTCGGCGCGGGCGATGACGCCCTCCACGCCGCCGTACGTGGTGATCCACTTGGCGGCGGTCTTCGGGCCGACACCCGGGATGCCGGGCAGGTTGTCGCTGGTCTCGCCGACCAGCGCGGCGAGGTCCCGGTACTGCTGTGGCGGAACGCCGTACTTCGCCTCGATCGCCGCCGGGTCCATCCGGGCCAGGTCGGAGACGCCCTTACGCGGGTAGAGGACGGTGATCTGGTCGTCGACCAGCTGGAACGCGTCGCGGTCGCCGCTGCTGATCAGCACCGTCATGCCCTGGTCACGCGCCTGGCAGGCCAGGGTGGCGATGACGTCGTCGGCCTCGAAGCCCTCCTTCTCCACCACCGGGATCTGGAGCGCCGCCAGGACCTCCTTGACCAGGCTGACCTGGCCCTTGAAGTCGGTCGGGGTCTCGCTGCGGCCGGCCTTGTACTCCGCGTACTTGTCGGTGCGGAAGGAGCGGCGGGAGACGTCGAAGGCGACGACGATGTGGGTGGGCTGCTCGTCGCGCAGCACGTTGATCAGCATCGAGGTGAAGCCGTACACCGCGTTGGTCGGCTGACCCGTCGTGGTGGAGAAGTTCTCCACAGGCAGGGCGAAGAAAGCCCGGTATGCCATGGAATGTCCGTCGACGAGAAGCAGGCGCGGTGTCGTAGCTGTCACGGCAGCGACTCTAGCCCGTCCTACCGACAACCCTGGCCGGCGGCACCACGCGCGCCGACGACAAAACGCACAGCCCGCCGCGCGACGCCGACGTCAGAACGGACGCCCGCCGCGACGGCGACGGCCGGCCACCCCGCACGGGATGACCGGCCACCACACAGGTCACTCAGGCGACGCCGAGGTACGCCTCCTTGACCGCCGGGTCGTGCAGGAGCTGCTCGCCGGTGCCCTCCTTGACGATCCGGCCAGTCTCCAGCACGTACCCCCGGTGGGCCCGGGAGAGCGCCTGCTGGGCGTTCTGCTCGACCAGCAGGATGGTGGTGCCCTGCTCGTTGATCCGCGTGATGATCTCGAAGATCTGCTGGATCAACTTGGGCGCCAGCCCCATCGACGGCTCGTCCAGCAGCAGCAGCTTCGGACGGGTCATCAGTGCCCGACCCACCGCCAGCATCTGCTGCTCACCGCCGGAGAGCGTGCCACCGGCCTGCTTCCGGCGCTCGTGCAGCCGGGGGAACAGGTCGAAGACCATGGACAGGTCCTTGGTGATCTCGGCCTTGTCCCGACGGGTGTAGGCCCCCATCTCCAGGTTCTCCAGCACGGTCATGCCGGGGAACACACCACGTCCCTCCGGTGACTGCCCGATGCCCCGGATCACCCGGAGGTCGGCGCGGAGCCGGCTGACATCGTTGCCCTCGAACTTGATGCTGCCGCCGGAGATGGCGTGCAGCCCCGAGATCGCCTTCATGGTCGTGGTCTTGCCGGCGCCGTTCGCGCCGATGAGCGCCACGATCTCGCCCTGGTCCACGTGCAGGCTGATGCCGTGCAGCGCCTCGATCCGACCGTAGAGCAGCTTCAGGTTGTCGATCTCAAGCAGCATCCTCGACACCTCCCAGGTAGGCCGCGATCACCTTGGGATCGTCGCGCACCTCGGCCGGCGACCCCTCGGCGATCTTCTGCCCGAACTCCAGCACCACCAACCGGTCCACCACGCCCATGACCAGGCGCATGTCGTGCTCGATCAGCAGGACGGTGACGCCCGAGTCGCGGATCTTGCGGATCAGCTGCAGCAGTGCCACCTTCTCGGCGGGGTTGAAGCCGGCGGCTGGCTCGTCGAGGCAGAGCAGGGTGGGATCGGTGGCCAGGGCCCGAGCGATCTCCAGTCGACGCTGGTCCCCGTACGACAGGTTGCGGGCCAGGTCGCCGGCGCGGCCCTGGATGCCGACGAACTCCAGCAGCTCGCGGGCCTTCGCCTTGCCCTGTCGCTCCTCCCGCCAGTGCCGCGGCAACCGCAGCAGGGCGCTCGGGACGCTGGTCTTGTGGTTGGCGTCCGCGCCGACCTGCACGTTTTCCAGTGCCGTCATCTCCGGGAAGAGCCGGATGTTCTGGAAGGTACGTGCGATGCCCATCTTGGTGATCTGGAACCGCTTACGGCCGCTGACCTTCTCGCCCCGGAACCGGATCTGCCCGGTCGTCGGGGCGTAGACGCCCGTCATCGCGTTGAAGCAGGTGGTCTTGCCCGCGCCGTTCGGGCCGATCAGCCCGAGGATCTCCCCCTCGTAGAGGGTGAAGTTGACGTCGTTGAGGGCCACCACGCCGCCGAACCGCAGCGTGACGTGGTCGACCTCCAGCAGCGGCTTACGACCATTGGTCGGGGTCGGCTCGCTGACCACCTCGTCCGGTGTGGACGAGGTCTCGGGCGGGGTACCCACCGTCGTCCGGGCATCGATCGCCATGTCCCGCTCGCTGGTGGCGTCGCGCTCGCTACCCATCCGTGGCTCACTCAACGACAGCCACCTCCTTCTGCCGGTCCTTGAGCTCGGCGGCGCGCCGCCGGTTCGGCCAGAGACCCTGCGGTCGGAAGATCATCACGATGATCAGCAGGATCCCGAAGATGAAGTAGCGCAACGACGTCGGGCTCACGTCGAAGTCGTTACCGAAGACGGTAGCCGTCTCCGGCAGGCCGAAGACATCACCCACCGACCGCAGCCACTCCGGAATGTAGATGACCAGGAAGCCACCGAGGATCGCACCGCCGATGCTGCCCGCGCCACCGAGCAGCACCGCCGCCAACACCAGAATCGAGTTCTCCAACGAGAACGTCGAGGAGTTGACGAAGTTGGCCTGGCCGGCCCACAGCGTGCCGGACAACCCGCCGACCGCCGCGCCGATGGCGAACGCCCACAGCTTGAACCGGAAGGTCGGCACGCCCATCAGCTCGGCCGCGTCCTCGTCCTCACGGATCGCGACCCAGGCCCGACCCACCCGGCTGTTGGCCAGGTTACGGATCAGGAAGACGACACCGATGATCACGGTGAGCAGCAGCCAGTAGTACGGCTTGAACTCGAACTGGAAGATGGCGCTACCGTCCGGGTTCTTGCCCGGCGGGTGAGCCACCTGCGGGATTCCCCGGTCACCGTTGAAGATCCAGTCCTGGTTCTTGGCGATGATCCGGATCATCTCCGCGAAACCGAGCGTCACGATCGCCAGGTAGTCACCACGCAGCCGCAGCGTCGGAGCGCCCAGCAGCACACCGGACAGGAACGCCAGGGAGACCGCGATCGGCACCGTGACCAGCCAGGGCCACGGGCTCTCCAGCCAGTTGTACTCGGTGATCAGCTTGCTCTCCGGCGACGTCAACAACGCCACCGTGTACGCGCCGACGGCGAAGAAGCCGAAGAAGCCCAGGTCCAGCAGGCCCGCGTACCCGACCACCACGTTGAGACCGAGCGACAGCAGCACGATCCACGCGCAGTAGAACAGCACCGCCGCCATGTCGTTGCGCGTCGTGTACAGCGGGATCCACAGACCCGGAATGTTCAGGTACTCGTAGAACCACTTGTTCGGCAGGACGTAGAGGAAGGCGACGAAGGCCAGCAACCCGGTGATCCGGGCGGACTTCGGCAGGCCGTCGACCCGCCGACCGAAGGCACTCGATGCGGAGTGCCAACGCTCTCGCAGAGCGGTCATGCCCGCGCCCTCCCCAACGACTCGCCCAGCAGACCGGTCGGCCGGAACATGAGCAGGACGATCAACACCACGAACGCGATGAGATCCCGCCACTGCGAGCCGAACAGCGCCGACCCGTAGTTCTCGACCAGACCCAGCAGAATGCCGCCGATCGCCGCGCCCCGCAGGTTGCCGATACCGCCCAGCACCGCGGCGGAGAACGCCTTGAGGCCGAGCAGGAAGCCGATGTTGTACCGGGTGTTTCCGCTCTTCATGTCACTGAAGACAGCGGCCACACCGGCCATCAGACCACCCAGCACGAAGACCAGTGCGATCACGCGGCTCTTGTTGACACCCATCAGCGCGGCGGTGTTCGCGTCCTGCGCGACCGCGCGGATGCCCTTGCCGAAACGGGTGCGGTTAACGAACCAGTCCAGCCCGACCATCATCAGGATGGCCACGCTCAGCGTCAGCATCTGCACCGGCGTGACGCTCCAACCACCGATGCTGAACAGCGTGTCGGAGGGCAGCAGAGCCGGCGAGCCGACCTGGCGGCGCTGGGTCAGCGTGCCCATCAACTCCATCAGCGCGTACGACGCGCCGATGGCCGTGATCAGGAAGGCCAGTGGTGGCGCGTTGCGCCGCCGTAGCGGACGGTATGCGGTAACCTCGATCAGTAGTGCGACGCTGCCGGACAGCAACGCCGCCGCCACGATCGCGAGTGCGATGAGGAGCAGCGCCTTACCCACCGACGGAGCGCCGCTGTTGCTATCAAGCCCGAAGGCCGCCCAGGTCCAGATGGCACCGAACGTGCCGATCATGAAGACCTCGGAGTGCGCGAAGTTGATCAGGCGAAGTACGCCGTAGACGAGGGTGTAGCCAAGGGCGATGAGCGCGTAGATCGCTCCTTGCACCAACCCGGTTGTGGTCAGTTCCGGGAAGCCCCGGACGAGTTCTGCAAAGTCCACCGATGCTCCGAAGGGTGTTGCGCTGAGTCGACGCGGCCGGGGTTACACACCCCGGCCGCCTCGAAACAGCTCTGTTCGTCACGCCCTCAACCTGTGACCCCCAACGGGATCAGGCCTTCGGGACCTCCACGTCAGGAGCCCACGCACCGGCCTTCGCCTTGAAGGCCCACACCTTGACCTGCGCCGGGTCCAGCTCGCCGGTCGGCTCCCACTTGTAGGTCACGCCCGAGGCGGAACCGGCCTTGTTGTAGGTGGAGAGGAAGGCCTGGATGTCGGCGCGGGTGGTCTTGCCGCCCTTGATCGCCTCGAGGTAGATGTTGGCCAGGTCGAACGACACGTCCGCGTACACACCCGGGTCCACGTTGTACTTGGCCTTGAAGTCGGTCACGAAGGTGCCCTTGGCCGCGGTGGCGGGGCCACACGGGCAGGTCGCGATGGTGCCCTCGACGTCCTTCTGCCCGGTCACCGACAGCATGTTGGCGTCGTTGATGCCGTCGCCGCCGATGAACGTGCCGGTCCAGCCCGCAGCCCGCAGCTGCTTCAGGAACGGCGCCGCCTCCTCGGTGTAACCCGCGTAGAACAGCACCGTCGCGCCGCTGGTCTTCACCTTGGAGATCTGCGCACCGAACTCCTGCGCGTTGTCGACGACCTTGTCGGTGCCGATGATCAGCGAACCGAGGCCCTTCTTGGCCTCGTCAGCCAGACCCGCGCCGTACGCCGACTGGTCGTCGATGACGAAGGCCTTCTGGGCCTTCAGCACGTTCTTGATGTAGCTGGCGATCGCCGGACCCTGGGAGAAGTCGTTACCCACACCGCGGTGGAAGACCTTCCAGCCCTTCTCCGAGAGGCTCGGCCGCGTGGCCGACGGGCTGATGACGGCGAGACCCGCGGTGTCGAAGATCGGCAGCGCGACCTCGCTCTCACCGGAGAACGCCGGTCCGACCATCGCCACGATCTTCGTGTCGGCCGCCGCGCTGGTCGCGAGGCCACCGGCCAGGTCGGCCTTGCCCTGCGAGTCGAACGCCTGAACGGTGACCTTGCAGTCCGCGTTCTCCGCGTTGTACTTCTCCACGGCCAGGTCGGCACCCTGCTTCATCGGGGTGACCAGGCCGGCGTCGGCGCCGGAGAGCGCGCCGAAGAAACCGATCTTGAGGTCGCACGCCTTGTTGGCGGAACCTTCCGACGTGCCCTCGTCCTTCTTACATGCGCTGGCGCCGCCGGCAACAAGCGCCAAGATGGCGACGCTGCCGAGGACGCGCACGAAGTTTTGCCTCAAGGCTGGAACCCCTCCTCCGTCCAGAAGCCCGCCGGCACCTGGCAGAACGCCAAGGCGACAACGGACCGGACCGTTCACCCGGTCTGGGGCGGGACGTTATCCCACAAGCACTACTCACCGTAAGGTGTCGTAGGCGGCATTGACTCAACCGTTACCAGAGAGGGGGAACCTCGCGTTTAGATGTCACATCGGCGGATGTCGACAACCCGTCAGACGTGCCCGGAAGGCGCGAACCACACCTTCGCCGCCACCCCGTCATCGACGGTGACCACCATCCGACCGTCCTGCGTCGCAACCGCCCCCGATGTGTCCCCACCAGCGGAGACCTCCACCGGCAGCGCCACCGGCACCCACGACGCGCCATCCGCGGCCGACCGCCACAGCCGATGTCCGTCGGCCGCCACCGTCATCGCCAGCAACACGTCACCACCGCCGGCGGCCGCCTCCACCCCCGCCACCGCCCCGGTTCCCGTCGCCCCGAATCCGGCGACCGCCCGCCACTCGCCCGCACCCGTCGCCGTCCCCGGCGACCCGGCGCCGGGCACGAACGCCCACGCCTGGAACCCGCTGCCCCGCACTCCCAGGGCGTGCACGACGGCACCGACCCGGACGAGACGCTGCACGATCTCGTCCGCGTTCGTCGCTGGCAACGCCAGCCGCGTCCACGTCCGGCCCTCCCCCGACCAGACGAACGGATCACGGTCGGCCCGGTCCGCCGGCCGGCCGGCGCCACCGACCAACCAACCGTCGGGTACCGCGAGCGCATCCGTGGCGATCGTCGTCAGCCTCGAATCACTTGCCAACCCGGGAGCGTCGTCGACCAACGCGAAGCCGGCCGCGTCCGGGGAACGCCACACCGCCGCGCCGCCCGTCCGGGCACCCGCGATCAGCCACCCGCCGGCGCCGCCCGCGATGCGGCTGACGCTGACCGCGTCCGGTCCGCCGTACAGCTCGAACTCCGCCGGCACCTCGGTCAGACCGCCGTCGGCGTCCTGCCGCCACGTCCGCACCCGTGGATTGCCGTGCGCACCACCCGAGCGGGCCCCGACGACGGCGATCCGGCCCTCGTGACAGCCGACGGCATAGAGGATCGCGCGCTCGCCGTAGTAACTGATCGGCCGCGACGGCAGCGGCACCCAACCTCGGCCGTCCGCGCTGCGCCAGGCCGCCGGCCGGGTTCCGCCGTCCGCGGCACCCACCGCGCCGACCGCGTACCACTGACCAGCGCAGGCGGTCACATCGCGCACGATGAGCCGACCGGGGGAACCCGGGGGCACGGGCAGATCCGCCTTCTCCCACCGTGGGCGGACCGGTTCGGGTGGGCGCTCGTCCTCGGTGGCCCGGCAGCCGGCGAGCAGCGCGACGGCAACCACGAACATCGCGATCACACGCCGGACCGACACGCAGGTGATGCTATCGATCCGATCGCCCGCCGCCGAGCCCCGGACAACGATCAGACGGTCGGCTGCTGCGACACCTCGCCGCCGGCGGTCTCCGCGAGGATCCGCTCGGCGACCTCTTTCATGGTCATCCGGTGGTCCATCGCCGTGCGCTGGATCCACTTGAACGCCTGCGGCTCGGTCATCCCGTACGTGGTCATCAACGCGCCCTTGGCGCGCTCCACCGCCTTGCGGATCTCCAGGCGGTCGGTCAGGCTCGCGACCTCCGCCTCCAGGGCCGCGACCTCGGAGTAGCGCGACAGCGCGATCTCCACCGCCGGGACCAGGTCGCTCTTCTGGAAGGGCTTCACGAGGTACGCCATCGCGCCCGCCGCCCGCGCCCGCTCGACCAGGTCACGCTGGCTGAACGCGGTCAGGATGATCACCGGGGCGATCCGGGCGCCGGCGATCCGCTCGGCGGCGGCCAGCCCATCCATGATCGGCATCTTGATGTCGAGGATGACCAGATCCGGCTTCAGCTCCTCGGCGAGGCGGACGGCTGTCTCACCGTCCCCGGCCTCCCCCACCACCTCGTAACCCTCTTCGACGAGCATCTCGGCGAGGTCCAGCCGGATCAGCGCCTCGTCCTCGGCGATCAACACGCGCCTGCGCTCGGCATCCGTCGGCATCTCAGCCACCAGCCCTACCCCCACCAGTCATGAGCCGACACCAACCCGACCGGGTGTCGCCGCCCTCAGCGTAGTAGGTAACCTATGGGAGGCCACCAGAGCATTCGGCCAAGCGTCCCCGTATTCCAACCGGCAGAGAAGCGGAGCTCAAACCTCCGACAGTGTGGGTTCGAATCCCACCGGGGGCACCAAAGGTGTCGTACGGCTGTTCAAAAATCGTCATGTGCATCCACCTGAACTACGCATTCGTGCGCGGCAGCAGCACCTCGCCGGCAGTACGGTCGCCGAGGTTGCCAGACGTCTGAGACTTCCGTACCCGACGGTCAGGGGCTGGTGCAAGCACCAGGTCGAGCCGAGAAGGTCCAGCAGCGAGCTTCGTTGCTTTCGCTGCCGGCCGGAGGTCAAGAATCAGACAGATCCGTCTGCATACCTCTACCTGCTCGGTCTCTACCTGGGCGACGGGCATCTCGTCACCTCCGCACGGGTACCGGTGCTGCGCATCGCTTGTAGCAGCAGTTGGCCGGGCTTGATCGAGGCGTGCGACGTCAGCATGCGGCAGGTGCTCGCGGCGAAGGTCCAGCGCGTCCAACAGCCTGGTTGCGTCAGCGTGCAGAGCTCCGGCAAGCACTGGCCATGCCTGCTTCCGCAGCATGGTCCCGGCAAGAAACACGAACGTCGAATCATTCTCGCCGATTGGCAACGGGACATCGTCGCGACGCATCCGGGTGACTTCCTGCGTGGGTTGTTCCACTCCGACGGCTGCCGGTTCGCCAACCGGGTGACCGTGCGCGGCAAGTCCTACGTCTACCCGCGCTACATGTTCGTCAACGAGTCGGCCGACATCATGGCGCTGTGCCAGTGGAGCCTCGACCTGCTGGGCATCGCCTGGCGGATGAACCGACCCAACTCGCTGTCGGTGGCGCGGCGCGGCGCGGTCGCCGCCCTGGACCGGCACGTCGGCCCGAAGTACTGACCGCTACCCGCGCGGATCACCCCGATCGTGGAAGCCTGGCAGACGCGCGGGCGGATGGCCGGTGGCGGGTTCGACGACAGGGGTGGGAACTGATGCGGGTGGTCATCTTCGGCGCGACCGGCATGGTGGGCCAGGGAGTGCTGCGGGAGTGCCTGCTCGCCGACGACGTGCGGGAGGTGGTGACGATCGGCCGGCGGCCGACCGGCCGGCAGGATCCGAAGCTGCGGGAGCTGACGGTCGCCGACGTCGGCGAGTTGGACCCGCTGCGCGCCGAGTTGACCGGCGTGGATGCCTGTTTCTACTGCCTGGGGGTGTCCTCGCTGGGCCTGGACGAGGCGGCGTACACGCGGGTCAGCTACGACTACCCACTCGCGGCGGCGCGGCTGTTGGCGGAGGTGAGCCCGCGGGCCACGTTCGTCTACGTTTCGGGTGTGGGGACCGATTCGTCGGAGCGAGGTCGGGTGATGTGGGCGCGGGTCAAGGGTCGTACCGAGAACGCGGTGATCGATCTGCTGCCCAACGGGTACGCGGCCCGGCCGGGGTTCATCCAGCCGACGTACGGGGCGGTGTCGAGGACGCGCTGGTACCGGGTGCTCTATGCGGCGACCAGTCCGCTGGTCCCGGTGCTGCGCCGACTTTTCCCCAACCAGGTCACCACCACGGACGGGATCGGTCGGGCGATGCTGCGGGTGGCCCGGGAGGGCTCGCCAACGCGCGTGCTGGGTAACCGCGAACTGCGCTGATCAGGCGATCGTTTCGAGGGCCTGGGCGAGGTCGGCGCGGAGGTCTTCGGCGTCTTCCAGGCCGACGGAGAGACGCAGGAGGCCGGCCGCGGGTTTCGCGTCGCCGTCCACCGGGCGGTGGGTGAGCGAGGCGGGGTGCTGGATGAGGGTGTCGACGCCGCCGAGGGACACCGCGTGCGTGATGAGGTGGCAGGCGCCGGCGACGGCGGCCGCGGCGGGTGCGCCGCCGCGTACCTCGAAGGCGAGCAGGCTGCCGGGTCCGGCCATCTGGCGACCGACCAGCGCCGCCGGGTCGTGCGCCGAGGGGTGGTGCACCCGGTGTACGGAGGGGTGGCCGGCGAGCCAGCCGGCGAGCTTCTCGGCGCTGGCCTGCTGGGCGCGCACGCGCAGCGGCAGGGTCTGCAGGCCGCGGTGCAGCAGGTAGCCGCCGAGCGGGTGCAGGATCGCGCCGGTGACCGCGCGGACCTGACGTAGTCGCGCGGCCCAGTCGGCGTCGCAGGCGACGATGCCGGCGAGGACGTCGCCGTGTCCACCGATGCTCTTGGTGGCGCTGTGCAGGACGAGGGTGGCGCCGTGCCGGGCGGGTTGTTGCAGGACGAGGGTGGCGCCGTGCCGGGCGGGTTGTTGCAGGACGGGGGTGGCGACGGTGTTGTCGACGAGCAGCGGGACGTCGCCGGCCGCGGCGGCGAGCGCGGCGATGTCGACCAGGTCGAGGGTGGGGTTGGCGGGCGTCTCGGCGATGACCAGCGCGGTGTCGGGGCGGATGGCGGCGGCGACCTCGTCGGGGCGGGCCCAGGTGACGGTGGTGCCGAGCAGGCCGGTGGCGAGGACGTGGTCCGTTCCGCCGTAGAGGGGCCGGACGGCGACGACGTGCCGGCGGTCGTCGCGGGCGGCGGCGAGCAGGGTGGCGGTGAGGGCCGCCATGCCGCTGGCGAAGGCGACGGCCTGCGCGGTGCCTTCCAGCTCGGCGAGGGCGGTTTCGAAGCGGGCGACGGTGGGGTTCCAGAGCCGCTGGTAGACGGCGCCGCCGGCGCTGGGGAGGGTGCCGCCGGTGGCGAGTTGTTCGTACGCGGCGCCGCCGTCGTCGACCGAGGGCAGTGGGTTGGTGGTGGACAGGTCGATGGGCGGCACGTGCACGCCGAGGGCGCGGAGGTCGTCACGACCGGCGTGTACGGCCCGGGTGTCCATCGCTGTCATGCCGGGTAGCGTCGAACATCTCCTGCTTGGGAAGCAATGGTTCGGCAGATGATTCTGTCCAGGGCATTGGTTTCGACGGAGGATTCGGGTGAGGATGGCCGGATGTCTCCTGAGCCGAACGATGTGCGGCCGTATCCGGCCCTGGACGAGGTGGACCGCGCGATCCTGACCGAGCTGGCGGCGGACGGCCGGCTGCCGAACAACGCCCTCGCCGAGCGGGTGGGGGTGGCGCCGTCGACGTGTCTGACCCGTACCCGGGCGCTGCGCGAGCGGGGCGCGATCCGCGGCTTCCACGCCGAGGTGGACCCGGCCGCGCTCGGGCTGCCGTTGCAGGCGCTGGTGTCGGTACGGCTGACCGCGCACGAGCGGGCGGCGGTGGATGCCTTCCGGGCCCGGTCGGTGCGGCTGCCCGGAGTGGTCTCGGTGTTCCACGTGGCCGGCGCGGAGGACTACGTGCTGCACGTGCGGGCGGCGTCCGGTGACGCGCTGCGCGACTTCGTGCTGGACCACCTCGCGGTCGATCCGGTGGTGCAGCACACCCAGACCAGTCTGATCTTCGAGCAGGCGCGCGGGATGGGCTGAGCAGCGGGTGAGCTGGCCGACGAAAACCCGTTTGCCGGAACAAAGCCGGCCGGAGACGGGTTGGCTGACCGTGTGATCACCGTACCGTTGTCTGTTCTTGATCTTGCCCCGGTCGCCAAGAGCACCACCGTCGGCGCGGCCCTGGAGGCCACCACGGAGTTGGCCCGCCGCACCGAGGAGTTGGGCTACCACCGGTTCTGGGTGGCCGAGCACCACAACATGCCGGCGATCGCCAGCTCCGCGCCCGCCGTGCTGCTGGCGCACCTGGCGGCGAACACGTCGACGATCCGCCTCGGCTCGGGTGGGGTGATGCTGCCCAACCACGCGCCGTTGGTGGTGGCGGAGCAGTTCGGCACCCTGGAGGCGCTGCACCCCGGCCGGATCGACCTGGGCATCGGGCGGGCGCCGGGCACCGACCAGGTGACCGCGCTGGCGCTGCGGCGCACCATGGAGGGCCTGTCCGCGGAGGGTTTCCCACGCGAGCTGGCCGACCTGATGAACTACTTCAGCGGGGAGAAGCCGGGGCAGATCATCGCCACCCCGGGCCACGGTGAGCAGCCGGCCGTGTGGCTGTTGGGCTCCAGCGGTTTCAGCGCCCAGCTCGCCGGCCTGCTCGGTCTGCCGTTCTCCTTCGCGCACCACTTCAGCTCGGCGAACACCCTGCCGGCGCTGGCCCTGTACCGGCAGAACTTCCGACCGTCGCAGTGGCTGGACAAGCCGTACGCGATGGTGGCGGTCAACGCGGTGTGCGCGGAGACCGACGAGCGGGCCGAGTGGCTGGCGGGGCCGAGCGCGTTGTCGTTTCTGAAGTTGCGCTCCGGCCGGCCGGAACCGCTGTCGACGCCCGACGAGGCGGCGGCGTACCCGTACTCCGAGATCGAGCGGGAGTTCGTCCTGCAACGCCGCGACGGTCAGGCGATGGGCTCGCCGGAGACGGTGCGCCGGCAGCTCACCGAACTGGTGGAACGCACCGGCGCGGACGAGCTGATGCTGACCACGCTGGTGTACGACGTCGCCGACCGGGTGCGGTCGTACGAGTTGATCGCCGAGCAGGTGGCGGGCGGTCTGCACCGGGGGGCATGAAACACGATCTTCACGTCAGCGTCACCCTGCCGACCCCGATGCTGCCTAATGTTGGTGCCGGTGGTGGTACGGCATACCCGGTCGGGACGGGTCGGGAATGCCGCGGTGTGGCGCACCGGGCCGGAGCTGAGCGGATTCCGCGGCTGCGGCCCGGTGCCTGCCACCCTAGGCGACCCCGCTCGGGTCCGCCAGGGGTCAGATCAACGTAGGTAGATATTCGGGGTGGGTGGGCTGGCCATTCCGTCGCCGATGAAGAACCCCGGGTGTGGCGGCTGGTTGTAGGCCGTGTTCTGCCACGCGATCGCCACCCGGTACTGCGGATCGTGCATCAGGGTGTGGATCCGGGTGCTGGTCGGCGTGGGTGTGCTGTAGATGCGCAGGGCCCGACTGTCGCTGGTTCGCCAGATCACCTCCTCCCGCCAGTCACCCAGGATGTCGCCGGAGAGCGCCGGAGTGGACTTGGTGCCGTTGTTGGACGCCACCTGGTCGCCGGTGAGCAGCCGGGTCTCGCCGCCGGTGCCGTACTTGTCGATCTTCGTGCCGTCCAGCAGCTCGCGGATCGGGTCGCCGTCCCACCAGGCGAGGAAGTTCGCCGACGACGGCTTGCGCCCGATGTTCTGACCTCTGGTGTTGGCCAGCCCGCCGACCGCCGACGACCACGACTCCGCGCCGGGGCTGCCGGCCCAGATGTCCGCCGAGACACCCCGGCCGTTGTCGCCGGAGGCCGGCGTGGACCACAGGATCTGACCGGTACGGGCGTCGGCGAACCAGGAGCTGGGCTTGCTGGCGTCCTCGTCGAC
Source organism: Micromonospora sp. NPDC049204 (assembly GCF_040647935.1). NCBI lineage: Bacteria > Bacillati > Actinomycetota > Actinomycetes > Micromonosporales > Micromonosporaceae > Micromonospora > Micromonospora sp. NPDC049204. The sequence goes on along the minus strand of NZ_JBEZDC010000012.1, from coordinate 149,610 downwards.
CTTGAACACCTCCAGGCCGGCGCGGCCCGGGTCGAGGTCACCGACGTGCATCGCGTCGCCGTGCCCGTTGCCCGTCGAGTAGAGCAACCGACCGTTGTCGTCGATGGTGGCGGCGCCGTAGACGATCTCCTGGCGGCCGTCGGCGTCGACGTCGGCCACCGAGAGCTGGTGGTTGCCCTGGCCGGCAGCGGCGCCGTTGCCGGAGGAGTTCGAGTCGAACGTCCAGCGCCTGGTCAGCGTGCCGTTGCGGAAGTCCCACGCCGCGATCACCGCGCGGGTGTAGTAACCCCGGGCCATGATCAGCGAGGGGCGCTGCCCGTCCAGGTACGCGGTGCCGGCGAGGAACCGGTCCACCCGGTTGCCGTACGAGTCGCCCCAGGACGACACCGTGCCGCGCGGCGGGTCGTAGCTGACGGTGGAGAGCACCGCGCCGGTCTGGCCGTTGAACATGGTCAGGTACTCCGGACCGGCCAGCACGTAGCCGCCGGAGTTGCGGTGGTCCGCCGACGACGAACCGATGAGCTGGCCGGTGCCGGAGCGGGTGCCGTCGGCGGTCTTCATGGCCACCTCGGCGCGGCCGTCGCCGTCGTAGTCGTACACCTGGAACTGGGTGTAGTGGGCGCCGGCCCGGATGTTGCGGCCCAGGTCGATCCGCCACAGCCGGGTGCCGGTCAGGGTGTACGCGTCGACGTAGACGTTCCCGGTGTAGCCGGACTGCGAGTTGTCCTTGGCGTTCGACGGATCCCACTTGAGCACGATCTCGTAGCTGCCGTCGCCGTTGAGGTCCCCGACCGAGGCGTCGTTGGCGCTGTAGGTGTAGCTCTCCCCGCTGGGAGTGGTGCCACCGGCCGGGACCTGCAACGGCACGTCCAGGTAGCCGTTGCCGAACTGCAGCGCCGGTGCCGACGCCGCCTGTTCGGCGCCGCCGACCACGGCCCGCACGGTGTACGCCGAGCCGGCCGCCGCGCCGCTGTCGAGGTAGGTGGTGGCGCCGGTGATCGGGCTGGCATTGACCCTGGTTGATCCCCGGTAGAGGTTGAACGCCACCCCGGAGGTCTCGGTGCCGAGCAGCCGCCAGGACACCAGGTTGCCGCTGCCGGAGCGGACGCTGACCAACCCTCGGTCCAGGTTCTCCATCTGTTTCGCCCCGGCCGGAGGTGTGGTCGGAGGCGGAGTCGTCGGGGGTGGCGTGGTCGGGGGTGGCGTGGTCGGGGGCGGAGTCGTCGGCGGTGGGGTCGTCGGCGGTGGGGTGGTCGGTCCGTCGGTGGCCGGGGTGCCGGTGCAGGTGGCGCCGTTGAGCGCGAAGGTGGTCGGCACCGGATTGCTGCCGGTCCACGAACCGTTGAAGCCGAACCCGGCGCTGCCGTTGGTGGCGATGGCGGCGTTGTAGTCGACGTTACGGGCGGTGACCTGGGCGCCGGACTGGGTGACGGCGGCGCTCCACGCCTGGGCGACCTGTTGCCCGGCGGGGTACGACCAGGTGAGAGCCCACCCGTCGACCGGGTCGCCGAGGTTGGTGACGGTGACGTTGGCGCCGAAGCCGCCCTGCCACTGGTTGGTGATCTGGTAGTCGACCCGGCAGCCGACAGCGGCGGCCGAGGCGACCACCGTGCCGAGGGTGCCGGCCACGACGGCGGCGGCCGTCGTGCCGGCGAGCAGGATCAGCCGATGTCTGGACGGGTGCATGGACTGCCTCCGAGGATCCGCGGGTGATCGCGGCGGCCCACCGGCCCTGCCCGGAACGCACAGTGGACCCGTCTCGCCGCTACGGCGGCGGACGGCGATCTGATCGGGGGTGAAACGCCCTGGAACTCGCGGATCCGACTCACCGCGCATCGTAGGGCAAGCGCTTTCCGAACCGCAACATCGATGAACGTTGTTTGATGCCGCACCGGCCTCCCCTTGCCCCGACGATCGATGCCTGATCAACTCCTTCGGATGAGTGCTCCCCACATGGACCCCGCCGAGTTCCGTCGCGCCGGCCACGCCGTCGTCGACTGGATCGCCGACTACTGGACGACGCTCGCGCAACGACCGGTCACCCCCGCCGATCCCCCCGGCACGGTGGCCGCCGCTCTGCCGACCGCACCACCCACCGTCGGCGGCGAACCGGTCGAGGCGGTCCTCGCCGACCTGGATTCGATCGTCCTACCCGGACTGACCCACTGGCAGCACCCCGGCTTCTTCGGCTACTTCCCCGCCAACACCTCCGGCCCGAGCGTGCTCGGTGACCTGGTCAGCTCCGGGCTCGGCGTCCAGGGCATGCTCTGGGCCACCAGCCCCGCCTGCACCGAACTGGAGACGGTGCTGATGGACTGGCTGGCCCAACTGCTGGACCTGCCGCAGCGGTTCCGCTCCACCGACACCGGCGGTGGGGTCATCCAGGACTCGGCGTCCTCGGCGACCCTGGTGGCCACCCTGGCCGCGCTGCACCGGGCCAGTGCTGGCCGCTGGCGCGACACCGGCCTCGACAGGCGCTACCGCGCCTACACCTCCGTGCACGGTCACTCCTCCATCGAGAAGGCCGCGCGGATCGCCGGGCTGGGCAGCGACGGCGTCCGTCCGATCGCGGTGGACCCGGACAGCCAGGCACTGCTGCCGGACGCGCTCCGCGCGGCGATCGAGGCCGACCTGGCCACCGGAGACGTACCCGCCATCGTGGTGGCGACCATCGGCACCACCTCCACCACCGCGATCGACCCGCTGCCCGAGATCGGAGCCATCTGCGCCGAGTACGGAATCTGGCTGCACGTGGACGCCGCGTACGCCGGCTCCGCCGCCGTCTGCCCCGAACTGCGGTGGTCCCACGCCGGCGTGGAGTACGCCGATTCGTACTGCTTCGACCCGCACAAGTGGCTGCTCACCGGATTCGACTGCAATGCGTTCTGGGTGGCCGACCGCGCCGAGTTGATCGACGCGCTGACCGTGCTGCCGGAGTATCTGCGTAACGCGGCAACCGAATCCGGCGCGGTGATCGACTACCGGGACTGGCAGGTGCCGCTGGGCCGACGGTTCCGCGCCCTGAAGCTGTGGTTCGTGGTGCGCTGGTACGGCGCCGAGGGGCTGCGGGCACACATCCGCTCCGGGGTGGCGTTGGCCGAGCGGTTCGCCCAACGGGTGCGTGCCGACGACCGGTTCGAACTGACGACAGCACACCCCTTCGCGCTGGTCTGCTTCCGGCTGCGTGCCGACGACGACGTCAACGCCGCGCTACTGGCCGCGGTGAACGCCACCGGACGCGTGTACCTGACGCACACCCGCATCGCCGACCGCTACACGCTGCGACTGGCGGTCGGCTCGCCGCAGAGCACCGAGGCGCACGTCGACGAGGCCTGGACACTGCTCGCCGAGGCGGCCGACAGCCTGCCCACCCCCTAGGTTCTGTGGGGTCGTCGTCGCGTGACCCCTGCACCCCGCGCCCTTGCTGGCGAGCACCTGTTCGAGGGGCCGAGAGGGGGTGTCGAGACGTCCTCGGCTGTCAAGGTCGTGCTCGATCATGGATGTAGTGGCCTCCCGACGCCTCGTGGCCACTACATCCACGATCGAGCGTGATCTTGGTGGCTCGACCGTGGCGATCGCGACGTCTGACCGGGCGTCGCTTCATCCCGCGCCCCGCACCCCGCGCGCACCCCGCACCCCGCACCCCGCACCCCGCACCCCGCACCCCGCACCCCGCACCCCGCACCCCGCACCCCGCACCAAGATCTACGCAACTTCCCTGATGTTGCTGCCTCCGACGCGCGCGCGGCAGCAACATCCCCGTTGTTGCGCGGATCTTTCTGGCGAGTGCCCGTTCAAGGGGCCGGGAGCGGGTGTCGAGACGTCCTCGACCGTCAAGGTCATGCTCGATCATGGATGTAGTGGCCACGAAGCGCGGGGAAGCCACTACATCCACGATCGAGCGTGACCTTGGTGGCTCGACCGTGGCGATCGCGACGTCTGACCGGGCGTCGCTTCATCCCGCTGCCCCCAGATGGGTTCAGCGAGTGGTGGGCGTACCCGTGGCGGCGAGATCGGCCGCGACCGCGGCGGCGGAAGCAACGACGGGCACTTCGGCGGGCGCGCTCGCGGCGGGCACGGCCACGGCGGGCACGGCCACGGCGGGCACGGCCGCAGCGGGCACGGCCACGGCGGGCACGGCCGCAGCGGGCACGGCCACGGCGGGCACGGCCACGGCGGGCACGGCCACGGCGGGGGGAGCGCCTGCGGCCTCGGCGGCTTCGGCGCGAGCCCGGCGAGTGCGGCGAAGGGCGCGCACGGCCAGCACCAGGGCGGCCAGCCAGCCGGCGGCCAACAGGGCGTACGTGACAGGGCGGACCGGGCCGTCGAGTTCGGCGGAGCGAATCAGCGTGCGGGCGTTGGTCAGCACGATCACGCCGCCGACCGCCGCGCCGAGCAGTTGGGCGGGCACGATGCGCACCAGCCAGGCGGCCAGCGGGGCGGCGATGAGCCCGCCGATCAGCAACGCGGCGACGGTCGGGAGCAGGAACCCCTCGGAGCCCAGCCCGATCAGGAAGCCGACGCTTGCCGCACCGGCCACGACGAACTCGGCGGTGTCCACCGAGCCGATCACCTTGCGGGGCTCCATCCGCCCGGAGACGAGCAGCGCCGGGGTGGCCACCGGACCCCACCCACCGCCGCCGGTCGCGTCGACGAAGCCGGCGACCAGGCCCAGGGGTCCGAGGAAACGTCCGCGTAGCCGGCTGCCGACGCGGTCGGTGCGTAGCGGTCGGGCGAAGCGGACCAGCAGGTACGCGCCGAGCGTGAAGAGGATGCCCGCCATCCACGGCGCGGCCGCCTTGGTGGAGATCGAGCTGAGGAGGGTGGCGCCTGCGAAGGCACCGATGGCGCCGGGCAGGGCGATGCGGGTGACCACCCGCCAGTCGACGTTGCCGAAGCGCCAGTGCGCGAACCCGGCGGCGAGCGTGGTGCCGATCTCGGCCAGGTGCACCGAGGCCGAGGCGGCGGCCGGGGCGACCCCGGCGACCAGCAGCAGAGTGGACGAGGTCAGCCCGTACGCCATGCCGAGCGAGCCGTCGATCAGCTGCGCGACGAGCCCGACCAGAGCGAGAACCAGCAGCTTGCGCACGAGCGCCCCCTGACTTTTCGGTATCTCCTATCGACTTGGTCGACAATGCGGCACGGGGCGGCCTCGGTCAAGCCTCTGATCGGTGGATGGGACGCCGCCGTCCGACGCACCACGGTCGATGCGAGCCGCGCCGCGGCAGACACCGCCGCGCCACACGGCGGCGTGACGCGGCAACGGCCGGAGACGCGGCCGCGCAGCGCGGGCGACCAGCGCGACGCCGGCGAACCAGGCCAGGACAGCGGGCCAGCGAACCAGGCCAGCGCGACGCCGGCGAACCAGGCCAGGACGGCGGCCCGGCGAACCAGGCCAGCGCGACGCCAGCGAACCAGGCCAGGATGGCGGCCCGGCGAACCAGGCCAGCGCGACGCCGGCGAACCAGGCCAGGACGGCGGCCCGGCGAACCAGACCAGGACGGTGGGGCGGTGGTCAGATCCAGGCGCGCGGGTCGGCGACCAGTTCGGTGATCCGCGGGGGCAGGGTGCCTGCGGCCACGTCGGCGACGCTGACCAACTCCAGGATCTCCCGTTCGCTGGCCCGGAGAGCGATCCAGACCTCCTGGAGCGCGCGGGCCGGACCGTGGTAGCCGAGTTGCTCGGGACGCTGCCCGCGGACGTGGGCGAGCGGGCCGTCGATCACCCGGATCACCTCGGCGAGCGAGATCTCCTCGGCCGGGCGGGCCAGCCAGTAGCCGCCCTCCGGGCCGCGCTGGGCGTGCACGATGCCGCCCCGGCGCAGTTGCAGCAGGATGCTCTCCAGGAACTTCGGCGGGATCTCCTGGGCACGGGCGATCTGGTCGGCCGTGACGGGCCGGCCGCGCCCAGGACCACTGGCCGTCGCGGCAAGCTCGGCGGCCGCGCGGAGGGCGTAGTCGACCCGGGCGGAGAGGCGCATGTCGGCAAGGTTAGCCCCCGGTCAACCGGCCGGGCGGGCGACCCTCGGCCGAACGGATAGGCATCGATGGGACCCGCGCAATTCACGCCGGTTCCGGCAGTCGACGAGGACCGGTCAAAGTGCGCCATGATCCACCGTGAGGTGGGGGCCGGAATGCCGGTCTGGCGCGTCCTTATGCTGGGCGGGGGCGCGACCGCCAGACCGTTGCAGCGGCGCCGGGCAGCACATTGATAAACATCGGGGGGAAGGCAACACGATGACCGATATCGCCACACGCACCTGGGATGGCATGACCATCCCGGTCGCTGGCACCTATCTTCTCGATCAGGCGCACAAGCGGATCGGTTTCCTGTCCCGGCACATGATGGTGAGCCCGGTGCGCGGCGAGTTCGCCGAGGCCACCGCACAGATCTTCGTGGCGGAGGACCCGCTGCTCTCCTCGGTGACGTCGACCATCATGTCGGCCAGCATCACCACCGGAAGTGTCGACCGGGACACACATCTGAAGAGTGCCGACTTCCTCGACGTGGAGCGCTATCCCACCCTCGAATATCGAAGCACCGGTATCAAATGGCAGGGCCAGGAGGATCCCATCTTCCAATGGGCCCGCCTGCGTAGCCACCGGCTCGGCGGACGGGGGCGGAGTCCGATTGTCCCGCCGCAGTCCGAGGGCACCCCCGGGCGATTCGTGCTGACCGGTGAGTTGACCGTGAAAGGAATCACCCGGGCTGTCGACCTGGAGGTGAATTTCGGCGGTGCCCGTCAGGATCCGTACGGGCAGAACATCTTCGGGTTCAGCGCGACGGCTGAGATCAACCGCGAGGACTACGGCCTGCTCTGGAACGTCCTGCTGGAGAGCGGCGGGGTCCTGGTCGGCAAGACGGTGCAGATCGAGATCGCCGGCGAGGCCATCCACCAGGCCTGACGGGCGTCAGCGCCGCCCGGGGTCTGCCGGGGACGCCACCGACGGTGTCAGGCGCCCACGCGGCGCAGCAGGCCCTCCTGGACGGCACTGGCGATCTGCTGGCCGTCCGTGGTGAACATCCGCCCGGTGGCCAGCCCCCGCGCGCCGGACGCCGACGGACTCAGACAGTCGTAGAGGAACCACTCGTCGGCGCGGAACGGCCGGTGGAACCAGAGCGCGTGGTCCAGGCTCGCGCCGACCAGCCCGCCCGGCCCCCACACCTCACCGTGTGCGGAGAGCACCGAGTCCAGCAGGGTGAGGTCCGAGGCGTAGGTGAGCGCGCAGGCGTGCAGCAGCGGGTCGTCGGGCAGTTTGCCGTCGATGCGCATCCAGACGCGCTGGTGCGGGTCGGCCGGCCGGTCGCCGGGACGGACCCAACCGGGCTCGCCGACATAGCGCACGTCGATCGGTCGCGGGATCTGACCCCACATGCCCAGCCGCTCCGGGTAGCGGGAGAGCCGGTCGGACATCGTCGGCACGTCCTGCGGCGGCGGCACGTCCAGGGGGGCCGTGACCTGGTGGTCCAGGCCCTCCTCGGCCCGCTGGAACGACGCCGACATGAAGAAGATCGGCTTGTCGTGCTGCAGGGCGACCGCGCGGCGGACCGAGAAGGACCGGCCGTCGCGGATGTTCTCCACCTGGTACGCGATCGGCTCGGCCGGGTCGCCGGGGCGGACGAAGTAGCCGTGCAGCGAGTGCACGAACCGCTCCGGGTCGACGGTGCGGCCGGCGGCGACCAGGGCCTGACCGGCGACCTGGCCGCCGTACACCCGTTGTGGGCCGACCGGGGGGCTCATCCCCCGGAAGGCCATGTCGCCGGTCGGGTCGAGGTCCAGCACTTCCAGCAGCTGGTCGACCGCCGCCTGGCCGACCGCGACCCGACCGTCGCTCACTGCAGCGCCCGCGCCGACGCCGCGTCGACCAGCGAGCCGAGCTGGTGTACGCGCAGCGTGTTGGTCGAGCCGGGGGTGCCGGGCGGGCTGCCCGCCACGATGACCACGTAGTCGCCGGGGTTGGCCCGGTCGAGGCCGAGCAGCGCCTGGTCGACCTGGCGGAACATGTCGTCGGTGTGCTGCACGAACGGCATCAGGAACGTCTCCACGCCCCAGGTGAGGGCGAGCTGGTCGCGCACCTCGGGGACCGGCGTGAACGCCAGCAGCGGCAGGTCGCAGTGCAGGCGGGACAGCCGTCGGACGGTGTCACCGGTCTGCGAGAAGGCGACCAGGGCCTTGGCGTTGATCGCGCGGGCGATCGACGAGGCGGCGACGGTGAGCGCGCCACCGTGGGTACGCGGGTCGTGCTGCAGCCGGGGCACGCCGATCGAGCCGGCCTCGGTGGTCGTCACGATCTTGGCCATGGTGCTGACGGTCAGCACCGGGTACTTGCCGACGCTGGTCTCGCCGGAGAGCATGACCGCGTCCGCGCCGTCGAGCACCGCGTTGGCGACGTCGGAGGCCTCCGCCCGGGTGGGGCGGGAATTCTCGATCATGGAGTCGAGCATCTGGGTGGCCACGATGACCGGCTTGGCGTTCTCCCGGCACAGCTGCACGGCACGCTTCTGCACCAGGGGGACCTGGTCCAACGGCATCTCGACGCCGAGGTCACCGCGGGCGACCATCACGCCGTCGAAGGCCAGCACGATGGCCTCGAGGTGCTCCACCGCCTCCGGCTTCTCGACCTTGGCCAGCACCGGGCGGTACACGCCCTCCTCGGCCATGATGTTGTGGACGAGCTTGATGTCCTCGGCCGAGCGGACGAAGGACAGCGCGACCAGGTCGACGCCCAGGCCCAGGGAGAAGCGCAGGTCCTCGGCGTCCTTGTCCGACATGGCGGGCACGCTGACCGCCACGTTGGGCAGCGAGACGCCCTTGTTGTTGGAGACCGGGCCGCCCTCGGTGACCAGGCAGCGGATGTCGTTGCCGGTGACGTCGGTGACCTCGACGGCGACGCGGCCGTCGTCGATCAGCAGGCGGTCACCGGGCTTCACCTCGTGCGGCAGCTTGGTGTAGGTGCAGGAGACCCGCTCCTTGGTGCCGAGGATGTCGTCACCGGTGATCACGACCGAGTCGCCGGTACGCCACTCGTGCGGGCCGTCGGCGAACCGACCGAGCCGGATCTTGGGGCCCTGGAGGTCGGCGAGGACGGCAACCGGCTTACCTGCCGCCTCGGACGCCTCCCGGACCAGTCGATAGACCGCCTCGTGGTCGGCGTGACTGCCGTGGCTGAAGTTGAGCCTCGCCACGTTCATGCCGGCCTCGACGAGACCCCGGATGCGCTCCGGGGACGAGGTGGCGGGACCAAGGGTGCAGACGATCTTCACACGGCGTGTCACGCCCATCAGGCTAGTCTCTCCTTCAGGTCGGACGCGGGGCCGACCCATTGCAGGCAGCGGAACAGGTGTCCAACGACGCGCGGCGCGCGTCGGGCCGGCGGGCGGAACCGCACCGGGAACGTTGTGGCGACGGGCAACGGCGACCGCGCGCGGGGAATCGTACGCCTCCGGTGCCATGCGCTGTGGGGGTGCTCCCGGCGACGGCCCGTCATCAGTGCCCCGACGGGGGCAGGGTGGGCACCGCGGTGAGCAGCTCACGCGGGTCGTAGCGGCGCTTGGCCCGGCGCAGCCGCGCCCAGTTCGCGCCGTAGGCGAGCCGGACCCGGTCGGTCTCCTCCGGGGCGAGCAGGTTGGGATATCCACCGGGCAGGGCGTGCGGGGCGAGCGCCGCCGAGGTGCGCTCGGCCCACTCGCGGTGCGGCCCGGCCTGCTCGCCGGGCGGCCAGACCGCGATGATCTCGGTCAGCAGGTGGTCGCCGCGCAGGCCGAACGCCGTGTCGGCGAGCCGGACCCGGGTGGCCGCGCCGTGGAAGTGGTGCACGGCCAGCGCCGAGAACGGGGAGCTGACCTGCCGGGCCGCGTCGACGAGCACGTCCGCCGCGCTGTCGGTGAGTGCGGGCAGCCAGCGGGTCCGCAACAGGTAGTGGTTGCCGTCGACCATGCCGCCGTCGAACATCCGCAGCGCTTCCGCGTACGGCATCGGGGCGATCTGGTCGACGAGTGGGGTGCCCAGAGCGCGCAGCCGATCCATCCACGGCAGCCCGGCGTCCAGGTCCGGGCCGCTGTAGAACGGGCAGACGAAGATCACCGGTTCGCCGGCCGGGCCGGGCAGGAAGCCGGTCATCACGGTCAGCTCGTCCGGGGCCTCGGCGACGAGCGCGCCGTAACCGCGCAGCACGGCCGGCGCCTCGGCCAGCGGAAACATGATCATGCCGGCCAGCACGCCGGGCAGCCGGTGCGCGCGGAAACGCAGCTCGGTGACCACGCCGACGTTCCCACCGCCGCCGCGCAGCGCCCAGTACAGCTCGGCGTCGTGCCGGGGGTCGGCGGTGACCCGGCGACCGTCGGCGAGGACCACCTCCGCGCCGAGCAGGTTGTCCAGGGTCAGACCGAACCGACCACAGAGCGGGCCGTACCCGCCGGCGAGGGTGAGCCCGGCCATGCCCACGTCGCGGACGACGCCGGTGGGCACCACCAGGTCGTACGGGCGGGCGGCGGCGAGCAGCTCGGCCGTCGTGGCACCACCGCCGATGGTCACCGTGGCCGCGTCCGGGTCGACCTGGACGGCGCGCAGACCGGTCAGGTCGAGCACCAGGCCGCCGTCGCGCAGCGCCCGGCCGGCCCAGTCGTGCCCGCCGGAGCGGACCGACAGGGGCAGGTGACAGCGGGCGGCGATGCGGACCGCGTGGGCCACCTCGTCGGCGTCCTGGCAGTGCGCCACCAGCACGGGTGTGCGCTGGACCGCGCCGTTCCAGAGCGTCGTGGTGGTGGCGTACGCGGGATCACCCGGCTCGTACAGGCGGTCGCCGAACAGGGCGCGCAGCCGGGTGGTGGCCCTCGCGACATCGGGGGTGGCGGCGGAGATCATGGCGACTCCTCGACCGGGGCCGACCCATGGCTTCCGGGTGCGCCCCGGCGGCGGCCCTCGCTGGGCGCGACCGTAACACCGGCAGGCCGTCGAGCGCCGTCGCCATCACGACAGCCACCGATTGACCGACCAGTCAGCTTTCCGTCTTGACCAGCGGAAACTCCAGTGAACCGGCCGGGCAGAGGAAGGTCAGCACGTCCACCCGGTAGAGCCCGGCCTGCACCGCCGGGTCGGCCTCCAGCACGCTGCGGACGTCGTCGACGCTGCCGGTGCGGGCCAGACCGAAGCCGATCGGTGGCTCCGGCTCGCGGGCCGGCCCGTCCACCGAACCGGCTACCAGGATGATGCCGCTTCGCTGGAGCGCCTGCATGTGCTCGGCGTGCTCGGCCTGCAACCGCTGCACGGTCTCGGCGGGCAGGACCCGTCCGGCCGCGCCGGGATAGATCACGATGCACTCGTACGTGTCGAGCGCGAAGTTGACCTGCGGCACTCCCGCCATGGGTGCTCCCTCCGCCGCCGCGCCGAACGGCACGGGCCCCGCCAGCGTCGCACGGACATCACGGTCGTACCGGGCGCTTGCCGGCAATCCGCCTCGACCGCACACGGCGTGTCCACGCACACAGTCGGCCAACGGGCGGCATGCCTGTCGACGTGCGGGGGATGATCTACCCATGGCGACAAACATCAGTGAGCAGCCCGCGAAGGCGTCCGGCACGTACCGGATCGGCGGAGACGTCACCGTCAACCGGCTCGGTTACGGGGCGATGCAGATCACCGGCCCCGGTGTCTGGGGCGACCCGAAGGAGCCGGCGGAGGCGGTCCGGGTCCTGCGCCGAGCCGTCGAGCTGGGCGTGACGTTCATCGACACCGCCGACTCGTACGGGCCGTTCGTCTCGGAGCTGTTGATCCGCGAGGCTCTGCACCCGTACGCCGACGACCTGGTCATCGCGACCAAGGCCGGGCTGACGCGCTCCGGCCCGGGCGACTGGCGTCCGGTGGGCCGCCCGGAGTATCTGCGCCAGCAGTGTGAGCTGAGCCTGCGCCACCTCGGCCTGGACTCGATCCCGCTCTACCAGTTGCACCGGATTGACCCGAAGGTACCGCTCGCCGATCAACTGGGCGAGTTGGCGCTGTTGCAGCAGGAGGGCAAGATCCGACACATCGGGCTGTCCGAGGTGAGCGTGGCGCAGATCGAGCAAGCACGCGCGATCACCACGATCGCCTCCGTGCAGAACCTGTACAACCTCGCCAACCGCAGCGCCGAGGACGTGCTGGAGTACTGCGAGCGCAACGACCTCGCGTTCATCCCGTGGTTCCCGATCGCCACCGGTGAGCTGGCCCGCCCGGGCGGCCCGCTGGACGCCATCTCCACCGCCCACGGCGCGTCGCCCGCGCAGCTCGCGCTGGCCTGGCTGCTGCGCCGCTCGCCGGTGATGCTGCCGATCCCCGGTACGTCCTCGGTGGCGCACCTCGAGGAGAACGTGGGCGCGGCCGACGTACGGCTCACCGACGACGAGTTCGAGTCGTTGGCCAAGGCGAGCTGACCCGCCGGTGCGGACGCCGCCGGTGTCAGTCGGCGGCGTCCGGGCCGGGCTCCCGGGCGGCCCGCAGCGCCTCGGTCGCCTGGGCCAGCAGGTGAGCCGAATCGGTGCGTCCACTCACCTGTAGTTCCACCTCGGTGTCGCCGGCCTGGATCCGGACGCTGGCCTCGGTGCGCTGCTGGTCGACCCAGGACTGCAACAGGTTGAACAGGCCTGGGAGCAGCCCCTGCGCCAGCACCGCGATGATCACCGCGTCGGTGAAGCCCGGCCGTCCCCCGCCGCCGCCGGCCTGGCGGACCACCGGCCGGTACTGCGGGTTGCGCTGGATCCAGTCGAGCAGGGCGACCGGCGGTGGCTGCCGGTGCCGCGGGCTGATGGTCAACCGGACGGGTTGTCGCGCGGCGGTGTCGCTGTCGGTCACGGTCTCTCCCGGTCAGTTGGTGGCGGGGCGGAAGGCGATGGTGTCCCCGTCGGCGGTGGCGACGCCCGCCACGGTGAACTCGTCCTCGTCCGTGAACGGGGTGTTGGTGCCGAGGTACGAGGTGGTGGTGCCGCTGGCCTGCACCCGGCCCTGGCTCTCGCTCGGGGTGAGGACCTGTGCGCTGGCCGGGCCGGTCAGTTCGACGGCGATCTTCGGGTACTCCAGGATCTTCCAGGTGACCTTCTGCGCGGACCCGCGGTAGTAGCGGAACGGGCAGCCCGGCGGCGCGGCGACCGTCTGCGTGGCGCACTCGTCCAACCAGGCGCGTACCTGGGCCTCGACGGCCTCGCCGGCCGTCGGCTTGAGCACCGGGGCCAGTTGGAGGGCCGCCGTGCTCTGCCCCGGGGCGACCGCCACGATCTCGCTCGGCGTCTCACCGAGCGCGGTGGCCGGGCCGGTCGCGGTGTACTCACCGGGCAGCAGCACCAGTGCGGGACCCTCGGCGGCGCCCGGCAGCGCCACCCCGTTGAGCTGCACCCCGGGGCCGGCGATCGGGGTGTCGAGCGGGGTCAGCCCACCGCTCACCTGCCAACCGTGGAAGAACCCGAGGGTGGCCTCGTCGTCGCGGCGCAGGGCGACCTCGGTGGTGCGCCGCCCCCCGGCCAACCGGTACGCCACGGTGGCGGTGGCGCTGTCGCCGTCCCGGTCCATCTTGGTGATCTCGACGTCGGTCGGTGGTCGATAACCCTTGCCGCGCACCAGTTGGGCGAGCAGCTTGCGGTCGGTGACGCCACTTCCGTCGCTCCGGAAGCCGAGCGCCGCGTCGCTGTCCCGGTCGGCGAGCGCGGCGAAGTATCCGTCGACAGTCGCCTGCGGCCGGAAGAACGCCCACTGCACCACGCCGAGCCCGCCGGTGCCGACGCAGGCCGCCAGCACGAGGGCGCCGACCAGCAGCCAGGTGCGGCGGGTGCCCACCGGGCCGGAGTGGCCGAACAGCCGCTCGACGGTGACGGGTTCGTCCGCGGCGGCGGCCACCGCGGGCGCCGACGCCCGCTCCAGCGCGTCGAGCCGCAGCTCGTGCGGGGGGTGGGTGGCGCAGACCGCCTCGTCCCAGCCGCTGCGGCCGGTCTCGAAGGACAGTCGCCGCTCCAGGACGCGCCGCATCCCGTCGACGTGCCCGGTGAGCACGGTGCCGAGGTCGGCCCGGTACTCGGCCGCCCGCACGTCGCGGGCGTGCAGCGGCAGCACCACGTAGCGCATGGTGAGCAGCACCGGCCAGAAGAACAGGAAGACCACGAAGTTGGTGCCCGGGTGCGGGAACGTCCGCATCAGCCAGGTCGGCAGGGCGTGTGCGAGGGTCAGCGGCAGGCCGACACCGCGGACGAAGGCGCTGGTGATCTCGTCGCCGGTGCGCCAGTGCACCAACTCGTGGCTGAACAGCGCGGCGACCTCCTCGTCCGGCTCGGTCAGCACCGCGGTGGTGATCACCACGTGCCGCGCGTACGTGCGGGCGTTGCTCAGGACCGGGTCGTCCTCCATCAGCAGCCGGGGCACGCTGTGCAGGCCGAGCCGCCGGGCGCACTCGCCCAGCACGGGGCTCAGCCGCGCGTACTCCCGGCGGCTGGGCTGGCGGGCGCCGGAGACCACCAGCAGACGCGGTTCCAGCAGCACCCGGTAGAGGGTGTAGAGCACCCCGATCAGCGCCGCCGCGGCCACCGTGCCGACCAGACCGGTGACCACCGTGAACGCCCCGTCTTCGGCACCCAGCCAGGGCGCCACGAGCACGGCGAGGAAGCCGATCAGGAACCCGGCGACGAAGCCGGTCACGCCGCCGAGCACCCCGCCGGAGCGGGTCAGGAACGCCTCCAGCAGGGAGCCGATCAGCGGGGCGTCGCGCAGCACCTGGGGCACCTGGTCATCGGCGCCCAACCCGCCGACGAAGAGCCCGGTGACGGCGAAGGTGAGGCCGCTCCAGAACGCCAGGAGCAGCGCGAGCGGTAGGTAGAACCAGGTGGCGACGAACGCGCCGAGCACGCCCCGCCAGTCCCGCAGGATCCCGGCGCGCAGCCAGACCAGCGCACTCGGATAGCCGGGCGGCCGGTCGGCGAACCCGCCGGTGGGTGGTGGGGCGGCCGCGGTCGGTGGCTCGGCCGCCCGGACGTCGAGCTGCGGCACGGTCGGCGGGGTGCCCTCCGGGGGCACGCTGTGCGGCTCGGTCATGCGCGCTGCTCCTCTGGGACGCCACGTCTGTCCCAACTGGACAGCGGCAGCAGGCTATCGAGCACCTCTGATGTGCGGCACCCCCTTTCCCAGGAACGTCGCCCACCCGACATTCACCGTCGCGCACCCCCGGGTGGTGAGCGCGAATGGCATGCTGTGGCCGTGGTCGCCGACGAACCTCCCGAGCGCCAGTTACGGGTGATGCCGTGGTGGCTCGTGCTGGTCGGTCTGCTGGTCGCCGCCGCCCTGGGCTGGCTGGTGCTCGACCTGCTGCTCGCCGAGGCCGACCGGGCCGGCCAGCCGGACACCCGCGCCACGCTGCGCATCGACGCGATCCGCACCGGCCTGACCGTGGTCGCCGGCACCGGCGGAGGGTTGGCCCTGCTGCTGGCCGCCCGTCGCCAGTGGATCGCCGAACGCGCGCAACGGCACCAGGAGAGCGTCGCCGCCCGCGACCAGGCACACCGGGACCGGGTGCAGGCGCACGCCGAGTCGGTGGCCGAGGCGGCGCAACGCCAGCAGGACCGGCACTCCGGTGCGGCCGAACACGACGCGGCCGAGCGCCGGCTGACCGAGCTCTACACCCGGGCCGTCGAGCTGCTCGGCAACGACAGCGCGGCGGTACGCCTCGGCGGCCTGCACGCGCTGGAGCGCCTCGGTCAGGACAACCCGGGGCAGCGCCCGACGATCACGGCGGTGCTCTGCGCGTACCTGCGGATGCCGGCGCCGGACGGCGAGCCGCGCGAGACGGAGGTCCGGCGCACCGCGCAGAGCGTGCTCACCCGGCACCTGCGCGCGGACGACGCGGCCCACTGGCCGGAGGTGGTGCTGGACCTGACCGGCGCCGCGCTCGTCGACTTCGACGCCACTGGCTGCACGCTCGTCGACGCGACCTTCACGGCGGCGACGTTCACCGGCACGACCACCTTCGCGGGCGCGACGGCCCGGGGGCGTCTCCAGCTCGGGGCGGCGACCTTCGGCGACGTGGCCTTCGACGGGCTCGCGGCCGATGGTGAGGTCCTGCTGGACGGCGCTCGCGTCGGCGGTGTGGCCAGCTTCGACGGGGCCGCCTTCACCGGTGGCCTGTCCTGTCGGCGGTCCACCTTCGCCGACCTGACCTCATTCCGCCGGACGGTCTTCGGTCAGCCGACCAGCTTCGACGCGACCCGTTTCGAGGACGCCGCCACCTTTCAGGAGGCCGTCTTCGACGCTGCCCTGTCGATGGAGCACACCGAGTTCGGCCGGTCGGCCACCTTCCACTCCGTCCGCTTCCGGGGCATGGCGTTGTTCCGCTGGACGGTGTTCGGCGCGGAGGCGTTGTTCGACCGGGCCCGCTTCACCGACGCCGCGAACTTCGGCCGGTCCCGGTTCCACCGCATGACCAGCTTCCGCGACGCGGAGTTCAGCCGGCCCCCGCAGGTCGATCAGGCCAGGGCGGTTGTCGACCCGGGTCACCGCTGGCCGACGGGCACGGTGGTGGAACGGCTCGACGACGAGTGGCTGCTGCTGGTCGACCGCTGACGTCGGGTCAGCGCCCGGTGGCGCGCAGCCCGTCCAGGGCCACGCCGAGCACCCGGTCGCGCTGCTCGGGTGACGGGAACTGGGCCATGGTGAGGCCGCTGATCAGACGCACCACGTCGTCGAAGCCGACGTCGGCACGGACCACGCCGGCATCCTGGGCGCGGCGCATCAGCGGCTCGCCGGCGGCGTAGATCTCCGTCCGGCAGCTGGTGAAGATCTCCGAGTCGTGCAGCAGCTGCTCGGCGAGCGCCCGCTTGGTGGCGACGTACGCGACGAACCGGTGCAGCCAGGCGACGAGCGCGTCCCACGGGGGCAGCTCGCCGAGGTCCTCGGCCGAGCGGCTCAGCGCCCGGACCTCCTCGACGTAGACGGCCTCGAAGAGGTGGCGTCGGCTGGGGAAGTTGCGGTAGAGCGTGCCGATGCCCACCCCGGCCCGCCGGGCCACGTCCTCCAGGGAGGCAGCAGCGCCGTGCTCGGCGAACGCCTCGCGCGCCGCCGCGATCAGGGCGTCGTAGTTACGCCGTGCATCGGCCCGCTTGGGCCGCTGGGCGAAGACCTCGGGCGCCTGCCCCGCGCTGGTCATGACGTGCGTCACCTCACCCTGGTTGCATCCGGAGGCAACCCTCCGCTAGCTTAGTGGAGGCACCCCTCCGGAAACCCCGGAGGCCTGCCTCCGGTTAGCTTACCTCGGGGTCCGCCCGATCGCCGCCTGGCCACCCGATCGCCCGGACCCGACAGCCCTGCCCGTCGCAGATGACGGGCCTCAGTACGTACTCAGGGAGTTTTCTCTCGTGGCAGCAACCTCCCGGCGCAGCTCGCGCCGGCTCACCTTCACCGTGCTCGCGGCCGGTGCCGGGTTCTTCGCGATGCTCCAGTCGCTGATCACCCCGGTGCTACCGACCATCCAGCAGGATCTGCACACCTCCCAGAACACCGTGACCTGGGTCCTGACCGCCTACCTGCTCTCCGCGTCGATCTTCACGCCGATCCTCGGACGGGTCGGCGACATGGTCGGCAAGGAGCGGATGCTCGTCGTCTTGCTCGCCGCGCTCGCGCTCGGCTGCCTCCTGGCCGCCATCGCGCCGAACATCGGCGTGCTCATCCTCGCCCGGGTCGTGCAGGGCATCGGCGGAGCGGTCTTCCCGCTGTCGTTCGGGATCATCCGCGACGAGTTTCCGGCCGCCCGGGTCTCCACGGCCGTGGCCTCCATCTCGGCGATCGTCGCCGTCGGCGGTGGCCTGGGCATCGTGCTGGCCGGCCCGATCGTCACCACGCTGGACTACCGCTGGCTGTTCTGGATCCCGATGGTCGTGGTCGGGCTGACCGCCGTGGCCGCACACCTGTTCGTCCCCGAGTCGCCGGTCCGGACCCCCGGGCGCATCGACTGGCGCGCCACCCTGCTGCTCTCCGGCTGGCTGGTGGCGCTGCTGCTGCCGATCAGCCAGGGCGCGACCTGGGGCTGGACCTCCACCCGGGTGCTCGGTCTGCTGGCGCTCGCCGTGGTGCTGCTGGTCGGCTGGCTGGTCGCCGAACTGCGCTCGAAGAACCCGCTGATCGACATGCGGATGATGCGTCTGCCCGGAGTCTGGACCACCAACCTGGTCGCCCTGCTCTACGGCGCGTCGATGTTCTCCGTCTACGCGTTCCTGCCGCAGTTCGTGCAGACCCCCACCGCCGCCGGTTACGGCTTCGGGGCGAGCATCAGCCAGGCCGGTCTGCTCATGCTGCCGATGCTCGTCGCGATGTTCGTCGCCGGCCTCGTCGCCGGCCGACTCCAGTCCGTCTTCAGCGCCAAGGCGCAGCTCGCCACCGGTGCCGCGTTCAACGTGGCCGCCTCGGCGATGCTCGCCGCCGCGCACGACACCCGCTGGGAGGTCGCCATCGCCGGCGGCCTGGTCGGCCTCGGCATCGGTCTGGCCTTCGCGTCGATGGCCAACCTGATCGTCGGCAGTGTGCCGGCCAGCCAGACCGGCGTGGCGACCGGTATGAACGCCAACATCCGCACCATCGGAGGCGCGATCGGCGCCGCCGTGGTCAGCGGCGTGATCACCGCGCACCCGCAGGCCAACGGCCTGCCCCGGGAGGCCGGCTTCACGACCGGGTTTCTCGTCCTCACGGCCATCGCCCTGGCCGCCGCGCTCGCGGCCCTCGCCGTCCCGTCCGCCCGGCGGGCGTCGGCCGGTCGCCGGCCGTCCACCGCGACGATCGTCGAGTCGGAGCTAGCCGGCGAGTTCGCCACCATGCCCGCGACCCGCTGACCGTTCGTGACACGGCCCGGGCGGTTCGCCGCCCGGGCCGCGCCATGTTCCGGAGTACGCTGGCCGCTCCCCCACCCACCGCCCGTCGTCTTTCAGGATGCGCCCATGTCCGAGTTGCTGACCGCCGACCGCATCAACGAGATCGGCAACCTGGGCTTCGAGAGCCCGGACCCGGCCGCGCTCGTCGCCGAACTGGTGGGCGCCGTCGACGAGGGGCGCGTCGCGGACCCGGACGACACCGGGTACGCCCTGCTGGTCGCCGTGGACATCCTGGAGCAGGCCGGCGACCTGGCCGACGCGCTGGCGCTGGCCACCCGCGCCGTCGCCGAACAGCCGGACGACAACGCGTACGCGCGAGGGGTGCGCGGCGGCCTGCTGCTGCGCCTCGGGCGTACCGACGAGGGCATGGCCGAACTGACCGCCCTGCGTCCGCTGCTGGAAACCGACCCCGACTCCATGTATCTGATCGACGAGCTGGCCGAGTCCGGCCACAGCGACACGGCGCTGGAATGGCTCACCGGGGCGCTGGACGCCATCCTGGAACGGACCCGGACCCAGCAGCACGCATCCGAGGACGCCCAGGACGAGGCCGCCGCCATGATCTACGGCCTGGCCCAGCAGCGCCACGACCTGCGCGAAGAACAGGGCCTACCGCACGACGAGTACGACAACCTCGCCGACCGCCTGCGCGCCGCGAGCGACCACGCGCTCGACGCCCTCGACGACGGCCCGGCGACGCTGCTGTTCTGGCCGCAGACCGAGTTCACCGCGCTGCTGTTGCGCTGGCCCACCCTCGCCGACAGCTACCCCGCCACGTGGGACGAGCACCGCGCCCAGATCGAACGCGCCCTCGTCGACGCGTCCGCGATGGGCGGCGCGGACCTGGGTGTGGCCGTCGGCACGGTCGCCGACCTGGCGGCCTTCGCCGACAGCGAGGGCAGCGACCCCACCGACGAGGAAACCCAGGACGAGTACGCCGACTCGCTCACCGGCCCCGACCTACGGGCCTGGCCGCCCGGCCGCAACGACGCGTGCTGGTGCGGATCGGGCACCAAGTACAAGAAGTGCTGCCTGCCGCGCTCGCGCGGCTGACGGTGTGCTTGCCGCTCGCGCGGCTGGCCGGTGGGTGTCGTGCTCGCGCGGCCGGCCCTCAGGACGCTTCGCGGAGGCGCAGGTCGGCCAGCCACACCTCGGCCAGGTCGCTGAGCTGGACGCCGAGGACCTCACTGAGGCAGACCACCGTGCCGAACGCGGGCGCCGGGAGCCGACCCACCTCGATCTTGCGGAGCGTCTCCGGCGAGATGCCGGCCGCCAGGGCCACCTCGACGAGGGGACGGCCACCTCGCGCGACCCGAAGCGCCGCACCGAGACGTTGACCCGCGGCGATCTGCGCGGGGGTGAGCGGTGGGCGAACCATGTGAGCAGGATAGATCTGCCGTCGCGGACCAGCAACGCCATCCGGGCGGACGCGCCGAGGCGTGGTATAAATATACCGCTACGGACAGGGAGGGTTGGTCGTGATCGAGCTTAAGTCCCCCGAGGAAATCCAACGGATGGCCGTGACCGGCCAGTTCGTCGGCGAGTTGCTGGCGGAGCTGCGGGAGGTCGCCGCCGTCGGGGTCAACCTGATGGACCTCGAGCGCCACGCCCGCCGTCGGATCAAGGAGCGGGGCGCCGAGTCGTGCTACTGGGACTACGCGCCGTCGTTCGGCCGCGGCCCGTTCCGCAACGTCCTGTGCCTCTCGGTCAACGACGCCGTGCTGCACGGCCTGCCGCACGACTACGTGCTGCGCGACGGTGACCTGCTGAGCATCGACATGGCGGTCGGGATCGACGGCTGGGTCGCCGACTCCGCGCTGTCCGTCATCGTCGGCACCCCCAGCCCGGCGGACCTCAAGCTGATCGAGGCCACCGAGGTCGCGCTTGCCGCCGCGATCGACGCCGCACAGCCGGGCAACCAACTCGGTGACATCTCCGCCGCCATCGGCGAGGTCGCCCACCGCTACGGCTACCAGGTCAACAACGAGTTCGGCGGGCACGGCATCGGCCGTACCATGCACGAGGCCCCGCACGTCGCCAACAAGGGCCGCCCCGGCCGGGGCATGACGCTCAAGCCCGGTCTGACGATCGCGATCGAGCCGTGGTTCTGCCGCGGCACCGACAAGATCAAGTTTGACGAGGACGGGTGGACGATCCGGTCCGCGGACGGCTCACGCACGGCCCACTCCGAGCACACCGTCGCGATCACCGAGGCCGGCCCCCAGGTGCTGACCACCCGCCCCGGGCAGGGCACCCGGCCGGCCGACCGCAGTGGACAGTCCACCGCGACGTCCTGAGCGGCGCACCTCCGACCAGCCCGCCTCCGAACCGGCCCCACCTCCGAACCGGCCGGCGCACCTCCCAGCCGGCCCACCTCCGAGCCGGCCCGACGAAGGAGACGATGCCGTGACGGCACCGGAGCAGCACGAGACGATCGAGGACAGCCCGGTCGGGTGGGTCGCCGAGCACATCCGGCGCTACGTGCAGACCGACGGCGCGGACGGCGACACCTTCTACGGCGTACCGTCGCTGCTGCTCACCACGCGCGGACGCCGCACGGGCAAACTGCGCCGCACCGCATTGATGTACGGCCGCGACGGCGACAACCACCTGCTGGTGGCGTCCAACGGAGGTGCCAGCACGCACCCGGCCTGGTATCTGAACCTGAGCGCCGACCCGACGGTCGAAGTGCAGGTCGGCGCGGAACGATTTACCGGGCGGGCGCGGACGGCGACGGGCGAGGAGCGGGCTCGGCTCTGGCCCGTCATGACGAAGGTCTTCCCGACGTACGCCCGCTACCAGAAGGGCACCGACCGCGAGATCCCCGTCGTCGTGATCGAGCGGGCGCCCTAACCGGGCGCTCTAGCCAGGGAAGCGGATGACCGGAAGGTCACCGCCGTCGCCGTACGCCTTGACCTCGCTGGTCAGCACCGAGGCGCCGTGCTCCAGGACAGGCGGCTCCGGCGGTGGAACCGCAGGTCGTACGGGCGAACGGCGGGTTGTGCTGCCACCACCCGTGGTCAGTTTCCCAGCGCTCGGACCTTGGCGATCGTCTCCTGCACATGCTGCTTGGCTGGGTCGCCGCCCTGAGACGCCTGCGCAAGCGCCTGACGATACGAGTCGATCATCCCGACCAGTGGACCAGCGGCAACGCCTTCCAGCGCTCCGGCGACGAGTGCTCGTGCCTCGGCTGCGTCCTGTGCTGCCGCTGCGGTCTTGGCCTTCGCCTCGTCCAGCTTCTGCGACGCCGCCGCCAACCTCGCGATGATCTGTGCTGCGCTCACGCGCACCTCCCCGTGATCGACCATCGCCTCCACCACCGCACCGGCGGAGACCACAAGGGAGCGTACGAGATCCGCGCACCCAGCGCGACCGCCTGATCGCGCATCAGGGACCCCACTACGGTAGATCTTGGAAGGATTCGGCCCCTCCAAGGGCACTTTCCTTCCAAGATCGCATGGCGTCCACGGGTTCAGCGCTCGGCGACGAACACCCCGAGCCCGTGAACACCCTGCACCCAGCCCTGGGCCTGAAGGACGAGGATGGCTTGCCGAACCACGGTCGTCGAAACACCGTGCTGAGCCTTGAGCTGCACCGTAGAGGGCAACTGGTCCCCCGGCGCAAGCTCCCCTGACTCGATTTGGCCCCGGATGTGGCAGTAAGCACAACACCTGCGTATGCCGCGTCCGCAGCCCTCCATGATCGTCACGAAGTCATTGAGATCGGGGTATCCGAGCGGCCTCGATGACCCGGTTTCAGTGATCTCGAGTGGATCATGCAAGGACCCTGCGCAGGGGACGCGTCGGGGTCAGCGCAGGCCGCGGACCAGCAGCAGGTAGGCGCAGTAGGCCATCGGCACCAGCAGGAAACAGATCAGGAACCCGAGCGGCAGATAGCGCGGCGGGGTGCCGGCGACCATGGCGGGCCGCCCCCAACGGCCCAGCACCAGGTAGCCGCCGAAGAACGCCACCGCCGGCAACCCCGCGCAGGTCCACGCACCGAGGGTGAACCCGTCGACCATCCCGACCCCGGAGGCCAGCACCAGGGCCAGCATGACCACCCCGGCGACGGCCGCGCACCCGACGTAGACGGCGACCGCCCGCGCCAGCGGCGACCACGTCGGCAGCAGCGCCGGCCGCTGGGCCAACAACTCCGCCTGCTGCCCGTGCCGGTCGGCCTCGTCGGCCATCCGCCGGGCCAACTCCAGCTCCACCACCGGGTCGACCGCCGCCGCCCGCTGCGCCGGCACCCCGGCGCCCGTCGGGCTCGCCGCCGTCGGCAACGCCAGCCGCGCCTCCCCCGCCGGCACCTGGGGGTACGCCCCAACACCCGCCCGCCCCGGCGCGCCGGCTGCGCCGTCGGATGCCCCGTCCCCGGTTCCGGCCGCGGTTAACGGGTCGGACCCGACGGCCGAGCCAGGACCGAACCCCGCAGCGGGGCCGGGGACGGAGCCGGCGGCGGGGCCGGAGCTGGGCGGCGGGCCGGGCCAGGCGGCGGTCTCGCTCGGACGACCCGGGGCGGGTCCGGCGGCCGGCTGGTCGACGCCGATCGCCTGGCCGAGTTGGTCGAGGCGCTGCCCCTGGGCGGTCAGCCGCTGGTGCAGGTAGTCGACGGCGGCGTGCAGGTCACGGCGGCGCGCGGACTCGGCGGCGGCGTGCTGCTCCCCGGCTCGGTGCTGCTCGGCGAGCTGTCGGGCCAGCGCCGCGTACTCCTCGAAGGACACGGTCACCGCTCCCCGTCCGGCTCGTCCGCCCGGCCGGCGAAGTCCGGCTCGTCCGCCCGGCCGGCGAAGTCCGGCTCGTCCGCCCGGCCGGCGAAGTCCGGCTCGTCCCCCTCGCCGGCGAACGGGACGATCAGCCGGGTGCGCTGGTCGTGCCGGTCGATCAGCAGCGCCCGGTCGGCGCGGGGTGTGTAGGCCAGGTCGTGGGTCCCGAGGTGCAGGGCCAGCTCGCTCCCGGGCACGTTGAGCGCCACCAGGCAGGCGACGTCGTCGCGGTTCTGGGTGCCGCCGAGGTCGTCGGCGAGCCGGCGCAGCCCCCGCCACCAACCGAGCAGGTGCACACCCTGCCCGGGTCCCTGGCGCAGGACTGTGCGCAGGTCGTCCAGGCCGGAGCGGAACGTGCCCGGGTCGGTGGCCCCGAGGACCGGCGCGGCGGCGTCCATCCCGAACACCACCAGGTACTCCCGACCGGCGGGCTCGGCGGCCAGCGCGGCGATCCGGTCGCGCAGTCCGGCCGCGTCGAGGCGCTGCACCGGGTGCCCGGCGGACCGCAGCAGCGTCTCGGTGTCGTCGGCGACACCGGCGGCGGAGCTGACCAGGGAGGCCAGCTGGAACCGGACATCGCCGGGGTTGTGCTGGCGGGCCAGGCTGAGTGTCGCGGCGCGCAGCACGTCCGCGCCGGCCGGTGCGGTGCCCACCACGGCGAGGTGCCGGCCGGGGGTGGCGTCCATCAGGAACAGCGCGGTGGTGCCGTGCACGTCGACGGTCCGGCCGACCAGGGCCATCGGACGCCGGCCACCGGGACGCAACCCGGCGAACGTGGGGTCGTCCTCGACCCGCGCGGCCTCGTACCCCCGGAAGACCGCAGGTGCCCGCGAGCCCGCCGGCCGGGCCTGCCACAGGTCGTGGCGCAGCGCGGCCAGGTCCGCCGCCGCGGCGTGCGCGTCGGGGAAACGCAGCACCGTGTCGGCGCCGACCGCCCCGGCGGCGGTGTTGATGACGGCAGAGCCGATCGGCAGGGCCGCGGCTGCGGTGTTGAGCTGGTCGAGCACGCCGCCACCGCCGGGTAGCGCCACCCGCAACGCGAACTGCCCGAAGATCGCCTCGGCCCGCCCGTAGAGGGCCTCGATGCCGGTCATGCTCTGGCTGGCGAGCACCAGGTGGATGCCGTACGAGCGGCCCTTGCGGGCCAACTCCTCCAGCAGGTCCACGGAGTCCCGGGCCAGCGTGTCGTTGCCGGCGAGCAACACGTGGAACTCGTCGATGACCGCCACGATGCGCGGCAGCGGATTGTCCCGGGGCAGGTCGGCGAGTTTGGTGACGCCGTGCCGCTTCAGCGCGGTGGCCCGCCGTTGCGCCTCCCGGCGCAGCTCGCGCAGGACGGCGAGACCGTACTCGCGGTCGGATTCGATGCCGACGGCACGGGCGTGCGGCAGCCAGGACGGGTCTCGGCTGGTGGGCACGAACTCGGTGAAGCTCACGCCCTCCTTGAAGTCGAGCAGGTAGAGCTGCAACTCGGCCGGGGAGTAGCGGGCCGCCAGTCCGTAGAGGACGTCGAGCAGGAAGACGGTCTTGCCGGCGCCGGTGCGACCACCGACCAGCCAGTGCGGGGTGGCGTCGTCGAAGGCCAACGTCAGCGCGGCGCCGCCGGCCCGGCCGATCACCGTGCGCAGGCCGTTGCCTGCGGACTCGACCCAGCGCCGCTCGGGCAGCAGGTCGGTGAAGGGCAACGCGTCGGAGCGGCGGGCGGCGGCGGCCAGGTGTTCGGCGAGCGCGCGTACCGACGCGGCGGGCGGGTCACCGTCGAGCAGTACGGGAGCGGCGAGACCGGAGCCGTCGGCGCTGAACGGGGTGCCGGGCGGGTCGCCGACGTAGGCGTACCCCTGGTCGAGCCGGACCGCGGTGGTGCCGCCCAGCGGCGTCGGGGTCTCGCCGGGCAGCCGGGACGGGTGGCCGGCGAGCAGCACGCACACGGCGGCGGCCGGGCCGGCATGGGTGAGCGCGGCGAGCCGGGCCAGCTCGCGCGGCGGCGGCGCGGCGGTGGCCACCACCACCAGCAGGTGCCGGGCGGCGGACTGGGCGTGCTGCGCGGCGCGGGCGTGCCGCTCGGCGGCGTCCAGCAGCGCGGCCACCTCGGCCTCGGCGGTGGCCGGCGGGTCGAGCACCCCGGCGTCGAGCAGTGGTCGCAGCGGGCCGAAGGTCGCGCCGAGCGCGGCGGTGTCGATCCCGGCGACGCGGACCTGACCGGGCGGCGCGGTGGCGACCAGCCGTAGCACCAGCGCCCGCAGCAGCCCGGCGACCCGCGGGTCCCGGGCGTCGGTGTCCAGGGCCAAATGGTGGCCGCCGCCCAGTGGGACCAGCACCGGAAACCCGCCGTCCGAGGTGGACGCCTCGCCGATCCGTACCGCGGTCGGTTCGTCCATCAGCGGGGTGACGCCCGGTGCGGGGGTGGCCAGGGCGCCGCCGAGGCGGGCGAGGCGGGCGACCAGCGCGTCGACGCCGGCCGGGGCGACGGTAGCCGGTGCGGTGCCGAGCGCGTTCCGGGCGGCGTCGAGGTGCGCTCGGGCCGCCCGGTGGGAGTTGATCGCCTGCCCGTACGCCGACGCGAGCCTGCCCACCCTCTGCCCCCAACGCCGACGGCCGTCTGGTCCCAGGAACCCTAACGGACGGCGGTGGCACCCGGACAGTCCTGCGAGGACGTGTCCCGCCGGACCCGTCAGGCAGGGCCGCACGGCACGGGGTCGGGCGCGTCGGCCAGCCCGCAGCGGAACACCTCCACCGGCGCGGTCGCCACCTGCGGCACCTGCTCGACCCGGAGCAGGGCCAGCCGTTTGTCGACCGGCTCGCCCGACTCGGGCGTGAACCGGATCAGCCCGGCCACCCCCCGGTAGCCCTGGCCAGCGTTCTGCCGGAGCACCTCCGCGTGCACGGCGACCGGGTTGACCGACGTCGGCTCCCACCGTTGTCGCGGGTCGGCGTGGTGCAGCCGGGCGGCGAGGCTCTCCACCGCCCGGATCATCATCATCGCCGCGTCGTAGGCGAGGCTGACCCGCTCGCCGACCTGGTGCCCGGAGTCCGGCCGGCAGCGCGGCGGATCCAGCAGGTCGTCGGCCTGGATCCAGGACAGGAAACTGGCTCGGGCGTCGTCGCGGCGCTCCTCGGCGACCCGCAGCGCGGCGCAGGTGGCCAGGGATGCCTTGGAGACGTACGTAACCGGCAGGTTGCCGGGGGCCGCGGCGCGCAGCCCCGGGTTGGCCATGTAGCGGTTGACCGAGTCGTCGGCGACGAGGTGCCGGGGCGGGTTGCCGCCGCACTCGCGCAGCGCCCGCAGGAAACCGTCGAACTCCGACCAGCGGCCCGCGTAGAAGAGCAGCCCGGGGTAGCCGCACTCGTCGACCAGCCGCTCACCGGTGCGCCACTCGTCGAGCCGGGTCATCCGGGCGCCGAACCGCTGCCGCAGCCCGTCGACGAGGGTGCCCACGTAGAGGTCCTCGGTGAGCGTGCTGCCCTCCAACGTCGTGTAGTAGACGTGCGCCTCGTCGACCTTGAGCACCTGCTGGGCGTAGGCGTCGACCATCTCCACCTGATCGGTGTTGGACGCGGAGATCTGCAGGTAGAGGCGGGAGTTGGCGTCCATCCGGTCGGCGGAGAGCGTGGGTGCCAGCACCGGCAGCCCGACCTTGTTCAGCTCGCGCAGCGCTCGGGCGGTGCTCGTCCGGCTCTCCACCAGGCCGACCACCCCGACCACCGTGGGGTCGTCCGAGGCCAGCTCGGCCAGCATCGACACGGCCCGGTCTGCGTAGATCATCTGCCGGCCGCCGTTGGCCACGACGATCCGCAGCAGCGCGGCACCGTCGGCGCCGGCCGACTCCTTCAGCAACGCGTACTGGGCGGTCGCCATCCCCTCCAGTTCCTCCCGTTCGGAGACGTACGACTCCTCGTCGGCGCGAGTCCGATTGCCGGTGAGCGTGCCCAGGTAGACCAGGGTCAGGAAGGGCCGGCGTCGGTCGCTGCGCTGCCAGACCTCCTCGGCGGCGCGGTTCTGCGCGAAGATGCGCCGCTGGATCTTTCGCAGACCCTCCTGACCGGGGTCGTCGTTGAACACCTGCGCGGCGCTGTCGCTGTAGCCGACACACTCGCCGCTGGCGACCACCTCGACCGAGACCCGACCGCCGGTCAGCGACGGGTGACACCCCGGCGCCCACCGGCTGCCCGCCCACACACCGAGCGCCGCCACCAGCACCAGGCACAGCGCCGCCGGCAGGAAGCGCCGCGACCACCAGGGCGGGTCGGGCGCGGAGAACGGTCGCATGCCGCCACGCGACGGCGGGCCGGTGTCGGAGTCGTCGGGGCGCAACGCCACCAGCCAGGCGGCCGGGCGGCGCAGCCGCCGCATCTCCGGCAGCGCCTCAGCCCACTCGTCGTACGCCTCGTCGGCCTCGGTCAGCGGGTGCGGCTCGGGCAGTTCCGGCGGTGGTTGCCCGCCGGACACGACGATGAGCAGCGGGTCGTTGCGGCCCGTTTCGGTGCGGACGTCGCCGATCAGGCGGACCAGTTCGCCGCCGACGTTGCCGGGGGCGGCGTGGTCGAGCAGCAGCGCCGGGTACGCGGTGCGCCGCCAGTCCGACGGACGCCACGGCCGACGCCGGTACGCCTGCCGCAGGTCCTCCAGGAACGCGTGCAGCAGCAGTTTGTTGACCTGGTCGGGTTGCTCGCCGTCGCGCCACCCGGCGGTGAGGCGTTCGGCGAAGCCGAGGAACGTGACCGACTGCCGGGGCGCCAGGTACTGCTGGCGCATGAACCAGTTGTAGTGCCGCCCGATGACCGGCACCCGGCCGGAGACGGCGGCCCGGAAGACCACGCTCGGCACGGCGCGGCGGACCAGCCAGAGCAGCACCTGCGAGACGATGCTGACCGCGTCACCACCGGAGGGCAGCGCCTCGGGGGTACGCGTGCCCCGGCGATCCCGCAGCCGGCGTACCAGGGCCGCCCTGCTGTCGTCGGCGTCGACGCCGAAGCTGAGGCTCTGGTGCATCAGCCAGTCCGCGAGCGGGTAGTGCCGGAAGCGCAGCCGGGCGGCGCCGAACGCCTCCAGGGAGAGCTGTCGGTGCAGTTCGCGCAGCAGCGCCGGCACGTCCCCGGCGCCCGGCGGCGCGTCGGCGTCCAGCACGGCGTGCGGCACCCGCCGCCGGGGCCCCTGACCGAGGAATCGGCGCAGCGGCACCATCAGATCCGAGGTGTCGGAACGGACCAGCCAGAGCAGTGGCAGTCTCCGGTCACCGCGGCGGGGTCGCCGCAGCAGCCGTGCGAGCAGCGCGAAGAATTCCAGCCCACCGGCCGGCAGCCGGTCCCGACCTCCGGGCGACTGTCGCTGGCCGATCAACTCCCGCTTGGGCACCTCGGACCGCGGCACGCGTCACCTCCGATCCACACAGTGTGACCTTGCGGCGCAAGGCACGCCAGTGACCGGTGGCCGACGGTCCACCGGGGACGGCGACGGCAGGTCGGGCGCGGCAGGCCGGCGACGCTCACGGTTGTCTATTAGGTTGGCGTGGCGAACACCCGATGGAGGGAGTCCACCCCGTGCGACGAATGTTCACGGCGGCCACCGCCGCCCTGACCCTCACCACCGCCGGCACCATGCTCGCCGGCACCCCCGCCCAGGCCGCCCCGACCGGTTGGGGCCGACCCGTCGTCACCGCCGCGCCGCAACCCGGCGCACCCGGCCTGGGCGACAGCTACTTTCCCGACTACGGCAACGGTGGCTACGACGTCGAGCACTACGACGTCCGGCTGCGCTACGACCCGGCGTCCGACCAGCTCAGTGGCACCACCACGATCCTCGCCACGGCGACGCAGGACCTCTCGGCGTTCAACCTGGACTTCCTGCTCGACGTCGAGTCGGTGCGGGTCAACGGGTGGGCGGCGAGCACCAGCACGGCGGGCGCCCACGAGCTGGTGGTCACCCCGACCCGCACGGTGACCCGGGGCCAGCAGCTCACCATCGTGGTGCGCTACGCCGGCGTCCCGTCGGAGACCCTGGTCGGCGGCTACACCGGGTGGACCCGGACCGACGACGGGGCGATGGCGGTCAACGAGCCCGAGTCGGCGTGGTGGTGGTTCCCGAGCAACGACCACCCCCTGGACAAGGCCACCTTCGACATCTCCGTGTCGGTGCCCACCGGCGTCGAGGTGATCAGCAACGGCGTGCAGCCGCGGCCGCCGGCCGCCGAGGCGGGCAACCGCACCCGCTGGATCTGGCGGACCACCTCCCCCACCGCCCCCTACCTGGCCTTCCTGGCCATCGGGCAGTACGACATCGTCACCGACACCACCCCCGGCGGTCAGCCGGTGGTCAACGCTTACAGCACCTCGCTGGGTGCGCTCGGTCCGGCCGCACGGGCCAGCATCGAGCGGACCGCCGAGATCGTCGACTGGGAGAGCGGGATCTTCGGCCCGTACCCGTTCGAGGCGCAGGGCGGCGTGGCCGGTCCGGTGGACGGCATCGGCTTCGCGCTGGAGACCCAGACCCGACCGGTGTACGGGCCGGGCTTCTGGCGGCGCGGCGCCAACACGTACGTGGTGACGCACGAGCTCGCGCACCAGTGGTTCGGTGACTCGGTCTCGGTGGCCGACTGGCGCAACATCTGGCTCAACGAGGGATTCGCCTCGTACGCCGAGTGGCTCTGGTCCGAGGAGCAGGGCGAGGGCACCGCGCAGGAGGTGTTCGACTTCGCCTACGCCAGTTACCCGGCCGACGACGAGTTCTGGCAGGTGCTGCCCGGTGACCCGGGCGCGGCCCGGATCTTCGACAACGCCGTCTACGACCGGGGCGCGATGACCCTGCACCAGCTGCGGCTGGCCGTCGGCGACGACGCGTTCTTCGAGATCCTGCCGGCCTGGACCGCCGAGCACCGGTACGGCAACGGCACCATCGAGCAGTTCCAGGCACTCGCCGAACAGATCTCCGGGCTGGACCTGGACGACCTGTTCACCACCTGGCTGTTCACCGCCGGCCGACCCGACGTGGCCACCACCGCACGAAAGGCCACCGCCGCGCCGACCGCACCGAAGTCCTGGGCCAAGATCAGCGAGTCCCACGACCTGCTGTCGCACTAGAGGCAGACCAGGCACCGACCGGAAGGGCCGTCGCTGACGCGGCGGCCCTTCCGTCGGTCCACGGTGGTCCTGCCGGGTAGAGGCGGCCGCCACCAGTACCGCGCCCCGAGCCGGCGCCGGCAGCAGCAGGGGTGACGGCGGCGCAAGACGACGGGCGGGGAGCCCGCGGCTCAGGACGTCGGCGTCACCGCACCGGCGGTGCTCGCCTCGATGGCGCGGATGTGCCGGTAGGCGAACCAGAGCGGCGGGAACGCGCCGACCGCGAAGGACAGGTCGATGAGCGTCCAGAACCAGGGGATGTCCCGGATCGGGCCGCAGATCACCGCCAGTGGAACGATGCCCGCGCAGGCGATCATGCCGACCTGCACGACCCAGACGTTGCGCACCGGGTCACGCAGCGGCCCCCAGAACGCCACCGCCAGCACCAGGTGGGCGAACGCCAGCCAGTCGGTGCCGTAGAGCAGGAACGGGTAGTCCTCGTCGGCCGTCACCAGCCCGGTGTGCACCCGCTCGATCCAGTCGACCAGGGCGGGAAGCTGGTCGGAGAGCGGGTCCAGTACGCGCAGCAGCCAGCGCACCTCGATCTCCAGCGGAAATGCGGTGGCACCGCTCAGGAAGAGCCCGATCAGCACGATCCACAGCCACCGACGGGTCCGTCGCAGCCGCTCCTCGATGTCCATGATCGCAGCGTAACGATGATCTTCGTGTCGTCCTGTCCCGTGCGCGGGCCACCGGGGGTGACCGCTGTCTCAGCGACGCGCCGCCGGTCCGGCCGTGGCCAACTCCCCGAGCCGGGACGCGCCCAGCCCCACGCCGGCGGGCGCGATGACACACACCGCCCCGGCGGGTCGGACGATGCGGGCGGCCCGGAACGCCACTCGCCGTACCGGATGACGAGGCCGTGGCGCGACCAGCGCGAGGGCCGCGCGGGCGTGCTGGCGGTCCAGGGCGACAGCCGCCGCCACCGTTGCGATCGCCGCGGTGGACCCGGCGAGCACGAGCGTCTGGCGCGGCCCGGCATGTTCGGCGAGCCAGCCGAGCAGCGGAGCACCGACCGCGGCCGAGACCGAGCCGGTGACCGCCAGCGCGGCGAGCACCCGGCCCCGCATCGCGCCGTCGGTGTCGAGTTGGGCGCGGGTGCCGACGGTGGTGTCGATGACCACCGCGGCGGCGGCGATCGGCAGGATCATCGCGGCGAAGCTCCAGGTCCCCGGTGCCAGGCCGGCGACGATCTCCAGCCCGCTGGCGAATAGACCCGCGGCGACCAGGGTCCGGTAGCCCAGGGAACCTCGGCGGGCCGCGACGAGCGCGCCCAGCACGGTCCCGACCGCGAACACGGTCGACAGGACACCGTAGCCGGACGCACCGGCGTGCAGTGGCCCGTCGCTCATCGCGGCCATCGTCACCTGGTAGTTGCGGCCCAGGCTGCCGAGTACGAACGCCAGGGCGAGCGCGAGCAGCAGCACCGGCTGCCCGCGCAGGTACGCGAAGCCGGCGCGGACGCCGTCGTGGGTTCGGCCGGTCGCCGTCAGCGTCGGTGGGGTTCCCGGACGTACCGCGAACAGCGCCACCACCACGGCGGCGAAGCTCGCCGCGTTGATGCCGAACAGCAGGGCGGGTCCGACGGCGGCCACCACGACGGCCCCGAGGCTCATGCCGAGGATGCGCCCGGCGGAGTTGGTGAGGGACCCGAGCGCCAGGGCGTTGCCGAGCGTCTCCCGGTCGACGAGGGTGGCGGCCCACCGCCCCATCACCGGGCCCTCGATCGCGGACACGGCACCGGTGCCCAGGGAGATCGCGAAGATCAGCGGCAGGCCGCCGACCCCGGTCAGGGCGACCGCCGCCAGTCCGGCGGCGAGCGTCGCGTGGGCCACCTGGGCGGCGATCAGCAGCGGACGGGCGGGCAGGCGGTCGGCCAGCACACCGCCCCAGACGCTGAGCAGCAGCGTGGGCGCCGCCTGGAGCAGCACGGCGAAGCCCATGGACGTCGCGGAGCCGGTTTCCTTCAGGACGTACCAGTTGACGCCGAGGACCTGCATCCAGGTGCCGATGACGGAGACAAAACCGGCGAGCGCCCAGATCCGGTAGTTGCGGTGGCGCAGCGCGGCGAAGGTGGCACCTCTGGCCACGACGGACCTCCAGCGATCGGCAGCATGATCATTCATGCCGATCGCAGTGCGGTTCGGCAGCCGGCAAGTCTTGCCGGCCTAAACCTCTTTGCCCACCTTTGTGAGTGGCTTCACCAGCGGGAATGCCCGGCCGGTGCGGCGGCAGAACCGCCCCACCGACCGGACGCCCGCACCTCAGCGAACGGCGAGAGCCTGCGCGGCCGGACCCACCGGGGCCGGCAGCGTACCGACACCGCCCAGATAGCCGTGGATGGCGGCGGCCGCCGCCCGCCCCTCGGCGATGGCCCAGACGATCAGCGACGCGCCCCGGTGCATGTCACCGGCCACGAACACCCCGTCGGAGTCGGTCTGCCAGTCGTCGCGGGCGTCGACGGCGCCCCGGGGATTGCGGGTCACGCCGAACTGGGCCAGCAACGGCTGCTGCTCGGTGCCCTCGAAGCCGATCGCCAGCAGCACCAGGTCGGCCGGCAGCTCCCGCTCGGAGCCCGGCACCACGGTGACGACCCGCCGGCCGTCGCGCTTCTCCACGGTCACCTCGGCGATCCGCACCGCTCGCACCTGGCCGGTGCCGTCGTCCACGAACTCCTGCACCGCGACGGCGAAGACCCGCTCGCCACCCTCCTCGTGCGCCGGGTAGCTGCGCAGCACCCACGGCCAGGTCGGCCACGGGTCCCGTGCCTCGTCGCGCCCCTGCGGCGGCTGCGGGTACAGGTCGAGCTGGTGCACGCCAGCGGCGCCCTGCCGGTGCGCCACGCCCAGACAGTCGGCCGCGGTGTCACCGCCACCGATGATCACCACGTGCTTGCCGGCCGCGTCGATCGGGGTGCCGTCCGGCAGCAGCGCACGCGCCGGCCGGCCCTCGCCGGTGGCCGGGACGCCCGGCTCGCCGGTGGCCGCGGTGGCGACCGCGCGATTCGCCGCGACGAGATGCGCCATGGCCTGGTGTACGCCCCGCAGCGCCCGTCCCGGAGTCTCCGGCGTGTCCCGCCCCTGCAACGCACCAGCGGCCAGCAGCACCGCGTCATGCTCGGCGCGCAGCTGCTCGGCGGTGACGTCCACCCCGACGTTCACCCCGGTGCGGAAGCGCACCCCCTCGGCGGCGAGCTGGGCCAGCCGGGCGTCGATGTGCCGCTTCTCCAACTTGAAGTCGGGAATGCCGTACCGCAGCAGGCCCCCGATCGCGTCGTCCCGCTCGTACACGGTCACCGCGTGACCCGCGCGGGCCAGCTGCTGGGCGGCGGCCAGGCCGGCCGGCCCGGAACCGACGACGGCGACCGACCGACCGGACGGCGCCGGCACCGGCCGAGGGACGAACCCGCGCGCCGCGGCGGCGTCGGCGATCTCCACCTCGACCTGCTTGATGGTCACCGGCTGCCCGCCGGAGATGCCGAGCACGCAGGCCGCCTCGCAGGGCGCCGGGCAGAGCCGGCCGGTGAACTCCGGGAAGTTGTTGGTGGCGTGCAGCGACTCCACCGCGGCGTCCCAGTTGCCGGTGCGGACCAGGTCGTTCCAGTCCGGGATGCGGTTGCCCAGTGGGCATCCGTCGTGGCAGAACGGGATGCCGCAGTCCATGCAGCGGGTGGCCTGCTCACGGACCAGCTCCTCGCCGGCCGGCGGGTACACCTCGCGCCAGTCACTGATCCGCACCGGCACCGGGCGGCGGGCCGGCAGACGCCGGTCGTAGCGCAGGAAACCGTTCGGGTCAGGCACGTGCCACCTCCTGGGCCGCCACCCGCGGGGCGGGCGGCACCGGCGCGGCGGACGGCACGCTGAGCGCGCTCATCACCGCGTCATCGACGTCGCGGCCGGCGGCTTCGGCGGCCTTCATGATCTCCAGCACCCGGCGGTAGTCGCGGGGTACCACCGCGGTGAACTCGGCCACCGCCTCCGGCCAGCGCTTGAGCAACTCCTCGGCGACCGCCGAGCCGGTCTCGGCCACATGCCGCTGGACCAGCTCGTGCAGCAGTGACTGCTCCTGCTCGCCCAGCGGCGCCAGGTCGACCATCTCCCCGTTGACCCGCGAACGATCCAGGTGGAGCACGTACGCCGTGCCGCCGGACATGCCGGCCGCGAAGTTCCGGCCGGTCGCGCCGAGCACCACCACCGTGCCGCCGGTCATGTACTCGCAGCCGTGGTCGCCGACACCCTCGACCACGGCGATCGCGCCGGAGTTACGGACCGCGAACCGCTCCCCCACCCGGCCACGAAGGAAGACCTCGCCCGCCGTGGCCCCGTACAGGATGGTGTTGCCGGCGATGATCTGATCCTCGGCCCGCTGCCCCGGCGCGGCGTCCGGGTCGAGGAACGGCGCGGCGGCGTCCGGACGGACGACGAGCCGGCCCCCGGAGAGGCCCTTGCCCACGTAGTCGTTGGCGTCGCCGTGCAGGCGCAGGGTCACCCCGCGCGGCAGGAACGCGCCGAACGACTGCCCAGCCGTGCCGTGCAGCACGAACTCGATGGTGTCCTCGGGAAGGCCGGCGCCGCCGAAACGACGGGTCACCTCGCCGCCGAGCATCGCGCCGACGCTGCGGTGCTCGTTGCGCACCGCCACCTCGACCCGCACCGGCGCCCCGTCCGTCAGAGCCGGACGGGCCAGCGCGATCAGCTCGTTGTCGAGCGCCTGCTCCAGGCCGTGGTCCTGCGCGCGGACCCCGCGTCGGGCCGCACCGGCGGGCAGCTCCGGCAGGTGCAGGACGGGCGCCAGGTCCAACCCGTGCGCCTTCCAGTGCGTCAGCGCCGGGGCCACGTCGAGCACCTCGGACTGCCCGATCGCCTCCTCGATCGACCGGAAACCCAGCTCGGCCAGGTAACCCCGGACCTCCTCGGCGAGGAAGAGGAAGAAGTTCTCCACGAACTCCGGCTTGCCGGTGAACCGCTCCCGCAGCACCGGGTTCTGGGTGGCGATGCCGACCGGGCAGGTGTCCAGGTGACACACCCGCATCATCACGCAGCCCTCGACGATCAGCGGCGCGGTCGCGAAGCCGAACTCCTCCGCGCCGAGCAGCGCCGCGACCAGCACGTCCCGGCCGGTCTTGAGCTGGCCGTCGACCTGCACGGTGACCCGGTCCCGCAGCTTGTTGAGCAGCAACGTCTGCTGCGCCTCGGCCAACCCCAACTCCCAGGGGGTGCCGGCGTGCTTGAGCGAGTTCATCGGGGAGGCGCCCGTGCCGCCGTCGTGGCCGGAGATCAGGATGACGTCCGCCTTGAGCTTCGCCACGCCGGCCGCGACGGTGCCGACACCGAACTCGCTGACCAGCTTGACGTGCACCCGAGCCGACGGGTTGACGCACTTGAGGTCGTGCACCAGCTGGGCGAGGTCCTCGATGGAGTAGATGTCGTGGTGCGGCGGCGGGGAGATCAGACCCACGCCGGGCGTGGCGTGCCGGGTGCGGGCGATCCACGGCCAGACCTTGTTGCCGGGCAGCTGACCGCCCTCACCGGGCTTGGCGCCCTGGGCCATCTTGATCTGGAGGTCGTCCGCGTTGACCAGGTATTCGCTGGTCACCCCGAACCGGCCGCTGGCGATCTGCTTGACCGCCGAGCGGCGCCTCGGGTCGTGCAGTCGGTCGACGTCCTCGCCGCCCTCACCGGTGTTGGACTTGCCGCCGAGGCGGTTCATCGCGATGGCGAGCGTCTCGTGCGCCTCCGCCGAGATCGACCCGTACGACATGGCGCCGGTGGCGAAGCGCTTGACGATCTCGGTGGCCGGCTCGACCTCCTCGATCGGCACCGCCGGGCGCAGCCCGGTACGCAGGGTGAACAACCCCCGCAACGAGCCGGCCTGCGCGGCGAGCGCGTCGACCTTCGCGGTGTACTGCCGGAAGACGTCGTACTGCCGGCTGCGGGTGGCGTGCTGCAACAGGAAGACCGTCTCCGGGTTGAACAGGTGCAGCTCACCCTCGCGGCGCCACTGGTACTCGCCGCCGACCTCCAGTCGGGCGGAGGCCGCGGTGCCGGCCGGGGGCCAGGCCAGCGCGTGCCGTGCCGCGACCTCGGTGTGTACGCCCGCCAGGCCGACCCCGCCGATCCGGCTGGGGGTGCCCCGGAAATAGCGCTCGACCAGCCGGGTTTCCAGGCCGACCGCCTCGAAGACCTGCGCGCCGCAGTAGGACGAGACCGTCGAGATGCCCATCTTCGACATGATCTTCAAAACGCCCTTGCCGAGCGCCTTGGCGTAGTTGCGCACCGCGGCGGCTAATTCCACCCCGACGAGCGCGCCGGTGGCGATCATGTCCTCGACGGACTCGAACGCCAGGTACGGGTTGACCGCCGCCGCGCCGTAGCCGATCAGGACCGCCGCGTGGTGCACCTCCCGGCAGTCGCCGGACTCCACGATCAGCGCCGCCTGGGTGCGGGTCTGCTCCCGCACCAGGTGCTGGTGCACGGCGGCGGTGAGCAGCAACGACGGGATCGGCGCCAGGTCGGCGTTGGAGTCCCGGTCGGAGAGCACCAGGATGCGGACGCCGTCCTCGATGGCCTCGGAGACGTGCCGGCAGATCTCGGTCAGCCGTGCCTTGATCCCGGCGGCGCCCTCCCGGATGCGGTACAGGCCGGACACCCGGACCGCCTTGAAGCCGGGCAGGTCGCCGTCCTCGTCGATGGAGAGGATCTTGGCCAGCTCGTCGTTGTCGATCACCGGGTGCGGCAGCACGATCTGCCGACAGCTCGCCGCGCCCGGGTCGAGCAGGTTGCCCTCCGGCCCGATCGTCGACGCCAGGCTGGTCACCAACTCCTCGCGGATGGCGTCCAGCGGCGGGTTGGTGACCTGGGCGAAGAGCTGATGGAAGTAGTCGTAGAGCAGCCGCGGCCGGGTGGACAACGGCGAGATCGGGGTGTCCGTGCCCATCGAGCCGAGCGGCTCGGCGCCGGTACGGGCCATCGGCGCGAGCAGGATCTTCAGCTCCTCCTCGGTGTAGCCGAAGGTCTGCTGCCGGCGGCGCACCGAGTCGTGGGTGTAGACGGTGTGCGCGCGGGGAGGCAGGTCACCCAGCTCGATCAGCCCGGCGTGCAGCCACTCGCCGTACGGCTGGGCGGCGGCCAACTCGGACTTGATCTCCTCGTCGTGCACGATCCGGCCGGCCACGGTGTCGACCAGGAACATCCGGCCTGGCTGGAGCCGCCCCTTCGCGACCACGTGCGCCGGGTCGAGGTCGAGCACGCCCGCCTCGGAGCCGAGCACCACGAGCCCGTCGTCGGTCTGCCACCAGCGCCCCGGGCGCAAGCCGTTGCGGTCCAGCACCGCGCCGACGATCTCGCCGTCGGTGAAGGCCACCGAGGCCGGCCCGTCCCACGGCTCCATGAGGCTGGCGTGGAAGCGGTAGAAGGCACGCTTGGCCGGCTCCATGCCCGGGTCGTTCTCCCAGGCCTCGGGGATCATCATGAGCACCGCGTGCGGCAGACTCCGCCCGGCCAGGTGCAGCAACTCCAGGACCTCGTCGAAGTTCGCCGAGTCGGAGGCGGCGGGGGTGCAGACCGGGAAGACCCGCCGGATGTTGCCCGGCACGTTCGGCGAGCGCAGGAGCGCCTCGCGGGCCTGCATCCAGTTGCGGTTGCCCCGGATGGTGTTGATCTCACCGTTGTGGGCGATGAACCGGTACGGGTGCGCCAGCGGCCAGGACGGGAACGTGTTGGTGGAGAAGCGGGAGTGCACGAGCGCGATGGCGCTGTCCACCCGCTCGTCGCGCAGGTCCGGGTAGAACGCCGGCAACTGGTCGGGGGTGAGCATTCCCTTGTAGACCATCGTCCGGCTGGACAGCGACGGGAAGTACGCCGGCACGCCCCGCTCGGCGGTCTCCCGTTCGGCCTGCTTGCGCAGGCAGAACGCCACCCGGTCCAGCTCGATGCCGCTCAGCGCGTCACCGGCCGGGCCGGCCGGTGAGCCGGTGAGCCGGCGCGCGGCCACGAAGACCTGCCGGACCCGGGGCATCGCCGCCAGGGCGGTCTCGCCGAGCCCTTCCGGGGCGATCGGCACCTCCCGCCAGCCGAGCACCTCGGCACCCTCGACCAGCGCGTACTTCTCGACCACCTGCCGGGCACGCGCCTCGCCGGCGTCGTCGTCGGGGAGGAAGACCAGCCCGGTGGCGTACTCGCCCGCCGGGGGTAGCGCAACGTCGGCCGCCGCGCGCAGGAACGTGTCCGGCACCTGGATCATGATGCCCGCGCCGTCGCCGGTGTTGGGCTCCGCGCCCCGGGCACCCCTGTGGTCCAGACGGCAGAGCGCGCCGAGCCCGTTGGCGACGACCGCGTGGGAACGGCGACCGTGCAGGTCCGCCACGAAGGCCACCCCGCAGGCGTCGTGCTCCTGCACGGGGTCGTAGAGGCCCTGGGCGGACGGGCGGGTGCCGGGCATCGGGGACGCCTGCGGGCTGTGCGGGTGCGGCTGTGTCATTTCCGCGTACGGCTGAGCCACCGGGCCTCCTGTCGTCACTCAGGTTGATCATGCAGGGGACGACGTCGGCCCGTGGGTCTATTGAGTCTACGTTAGGGCCCGGCTCGCACAGCCACCTGAGATTGATCACACCGTCCACAGGCTGGGACGTGTAGTCTCGCGCGGTGGATCCGCTACACAAGGACGTCTTCGACCGGTTGGAACGCTTCTACGACGCGGTGCCCCGCGACGTCGCCGCCGCGGAGGATCATGGCGGGCTGGTGCTGTTCGTGCGCGAAGGTGCCGGCTGGCCGTTCTACGCACGCCCCCGGATCGGCGCCGGCGAGCCGCCGTCGCTCGCCGACGTGACCTCGGTCCGCGGGCGGCAGCGCGAGCTGGGTCTGCCGGAAGCCTTCGAGTGGGTGCACGAGACGACTCCCGAGCTGCTGGCGGTGGCCCGCTCCGCGGGGCTGCACGTGCTGGAGGCGCCGCTGATGGTCCTCGACCCGGCCGCGCTGCCCGACCCGGCGACCCTGTCCGACGCGGCGGTGCGGGTGCTGGCGGCCGACTCCCCCGGCTTCGCCGCCGACGTCGCGGCCCGACGCGCGGTGGCAGCGGTGTCGTTCGCCGCCGCCGGCACCGCGCCCGGTGCGGCCGGTCCGGCCGAGCGGGACGCCGCGGTCACCGAACTGGAGTTGGCCGCGCTCGACGAGGAGCGGACCCGGATCGCCGACGGCCGACGGATCTCCGCGCTCGCCGGGACGGCGACCGACGGGGCGCTGGCCAGCGGCATGGCCATGCGCGTCGGCGACGTCGCGGAGATCGCCGGCGTGGCCACGTTGCCGGCCGCCCGGCGGCGCGGGCTGGGCGCCGCAGTCACCGCCACCCTCGCCCGGGAGCTGCACGCGGCCGGCACCGACCTGATCTTTCTCTCCGCGGGCAGCGACGACATCGCCCGGGTCTACCTGCGGGTGGGCTTCCGCCGCATCGGCACCGCCTGCATCGCCGAACCCGCCGCGCTCATCGCCTGACCGCTCCCGCCGCCCGCCCCGCCGCGACGCGCCCCGCCGCGCGATCTTGCACTTTCTGTTGCGACAAAAACGGATATCTAACGCGTATCGGCGACAGAAAGTGCAAGATCGGCGCGGGTGTGCGGGTGTGGGGTGGGGTGGGGTGGGTCAGGCTGGGGGACGCCACTGGGCGGCCGAGGCGGCGGCGCTGGAGAGCAGCCGCGTGTTGATCGTGCCGAGTGCGGCGTCGCGGGCGCGCAACGCCAACCGGCCCCGGGCCTGGAGCACCGCCGACATCCGCCGGGTCTGCCGGACCACGGTCGTGGCCCGGGGGCGACGAATCCGGTCGTACGCCTGCACCGCGTCGGGCAGTCGAGCCTCGCGCAGCAGCGAGGCGAGCGTGGCGGCGTCCTCGAACGCGAGGCAGGCGCCCTGCCCGAGGTGCGGCGGCATGGCGTGCGCCGCGTCGCCGAGCAGCACCACCCCGCCCGGCCCAACGGGGAAGCCGTACGCACGGGGCAGCGGACGCAGCTCGCGGACCTCCTGCTGGACCAGGTCGGCCGGGTCGGTGGCGTCGAGCAGCGCGCCGATCGGGGCGGGCCAGCCCGCGTACCAGCGGCGCAGCAGGGCGAGCTGGGTCTCCGGGGGTTCCGGGCGAGGAGCGCCGGCGGCAGTGGCCACCCAGTAGATCCCGCCCCGGGTGGACCCACCCGAGGAGCCGCGCTCACCCAACGACGCGGCCACGAACCGGTAACCGGCACCGAGGATCTCACCGACCAGCGGTTGGTCGTCGGGCAGCCGCGGCGCCTGGTACCAGGGAATGACGGCCCGCCACGCGGCGCAGCCGGAGCTGACCACCCGGGACTCGGGCGCGAGTTGGCGGCGGATGCCGCTGTCGGTGCCGTCGGCGGCGACCACCAGGTCGGCCTCGATGGTCTGCCGCCCGTCGCTGACCCCCGGTCGCTCGCCCGGCTCGACGCGGACGTGGCGCACGGTCACGCCGGTACGCAGCTCGACCCGCTCACCGAGGCCCGCGATCAGCGCGTCGTGCAGGTCTTCGCGGTGCACCACCACCGGCATCCGGTCGGCCGGGATGGGCCGGGGCTGCACGAGCCAGTGCCCGTCCGGGCGACGGACCCCGCCGTCGGACAGCGGGGTGGCGATGGCGGTCAGACCCGCGCCGAGGCCGAGGGCCTGCAACGCGCGGACGCCGTTGGGCCAGAGCACCACGGCGGTCGGCTCGGGGCGAATCCGTTCGGCGCGTTCCAGCACGGTGACCTGCCAGCCCGAACGGGCCAGCGCACCGGCCACCGCGAGGCCACCGACCCCCGCGCCGACCACCACCGCGCTTCGCATCGGTGCCGCCCCCGCTCAGCTGTCCCGGTCGGCGGGCCGCACGCCTGCGGCGTCGGCCCGGTCGGTACGCACACCCGACGGGTCGTCCACCGGCTCGTCGTCGGTCGACGGGCCGTCGACCGACGACGCGTCATCGAGCGGCTCGGCGCCCTGGTCGGTGGCCGGCTCCGCTGGGATGACGCCGGTGTCCTGCCAGGCGGCGTACTGCTCCTCGCTGACCACCCGGTAGCCCTCCGGGGCGGTGGCCCGCGCGGGGGTCTCCCGCTCCGAGAGGTCGATCTGGGACAGGTCGGAGGTGGGAGGCGGGGTCGGCGTCGCCACCGCGCCGAGCGGGATCAGGTAGTCCCGCGGGCCGCGCACCCGGACGAAGTAGATCAACGCGCCGAGGAAGACCAGGCCGGCGGTCCAGACGTTCAGTCGTACGCCCAGAATCTGGTTGGCCTCGTCGGTGCGCATCATCTCGATCCAGAACCGGCCGACGGTGTAGCCCATCACGTAGAGGGCGAACGCGCGACCACGGCCCAGCTTCAGCCGGCGGTCCAGGAGAAGGACCAGGGCGACGACGCCGAGGTTCCACAGCGCCTCGTAGAGGAAGGTCGGCTGGTAGAGGCCCGGTTCGAGGATCGGCTGCCCGGCGTCGTCCCGCAGCGCGTGCCCCGGGTTGTCCGGATCCATCCGGTGGATCTGCAGGCCCCACGGCAGCGTGGTGCGGCCACCGAACAGCTCGTTGTTGAACCAGTTGCCGACCCGGCCGACCGCCTGGGCCAGCGCCAGCCCGGGTGCCACCGCGTCGGCCACCACGCCGAACGGGATGCCGAGCTGCCGGGCGGCGATGTACGCACCGACCGCCCCACCGGCGACGGCGCCCCAGATGCCGAGACCGCCCTCCCAGATGGCGAAGGCCTTCATCGGGTCCCCACCGGTGCCGAAGTATTTCTCCGGTGAGGTGACGACGTGGTAGATCCGGGCGCCGATGATGCCGGCCGGCACCGCCCAGACGGCGATGTCGAGCACCGCGCCGGGCGCGACGCCGCGCTGCCGCAGCCGGCGCTCCGTCACCCAGCAGGCCAGCACGATGCCGGCGATGATGCAGAGCGCGTACGCCCGGATCGGCACCGGCCCGAGTTGCCAGACCGCGGTGCTGGGACTGGGCAGGGCCGCCTGGGGGGACAGCGAGGCGAGGGTCACGGGTGCACACGCTACCGCTGCACACCCCCGTAGCGGCACCCCGGGCACGGGAGCGCGCATCTCGGTGACTTCTGGTTTGCGCCCCCGTACGCTCTTTGTCCATGAGCGCGCTCACCTGGGCGGTCGCCGCGGTCGTCACCGACGACACCGGCCAGGTGCTGCTCTGCCAGCAGGGCCGGGGAGAGCGCCGCTACGCGTTGCCCGGTGGGCGGCTGCGTCCGGCCGAGAGCCCGGTGCGGGCGGCCCTACGGGACATCCGCGCGGAGACCGGCTGGGAGATCGAGCTGGTCGACCTGGTCGGCGTCTACCACCTGAGCGGCCCCACCGGGCAGACGTCGCCCGGGCGCGTCGGGCCGCTGCCCGACGTACTCGTGCACGTCTTTCGGGCGTGCGCCACCGACGGCCACCCGCCCGCCGACCCCCTGCCGGGTTGTCGGTTGTCCTGGCACTCCCCCGACGCGCTGCCCGAGGCGGTCACCCCGCTCACCCGGGCCGCCGTCGCCGACGCGACCGCCGGCCGCTCCGGCATGCTCCGCGACGTCCCGCCGCTGCCCGGCCCCACCGAGGCCTCGCCGCCAGCCGCTCGCCCAGCCGAGCAGGACCGAACGGCGACCAGCCCGGACGGGCGGTCGGGAGTGGGGCAGCCACCCGAGCAACGCGGCGAGGCCGCGGACCCGTCCCGGCGCCACTGACGAATCCGTCAGCGACCCGAGGCCCGCCGCAGGGACGCGAATCCCTCGCCGCGGGTGGGGTCAGCGGGTGGGGTTGCGGACGCCCTCGGCGAGTTCGGCACTGAGGGCACGCAGGGAAGCCAGCCCCTCCGCCTCGGTGGGCGCGTCGAGCAGACACCTGATCAGCGCACTGCCGACGATCACCCCGTCGGCGTAACCGGCGACGGTGCCGGCCTGCGCACCCGTGCCCACGCCGAGACCGACACCCACCGGCAGGTCGGTGACCTCCCGGACCCGGGAGACAAGCGTCGGCGCGGCGTCCGAGGTACGCGCCCGGGCGCCGGTGACACCCATGACCGCTGTCGCGTAGACGAAACCGCGGCAGTGCTGCACGGTCATCGCCAGCCGCGCGTCGGTGGACGACGGGGAGACCAGGAACGTGCGGTCCAGTCCATGTGCGTCCGAGGCGGCCAGCCACTCGGCCGCCTCGTCGGGAATGAGGTCGGGAGTGATCAGACCGGTGCCACCGGCGGCGGCGAGGTCACGGGCGAACACGTCCACGCCGTACCGTTCGACCGGGTTCCAGTAGGTCATGGTGACC
The DNA here is from genome assembly GCF_040647935.1 of Micromonospora sp. NPDC049204. Lineage (NCBI taxonomy): Bacteria > Bacillati > Actinomycetota > Actinomycetes > Micromonosporales > Micromonosporaceae > Micromonospora > Micromonospora sp. NPDC049204. Next base: position 105,585 of record NZ_JBEZDC010000012.1, on the reverse strand, counting down.
ACCGGAGCGCCGGTGGCCGCCACCGCCTCGATGATGCGCAGGGTGTCCCTGGTGCGGACGCCGCCGGCCAGCGCGATGTCGCTGGCCTTCTGGATCACCGGCCCGTCCATCACCGGGTCGGAGTAGGGAATCTCCACCTCGATGACGTCGACACCGGCCTCGACCATTGCGGTCATCGCGGCGATGCTGCCGTCGACGCTCGGGAACCCGGCCGGCATGCAGCCGATCAGCAGGGCCCGTCCGTCGGCGCGGGCCTTGTCGAAGGCCACCCCGATCCGGCTCATCTCACCGCTCCTTGTCGAGGATGCCGAAGTAGTCGCCGGCGGTGTGCACGTCCTTGTCGCCCCGACCGGAGAGGTTGACCACGATGGTGGGCTCCCGACCCAGCTCGGCGGCGAGCTTCGGACCCAGCGCGACGGTGCCGGCGAGCGCGTGGGCGCTCTCGATCGCCGGGATGATCCCCTCCGTGCGGCACAGCAGCTCGAAGGCGGCCATCGCCTCGACGTCGGTGACCGGGAGGTAACTCGCCCGGCCGGTGTCGTGCAGCCAGGCGTGCTCGGGCCCGACGCCCGGGTAGTCCAGACCGGCGGAGATCGAGTGCGACTCCAGCGTCTGCCCGTCGGCGTCCTGCAACACGTAGGTGCGGGTGCCGTGCAGGACACCGGCCGACCCACCCGTGATGCTGGCCGCGTGCCGGCCGGTGGCCACGCCGTCGCCGCCGGCCTCGAACCCGTACAGCCGCACGTCGTCGTCGCCGACGAACGCGTGGAAGATGCCCAGCGCGTTGGAGCCGCCGCCGACGCAGGCGGTGACCGCGTCCGGCAGCGCGCCGGTCAGGTCGAGGCACTGCTGACGGGCCTCGTCACCGATGCCCCGGACGAAGTCGCGGACCATCGCCGGGAACGGGTGCGGACCGGCGGCGGTGCCGATCAGGTAGTGCGTCTCGTCGACGTTCGCCACCCAGTCGCGCATCGCCTCGTTCATCGCGTCCTTGAGGGTGCGCGAGCCGTTGGTGACCGGCACGACGGTGGCGCCGAGCATCCGCATCCGGGCCACGTTGAGCGCCTGCCGCTCGGTGTCGACCTGGCCCATGTAGACCACGCACTCCAGGTCGAACAGGGCGGCGGCCGTCGCGGTGGCCACGCCGTGCTGGCCGGCGCCGGTCTCGGCGATCACCCGGGTCTTGCCCATCCGCTTGGTGAGCAGCGCCTGGCCGAGCACGTTACGAACCTTGTGCGCGCCCGTGTGGTTGAGGTCCTCACGCTTGAGCAACACCCGCGCCCCGACCTTCGCGGAGAACCGCCGGGCCTCGTAGAGCAGCGACGGCGTGCCCGCGTAGTCGCGCAGCAGCGCGCCGAACTCGGCCCGGAAGGACTCGTCCGCCATGGCCGTGCGCCACGCCCCGTCGAGCTCGTCGAGCGCGGCCACCAGGGCCTCGGGAACGAACCGACCGCCGAAGCGGCCGAAGTGGCCGGCGGAGTCGGGCTGCGGGCCGGCCACCGGGGCCAGCGCGTCGGCGCTCATCGGAAATCCTCTCGGTGGGGCGTCCGGTGCGAGGTCAGCGCACCGGCCGGGGCGTTGCCGGGTGATTACCCGCGTTGACCAGCTCGGCGACCGCCTCGCGAGGACTCTTCTGCGTGACCAGGCCCTCGCCCACGAGGACCGCGTCAGCACCCGCGGAGGCGTACCGGATCAGGTCGTGCGGACCACGAACGCCGGACTCGGCGATCTTGACGACGCTGCTGGGCAGGCCGGGTGCGATCCGCTCGAACACCGACCTGTCGACCTCCAGGGTACGCAGGTCACGGGCGTTGACCCCGATCACCTGAGCGCCCGCCTCCAGCGCGCGGTCGGCCTCTTCCTCGTCGTGCACCTCGACCAGAGCGGTCATGCCCAGCGACTCGATCCGCTCCAGCAGGCCCATCAGCACGTTCTGCTCGAGCGCGGCGACGATCAGCAGCACCAGGTCGGCGCCGTGCGCGCGCGCCTCGTGGATCTGGTAGCTGGAGACCACGAAGTCCTTGCGCAGCACGGGCACGCTGACCGCGGCCCGAACGGCCGCCAGGTCGTCGAGTGAGCCACCGAACCAGCGCCCCTCGGTCAGCACACTGATCGCCCGCGCCCCACCGGCGGCGTAGTCGACCGCCAGGTCGGCCGGATCGGCGATCTCGGCCAGCCGCCCCTTGGACGGCGACGAGCGCTTCACCTCGGCGATCACGGCGACGCCGGGCTTACGCAACGCCGCGTACGCGTCCAGCGGCGGCGGCGCCGCCGCTGCCAGTTCACGGATCCGCTCCAGCGGAACCTGCTCCTGGCGTCGGGCGACGTCCTCACGCACGCCAGCCAGAATCTCGTCGAGCACGCTTACGGACGCTGCCTGACCGGCCTCGTCCCCCTCCGCGTGCGCATGCTCAGCAGTCACCAACGGACTCCCCTCTCCGGGCGTCATGGGCCGATGCTAGGGGCAGCCGACCGACGCCGAATGCCGGGGGTATGGCGCTGCTCACGAAAAGGGCTGCGGCATAATGGCCGACTTGCCGTGAACGGTATGTCACGCAGCGCCACCTCCCGTATCGACAATCGCAACGCGGTATGGAGCCTGGCGGCCGCGGTCAGACCGTGCCGATGCATCGATCATGCCACCAGTTCCCCGCCCGCGCCCGACGACAACGGCGTCGGTCGATGTTGTGAGCAATCTCAAGGCCGAACGGACGGCCCCTGGTCACGGCCGAGGCGGGACAGTTGACCCGGCGGTCACGACGGCGAAACGTCAGCCGGCCAGCATCGTCCTCGGGCAGACTCGATGACGCGCCTGCCCCGACCGTCGCAACTCCTCGTGCGAGGTGACCATGAGCATGTCCGAGCCGCAAGCGACAATCGGCCTGACGACCATCTCGCGGACGGTGGCATCGCTCGCCGTCGGTGTGGTGCACACCGTGGAACGGGCCGTGGTGGGCGAGGGGCGGATGCGCACGGCGCGTGGCAACGCCTGGGAGGCGGTCTGCGCCGACCGGGCCCGCGCCGACCAGCGCGCCGAACTGAACCGCCTGGTGGCCGAACTGACCGCCGCCCGCGCCGCCAGCCAGCGACCGCGGCCGGACCGTCAACCGGTCGGCTGACACCCACCTGTCGTAGCTGCCGTCGCCCTCACTCGGCCGTCGGGTCCTCACCCCGATCCAGCGCGTCCCACGCCTCGGTGGTCCGTCGCCCGGCCATCGGCGCGGGCGACTCCGATGCGCCGGTCGGCGCGGGCGCGGCCTGCGGGGCGGTGCGGGCCGGCCGCTCGTAGCGGGCACCCATCGCGGGCCAGCCGCCACCGCGCACCGCCGTCCAGAAACCGCCCGCAGCGGCCAGCAGGCCGCCGAGCAGGCAGAGCACCGGCCACTGCCGGCTCACCGAGCCGTCGACGTCCACACCCAGCCCGTACCCACCGCCGGCCGCCACGGCCAGAGCGAGCACACCGAGCAGCGCACCGAGCACCTGCCGCAGCCGACCCCGGGTAGCCAGCAGCGCGCCACCGCCGGCCAACGTCACCAGGGCCAACGCCGGCAGCCAGGGCAGCAGCCCGGCACCGCTGTGCGTGTCGCGGACCGGCGGCAGCGGCGCCGGGCGCACGGTCAGCTCGACCGACCAGGTCCGCGTCGCGGCCCACAGCGCCAGGGCCGCGCCGACCAGACAGAGAAGTACGGCGTACGTCAACTCACGCCGGCCCCCGACGGACCGCTCACCATCCCTCATCGGGCTGGCCTTTCGTTCGCGACTGCGGGGCTCCGCTGCGCTGCACTCCTCGCGCTCACCGGTGCCGGCCTTTCGTTCGCGACTGCGGGGCTCCGCTGCGCTGCACTCCTCGCGCTCACCGGGCTGGCCGCAATGTTTCGGCGGCGGCGATCGCCGCCAGTACGGCGGCGGCCTTGTTCCGCGTCTCCTGATCCTCGGCGGCCGGGTCCGAGTCGGCCACCACCCCGGCCCCGGCCTGCACGTAGGCGCGGCCGTCACGGATGAGCGCGGTCCGGATGGCGATCGCCATGTCCAGGTCGCCACCGAAGCCGAAGTAGCCCACCGTGCCGCCGTAGAGGCCCCGGCGGACCGGCTCCAACTCCTCGATGATCTCCATGGCCCGCACCTTCGGCGCACCGGAGAGGGTCCCGGCCGGGAAGGTCGCGGCGAGCGCGTCGAACGCGCTCTGGTCGTCACGCAGCGTGCCGGTGACGGTGGAGACGATGTGCATGACGTGGCTGTACCGCTCGATGGTGGCGAACTCGGGCACCTCCACGCTGCCGGGCTGACACACCCGGCCCAGGTCGTTGCGGCCGAGGTCGACGAGCATCACGTGCTCGGCGCGTTCCTTGGGGTCGGCGAGCAGCTCCGCGGCGAGCACGGCGTCGGCGGCCGGGGTGCCACCGCGCGGCCGGGTGCCGGCGATCGGGTGCAGCAACGCCCGACGCCGCCCGTCCGCGCCGCCGGTGACCTTCAGGTGCGCCTCCGGGGACGAGCCGACGATGTCGAACCCGTCGAAGCGCAGCAGGTACATGTACGGGCTGGGGTTGCTGGTGCGCAGCACCCGGTAGACGTCCAGCGGGTCGGCGTGCGTCGAGCGCTCGAAGCGCTGGGAGAGCACGATCTGGAAGCACTCACCGGCCCGGATCGCCTCCTTGGCGGCCTCCACCGCCTTCGGGTAGCCGCCGTCGGGCGTACGGCAGAGCACCTCCCCGGCCGTCGGACGCTCGACGGTGGAGATCATCGGCGGGATGGGCCGGGACAGCGCCGTGGTCATCGCGTCGAGTCGGCCCACCGCGTGGTGGTACGCGGCGGCGACCTGCGGGGCGCGGTCCGGGGCGTCCAGCGGCGGCAGCACCGCGTTGGCGACCAGGATCGCCGAGCCGTCGTAGTGGTCGAGCACCACCAGGTCGGTGGCGAGCATCATGCCCAACTCCGGCACGCCGAGGTCGTCCTCGGTCAGCTCGGGCAGCCGCTCGAACCGGCGGACCAGGTCGTACCCGAGGTAGCCGACCATGCCCCCGGTCAGCGGCGGCAGACCGTCGGACGGGTCCCCGACCGGGCCGGCGAGCGCCGCCACCGTCTCCCGCAGCACCCGCACCGGGTCACCGCCGGTGGGCAGCCCCGCCGGCGGCGTGCCGAGCCAGGTCGCCACGCCGTCGCGCTCGACGAGGGTGGCGCTGCTGCGGACGCCGATGAACGAGTACCGCGACCAGGCCAGGCCGGCCGAGCCGACGCCCTGCTCGGCCGACTCCAGCAGGAACGTGCCCGGTCCACCGGCCAGCTTCCGGTAGACCCCGACCGGCGTCTCCGCGTCGGCCAGGAGCCGCCGGGTCACCGGCACCACCCGCCAGTCGGCGGCCAGCTCCGTGAATGTGCCCAGGTCGGGGCTGACGGTGCCGTCGGTCATGGCTGGGTCTGCCTTTCGTTCGCGGCTGCGGGACTGCGCCGGGCTGCGCCGCGCGCGCTCACCGTGCCTCCGGGGAGGTGACGGGCAACTCGGTGAAGAAGCAGGTCCGCTGGCCGGTGTGGCAGGCCGCGCCGACCTGGTCCACGCTGACCAGCAGCGCGTCTCCGTCGCAGTCCAGCGCGACCGATCGGACGTACTGGTGGTGCCCGGAGGTGGCCCCCTTGACCCAGTATTCGCGTCGGCTGCGCGACCAGTAGGTGGCCCGACCGGTGGTGAGGGTGCGGTGCAGCGCCTCGTCGTCCATCCAGGCGACCATCAGCACCTCGCCCGAGTCGTGCGCGCGGACCACCGCGGCGACCAGACCGTCGGCGGTACGGCGCAGTCGGGCGGCGATGGCCGCGTCGAGTCGGGACGGGCGGGCCGACCCGGAGGCCACCGGGTCGCTCGGAGCGCTGGGGACGCCGGTCGCCGGCGAGTCAGGTACGGACACAGTGTCCAAGTGTCCCGCACGTGGCGCGGGCACCGGTGACCGCTCCCGGCAGGGCTGCGGCGCGGGTCCGTCCGGCCGGGCCAACTGGGCCACGTAACGGTCCAGCCGGCCGTCGAGCAGGGCGGCGGCCAGGTCCGCCCCGGCCGCCTCGGCGATCTCCTCGGCGTACGGTCGGATCAACGGCAGGGTGCCGGCGACGAGCCGGACGGCGGCGGCCCACAGTTGGCCGGTGGCGCCCGGTCGGAGCCCGAGGCAGAGCAGCATGTCCGCCCGGTAGCCCGGTGGGGCCACCGGCAGGTCCAGGGCCGCCGCGAAGGCCGCCCGGCGGGAGTGGACCCGCACCGACGGGTTCGCGGGGCGCAGCACCGACGGGCAGAGTCGGGCCAGGTCGGCGACGGCGAGCCGGACCCCGAGGCGGTCGTGGGCGGACCGGGCGGCCGCTGCCTTACCGAGCGTGGCGATCAGCTCCTCGAGTCGGGGTGGTTCGGCGGGCTGGCAGAGCACCGGCAGGTCGATCCGGGGCCGCCAGTGCGGGTCGGCCCAGAGCAGCCGCGCCGGCGCGGTGACCGGCAGCCCGAACGCCCAGTCGGCCGGTTCGCCGAGCCGGTGCACCCAGGAGCGGACGTCGCGGGCGGCGACCGAGACGTGGGTGACCCGACCTGCGGATTCGGCCAGGTACGCCTGCCGCGCCGCGTACGGCGCGCCGCCGACCAGCACGTCGAGGTCGACGTCGCTGTGCGCGGTGGCCGCTCGGCGGGCGTGGCTGCCGCGCAGCAGGATGCCGACGACCGGCCGCTCGACGGTCTGCCGCAACCGCGCGGCCCAGTCCTCGAAAAAACCGCTATTCGGTAACGGAGCGTGACCCACGGCGCCATCGTGCCGTACGTCCGATCAGCGCGCAATGCCCGTTGGCGGACTCGCTGTCCGGTCCGAAGCCTACTGCCCGTTCTCATGCTCGATGCACGGTAGCTGGCCGATCGCCGGTCCCGCCGTTGCACCGAAGGCAGTATTTCATCTAGCGTTGAGTTCAACAGATGATGAGTTTCTTGGGAGGCACGTGATGGACGACGCGATAGGCGTCCGCGACCTGGTCGTCGACCGGGGCGGGCGGCGGGTGCTGGACCGCATCAGCTGCCAGGTCCCCCGTGGGGCCGTCACCGGGCTGCTCGGCCCCAGCGGCAGTGGCAAGACCACGTTCATGCGCGCCGTGGTCGGGGTGCAGGTGGTCAGCGGCGGCACGGTCACCGTGCTGGGCCAACCGGCGGGCACCCCGGCGCTGCGGCACCGGGTGGGTTACCTGACCCAGGCGCCGAGCGTCTACGCCGACCTGACCGTCCGGGAGAACGCCCGCTACTTCGCGGCCCTCTACGGGCGCGGACGGGTCGAGGCCGACCGGGCGATCAGCGATGTCGGCCTGGCCGAGGCCGCCGGTCAACTGGTCGCCACCCTCTCCGGCGGTCAACGCAGCCGGGCCTCGCTGGCCTGCGCCCTGGTCGGGGAGCCGGAGCTGGTCATTCTCGACGAGCCGACAGTCGGTCAGGATCCGGTGCTGCGGGCCGACCTGTGGGCCCGGTTCCACGCGATGGCCGCCGCGGGCACCACCCTGCTGGTGTCCAGTCACGTGATGGACGAGGCGGCCCGCTGCGACCGGTTGCTGCTGATCCGCCAGGGACGGTTGATCGCCGACGACAGCCCGGCCGCCATCCGCGCCGCCGCCGGTGTGGACGATCTCGACGAGGCGTTCCTGCGCCTGATCCGGGCCGGCGAGGCGGGTCCCACCACCACCGTTTCGAACGCCGCACAGGAGCAGTCATGAACCCCCGGATCCTGGCGGCCACCACCGGCCGCATCCTGCGTCAGCTCCGGCACGATCGGCGGACGATCGCGCTGCTCGTGGTGGTGCCGGCCGTCCTGCTCACCCTGGTCTACTTCATGTACGCCGACCAGCCGACCCCACCCGGCCAGCCGACGACGTTCGACCGGGTCGCGTTGGTGATGCTGGGCATCTTCCCCTTCGTGATCATGTTCCTGGTGACCAGCATCGCCATGCTCCGCGAACGCACCTCCGGCACCCTGGAACGTCTGCTCACCACACCGCTGGGCAAGCTCGACCTGCTCTTCGGGTACGGCATCGCGTTCGGGCTGGCCGCCGCCGTGCAGGCGGCCGTCGCCGCCGCCGTCGCGTACTGGGTCTTCGACCTGGAGACCGCCGGCAGCATCGGACTGGTGATCGGGATCGCCGTCGTCGACGCCGTGCTCGGTGTCGCCCTCGGGCTGCTGTGCAGCGCCTTCGCGCGGACCGAGTTCCAGGCAGTACAGTTCCTGCCAGTCGTGGTGGTCCCCCAACTGCTGCTCTGCGGGCTGTTCGTGGCCCGTGACCAGATGGCCGGCTGGCTCCAGGCACTCAGTGACGCCTTCCCCCTCTCGTACGCCATCGAGGCGTTGCAGGAGGTCGGCGCCCACGCCGAGCCGACCGGCACGATGTGGCGGGACGTGGCGGTGGTGCTCGGTGCGGTGGTGCTGGCGCTGGTGCTCGCGGCGGCCACCCTGCGCCGACGCAGCGGCTGACGGCCGGCGCCGGGGGCGGCGGCCGGCGCGGCGGCCGACCCCGGCGCGGGCAGGGCCGGCCCACGACGGGCCAGGCGGACGAACGAAGGGCGGCGATGACGCGGCGAACCGGCCGGCGACCCGGCAAACCGGGCACCCGGGAGGCGATTCTCGACGCGGCGCGGACGGCGTTCGCCGAACGGGGCTTCGACGCCGCCTCGATCCGGGCCATCGCCGGCGCGGCGGAGGTCGACCCGGCGCTGGTGCACCACTACTTCGGCAGCAAGGACCACCTCTTCCGGACCGCGATGGATTTTCCGGTCGATCCCGGTCAGCTGGTGCCGAAGGTGCTCGCCGGTGACCGGGACGGCGCCGGTGAGCGGATGGTGCGCATCTTCCTCGGCGTCTGGGACTCCCCGACCGGCAGCGCCGCGCAGGCACTGCTGCGCTCCGCGGTGAGCAACGAGTGGACCGCCCGACTGCTGCGCGAGTTCGTCACCACCCAGGTGCTGCGCCGGGTGCTGGAGAACCTCGACGTGGATCCGGCCGAGCTACCGCTGCGCGGCTCCCTGGTGGCCACCCAGATGATCGGCCTGGCCATGATGCGGTACGTGGTGCGCCTGGAGCCGGTCGCCTCGGCGGACCCGGAGACCCTCGTCGCCGCGATCGGCCCGACGATCCAGCGCTACCTCACCGGCCCCCTGCCGACCTGACCGTCAGCGCGGCGGCTGAGCGCTGGCGGGCAGGCGCAGCGGTGGGAGCAGTCGCGGCAGGTCGGCCGGGTCGGCCACCGGGCCGGGAAAGGCCAACCGGATCCGACGTCGGGCGCCGGGGTGGCCGAGGGCGACCACCAGCCCGTAGCGGTCGATGCGCACCACCCGGGGCGGCCCGTCGAGGGTCTGCTCGGTCAACCCGAGCTGCCGGCGCAGGTACGCGGTCACCTGGGCGCCGTGGCGCTCGGCGAGGTCGGCGAGCAGACGCGCCTCGACCGGGTGCACCGGGTCCGGCTCGGCCTCGGCGTACTCCCCCGGGTCGATCCGGCGCACGGCGCCGGCGCGCTCCCAGCGGACCTCGACCACCTCGAAGCGGAACAGCCGGAACCGGGTGCCCAGGTCGAGCAGGTCGCCGGTCGGCTCCACCGCTGCGAAGTCGAGCGCCGCCCGGCGAGCCTCGTCGCCGTGCAACTCGCCCGCCCAGCCGGAGACCCAGGCGCGACCCAGACCCGGCGCACCGGCGGCGGGCGGCAGGTCGAGCACGTCGAGCACCACCGCGATGTCGCTGGCCCCGGCGACCGGCTGGAGCGCGGCGGCCAGGTGGCTGGCCACCGGCACCAGCAGCAGCACCCGCCCGTCCGGGTCGGTCACGTGCCGGGCGTGGTGCGGGCCCGGCCGGTGCGCGAGATGGACGAGACCGGGCAGGCGGCCGGCGACGAGGGTACGGACGATCTCGGCGGGCTTGGGCCGCATGGCGCGACCTCCTTCGAAGGTTAGGCTTACCTAACCCGGAGCCTAGAGCACCCGGCCGTCGGCGTCCACCACCCTCGCGTAGCCGGGACAGCTCACCGGGTCTGCTCCAACCACGAGGCATAGAGCAGGCCATATACCGAGTCGGCGTCGCGGACCAACTCGTCGTGCGGGCCGCGCTGCACCACCCGCCCCCGGTCCACCACGATGACCTCGTCGGCGGCCTGCGCCGTGGAGAGCCGGTGCGCGATCGCGAGGGTCGTCCGGCCCCGGGTGACCGCGTCCAGGGTGCGTTGCAGACGCACCTCGGTCGCCGGGTCCACCGCGCTCGTCGCCTCGTCCAGCACCAACAGGTCCGGATCGGCCACGTACGCGCGGGCCAACGCGACCAACTGCCGCTCACCGACGCTGAGCGCCTCGCCGCGCTCCCCGACCGGTGTGTCCAGACCCGCCGGGAGACCCTCCAGCCAGTCCGACAGGCCCAGCTCGGTGAAGGCCGCGCTCAGCTCCTCGTCGGTCAGCTCCGGCCGGGCGAACCGGACGTTGTCCCCCACCGTCGCGTCGAAGAGGAACCCGTCCTGCGGCACCATCACCACCCGGGAGCGCAGCGAGTCGAACCGCACCTCCGCCAACGGCACCCCGGACAGCAGCACCGCCCCGGCCGACGGGTCCATCAGACGGGTCAGCAACTTGGCGAAGGTCGTCTTGCCGCTGCCGGTCTCGCCGACCACCGCCACCCGGCTCTTCGCCGGGATCTCCAGGTCGATGTCGTGCAGCACCGGCGGGCCACCCGGATAGGCGAACCGCACACCGGCGAACCGGATGTCCAGCGGCCCGGCCGGCAGCTTGCGCCCCTGCTCCCCCGGGTCGGCCACGTCGGGGGCGACGTCCAGCACATCCAGCACCCGACGCCAGCCGGCGATCGCGTTCTGCGCCTCGTTGAGCACCTCGGTGGCGATCTGCACCGGCTGGATGAAGAGCGTCACCAGGAACAGGAACGCGGTCAACTGGCCGATCGACAGCGTGCCGTCCACCCCCAGCGTCACCCCGAGCACCACCACACCCGCCAGCGCGAGCCCCGCCGCCAGCTCGCCGACCGAGCTGCCCACGATGCTGATCCGGATCGCCCGCTGCTGCGCCAGACGCTGCGCGTCGATCGCCTCGTCCAACCGCCGCTCGGTGCGGCCCGCGATCCCGTACGCCCGGATCACCGGCGCGCCCACCACGCTCTCGCCGATCGTGCCGAGCAGCGTGCCGGTGCGCTGACGCACCGTCGCGTACGCCGAGCCCAGCCGCTGCTGCAACTGCCGGATGATGAACACCGCCGGCAGGAACGCGGCCAGCACCACAAGGGTCAACTGCCAGGAGTACGCGAGCATCACGGCGGTGGTGACCACCAGCTGACCGAGGTTGACCAGCAGGATCACCCCGCCCCACTGGAGGAACTGGGTGATCTGGTCGACGTCGCTGGTGACCCGCGAGACCAACGAGCCCCGCCGCTCCGACTGCTGGTGCAACATCGACAGGTCGTGCACGTGCCGGAACGCCCGCGTCCGGACGTTGGCCAGCGCCGTCTCGCTGACCGTGAACAGCCGGCGCATCATCAGATAACCGCAGACCGTCGTGACCGCCAGGATCGCGGCGGTGACCGCCACCACCGTCCACACCACGTCGAGGTCCAGACCACCGACGAGGCCGCGGTCGATGCCCTGCTGCACGGCGACCGGCACGGCCACCCGACCGACCATGTAGACCAACGCCAGGGCCAGGGTGCCGGCCAGGCCGGTCCGCAGCTCCGGAGAGAGCGCCAGACCCCGGCGCAGGGTCTGCCAGGTCGTCTCCTGCTTCTCAGCGGTCTCAGACGTCTTTACGCTCACCGGGCTGGCCTTTCGTTCGCGACTGCGGGGCTCCGCTTCGCTGCACTCCTCGCGCTCACCGGACCCGCCTTTCGTTCGCGACTGCGGGGCTCCGCTTCGCTGCACTCCTCGCGCTCACCGGTCCACCTCGATCTCCAGGCCCGAGGGCAGCGGCACGACCTCGTCGCCGTACGCGCTCTCCTGCGCGCGCTCGACCTCCGCCTGCTCGTAGGCGGTGACCAGGTCGACGTAGCCGGGCACGGTGGCCAGCAACTCGCTGTGCGTGCCCCGGGCGAGCACGCGTCCCTGCTCCACGTAGATGACCTCGTCGGCGAGCGCGATGGTCGCCCGGCGGTACGCCACCACGAGGATCGACGCGACCGGCACCCCCGGCTCGGCGGTCGACGATCGCAGCCCGGCCAGGATGGCCGCCTCCACCCGCGGATCGACCGCGCTCGTCGCGTCGTCGAGCACCAGCAGGCGCGGCCGGCCGGCCAGCGCACGGGCCAGGGTGAGCCGCTGCCGCTGCCCGCCGGAGAGCGACGTGCCCCGCTCGCCGACCATGGTGTCCAGACCGTCGGGCAGCGCGGCGACGAACCCGTCCGCCTCGGCCAGCCGCAGCGCCGCCCAGACCGCCTCGTCGTCGATGCCCGGCCGGTCGAGGGCGATGTTGGCGCGTACCGAGTCGTCGAAGACGAACGGCACCTGGGCGACCAGCGCCACCGTGCCGGCCAGCGAGGCGGCGGTCAGCTCGCGCACGTCCACCCCGTCCAGGGCGACGGTGCCGGAGTCCGGGTCGACGAGGCGTACCGCCAGCGAGGCGATCGTGGACTTGCCGGCGCCGGTGGGCCCGACCAGGGCCACCGTCCGACCGGCCGGCACCGTGAAGCCGACCTCACCGAGGACCTGTGCGCCGACCTCGTGCGCCTCGGCCGGCGGGTAGGAGAAGTGCACGTCGCTGAAGGTGAGGGTGGCCGGGCCGGAGCTGGCCGGGTCGAGCACGCGCTGGCCGTACGGCATCTCGCCGGTGGCGTCGAGTACCCGGCGCACCCGGTCCCAGCCGGCGACGCTGCGCGGCAGCTCGGCCAGGACCCACCCGATGGCCCGGACCGGGAAGGCCAGCACGGTGAAGAGGAAGGCGACGCTGACCAGCTCGGTGACGCTGATGGCGCCCTGGCGCAGCCGGAACGCCCCGACCACCAGGACGGCGAGGGTGCCGAGGCTGGGCAGCGTCTCCAGCAGCGGGTCGAAGATGCCGCGCAGCCGGCCGACCGCGATCAGCGAGTCGCGCAGCTCACCGGCGCGGCCCGCGAACCGGGCGGTCTCCTGGGCCTCGCGGCCCATCGTCTTGACCACCAGGGCGCCGTCGAAGCTCTCGTGGGCGATCCCGCTGACCTCGGCGCGCAGCCGCTGCGCCCGGGCCTGGCGGGGTGCCATCCGGCGGGAGTAGACGACGTTGAGGGCGAACAGCGCGGGGAAGACCGCGAGCCCGACGAGGGCCAGCGCCCAGTCGGTGGCGAAGAGCGACACGATCGCGCCGACGAGCATCACCAAGGTGCCGACGGCGAACGGCAGCGGCGCGATCGGGTACCAGGCCGCCTCCACGTCCGAGTTGGCGTTGGACAGCAGGGTGCCGGTGGAGTTGCGGTGGTGCCAGGACAGCGGCAGCTCCAGGTAGCGACGGGTGACCCGGCGGCGGTAGGAGGCCTGGAGGCGGTACTGCATGTAGCCGGCGCCGAGCCGGCGGCCGAAGATGCCCGCCACGCGCAGCACACTGATCCCGAACAACGCGGCCGCGGCCAGCGCCAGGGTGCCGGCGCCCACCTCGCCGCGTTCGATGGCCGGAAGCGCCACCTCACCGATGACCGTCCCGACGACCCGCGCGCTGACGATGATCATCCCGCCGAACAGCACGCTGCCGACGACCGCGACCGTGAAGATCCGGGGCTGCTCGCGGATCGCCTGCCGCAGGACGCCCAGCCCTCGGCTGAGCACATCCCGACTTGTCTTGCTCGCCACGCTTTCCCCCGCCGTAAGCCGCAATTATCTCCCTCATCCTTACCGGTCCGGGCCAGCGCCGCCGACCCGGACCGGATATGTCGACCGTCACGTACCGGGTGACGACGAGCGGCCGGCGACGGGCCGGCGGCCGGTGTCGCGCGCCGACGAGCCAGCGGGCCTACGATCGGCGCATGCCGCGGTACGCCCGAGCCGAGCGCGAGGCGCTGGCCGATCTCCTGCTGGCCCTCGGGCCGGACGCCCCGACGATCAACGAGGGGTGGGCGACCCGTGACCTCGCCGCGCACCTGGTGCTACGGGAACGCCGCCCGGACGCCGCCGGTGGGATCATGCTGCCGCCGCTGCGCGGCTACGCCGAACGGGTGCGTCGCCGACTCGCCGCGCGGCCCTACCCGGAGCTGGTGGCGCAGGTACGACGGCCGCCGCTGTGGAGCCCGGTCAGCAACCCCCTGACCGACGAGTTGGCCAACACGATGGAGTTCTTCATCCATCACGAGGACGTGCGGCGGGCCAGCTCCGGATGGCAACGGCGCGACCTGCCCGCCGGCCTGCAGAGCGCCCTGTGGAAACGTGCCGCCCCGCTGGCCCGGCTGGCCCTGCGCCGCTTCCCGGCGGACCTGTACGTGCAGGCGCCCGGCCACGGCGAGATCTCCGTCGGCCGGGGTGGGGAGCCGCTGCGGTTGGTCGGCGCCCCCGCCGAACTGGTCCTGTTCCTGTCCGGCCGGCAGCGGGTGGCGAAGGTCCAACTGGACGGGCCGACGGACGCCGCGCGTCGGCTACGCGCCGCCAAGCTGGGCATGTGACTCCCTGAGCTGAAGCGGTCACAAGTCAAGTGTGGCGTTGCGCACACCCAGCGAAACACGCTGATGTCCCCTCCCGTACTCTTCACCGCGCCGCTCCGCGCCGGGCGGTACGAAGTGGGGGCGCACTGTGCGGAATTTTGCGATTTCGGCGCTGCGGGAGCCTCCATTTCGTGCGGGGCGCCACGCGGCCGCCGAGCAGGTGGGGAGCGAGAGCGTCGAGTGGGCGCGCACGTTCGGGCTGGTCGATTCCGGCCAGCGCGTGCGTCGGCTGCAACGGGCCGACGCCGCCGGCCTGTCCGGCCGAGCCTGCCCGGACGGGTCGGTGGACGGGTTGCGCCTGCTCACCGACCTGATCAGCTGGCTCTTCGTGATGGATGACGCCTGCGACGAGGACGGCCTCGGCGCCGACCCGGCCCGGCTGGGGCCGGCGATCAGCACCCTGATCGACGTGCTGGACCGCTGCGGAGACCCGGACGTCGTACCGCCCGCCGTCGGGCCGCTCGGTGACGCGCTGCACGACCTGTGCCGCCGCACCCGGCTGCACGACAATCCGGCCCTGCTGTTGCGGTTCGTCAGCCAGATGCGGGAGTACCTGCTGGCGTTGCTCTGGGAGGCTGCCAACCGGGAGCGTCGGCGGGTACCCGAGGCGGCGGAGTACGTCCAACTGCGGCGGCACATCGGTGGCGTACGCCCGTGCCTCACACTCACCGACCTGGCGGCGGCCCAGCCACTCGGGTCGGCCCAGCACGCCCATCCGGCGCTGGTCACCCTGGATCTGCTGGCGGTCGACCTGGTGTGCTGGTGCAACGACCTCTTCTCCTACGGCAAGGAGAGTCAGGTCGACCCGGACGCGCACAACCTGGTGACGGTGCTCGCCCGCGCCAGCGGCGCGGATGAGGCGAGCGCGCTGCGGGCCGCGGCGGACCAGTTCAACCAGGGGCTGGCCGCGTACCTGGATGTCGAGAAGGCGCTGCTGGCCGACGGGGACGACGGCATGCGCCACGCGCTCGCGGCACGGCGAAACTGGGTCCGCGCCACCTACGACTGGTCAGTCGTCGCCGACCGGTACGCCTGATTCGCCCGTACCAGTTCGGCCGGACGATCACCCGGACTAGCCGCCGCACCGCGCCAGGCAATACTCTTCGGTAACCATCATGACGTGACGACCGTCACGTCACCACCCCCGAAGGCGGCTACAGCGATGGCTCTCGATGTACCGTACCGTTCCATCCCGGACATGTTTCTCAAGCGCGTGGCGGCCACCCCCGACCGGCACGCGTTCGCGTCCCCGAACGCCGACGACTCGGGGCCGGTCTGGTTGACCTGGGCGCAGGTCGGCCAGCGCGCCAAGGCGGTCGCCGCCGGTCTGCACGGCCTGGGCGTCGGCCAGGAGGACCCGGTCGCGATCCTCGCCAACACCCGGCTGGAATGGGTGATCGCCGACCTCGGCATCATGTGTGCCGGCGGCGCGACCACCACCGTCTACCCGACCACCGAGCCGGCCGACGCGACGTACATCGTCGCCGACTCCGGGTCGAAGGTGCTGTTCGCGGAGAACCCGGCCCAGGCGGCGAAGATCGCCGGGGCGACCCTGCCCGCGCTCACCCACGTGGTGCTCCTCGACGGCGCCGTCGATCCGAACGCCCCGATCGCGCAGTTGACGCTCGCCGACCTGGAGGAGCGCGGCACCCAGGCGCTGGCCGCCGAGCCGGAGCTGATCGACATGTTGGTGGCCGGCATCGGCCCGGACCACCTGGCCACGCTGATCTACACCTCCGGCACCACCGGCCAACCCAAGGGCGTCGAGCTGCTGCACGGCGGCTGGTGCTGGCAAGCCGTGGCGCAGACCGCGGGCGAGCTGATACGCGACGACGACCTGCAGTACCTGTGGCTGCCGCTCGCCCACTCGTTCGGCAAGACCCTGCTCTGCGGCGCCATCCACGTCGGCCTGCCCACCTACGTCGACGGGCGGGTGGACCGGCTCGTCGATCTGCTCTCGGTGATCCGTCCGACGCTGATGTGCGGCGCTCCCCGCGTGTTCGAGAAGGTCTACAACAAGGCCGTGACCACCGCGCAGGGCGCCGGCGGCGCGAAGGCGAAGATCTTCGCCTGGGCCGTCGGCGTCGGCAAGGAGAAAGTGACCCTGGAGCAGGCCGGCAAGCCGGTGCCGGGTGGGCTGAAGCTGCGCTACGGGATCGCCGACAAGCTGGTGTTCAGCAAGCTCCAGGCCCGTCTGGGCGGCCGGATACGGGTGCTGGTGTCCGGCGCCGCTCCGCTCAGCCCGGAGATCGCGACCTTCTTCGCCGCGGCGAACCTGCCGATCTCCGAGGGCTACGGGCTGACCGAGACCAGCGCCGGCAGCTTCGTCAACACGCCGACGGGTCTGCGGATCGGCACCGTGGGCCGGGCGATGGGCGACCTGGAGTGCCGGATCGAGACCGACGGGGAGATCCTGGTGCGGGGTCGGCCGGTGATGCGCGGCTACCACAACCTGCCGGAGGAGACCGCCGCCGCGTTCACCGAGGACGGCTTCTTCCGTACCGGTGACATCGGCATGCTCGACGAGCAGGGCTACCTACGGATCACCGACCGCAAGAAGGAACTGGTCAAGACCTCGGGCGGCAAGTACATCGCGCCCTCGCACATCGAGGGGATGTTCAAGGCCATCTGCCCGTACACCTCGCAGGCGGTCGTCGTCGGTCAGGCGCGCAACTTCTGCACGATGCTTGTCACCCTGGACCCGGATGCGATCCGCGGCTGGGTCGCCGGCGGCCCGCTCGAAGGGCGCAGCTACACCGAGATCGTCACGTCGGCCGAGGCCCAGACGATGGTCGAGGAGTACGTCGCCCAGCTCAACGCCAAGCTCAACCGCTGGGAGACGATCAAGAAGGTGGCCATCCTGCCGCGCGACCTGACGATCGAGGACGGCGAGATCACCCCGTCGTTGAAGATCAAGCGGCGTAGCGTGGAGAGCAACTTCGCGGGCGAGATCGACAAGATGTACGCCGGCACCCTCGCCGAGCTGTGACGCGTCGCCGGTGGCCCCGCACCCACGCTCGGGTGCGGGGCCACCGGCGTTCGTGGCAGCGCGGCGCTCAGGCGATGACGGCCGGCTCCCGCCACCGCTGCGGTCCGGTCCGGTCCAGGTCGTAGCGGACCGCGGCGATCCGCCCGACGGCCTCCACCAGGTCAGCGGCGGGCAGGGTGAACGGCAGCCGCAGGAAGCGTTCCAGCGTGCCGTCCAGGCCGAACCGGGGGCCGGGCGCCAGCCGCACGCCGACCTCCTCGGCGGCCCGCGCCAGCGCGCTGGAGACCGGGCCGTCCAGCTCGGCCCAGAGCGTCACGCCACCCCGTGGCACGGTGACCCGCCAGTCCGGCAGCCGGTGCGCCAACGCGCCGAGCAGGGCGTCGCGCTGGCCGGTCAACTGGACGCGGCGGTCGGCGACGATCGCGTCGGCGTCGGCGAGCAGGTGCACCGCGACCAGTTGGTCCAGCACCGGACTGGCCATGTCCACCCCGACCCGGACGGCGGCCAGCCGCTGCACCTGGGGCGCGGAGGCGCGCACCCAACCGATCCGCAGGCCACCCCAGTAGGACTTGCTCATCCCCCCGATGCTGATCACCCGACTGTGCCGGTCGTAGACGGCGACCGGGGGCGGCACCTCGGTGCCGTCCAGCGCGAGGTCCACGAAGGACTCGTCGACGATCAGGTCGGTGCCGACCGCGTGGGCGGCGGCCACCACCCGCTCACGAAGTCCGGCGGGCATCAGGTGCCCCGTCGGATTCTGGAACTCCGGGATCAGGTAGGCCAGCATGGGCCGGGTCTGCCGGAGACTGCCCAGCAGCAGGTCGGGCTCCCAACCACCGCCGTCGGTGGCCAGGCCGTGGGTGGTGATCCGGGCGCGTCGCCCGGCCAGCGCGGCGAGGGCGTTGGGATAGGTCGGGGACTCGACCAGGACGTTGCCGCCGGGGGCCAGCGCGAGTCGCAACACCAGGTCCAGGGCGTGCTGGGTGCCGCTGGTGACCATGATCTGGTCGGCCGACGTCGGCAGACCCCGAGCCGTGTACGCGCCGGCCACCGCCTCGCGCAGCTCGATGATGCCGGTCGGGTGGTAACCGGCCCCGCCCAGGTATCGGGGCAGATCCTCGGTGGCCGCCCGGGCGGCCGTGAGGAGTTGCGGCGGGGCGGCCAGCGCGGCGACGCCGAGGTCGAGCATGTCCCGGTCGTCGAGCGGGGTCCACAGGCCGGTGCTGGCGACCCGGTGGTTGCCGGGCAGCATCGTCCAACTGCCGGCGCCGCGGCGGCTGGCCAGGTGCCCGGTCTCCCGCAGTTGCCGGTACGCGGCGGTGACCGTGGTCCGGCTGATCCGCAGCGCCTCGGCCAGCTCCCGTTCGGCCGGAAGCCGGACGCCCAGCGGCAACCGGCCGTCGGCGAGCAGGCCGCGCACCGCGCCGGCCAGAGCCGCGTAGTCGGGGCTGCGCCGTCGGCCCGGCAGGGCATGCCACTGACCGAGCAGACGGGCCAATTGGACACCGCGCACCTGCCCAGTCATGACCACTCCTCGAATATTGGCTTCTTCCTCGACGAGGATTGGCACCTACAGTGGCATGCATGGCACTGATTGGCAATCTGCGGCAGCGGCCGGTCCGGCGGCTGGTCCAGCTCTACCTCGGGCTCGCCCTCTACGGCGCCAGCATGGCCCTGATGATCCGCTCCCACCTGGGCCTCGACCCCTGGGACGTGTTCCACCAGGGGCTGTCCAAACTGACCGGCCTCTCCTTCGGCACCGTCACCATCGCCGTCGGCGCGCTGGTGCTGCTGCTCTGGATCCCCCTGCGGCAGCGGCCCGGCCTCGGCACGGTCAGCAACGTCGTGGTGATCGGCCTGGTCGTCGACGCCACCCTGGCCCTGCTGCCCGCGGGTGGCCCGCTCGGCGTCCGGATCGCGATGCTGGTCACCGGGATCGTCGCCAACGGCGCCGCCACCGCCCTCTACCTCGGCGCCCGGCTGGGGCCCGGCCCCCGCGACGGCCTGATGACCGGGTACGTGGCCCGCCGCCCCGGCCGCTCGGTCCGGCTGGTGCGCACCGTCATCGAGGTCACCGTGCTGGCGCTCGGCTGGCTCCTCGGCGGCACGGTCGGTGTGGGCACCGTCGCGTACGCGCTGGCCATCGGGCCGTTGGCCCAGTTCTTCATCCCGCTGTTCGCCGTGCCGGAGGGCACCGCGCCGGACAGCGCCGCGCCCCCGCCCGGTAACGCCGCGCCGGCCACCCCCGCCGGCTGAATCCTCACCGACCGTCCGCGAACCGGTACGTGGTGGTGGTGCCACGTACCGGATGGGAGGGTGGGTGTTCCCTTCCGCGACGCGCGCCGTCATCATCTCTGCATGGGGGAGAACGGTTGGCGCTGGACGGACGCCTGGATCTTCGTGTCGCTGGTGATCGCGAGCGGAGCCGGCCGGCACCGTCGGTCGGCGACGAGTCGCCGGCCGGAGGGTGTCCGCCTCACCGATGTGCTCTCCACCGCCGACCACCTCAACCACGCGATTCCGCAGCGGCACGAGGTGGAGGCCGCCGTCCAGCGGCTGGTCGGGGCCGGGTTGGTAAGTGTCGTCGACGGCTGGTTCCGGATCACCGCCGAGGGTGAGCAGCTCTGGCGCAGCCGCCCGCGCGCCGGCGTGGCGACCATGGTGGACACCGTGCAGGGCGTGCTGACCCGCCGACACGCGCCCGGCAGTGCCGACTGGAGCCTGGACGAGGCCGACCACGCCGCGGCCGTCCAGGAGTACGCCGTCCGCTCGATCCCCACGCCGCGCCGGTCACCCGAGGGGCACTCCGGGGGGCACTGACCGGCTCAGCGCACCGGGTGACCGCTGTCCCGCAGCGCGTCCTTGACCTCGGCCACGGTCAGCTCGCCGAAGTGGAAGACACTGGCGGCGAGCACCGCGTCCGCGCCCGCGCCGATCGCGGGCGGAAAGTGGGCCACCTCGCCGGCACCCCCGCTGGCCACCACCGGCACGTCCACGATCGCCCGTACCGCGGCGATCAGCTCCAGGTCGAACCCGGCCTTGGTGCCGTCGGCGTCCATCGAGTTGAGCAGGATCTCCCCCGCGCCCAGCTCGGCCCCCCGCTGCGCCCACCACACCGCGTCGATGCCCGTGCCCCGCCGGCCGCCGTGCGTGGTGACCTCGAACCCGCTGGGGGTGACGTCGGTCGGCGCCCGGCGCACGTCGAGGGAGAGCACGAGCACCTGCCGGCCGAACCGGTCGGCGATCTCGGCGATCAACTCCGGCCGGGCGATGGCGGCGGTGTTCACGCCGACCTTGTCCGCGCCCGCGCGCAGCAGCGTGTCGACGTCGGCGACCTGCCGGACCCCACCCCCGACGGTCAGCGGGATGAAGACCGACTCGGCGGTGCGGCGCACCACGTCGAGCATGGTGCCCCGGTCGCTGGAGGACGCGGTGACGTCGAGGAAGGTCAGCTCGTCCGCACCGGCCCGGTCGTACGCGGCGGCCAACTCCACCGGGTCACCGGCGTCGCGCAGGTCGAGGAAGTTGACGCCCTTGACCACCCGCCCGGCGTCCACGTCGAGACAGGGGATCACCCGTACCGCCACCGTCATGCCGCCACCCTATCCTCCGCGCGAGGCGCGGCGGCCGACCCGACCGGGCCGACCGCCGCGCACCCCGTGCCGATCAGACACGAACGAGCATCTTGCCCAGGTTCTCGCCGCGCAGCAGGCCGAGGAACGCCGCCGGGGCGTTCTCGATGCCGTCGACGACCGTCTCGTCGTAGGACAGCGTGCCCTCGCGCAGCCAGCCGGCGACGTCACGGACGAACTCCGCCCGCACGTTGTTGTGGTCGTTGACCAGGAAGCCGCGCAGGGTGAGCCGCTTGCCGATGACCAGCGCCAGGTTGCGCGGCGCGGCCGGCGGTTCGGTGGCGTTGTACTGCGAGATCATGCCGCAGATCGCGGCCCGGCCGTGCAGGTTCATGGCCGAGATCGCCGCCTCCAGGTGGTCGCCGCCGACGTTGTCGAAGTAGACGTCGACGCCGTCCGGGGCGGCCGCCCGCAACGACTCACGGACCGGCCCGTCGTGGTAGTCGAAGGCGGCGTCGAAGCCCAGGGCCCGCAGCCGCTCGACCTTCGCGGCCGAGCCGGCGCTGCCGATGACCCGGCCCGCGCCCTTGAGCTTGGCGATCTGGCCCACCAGGCTGCCGACCGAGCCGGCCGCGGCGGAGACGAAGACCGTCTCGCCGGGCTTCATCGCGGCGACCTCCAGCAGACCGGCGTACGCGGTCAGCCCGGGCATGCCGAGCACGCTGAGGTACGCGCTGACCGGCGCCAGGCTCGGGTCGACCGGCCGGGCGGCGCTGGCGTCGAGCAGCGCGTACTCCCGCCAGCCCAGCCCGTGCAGGACCGTGGTGCCGACGGCGACGTCGGCCGACTCGCTGGCCACCACCTCGCCGATCGCCGCACCGTCGAGCGGGGCGTCGAGGGCGAACGGCGGCACGTACGACTTGACGTCGTTCATCCGTCCACGCATGTACGGGTCGACGGACAGGAACTGGTTGCGGACCACGATCTGGCCCGGTCCGGGCGTCGGGACGTCGGTCTCGACGAGCCGGAAGGTGTCCTCGGTGGGCCAGCCCTGCGGGCGGCTGGCCAGGTGGATCTCACGATTGCCGGTCACGGGGTGGTCGTCCTCTCGTCCGCGGATGGGGGCCTGGGTCGCGAGCTCACGCGGCCAGGGTCTCCCGGACGGTCAGCGCGACGTCGATGTTGCCGCGGGTGGCGTTGGAGTACGGGCAGACCTGGTGGGCCTGCTCGACGATCTGCTCGGCGGTCTCGCGGGAGACGGCGGGCAGGTCGACGACGAGCCGTACGGTGAGCCCGAACCCGCCACTGCCGTTCGGGCCGATGCCGACCTCGGCGGCGACGACGGAGTCGCTCACGTCGGCCTTGGCGCGGCGGCCCACCAGGCGCAGGGCGCTGTGGAAGCAGGCCGCGTAGCCGGCGGCGAAGAGCTGCTCGGGGTTGGCGGCCCCACCGGCGCCACCCATCTCCTTCGGCACGGCCAGGTCGAGCGCGAGAGTGCCGTCGGAGGTCTCGACGTGGCCGTCGCGGCCATCGCCGCTGGCGGTCGCGGACGCGGTGTAGAGAACCTGCATGAGAGTCACTGCTCCTTCTGTCGGTGGATGGTCTCGGTGACCCGGGTGAGGGTGTCGCGCAACGCGACCAGCTCGCCGAGGCCCAGCCCGGTGGCCTGCGCGATGCGCAGCGGGACCTCGCAGAGCTGCTCGCGCAGCGCCCGCCCCTGCTCGGTGAGGACGACCTCGACCCGCCGCTCGTCGCGAGCCGACCGCTGTCGCACCACCAGCCCCGCCCCCTCCAGTCGCTTGAGCAGCGGAGAGAGCGTGCCGGAGTCCAGTCGCAGCTCGGCGCCCAGCTCGGACACCGCGGGGGCGTCGTCGGGGCGCTCCCAGAGCACCAACAGCACCAGGTACTGCGGGTAGGTCAGCCCGACCTCGTCGAGGATCGGCCGGTAGACGTCGGTCAGGGCGCGCGACGCGGCGTAGAGCGCGAAGCACACCTGCCGGCGCAACACCAGGTCATCGGTCACCGCTGAAACGTAGCCCACAATTAAGTTGTGCACAACCTATCGGGCCACAGGTCAGCCAGTAGGCCGGCCGGGCGCGTACCTCAGCGATCGCCGAGGTACGCCTCCAACTCCACCTCGACCAGGTGCTCCGGGTCCAACAGACCGGCCACCACCACAAGCGTCGCCGCCGGCCGCACCGCGCCGAAGACCGCGTTGTGCGCCCGGCCCACCTCGTCGGCGTGCAGCCGGTCGGTCACGTACATCCTGGTCCGGACCACGTCGCCCGGCTCCGCACCCACCTCGGCGAGCGCGTCCAGCCCGATCCGCAGCGCCTGCGCGGTCTGCGCGGCGGCGTCACCGACGTGCACCACCCGACCGTCCACCGTCGCCGTGCAGCCGGCCGTGAAGGCCCGATCGCCGGCCCGGACCACCCGCGAGTAGCCGTAGTGCCGCTCCCACGGGCCGCCCGAGGAGAGCCGGGTGACCGTCACACCTCGGCCAGGGTCCGCAGCGCCTCGGCCACCGTGAAGGCACCCGCGTAGAGCGCCTTACCGGCGATCACGCCCTCCACCCCGATCGCCTCCAGGCTCGCCAACGCCCGCAGGTCGTCAAGCGTGGACACCCCGCCGGAAGCGATCACCGGCCGGTCGGTGCGGGCACACACCTCACGCAACAGGTCCAGGTTCGGACCGCGCATGGTGCCGTCCTTGGTGATGTCGGTGACCACGTACCGACTCGCGCCGGCCTTGTCCAGCCGCTCCAGCACCTCGTACAGGTCACCGCCGTCACGCGTCCAGCCCCGCGCGGAGAGGGTGTGACCCCGCACGTCCAACCCGATGGCGACCCGGTCGCCGTACTCCCCCACCACCCGGTCACACCACACCGGGTCCTCCAGCGCCGCGGTGCCGATGTTCACCCGGGCCGCCCCGGTGCCCAGCGCCGCCCGCAACGACTCGTCGTCCCGGATGCCGCCGGAGAGCTCCACCTTCACGTCCAACTGCCGCACCACCTCGGCGAGCAGGTGCGCGTTCGTGCCCCGGCCGAAGGCCGCGTCCAGGTCGACCAGGTGGATCCACTCCGCGCCGTCCTGCTGCCAGGCCAGCGCCGCGTCCAACGGCTCGCCATAGATGCTCTCGCTTCCGACGGCGCCCTGCACGAGCCGGACGGCCCGGCCGTCGGCGACATCCACAGCGGGTAACAGGGTGAGGCTCAACGTCTTCTCCTCGATCAGGTACGACGGTCCAGGGCGATCACGACGATCGCCGGCAGTACGAGCAGCAACAACACGATCAGCGCGATCCGCAACGCCAGGTTGTCGACGAACGACCAGATCAGAATCAGCGCCGCACCGGTGAGCAGCACGATGGCGGCCCGCTCACCCCGGGTGTGCCGGGCCAGCCGCCCGGAGCGGCCCCGGCGCAGCCGAGGGGTCAACCGGCGGACCACCGCGCGACGGCGCTGCCGGCGCGCCACCCGACGCTGCCGTACCGCCCGCTCCCGGGCCTGCTCCGCCTCCCGCTCCGCCCGCCGGCGGGCCCGTTCCCGGCTCACCGCGACGCCCCCGAGTCGGGCGTCGGACACCGACGCTCAGCCACCGGTGGGCAGCGTGGCGAGCCAGTTGCGCAGCAGCGCGGCACCGGTGTCGGCGGACTTCTCCGGATGGAACTGGGCCGCCGAGAGCGGACCCCGCTCCACCGCGGCGACGAAGTCCGTGTCGTGGTGGGCGGTGGTCACCACGGCGCCGGCAGCGGCCAACGCCGCCGGGTCGCCCATCGCGTACGAGTGGACGAAGTAGAACCTGCTCTGCTCGGTCAGTCCGGCGAACAGCACCGACTCCGCAGGCGCCCGGACCGTGTTCCAGCCCATGTGCGGCAGCCTGGTGGCGGCCAGCCGGGTCACCCCGCCGGGCAGCAACCCGAGCCCCTTGGTCACCACGCCGTGCTCGTCGCCGTGCTCGAAGAGCACCTGCATACCCACACAGATGCCGAGCACCGGACGGCCGGCGGCGACCCGCTCGGCAATCACCGGACCGGCGCCGAGCGCCTCGATCCCGGCCATGCACGCCGCGTACGCCCCCACCCCCGGCACCACCAGACCATCGGCGGCGGCCGCGGCAGCCAGATCGTCGGTCACCCGGACGTCCGCGCCGGCGGCGACCAACGCCCGCTCCGCCGAGCGCAGGTTGCCCGAGCCGTAGTCGAGCACCACCACGTCGCTCACGCGTCGCCCCCCGGCAGCAGCCGCAGCACCCCGGCGACCGTGGCGAGCACCGCGAGCACCCCGGTGACCAGCACCGCCACCTTCGGCGCACCCTGGCGGTGAAGCGACCAGGTGCCACCGACCAGCACCCCGGCCAGGATCAGCAGCAACGTCGGCAACGCGGCACCCATCAGAGCCACCCTCGAATCGCGACCGCGGGGCTCCGCTTCGCTGCACTCCTCGCGCTCATCAGAGCGCGCCCTTCGTGCTGGGGATCGCGCCCGCCGACCGTGGGTCGATCGAGGTGGCCTCGCGCAACGCGCGGGAGACCGCCTTGAACTGCGCCTCCACCACGTGGTGCGCGTCCGGGTGACCACCCGGCCGCGCCGCCCGCAGCACGTCGACGTGCAACGTGACCCGGGCCGCCTGGCCGAAGGACTCCCAGATGTGCCGGGTCATGCTCGTCGCGTAGACCGGCCCGATGTACGGGGCCAGCGCCGGCTCGTCGTGCACCACGTACGGCCGACCGGACAGGTCCACCGCGGCCCGGACCAGCACCTCGTCCATCGGCACGGTCGCCGAACCGTACCGCCGGATGCCGGCCTTGTCGCCCAGCGCCTGGTCGAACGCGGCACCCAGGGCCAGGGCGGTGTCCTCGATCGTGTGGTGCGCGTCGATCTCCAGGTCACCCACCGTGCGTACGGTCAGGTCGAAGCCGCCGTGCCGGGCGATCTGGTGCAGCATGTGGTCGTAGAAGCCGACCCCGGTGCTGATCTCGGCGGCGCCGTTGCCGTCGAGGTCGATCTCGACGAGGACCTTGGTCTCCTTGGTGATCCGCTCCACCCGGGCGGTCCGGCTCATTGCTTACCTCTCGGTCGCGACTGCGGGGCTCGCAAGCTCACTCCTCGCGCTCCCACGTCACAGTCTCCATTGCAGAAAGGAAGGCGTCGGTCTCGGCCGAGGTGCCCGCGGTCACCCGCAGCCAGCCGGGCAGGCCCACGTCGCGGACCAGCACCCCCTGCGCCAGCAGGGCGTGCCAGACGGTGGTCTGGTCGCCGCCCACCTCGAAGAGCACGAAGTTGGCGTCGCTGTCGGCGACCCGCAACCCACGCTCGCGCAGCGTCGCCACGATCCGATCCCGCTGCACCATGATCGCGCTCACCGTACCGAGGAGGGTGTCGCGGTGGGTCACCGCAGCGCGGGCGGCGGCCTGGGTCAGCGTGGACAGATGATACGGCAGTCGAACGAGCTGCACCGCCTGCACCACCGCGGGGTCGGCGGCCAGGTAACCCAGCCGCCCGCCGGCGAAGCCGAACGCCTTGCTCATCGTCCGGGTGACCACCAACCGGGGGTGGCCGGGCAGCACCGCGAGGGCGCTGACCGTCCCGGGCCGGGCGAACTCGGCGTACGCCTCGTCGACGACCACCATCCCCGGCGCGACGTCGAGCACCCCGGCGATCACCGCCGGGTCCAGTGCCGTGCCGGTGGGGTTGTTCGGCGAGCAGAGGAACACCACGTCGGGGCGGTGCTCCCGGACCTGGGCGACCGCCTCCCCGACGGTCAGACCGAAGTCGACGCCGCGCCGCGCGGGCACCCACCGGGTGCCGGTGCCGAGGGCCAGCAGCGGGTGCATCGAGTACGCCGGAACGAACCCGAGCGCGCTGCGCCCCGGCCCACCGAACGCCTGCAACAGCTGCTGCTGGATCTCGTTGGAGCCGTTGGCCGCCCACACCTGCTCGACGGTGAGCCCGTGCCCGAGATATGCGGCCAGGTCGGCGCGGAGCGCCACCGCGTCCCGGTCCGGATAGCGGTTCAACTCGCGCAGCTCGGCCGCGAGGGCCTTGCCGATCGCCTCGACCACCGGCTCCGGCACCGGGTGGGAGTTCTCGTTGGTGTTCAGCCGCACCGGCACGTCCAGCTGCGGCGCCCCGTACGGCGACAGCCCCCGCAGGTCGTCGCGGATCGGCAGCTCCCCCAGGCTGCTCACGCCGCCTCCCCGCTTCGCGAGGAGGCGGCGTGAGGCACCAGGCGACTGAGCCACCTGGTTCGCTCGCTTCGCTCGCTCACGCCGTCCCTCCCGGGAAACGCGCCTGGACGGCCTGGCCGTGCGCCGGCAGGTCCTCCACGTTGGCCAGGGTGACCACGTGTGGGGCCACCTCCCGTAGAGCGGTCTCGGTGTATTCGATCAGGTGCACCCCGCGCAGGAACGACTGCACCGACAACCCGGAGGAGTGCCGGGCGCAGCCGCCGGTGGGCAGCACGTGGTTGGACCCGGCGCAGTAGTCGCCGAGCGACACCGGCGACCAGGCCCCTACGAAGATCGCTCCCGCGTTGCGGACCCGCAGCGCCCACTCCCGGGCGTCGACCGTCTGGATCTCCAGGTGCTCGGCCGCGTACGCGTCGACCACCCGCAGCCCCGCCTCCAGGTCGTCGACCAGGACCACGCCGCTCTGCTCACCTGTCAACGCGGTGGTGACCCGGTCGGCGTGCTTGGTCGCCGGCACCTGCCGGGCCAACTCCCGCTCGACCGACTCGACGAGCGTCAGCGACGGGGTGACCAGCACACTCGCGGCGAGCGGGTCGTGCTCGGCCTGACTGATCAGGTCGGCGGCGACGTGCGCCGGATCGGCCGTGTCGTCGGCCAGGATGGCGATCTCGGTCGGCCCGGCCTCGGCGTCGATGCCGACCACGCCGCGCAGCAGCCGCTTGGCGGCGGTCACCCAGATGTTGCCGGGGCCGGTGATCAGGTCGACCGGGTCGCACCGCAGCTCACCCAACGGGTCGACCGCCGCGCCGTACGCCAGCATCGCCACCGCCTGGGCTCCGCCCACGGCGTACACCTCGTCGACGCCGAGCAGCGCGCACGCGGCGAGCACCCGGGCGTCGGGCAGGCCGCCGTTGTCCTTCTGCGGCGGGCTGACCACCACCAGCGACCGCACCCCGGCCGCCTGGGCGGGCACCACGTTCATCACCACCGTCGACGGGTACATCGCCAGGCCGCCGGGCACGTAGAGGCCGACCCGGTCGACCGGCAGCCAGCGCTCGGTGACCGTGCCGCCGGGCACCACCTGCGTGACGTGGTCGGTGCGCCGCTGGTCGTCGTGCACCCGGCGGGCCCGGGTGATCGACTCCAGCAGCGCGGCGCGCACGGCCGGGTCGAGCACCCCCTCGGCCTCGGTGATCGCCTCGACCGGCACCCGCAGCACCTCCGGGGAGATGCCGTCGAACCGCTCACTGGCCTCCCGGATCGCCGGGTATCCATGCTCGCGGACCGCCTCCACCAGAGGGCGGATCCGCTCGACGGCAACCGAGACGTCGAGCTGGGCACGGGGCAGCAGGCGGCGCGGGTCACCGAGACCGTTGCGCAGGTCGATCCGATTCAGCACCCTTGCGAGTCTAGGCGGCCGGCGCGGAGCGCACCCGAGCCGCCCGTCCGCCGGGACGGTGAGCCGGGCCACGCCTCCGGGGGCGAGATTGGTTAGGCTCGACGATGTGACCGCACGGCTGCCGGTGTTTCCGCTCGCAACAGTGCTCTTTCCCGGCTTGGTGCTGCCGCTGCACATCTTCGAGGAGCGCTACCGGGCGCTGGTGCGACACCTGGTCGACCTGCCCGAGGGTGCGCCACGTGAGTTCGGCGTGGTGGCCATCCAGGCCGGGTGGGAGGTCGCGCCCGCCGGTCCCGGCGCCCACGCCACGCCGAGCGCCGGCGCCGTCACCCTGCACGAGGTGGGCTGCACCGCCGAACTGCGCCAGGTGACCGAGCTGGCCGACGGGGGCTTCGACATCGTCACGGTCGGCCGGCGTCGCTTCCGGATCGCCGAGGTCGACGACAGCGCCGCGCCCTACCTGACCGCCGACGTGGAGTGGTTGCCCGACCCGGCCGGGCCGGACGAGGTGGCCGAGCTGCTGGCCGCCCGGGTGATCGCGGTGTTCCGGCAGTACCTCGGCCTGATCCGCTCCGACCCGGAGGAGATCTCCGAGCAACTGCCGGAGGACCCCACGGTGCTCTCCCACCTGGTGGCGGCGACCGCGGCGCTCACCGTCGACGACCGGCAGCGCCTGCTGGCCATCGACGACACCGCCGCCCGGCTCCGCGCCGAGCTGCGGCTGCTCAACCGCGAGGCGGCTCTGCTTCGTCAGGTGCGGGCGGTGCCGGTGCCGCTGTCGGAGCTGGCGTCCCCGCCGACACCCAACTGAGATCGGCCGGCTCGGGCTCCGGGCGCAGCCCCGGCCACCGCGACCAGCCGGCCAGCAGGGTGTACATGATCGCGGCACCGAACGCCGGCAGCAGCAGGTTGCCGTGCGGCACCGGCAGCACGCCGAGCAGCCAGTCGACCCCACCGGCCCGCAGGTCCGCGGGTTTGGTGAAGGCCTGCCCGGCCGGGGCGGTGGCCAGCAGCCGGTCGAAGGTGGCCAGGCCGACGCGCCGACCCACCTGCCAGGCCACCGGTGCGGCGACCAACGCGCCGAGCACCGCGGCGAGCAGCCCCACCGGACCGCGCCGACGCCGCAGCACGAACCACAGGGCGAGCGCGACCAGCAGCCCGAAGCCGAGCCCCAGCAGACTGAACCACCCGTCCGCGGCGATCGGCTGCTCCGGTTGCGGATCGGCGTAGATCGCCCCCTCGACGGTCTTGACCACCGGCGTGTCCGGCGCGAGCACGGCCCAGAGCAGCCCGAACGGCACACCCAGCACGGCCAGCGCGAACACGGTGCCCAGCACCGTCACGGCGGCGCGCAGCGGGCGGCGCGGCTCGTCGAAGCTGAGCTCCAGAGAGCTCTGGTACGCCCCCCAAGGGCCAGCGCCGGCCGACTGCTCACCCACCAGCGGCGACTCGCCCGCTGACGGTGGCTCGGTGACCGACGGTGGTTCGCCCGCTGACCTCGACTCGCCCGCTGACGGTGGCTCGGCGACCGGCGGCGGCTCGCCCGCTGACGGCGACTCACCGACCGACGGTGTCGGGCCCGACGCTCGGGGCGGCGTGGGTCGGTCGGGCTCGTCGGCGGGCCGCTCACGGTCGGGGTTGTCCGGGCTCACCCGATGATCCTCTCAGGCCCGGTGTCGGGCCGGAGCCCCGGTGGCGGCAGACCAGCTCACCGGGCGAACGGCTCCACCATCATCGCCGCGGCGCGCAGCCACGCCTGGCGGGTCTCCGGCTGGAGCTGGTGGTACTCGATCGACGACCCGGTCTCCAACGCCGGGTCGTACGGCACCA
This sequence comes from Micromonospora sp. NPDC049204, assembly GCF_040647935.1. Lineage (NCBI taxonomy): Bacteria > Bacillati > Actinomycetota > Actinomycetes > Micromonosporales > Micromonosporaceae > Micromonospora > Micromonospora sp. NPDC049204. The sequence continues at coordinate 74,983 of NZ_JBEZDC010000012.1, read as the reverse complement.
CCGCAACCCCCCGGGTACGGGTGGCGAAGTGCCGCTCCAGGTCGTCCTGAAGTGGCGAGCGACCCGGGGTCGGGCAGGAGATGAGCGTGATCGCGTTGTCCGCCAGCTCGCCCATGCCCTCCTCGTGCAGCAGGTCGAGCATCCAGTCCGCGCTGAACGCCGCGTCCTCGCGGGGCACCGTGGTCACCACCAGCTGGTCCGCGGCCTGCATCACCGTGCGCCAGTTGGGGCTCTCCACGTTGTTGCCGGTGTCCACGCACACCACGTCGTGGGTACGCCGCAGCAGCTCCAACACCCGCCGGACGGTGAACTGGTCGAGTCGCTGGGCGAAGCGCGGGCTCTCCTCGCCGGCCAGCACGTCGTACGAGCTGTCGGAGGCGTGCCGCAGGTAGTCGTCGAGCCGACCCAGCAGGGTCGAGCCCTCCAGGATCTCGATCTGGGCCAGGTCGGCCACCAGGTGCCGGATCGTGCGGGCGTGCCGGGCGCTGCCGGCGCGCAGTCCGAGGGTGCCGCGCAACTCGTTGTCGTCCCAGGCCAGTACGCCCTGCCCGCGCACGCTGCCGACGGTGGCGGCGGCGAGCACGGTGGCGGTGGTCTTGTGCACCCCGCCCTTGGGGTTGGCGAAGGCGAACACCCGGGGCGTGCCCAGGTCGCGGCGGAGCACCCCGTTGGCCCGCTCCTGCTCCGGGTCGGCACCCTGCGGACGCCACTCGACCCGAGCCGGGTAGGCGCGTTCGGCGACCGCCGAGCCGACCGACGGGCTGGGCGGCGGCACGACCGGCGGGGCAGGCGGGGGCGTGACAGGTGCGGATGGCGGCGCGGCCACCGGGTAACCGGTCTCCGGCTGGTAGCCGGTCTCCAACAGCGCGTACCGCGACTCCGCCGGCGGGTCACCCTGCCGATAGCCGTTGTCCAGCAGCGCGTAGCGGGACTGGGCGGGGTCGGGCGCGGGAGGCGGCGACTCGGGCTCGGCCCGGTACGCCGGTTCCGCCTGGTAGCCCGGCTCGGTCCGGTACGCCGGCTCGGCCCGGTAGTCCGGCTCGGGGCGATAACCCGGCTCGGCGCGGTAGTCCGGCTCGGCCCGGTAGCCCGGCTCGGGGCGGTAACCCGGCTCGGCGCGGTAATCCGGCTCCGCCCGGTACCCCGGCTCGGGGCGATAACCCGGCTCGGCCCGGTAATCCGGCTCGGCCCGATAGGTCGGCTCGGCGCGGAATTCCGGCTCCGCGCGGTAGCCAGGCTCCGCGCGGTAGCCAGGCTCGGCGCGATAGTCAGGCTCGGCGCGATAGTCAGGCTCGGCGCGATAGGTCGGCTCGCTCCGGTACGCCGGCTCCGAGCGGTAGTCCGGCTCGGCCCCGTAGGCGGGATCCGCCCGGTACGCCGGCTCGGCCCGATAGGCGGGGTCGACGCGGTAGGTCGCCTCGGCCCGGTAGGCGGGGTCCGTGCCGTACGGCGACGCCGCCGGTTGTCCGACGGCCGGTGCCCGCCCGGCGTACCCGTTCGGGGCCGCACGCCGTGGCAGCGGGTCCGGCGGCGCCTCGTCGGCCCGCCGCTCCGGCTCGGTCTGCTCCGCGCCACGACCGCCCAACCGGGCGCGGTCCAACAACGCGCGCCACCGCGGCGCTGGTTCGGCCGGCCGGCCCCAGCCGGTCTCACTGCCCTCCACGGCCCGCCCTCCCAGCACCATCGATCTCCGTCTGACAGGCTACGAAGCAAACCCTATTCGGACCACACCTCAGAACGCACACCAGCCGACGCAGATCACGACGACGTGGGCGTCGGCGGTTCGACGGCGGTGGTGACGTCCGGCGAGGTGGTGATGCTCGGCGGGGGCGGCTCGGTGGGTTCCGCCGAGGACGGCGTTGGTAACGGAATCGTCACGACCGGTGCGGGTTCCGACGATTCGCCCACCGACGCCACGGGCTCCGGGGTGCCAGGTGTCGGCTCCGACGGTTGCGCCGGCGTCGGCTCGGGGCTCGGCCCGGTGTCGGCCGGCGGGCGCACCACGTCATCCTGCTCGGGCAGGGGCGGCGTGAAGACCGTGCGGTCCAGCCGGTACACCTCCGGGGCGGGGTCGACCGCCCGCACGTCCGGCCGGGCCGCCATGCCGCGCAACACCCCCGGCGCCGCTCGTACCACCGCCGCATAGACGCAGGAGCAGCCGGAGCGGTACGCGGCCGCCTCGGCGGTCGCCACCTCGGCGCCGCTGGCGTAGCGCGCCCGCAACTCCCGCTCGCCGTCGCCGTCGCCGTCGACCGCGGCGGCCCGGGCCCGGTAGTCGGCGGCTTCGGTCTCCTTGCGGGCCGCCACCTGACCCATTCCGGCGACCACGTCGTCCGGCACCCGCATCGCGGGGATCCTGACGATCTCGGTCTGCCGCCCCGGCAGCGGGACCCGCCCGAAGACCGTCGAGACTCCGACGTCGCCGAGCACCGTCGCCAGACGCTGCGGCGGCAGGTACGCGACGAGTGTGACGAGCGCGTAGGTCCCGTCCTCGGCGGCCGGGGCGGACTGGGTGAGCGCGGCCAGGTCGGCGGCGGCGGACCGCAGGTAGCCGGGCACGGAGTCGCCGTCGGAGACGCCCACCCGGGTCACCTCGCCCACCGTCCGGTCGCCGAGCGGAGTCTCGTCGGCGGCCCAGAGCGCGGTGCCCAGCACCGCCACCGCGGACAGCGCGGCCGCCCAGGTGAGCACCCCGGACCGGCTCGGCCGGTCGCCCAGCCGGGCCACGGCCCGGGTCAGCTGCGGCAGCAACCGTTGGTCCAGCTGCCGCAGCAGGTTGCCGGCGCGCACGGGCGGGATCCCCTCGTCGGGTCGGTGTCGGGCGGTCGCCGCTCAGTCACGCAGGATCTGGAGCGCGCGGTCCAGGTCGTCAGGGTAGTCGCTGACGAACCGGACCTCGTCCCCCGTTCGGGGGTGCAGGAAGCTCAGTTCGCGGGCGTGCAGCCACTGTCGGGCCAGGCCGAGACGGGCCGAGAGGGTGGGGTCGGCACCGTAGGTCAGGTCACCCACGCACGGGTGCCGCATGGTGGAGAAGTGCACCCGGATCTGGTGGGTCCGACCCGTCTCCAGGCGGACGTCGACCAGGCTGGCCGCCGGGAACGCCTCCAGGGTGTCGTAGTGGGTGATGCTCGGCTTACCGCCGGAGACCACCGCCCAGCGGTAGTCGTGGGTGGGGTGCCTGTCGATCGGCGCGTCGACCGTGCCGCGCAGCGGGTCCAGGTGACCCTGCACCACCGCGTGGTAGCCCTTGTCCACCTCGCGGTACTTGAAGGCCCGCTTCAACGCCGTGTAGGCCTGTTCGCTCTTTGCCACCACCATGATCCCGGTGGTGCCCACGTCGAGCCGGTGCACCACGCCCTGCCGCTCGGCGGCACCGCTCGTGGAGATGCGGTGCCCGATCGCGGCGAGGGCGCCGATCACGGTCGGGCCGGTCCACCCGGGGCTGGGGTGCGCGGCCACCCCCACCGGCTTGTCGACCACCACGATGTCGTCGTCGGCGTAGACCACCCGCAGGCCGGGCACCGCCTGCGGCACCACGGTCGGCGGGGCGACCGGGGCGGGCAGCGTGACGTCCAGCCACGAGCCGGCCTTGACCTTGTGCGAGTTGGCGCGGGAGGTGCCGTCGACGAGCGCGTCCCCGGCATCGACCAGGGCCGCGGCGGCGGTGCGGGAGAGCCCGAACAGCCGGGACACCGCCTGGTCCAGGCGCATGCCGTCCAGGCCGTCCGGGACCGGGAGGGAACGGTGGTCGCCGCCCGCGGCGAACGCGGAGGTCATGCCCGCTCCCGCTGGTCCGCGCCCTGGGTGGCGTCCGTCTCGACCGGGGCGCCGTCGCGTCCGGCCCGCCGGCCGTCCCGCTGGCGGCCGGTCAACTCCAACAGCATGGCCAGCAGCACGCCGCAGACCAGCGAGCTGTCCGCCAGGTTGAACACCGGCCAGACCTGGCCGTACGGGTCGAACAGGCTGATCATGTCGACCACGTGCCCGTGGAAGGGCGCGGGGGCCCGGAAGATCCGATCGACGAGGTTGCCCAGCGCGCCGCCCAGCACCAGGCCGAGGCAGATCGCCCACGGCAGCGAACGCAGACGCAGCGCCATCCAGACGATCCAGCCGACCACGCCGATGGTGATCAGCGGGAAGATCCAGGTGTGGTCCGCGCCGATGCTCCAGGCGGCACCGCTGTTGCGGGTCAGACTCAGGTAGACGGCCCCGCCGAGCAGCCGGACCGGCTCCCGGTCGGTCAACGCGGCCAGCGCGAGGTGCTTGGTGACCAGGTCGGCCAGCAGGGCCACCAGGGCGACTCCGGCGAGAATCGCGACGGCCCGGGGCCGGCGTATGCCGGCATCCGGGCCGGTACGGCCGGGTTCGGCGGACGGTGCTGCGGTCATGCGCTCCCCATCGAGGTGTCTCGGCGGTGATCGCTCACCGTCTCATCGCCGCCGGGGAGCGGACCTCAGCGCCGCTCCTCCAGCTGCTTGCACGTCACACACTGGGTGGCCGACGGGAAGGCGGCGAGGCGCTCGACCGGGATCGGGTTGCCGCACCGCTCGCACCAGCCGTAACCACCCTCGTCGAGACGCTCCAGAGCGCGCTCGACCTGTGTGATCCGTTCCAGAATGCTGTTGGCGAGAGAGATCTCCTGCTCCCGCTCGAGCGTCTTGGTGCCCGTGTCGGCCTGGTCGTCCCCGGCCGAGTCGGTCAGCCGATCGCGCTGCAGCTCGGTGATCTCACTCAGCGTCTGATCGTACTCGGCGCGAAGCTCGTCCCGCCGCGCCGCCAGCGCCGCCCGGATCTTCTCGGTCTCCGCGGTGCTGCGGGTGGCCTTGACCACCGGCTTGCGCCCGGCGGTCCTGGTGTCGGCTGGCTTCGCCATGGGTCGCTCCCTCGGCCGGGGAGCCGCGTTGTCCGCGGCACCTGGTCAGGGGGCGCCAATCATGACGACGTCCCCTAGATGTACGAAAAGGGGCGCACGGCGACGATCGCCGCGCACTCCGGAGGTTGGCAAGAATACGGTGCGTACAGGCGTCCGACAATGTGCCGCACCGTCGCCCCGCTTAACTACCCCTAGCCCTGCCTAACTGGGGCAAAGGGAACGCTAGCAGGTCAACCGACCGCCTCATCCCCGTACTCGCCAAACCATCGGGCCAGCCGACCGCGCCGACTGACCGCCCGCAACCGCCGTTCGGCGGCGTCGCGCACCCCGGCCGTCGCCACGATCAGCAAACTGTCGCCGGTCTTCAGCCGGGTGCCCGGAGTGGGCACGAAACCCACCCCGTCGCGCAGCACCAGCGTGACCGACGCGCCCAACGGAAGCCGCAACTCGTCGACGTGCACGCCCGCCAACCGCGAGCCCGGCGGCACCTCCAACTGGAGTAGGTCCGCCCGCATCCGCTCCAGCGGCGCGGTCTCCAGGTGGATCTCGGTGGCCTCCGCCGGCGCGGTCACCCGCAACCGGCGGGCGAACGGCCCCAGCGTGCCGGTCTGCACCAGCGTGAAGATCACCACCAGGACGAAGACCACGTCGAAGAGGCGCTCCGCCCCGGGCACCCGTTCGGAGAGCGGGATGGTCGACAGCACGATCGGCACCGCCCCGCGCAGCCCGGCCCAGGACAGGAACGCCTGTTCGCGGAGGCCGACCCGGAACGGCAGCGCCGAGACGGCCACCGACAGCGGGCGGGCCAGCAGCACCAGGGCCAGCCCCGCGACCACCGCCGGCACCACCGCCGCGTCCAGCCGGCCCGGCGAGGCCAGCAACCCGAGCAGCACGAACAACCCGATCTGGGCGAGCCACGCCAGCCCGTCCGCGAAGCCGAGGATCGCCTGCCGGTGGGACAGCCGGGCATTGCCCAGCAGCACCCCGGCCACGTAGACGGCGAGGAACCCCGAGGCGTGCAGCACCGCCCCCGCCGCGTACGCCAGCACGGTGATGCCCACCGCGGCGATCGGGTAGAGCCCGGCCGAGGGCAGCGCGGCCCGCCGCAGCGCCCAGGTGCCGGCGATGCCCGCGCCCACGCCCACCGCCGCGCCGGCGCCCAGCTCGTAACAGACCAGCAGGACCTCGTACCACCACGGGTGCGACCAGCCCTGGTGCGACAGCAGCACCACCAGCAGCACCACCGGGGCGTCGTTCATGCCCGACTCGGCCTCCAGCGTCGCCACCAGGCGGGGCGGCAACCGCAGCCGGCGCAGGGTGGCGAAGACGGCCGCCGCGTCGGTGGACGACAGCACCGCGCCGTAGAGCAGCGCCAAGCGCCAGTCCAGCCCCAGCAGCAGGTGCACGGCGACGCCGACCACCACGATGCTCACGATCACGCCGACCGTGGAGAGCGCGGACGCCAGCCCGAGCACCGGTCGCAGCGTGGACCACCGGGCGGTCAGACCGCCCTCCGCGATGATCACGATCAGTGCGCAGAAGCCGAGGGTACGGGTCAACTCGACGTCGTCGAAGCGGATGCCCAGACCACTCTCACCGATCGCCACGCCCAGCGCCAGGTAGACCAGCAGGCTTGGCACACCCAGCCGGGTGGAGAGTCGCACCGCGCCGACGGCGACCAGCAGCACGGCCGCTCCCAGCAGCAGCGCGATATCAAACCCGGGCGTCACGGCTGCCCGGCCTGGGCGTTCCTCACTCGGCGGATCCGTCGCGCAGTCGGCACAGCACCTCGGACAGGTCCGGGCTGGGCCGATCGACGAGGAAGAGCTTGTCCCGACTGGCCGCGCCGGCGCGCAGGGCGACCTCGGACCGCCGGACACCCAGAGCAGCGGCCAGTGCCCGGCGAGCCGCCTCGGTTGCCCGACCGTCGACGGCCGGCTCGTGCACCGCGATCACGAGGGCGGGACCGTGCGGGCCGTCGAAGCAGCCGCCCACCCGGGCGGACGAGGCGCCGGGTTTCACGCGTACCGCCACGGTGAGCGTGTCCTGCGCGGGCACCGGGGCCGCTTCAGATCGGCCGGGCGTCGGCGAGCAGGGCGGTGGCTGGCGCGCAGTCGGCGCACGGGGTGAAACCGAGCTCGGCGGCCTCGGCGACCGGCAGCGTCTCGGGCACCCGGCCGACGAGATGCGGGCAACTGGCGAGGTGGTAGCGGGGGTGGCCGTCCACCACCTCGACGTCGTCGGCAAGCCGCGCCACCCGGGCCGCCTCGGCGGGGGTGATCAGTTGCTCGCCGGGCTCGTCGGTGGTCGGGGCGCCATGGCGGAGATCGTCGTCGGTCGACGTCGCCGGGCTGACCGGGCGGACCGGCGAGGACGTGTGGTCGGCCGGCGGCCCGAACGGGGGCCACGCTCCGAACGGGGGCGCGTCGTCGGCCCGCGGGTCGAAGCCCGGCGCGTCGTCGACCCGCCCGTCGAAGCCCGGCGCGTCGTCGACCCGCCCGTCGAACGGGGGCACGTCGTCGAGCGGCGCGTCGGCGGGTGCCTCGTGGTCGACCGGCGGCGCGGGTGGTTGCCGCCACCCGGTGCCGCCGGTACCAACCGTCGTGGGCACATGCTGGACCGGCACTTCCGGGCCGACCAGCGGCGGCCCGTACGCGACACCCGGCGTGGCCTGGCTGGCCGTACGGGGTGCGTCGGGTTGCCGCCGGCCGGTCCGACCGGGATCCGCCGTGGCGCGGTTGGCGGCTGCCTGACGGGCACCCACCACCAACGCCACGGCGGCCAGCAGACTGGCCGCGATAGAGATGATCAACATGATGCTGGAGCCACCGGCCAGGCCGAGCACCAGGAGCACCACCGCGACGAGGATGAGCAGGAGACTTGCGACTATCACGGCTCACCCCCGCCGCGTCGTACCGTCCAGACAGGGCCGGCGACCGTCACCATTGGCGGAGAACGATCGCCGGCCGGCGCTCAGCGTCCGGCTTCGAGGGCGCCGGAACGCCCGCTGCCGTACGAACCGGCGAGACCCGCAGCGGCCAGCCCGTTGCCGCCGGCGACCCGGCCTGCCTCGGAGCGGGTCATCTCGGCCTCCAGGCCCTGGCCACGACCGTCGAGGTCACGCAGCTGGCTCTCCAGGTACGCCTTGAGCCGGGTGCGGTACTCGCGCTCGAACTGCTTGAGCTCCTCGATGTGCTTCTGCAGGGCCGTGCGCTTGGCGTCCAGGCCGCCCATGGCCTCCTGGTGCCGCTGGCGGGCGTCCCGCTCCAGGGCGTCGGCCTTCGCGCGAGCCTCGCGGGTCACCTCCTCGGCCTTGCCACGGGCCTCGGACAGCAGCTGGTCGGCTTCGCGGCGCGCGTCGGACACGTGGTCGTCGGCGGTGCGCTGGGCCATCATCAGCACGCGCAGGGCCTGCTGCTCACCGTCACCGGTGACGCCGCCGGCCGGGCCGCCGGTCGCGCGGACCTGCTCCAGCTCGGCCTGCATCGCGCGGGCAGCCTGCTCGGCCGCCGACTTGTCGCGCTGCACCCGGTCCAGTTGGGCCTTGACGTCGTTGAGCTCCGCCGCCAGTCGGGCGTCGCCGCCGGGGCCTGCGGGGGCACCGCCACGGCCGCCGCGCTCCACCTGGGCGCGCAGCTCGTTGTTTTCCTCGATGAGACGGGCGAGCTCGCGCTCGACCTCGTCCAGGAAGGCGTCGACCTCCTCCTCGTCATACCCCCGCTTGCCGATCGGCGGCTTTTTGAAGGCGACGTTGTGGACGTCGGCCGGGGTCAGCGGCATCGAAACTCCTCGGGTCAGTTGCGGCCGCGAAAGCGCGTCGGTCATCAGGCAGATGCCCTGATCGACGGCCCTAACACGAACTCCATCAGCACGAACAGGATAACCAGGAGCACAAGGGAGGCCAGGTCGATGCTCACGGTACCAATTCGCAGCGGAGGGATCACACGCCTCAACGCGTTGAGAGGGGGATCAGTGACGCTCCACACGGATTCCAATCCTGCCGATGCGCCGCGGCCCGGTTGCCAGCGCCGGCCGTACTGCAGGACGGCGCTCAACACGAACCGGGACAGAAGAAGAAGCAGGAAGACATAAAGGATCAGGTACAACACTTGCAGTAAGATCGACAACACGGTCAGCGACGTCCCTCGGGTCGGGCGGGGGTCAACTCAAACTGAAAAAGCCGCCCTCAGCGATCTTGGCCTTGTCCTCAGCGGTGACCTGGACGTTAGCCGGTGAGAGCAGGAACACCCGATTGGTCACGCGCTCGATCGTACCGCGCAGGCCGAACGCCAGCCCGGCCGCAAAGTCAACCAGACGGCGGGCATCCGCCTCATCCATTTCGGTGAGATTGATGATCACCGGAACGCCGTCGCGGAAGTGCTCACCGATGGTGCGCGCCTCCCGGTAGGTGGTCGGGTGCAGCGTGGTGATCTGGTACCGCTGCTCCTCCTCGGGCAGCGCCCGCTCCCGCGACGTGACCTGCGGCGCGAGGGCCAGATTGTCCCGGGTGTGGTACGTCAGCGCGCCGGACGTCTCGCCCGCCGACGACCGGGTGATCGACCGCACGCTGGACCGCTCGGCCCGTTCCGCGCGCTCGCCGTCACCACGCTCGGACTCACTCAACCGCCCGCTCGTCCGCTCGGAGAGTCGACCCCGCTCAGTGGCGCGCGGCCGGGGAGCCGGCGGCTCCTCGGTGTCGTCCTCGTCCTCGTCGGCGAACTCCTCGGCGTACCGGCTCTGCCGGTACCGCGAGTCACGGTAGCCACCCTTGTCGTAGCCACCGTCGTCGTAGGCCCGCTCGTCGTCTTCTTCGACCAGACCGAGCCAGACCCCCGCCTTGCGCAGTGCACCCATCCCGCGCCCTTCCGTCCGCCGTGCGGCACGCGCCCCCGTGCCATGTCGCCCGTCGCGAGTGGACAACCATGCCCATCGGACCGGAACCGCAATCCCCCCAGCGCGCGATTCGCGTCGCGCGCACGACCCCCGACAGGAGACGCCGCCCCTGAAACAACACTGATGTAATTTGCTTGTCTCGCGGTCAGGCTACCGCAGCGTGGGACGCATTCCGAGCAACGCGCTACCGACGCGGACATGTGTCGCGCCGTATCGGATCGCGATTTCGAAATCTCCGCTCATTCCCGCGGACAGCGCGGTGGCTCCCGGATGGACAGCCCGAAACGCGTCGGTAACCTCCGCGAGCCGGGCGAACGCCCGTTCCGGCTCCCACCCCAGCGGAGCGACCGCCATCAGCCCGACCAGACGCAGCCCTGGGGCGTCGGCGATCGCCTCGGCCACCGGCTCCAGTCCGGAGCCAGGATCCGCCGAGTCGGGCAGGGCCCCGCCCCGGGCCGCGTCGCCGTCGATGCTCACCTGGATCAGGGCGTCGAGCGGCGTCTGCCGGTCGGCGGTCGCGGTGGCCAACGCCCGGGCCAGCCGGACACTGTCGACGGAGTGCACCGCGTCGGCGTAGCGGACCACCGAGCGGGCCTTGTTGCGTTGCAGCTGACCGATGAAGTGCCAGCGGGGACGTACCCCGGCCGCGGCCACCTCGGCGGCCTTGGCGGCCGCCTCCTGGTCGCGGTTCTCCCCCACGTCGGTCACCCCGAGCCCGGCCAGCGCCACCACGTCGCTGGCCGGGTAGGTCTTCGTCACGGCGATCATCGTGACCTCGGCACGGTCCCGACCGGCCTGCGCGCAGGCGTCGGCGATGCGGGACCTGATGTGGGCCAGGCCGGCCGCCAGTTCGGCGTGCCGGTCCGGTCGTACCGTGGCTGAGCTGTCGGTCATCGGCGGTGCTCAGGACCCGTTCTTGAGGAAGTCGGGGACGTCGACGTCGTCGAAGAGCACGCGCCGCGGCGACTGGGCCGGTGTCGGGTTGCTGACCGGCGCCGGCACCGGGGTGCTCTGCGGCGCCGGCTGGTTGGTGTTGGTCTTGCGGGTCGGCTCGGCCGCCTTGTACGCGGGAGTGCCGCCGTCGAAGCCCGCCGCGATGACAGTCACCCGCACCTCGTCGCCGAGCGCGTCGTCGATGACCGCGCCGAAGATGATGTTGGCGTCCGGGTGGGCCGCGTCGGTGACCAGCTGGGCCGCGTCGTTGATCTCGAACAGACCCAGGTCGGAACCACCGGCGATGGAGAGCAGCACGCCCCGCGCACCGTCCATGCTCTGCTCCAGCAGTGGGCTGGAGATGGCCGCCTCGGCCGCCTCGACCGCGCGGTTCTCCCCACGGGCGCTGCCGATGCCCATCAACGCGCTGCCGGCGCCGCTCATCACGCTCTTGACGTCGGCGAAGTCCAGGTTGATCAGACCCGGGGTGGTGATCAGGTCGGTGATGCCCTGCACACCGGAGAGCAGCACCTGGTCCGCCGTCCGGAACGCGTCCATCATGCTGATGTTGCGGTCACCCAGGGCCAGCAGCCGGTCGTTCGGGATCACGATCAGCGTGTCGCACTGGTTACGCAGCTCGTCTATTCCCGTCTCGGCCTGCACCTGGCGGCGCTTGCCCTCGAAGGAGAACGGCCGGGTCACCACGCCGATGGTCAGCGCGCCGAGCTTGCGGGCGATGTTGGCCACCACGGGCGCGCCGCCGGTGCCGGTGCCACCGCCCTCACCGCAGGTCACGAAGACCATGTCGGCGCCCTTGAGCACCTCCTCGATCTCGTCGCGGTGGTCCTCGGCGGCGTTCTTGCCGACGTCGGGGTTGGCGCCGGCGCCCAGGCCGCGGGTCAACTCCCGGCCCACGTCGAGCTTGACGTCGGCGTCACTCATCAGCAGTGCCTGGGCATCCGTGTTGATCGCGATGAACTCGACGCCCTTGAGCCCAACCTCGATCATCCGGTTGACGGCGTTGACCCCGCCGCCCCCGATGCCGACGACCTTGATGACCGCCAGGTAGTTGTGCGGAGGTGTCATCTCCGGTCCTTTCCTTCGAGATTGGCTTCGGCCGACCGGTTACGGCGTGGCCAGACCAGCGGCCGACGACAGCTGTCACCAGCGAGGCTCAGAGGTGAACCCTCACCCTCTACTAGAGGCTTACAGTTATGTCAACCACTGTTCCTCTTCCGGGCAACGTAAGCGCCACCGCGCCAGGAGCCAAGGACCCGACCGGCGTGTCGCCGAGCCGAGCGCGACGGGTCACCTCCGCGGGCGCTCACCGGTCAGCGAAAGGTCACCACATCGGGAGCGCTCACGTCGATCCGGGCGGCGTCCTCGTCCAGCAGGGCGGTGGCCACCGTCGCCTTGTCCGTGCCCCGGGTCGCGTCGCCCCAGACCACCGTCCGGTCCCCCCGCAACCGCAGGCTGATCCGCGCCAACCCCTCCACCCGCAGGTCCACCAACTCCGCGCGGAGCTGCGGGGTCAGGGCGGAGAGGACCTCCAGCGCGGCCCGGGTGCCCGGGTCGTCGGCGGCCGGACGGCCCACCGTCACCTGCGGCAGATCGGCCGGACGCCGGTCCACCGTCCGGAACGCCACCCCACTCCGGTCGATCAGGGCGAACGCCGCCCCCTGCGGCACCGCCGCCACCGGAGTCCGCTCGGTCACCCGCACCACGAGCGCGCCGGGCCAGTCCCGGGAGACCCTGGCCCGCTCCACCGCCGGCAGCGCACCGACCCGGCGGGCGGCGGCGGCCAGGTCCACCCGGGCCAGCGGCACCCCGTCCGGCACCCCGACCGCCTCGTGCACCTGCACCGGGGTGACCAGGCCGGCGCCCTCCACCCGCACCTCCCGGACCCCGAACAGCCCGGTGCCGAGCACCGTCCAGGCGACCAGCCCGGCCAGCGCGAGCACCCCGGCCGTCACCGCCCACGGCAGCGCCGCGCGCATCCGACGCTGCCGGGCACGAGCCATGAACCGGCGCGTCGAGGGCGGTACCGCGTCGCGCCCCGCCCGGACCAACTGCCACCGCCGCGCCGGACCACGACGCGGGGCGCCACCGTCGGCGGCGCTGGTCCGCCCCCGGGCCGGGCCGGGACTCATCCGGCCAGGGGCGCCGCGCCGCCGGGCGCGGCGGTGCCACCGAGAGCCGCTCCGTCGCCGCCGGCAGTGGTCCCACCCGGCACCGCGTCAGCGATCGCCGGGGACGTGGCCGCCGGGTCGACGGTCGCGGTCGGCGCCGGGCCGGCCGTACGCTCACCCAGGGCCACCAGCAACTCGTCACCCATCAGCGAGATCGGCGGGGCGCCCATGGTGACCACCACGTCCCCGGTACGCGCGCGACGGGCCACCTCGACCGGGGCCTGCTCCCACGACTCCACGAAGACCTTGCGGTCGGCGGGCAGGTCCACGGCCGCGATCAGCGCCGCCGAACCCTCGCCGGGCTGCCGCAGCTCGCCCGGCCCGAAGACCTCCAGCAGCACCACCTCGTCGGCGATGGCCAGCGCGTCGGCGATCTCCGCCTGGTTGTCGCGGGTGCGGTACAGCCGGTACGGCTGGAAGACGACGATCAACCGGCCGTCCCCGGCCACCTCGCGCAGCGTCTGCATGGCGAGCGTCATCGAGGTCGGGTGGTAGGCGTACTCGTCGTAGACCAGCACGCCGTCCGCGACACCCTTGCGCTCGAAGCGCCGCCGCACGCCGGGGAAGACCGCGAGCGCGGCCTCGGCCGCCTCCAGCGGCAACTCCAGCAGGTACGCGGCCAGCACCGCGGCGGCGCTGTTCAGACCCATGTGCCGCCCCGGCACCGGCAGACGGAACTCGCCGAGCGACCGGCCGTCGATCGCGGCCAGGTAGCGCACCCCGCGCGCGGAGGAGACGATGTCGGTCAACCGCAGGTCGGCGTCGGCGGCCTCGCCGTAGGTGAACACCCGCCGCCCCTCGGCGCGCAGGCTCTCGGCCAGCCGCCGGCCGCCCGGGTCGTCGGCGCAGGTGATGATGAACCCGTCCGGGTCGGTCAGGCGGGCGAACTCCACGAACGCCGCCTCCAGCGTCGCGTAGTCGCCGTAGGTGTTCAGGTGGTCGGCCTCGACGTTGGTGATGATCGAGACGTACGGGCGGTAGATGAGGAACGAGCGGTCACTCTCGTCGGCCTCGACCACGAAGTGCTCGCCGGTGCCGTGGTGGGCGCCCGAGCCGACCTCGGAGATCTCCCCGCCGATCACGAAGGACGGGTCCACACCCGCCTGCTGGAGCACCATGGTCACCATCGAGGTGGTGGTGGTCTTGCCGTGTGTGCCGGCCACCGCCACCGCCCGACGTCCGGTCATCGCCGCGGCGAGGGCCTCCGAGCGGTGCAGCACCCGCAGGCCGCGCCGACGCGCTTCGACCAGCTCCAGGTGGTCCTGCGGAATGGCCGACGAGTAGACGACGGTGTCCACACCGTCGAGGTTGCTCGCCTCGTGGCTGAGGTGGATGGTGCCGCCGAGCGCCCGCAGCCCCTCCAGCGAGGGCCACTCCCGCAGGTCGCTGCCGGAGACCCGGATGCCCCGGGTGAGCAGCAGCCGGGCCACGCCGAGCATGCCGACCCCACCCACCCCGATCAGGTGGACGGCCCCCAGGTCCTCCGCGGTGAGCGTGCCGGCCGGGGTGAACTGCGCGGTCATCGGGCCACCGCCGCGAGGACGAAGGAGCGCAGTGCCTCGTCACCGTCCCGCCGCCCGTACGCCGCCGCGGCCGCGCCCATCGCGGCCAGCCGCTGCGGGTCGCGGATGAGCGGGATGACGGTGCGCTCCAGCCAGTCCGGGGTGAGCTCCGCGTCGTCGACGAGCAGCCCACCGCCGGCCTCCACCACGGGCAACGCGTTGCGCCGCTGCTCCTGGTTGCTGTGCGGGTACGGCACGTAGATCGTGGGCTGCCCGATCGCGGCCACCTCGGCGACGGTCATCGCCCCGCCCCGGGCCAGCATCAGGTCGGCGGCGGCGTAGCCCAGCTCCATCTCGGACAGGTAGGGCAACGTCACGTACGGCACCGGCAGATCGGTGGGGATCGGCACCGGCTCGTTGCGCGCGCCCATCACGTGCAGCACCTGCACGCCGTTGCGGGCCAACTCCTTGGCCGCCCCGGAGACCGCCAGGTTGATCGAGCGGGCGCCCGACGAGCCGCCGGAGACGAAGAGCACCGGCAGGTCCGGGCGGAGCCCGAAGTGGGCGCGGGCGGCGTTGCGCAGCGCGTACCGGTCCAGCCCGGCGATGGTGCGGCGCAGCGGCACCCCCACGATCGTGGCGTCGCGCAGCGACTCGGCCTGGCTCGGCTGGTGCGGGAAGCCGACGGCGATGTTCTTGGTGAACTTCATGCCCAGGCGGTTGGCCACGCCCGGTGGCACGTTCACCTCGTGGATCACCATGGGCAGTTCCCTGCGCCAGGCGGCGAGGTAGGCCGGCACCGAGACGTACCCGCCGAAGCCGACGACCACGTCGGCCTTGACCTCGTCGATCACCTTGCCCGCGGCGCGGGCCGCGGTCCACATCCGGCCCGGGGTACGGACCAGGTTCATGTTGACCGACCGGGGCAGTTGGTACGCCGGGATCTGCCGCAGGTCGTAGCCCTGCGGCGGAATCAGGTCGTTCTCCATGCCCTTGGGTGTGCCGAGGCAGGTGATCCGGACGCCCGGGTCGTGTCGGCGCAGGCAGTCGGCGAAGGCGAGCAGCGGGTAGATGTGCCCCCCGGTGCCACCTCCCGCGAGCACCACCGAACGCAGCGGACCCATCAGCGTCTCCTCTCGCTCGCCGTACCGCCGCGGGTGCGGTCCTGTCGGACCCCGCGCGGTGCGGCCTGGTCGTCATGGCGCCGCTCGCGGGACCGGGGCACGGACCCTCGGCCAGCGGGCGGCGTCGCCGGTCGGCGACGCCGGCCGGGAAGCGGCGGCAACGGGGCCCAGAGTAGTCGGACCCACCGGGCCGGCGGACGGGCATGCAGGGCTCTGGCCGCATCGGGTTCGGCGCGGGCGAAGGAGGCCAGCATGCCGATGCCGGCCAACGTCACCACCAGGGCGCTTCCGCCGTCGGAGATGAACGGCAGCGGCAGGCCGGTGATCGGCAGCAGCCCGACCACCCCACCGATGTTGATCACCGCCTGGCTGACCAGCCAGGTGGTCACGGCGGCGGCGGCGAGCCGGCGGAACGGATCGTCGACCCGCCGGGCGATCCGCAACCCGGTGTACGCGAGGACCGCGAACAGGCTGAGGATGACGACGCACCCGATCACGCCCAGTTCCTCGGCGATGATCGCGAAGATGAAGTCGTTGTGTGCCTCGGGCAGCCAGTCCCACTTCAGACTGCCCTTGCCCAGCCCGACACCGAACCAGCCGCCGTGCTCGATGGCCAGCCGACCCTGGTAGACCTGGTAACACGGGTCTCCGCACTTGTCCGGCGGCGGTGGGTTGAGGAAGAGCGTCAGTCGCGCCAGGCGGTAGTTGTCCGCGCCCTTCTCGCCGGAGCCGGCGCCCAGTGAGGCCACCGCGATGAGCAGGCCGACACCGAGCAGACCGACCACGGTCAGGGCGCCGAAGACGCGCATCCGTACACCGGCGGCCCAGAGCAGACCGACCACCAGGGCCAGCAGGCAGAGCATGGTGCCCACGTCGTTGTAGCCGACCAGCACGAAGAGCAGGCCCATCACCGGGAAGAGCGGGGTGGCCAACTCCCGCCACCAGCCCAGCGCGGCGCCCTTGCGGGCGATCACGTGCGCCCCCCAGAGCACCAACGCGATCTTGGCCAGCTCGGAGGGTTGCACCTGGATCCCGCCGATGAACAGCCAGAGCAGCCGCGCCTCGATCGGGCCGATCCGAGCGGAGTCCTGTTGGGTCAGGCGCGCATAGGCGAGCAGCAGGTTGAGCACCAGCAGCAGCCCGATCGCGGTGAACAGCAGCGGCCGGCCCAGCGACCGGTAGGTGCTGGCGGGCAGGCGCTGGCAGGCCCAGAACACCCCGATGCCGATCACCGCGAAGATCGCCTGCTTGGTCACCGAGGCTGAGGCGTTGCCGTCCTGGGCGTAGTCCTTCACGCTGGTCGCCGAGAAGACCATGGTCAGCCCGATCAGCAGCAGCAGGCCGGCGCTGGACAACAGCAGGTAGTAGGAGGCCAGCGGCCGGTCCAGCAGGCCGCGCAGCGCGGCGAGCCCGCCGGCCGCGTCCAGCCCGCGCAGCGGCACGGGCTGCGCCGGCTGCGCCGTGCGCGGTGTCGCGGGCGGTTCCGGGCCGCGCGTGTCGTCCGGCTGCGCGACGGCCTCCGCGGTTCGCGCCGCGCCGGGTGACCGCCGCGGGCGGCCGGCTGTCCTGTCGTCGGTGCCTGAATCCTCCCCCACCCCGACATCATCACCGCTGGGCGCGCCCGAGCGGCCCACAACGACACACCGGGCGTGTCGGATCCGGGGGGCGGCACCCGCGCATGCCGCACACCCCGCCGCCTCGGCTACGCACGATCGACTACTCGGACGGTGACCCGCTCGAACGGGGTGGAGATCAGGTCATGTTGGCGAGGAACTCGCTGTAGAACAGGCCCAGGGCGATGGCCACGCCGATGCCGGCGATGATCCAGAAGCGCACCACGATGTTGACCTCACTCCAGCCGGCCAGTTCGAAGTGGTGCTGTAGCGGTGACATCCGGAACACCCGTTTACCCGTGGTCTTGAAAGAGATGATCTGGATCACCACGGACATCGTGATGATCACGAAGAGCCCACCGATGATCGGCAGCAGCAGGATGGTGCGGGTCGACATCGCCATGCCGGCGATCAGACCGCCCAGCCCCAACGCCCCGGTGTCGCCCATGAAGATCCGCGCCGGGGACGTGTTCCACCAGAGGAAGCCCACACAGGCCCCGGCCGCCGCCCCGGCTATCAGCGCGATCTCCAACGGGTCGCGGACCTCGTAGCAGTACGGCTGCGTGTAGTTCGGGTCGGCGCACCAGTGCCGGTACTGCCAGAACGCGATCAACGCGTACGCGGCCAGCACCATGACCGAGGCCCCGGTGGCGAGACCGTCCAGACCGTCGGTGAGGTTCACGCCGTTCGTCGTGGCCATCACCACGAAGATGAAGATGATCACCGCGCCGACCTTGCTGAGCTCCAGGGCGTCGATGTCCCGGATGAAGCTCAGCGTGGTGCTGCCCACCGTCTCGGTGTTGGTCGCCTTGCCCGAACCGTCGGTCATCGTGCTCGGGAACCACAACGCGACCACGCCGAAGAGCGCGCCCACCAGGATCTGACCGAGCAGCTTGCCGCGCTTGTTCAGACCGGCGCTGTTGCGCTTGCGCACCTTGAGGAAGTCGTCGAGGAAACCGACCGCGCCGGAGAAGACCATCAGCCCCAGCAGCACCAGCGCGGTGATGGTCGGCTCCACCTGCGCGATCTGCTTGTCCGGCAGGGTGGTCAGCGCCAGGTGCCCGGCCACGTACGCGATGACCGTGGCCAGGATGAAGACCACGCCACCCATCGTGGGCGTGCCCTTCTTGCCCTGGTGCATGGCCGGGCCGTCGGACCGGATCGGCTGACCGGCCTTGAGCCGGGTGAACACCTTGATCGCGAGTGGGGTGCCGAACAGCGACACGATGAAGGCCACCCCGACGGCGACGATGACCGCCCTCATCGGCTGGACTCCGCACCGGCGTCGGCGCGCAGGGCGTCGGCCACCTCCCAGGTCCGGTACCGGGAGCCCTTGACCAGGACGACGTCACCCGGTCGTAGTTCGCCCCGCAGCACCTCGACGGCCGCCGCCTGATCGGTGAGCAACACCGACTCTCCTCCCCAGTTCGCTACCGCTGTCGCGCCCTCATGGATCGGCGCGGCCGGCTCGCCCACCACGAGCAGCCGGTCGACACCCAGGTCAGCCGCGAGGCGGCCGATCTCGGCGTGGCCGTCGTACTCGAACGGACCCAGCTCGGCCATGTAACCAAGCACCGCGACGGTACGCCGACCCTGGCCGATGCTGGCGAGCGCCCGCACCGCCACCGCCATCGAGGCCGGGTTGGCGTTGTACGAGTCGTCGATGACAGTCACCCCGTCGGGACGGTCGAAGACGTCCATCCGGCGGGTCGACACCAGCCCCAACTCGGCGAGGGCCAGCGCCAGCTCGTCCAGCGGCATGCCCAACTCCCGGGCCACCGCCGCCGCGGCGAGGGTGTTGCCGACCTGGTGCCGGCCGGCCAACCCGAGCCGCACCGGCACGCGCCCCTCCGGGGTGACCAGGGTGTACGACGGGTGCCCCCGCTCGTCGAGCGTGACGTCCTCGGCGCGTACGTCGGCGTCGGGCGCCTCGCCGTAGCGGACCACCCGGGCCCGCGTCCGGCTCGCCATCGCGTCCACCCGCGGGTCGTCGGCGTTCAGGACGGCCAGCCCGTCCGGCGGCAGGGCCTCGACCAGCTCGCCCTTGGCCTGCGCGATGGCCTCCTGCGAGCCGAACTCGCCGATGTGCGACGTGCCGACGTTGAGCACCACGGAGATCCGGGGCGGCACCAGCTCACACAGGTAACGGACGTGCCCGATCCCGCGCGCGCCCTTCTCCATCACCAGGTAGCGGGTGTCCGGCCCGGCCTGCAACGCGGTGTACGGGTGCCCCAGCTCGTTGTTGAACGACCCGGGCGGCGCCACCGTGGCCCCGAGCCGGGTGGTGAGCTGACCGATCAGGTCCTTCGTGGTGGTCTTGCCGGAGGAGCCGGTCACGCCGATCACGGTCAACCCGGGCAGCCGGTCCACCGCGGCGCGGGCCAGCCGGCCCATCGCGGTCAGGGCGTCGTCGACGAGCACCATCGGCACCCCGGGCACCTCGCGGCTGCCGAGCACCGCCACCGCCCCGGCCTGGACCGCCGTCACCGCGTAGTCGTGCCCGTCGACCTTCTCCCCCGGGAAGGCCACGAAGAGCGAACCCGGCCCCACCTTGCGCGAGTCGAACTCCACCGAACCGGTGACGGTGGCGGCCGGGTCGGCGCCCACCAGCCGCCCGTCGACCGCCGCGGCGACCTCGGCCAGGCTCAGCGCGATCATCGCCGACCCGCCAGGTCTCCGAAGCGGGCCCGCAACGCGTCGGCCAGCTCGACGCTGTCGTCGAACGGATACACCTCGCCCGCCACCTCCTGGCCCCGCTCGTGCCCCTTGCCGAGCAGCGCGATCACGTCGCCCGGCTCGGCCAACCGGACCGCCTCGTCGATCGCGGCACGCCGACCGGACACCTCGATGATCCGGGCTGCCGTGCCGGCCCGGTACGCCCCGGCCAGCACCTCGGCGCGGATCTCCGCCGGGTCCTCGGTACGCGGGTTGTCGTCGGTCACCAGCACCACGTCGGCGCCCTCGGCGGCGGCCGCGCCCATCACCGGCCGCTTGCCGCGGTCCCGGTCTCCGCCGGCGCCGATCACACAGATCAACCGACCGACGCTCAGCTCGCGCAGCGCGGCGAGCGCGGCCACGATCGCGTCCGACTTGTGCGCGTAGTCGACCACCCCGCGCACCGGCCCGGCGCTGTCGACCAGCTCCAACCGGCCGGGTACGCCACCGCAGGCGGCCACGCCTGCCGCCGCGGTCGCCGGGTCCACCCCGACGCCGACCAGCGCGGCGATGGCCAGCAGCGCGTTCGCCACGTTGTGCCGGCCGGGCAGCGCCACCCCGGCGGACAGGACCACCCCGTCCGGGCCGTGCGCGGTGAAGCGCTGGGCGTATCCCTCGCCGTCCACGCCGTCGGCCCACCAGGTCGCGCCCCGGTCACCGGCCGCCGAGTAGGTGACGGTCGCCGGCTTGTGCAGCGGCTGCAACGCCGGGTCGTCGTGGTTGAGCACCTCGACCGCGCAGCGGCCGTCGAAGAGCTGGGCCTTCGCGGCGAAGTAGTCGTCGCTGTCGGCGTGGAAGTCGAGGTGGTCGGAGCCGAAGTTGGTGTACCCCCCGACGGCGAAGCGGACCCCGCCCACCCGGCCCATGGCGAGCGCGTGGCTGGAGACCTCCATGACCACGGCGGTGACCCCACGCTCGCGGGCGGTGGCCAGCATGGCGTGCAGATCGGTCGCCTCGGGGGTGGTGCGCACACTGTCGATCACCAGGTCACCGAGCCGGGTCTCCACGGTGCCGATCAACCCGGTGGTGTGCCCGGCGGCCCGCAACCCCGACTCGACCAGGTACGCGGTGGAGGTCTTGCCGGCGGTGCCGGTCACGCCGACCACGGTGAGCGCGGCGGTCGGGTCGCCGTAGACCGCCGAGGCCAGCTCGCCGAGGACGGCGCGGGGGTCGGGCACCACGAGGGCGGGCAGGCCGCTGGCCGCCGCCAGCTCGGCGCCGGCCGGGTCGGTCAACAGGGCCACCGCGCCAGCCTCGGCGGCGGCGGCGGCGAACTCCGCGCCGTGCCGGCGGGCGCCGGGCAACGCCGCGTACAGGTCGCCGGGGCGAACCTCCTGGCTGGCGTGGGTGGCCCCGGTGACGTTCACCGTGGCGGCGTCCGCCGGAAGGTCGACGGCGAGCCGGACGGCGAGAGCACCGAGCCGGACTCCGGTCACGGTACGTGGACGTGGATTGCCAGGCACGGCGTCAGACCCTACCCGGTCGTCCGGTTCCGGCCGTACAGCCGCCCCGGTGGTTCGTCGGCACTCACCGATGATGTCCCGCCATCGCTGCTCAGCGCGGATAGACCACGAACTTGGGTGCCGAACCGCCGGTGGACGGCGGCACCCGGTAGTGACGCAGCGTGAACTGCATCATGTCGCGGAACGCCGGATTGGCGATCGCCGCGCCCCCACCGTCGGGCGAGTACACGAAGACGGCGATCACGTAGCGGGGGTTCTCGGCGGGGGCCATGCCGATGAAGGAGGACACCTTGTCGGTCTCGATCTTGCCGTTGACCACCCGCGAGCCGGTGCCGGTCTTGCCGGCGACCCGGTAGTCGGGGACCGCGGCGTTGACGCCGGTGGCGTGGTCGACAGTGGTGACCGCCTCCAGCATGGTGCGCAGGGCCGCCGCGTTCTGCGGGCTGAGCACCGACCGGGTCACCGGGGCGGGCGCGGGGGTGCGCTTGCCGTCCGGGCCGATCACCTCCTTGATGAGGTGCGGCTGCACGTACGTGCCGTTGTTGGCGATGGCGGCGTACGCGGCGGCCATCTGCAGCGGCGTGGCGTCGACGCTGTGCCCGATCGGCACCGACCCGTGCGACGATTCGCTCCACTCGTCGGCGGGCAGCACTCGCCCACTGGCCTCCCCCGGCATTCCCTCGCCGGTCGGCTTGCCCAGCCCGAACCGCTTCTGGTAGTCGATCAACCGGTCCCGGCCGAGCTTCTCGGCGATCGTGATGGTGCCGACGTTCGACGAGTAGGCGAGCATCCCGGGGATGCTCATCCGTTTGCCGTTGGCGGGATGCGTGTCGGAGAACGGGGTGTCACCCATCTTGATGCTGTTGGGGATGGGCAGCGTGGTCTCCGGGGTGATCACTCCCTCCTGCAGGGCAGCGCCGTAGGTGATCGCCTTGTGCACCGAGCCGGGGTCGACGACGAAGCTGGTCGCCGCGTCCTCCCGGGCGACCGGGTCACTCGGGAACGGTTTCGCCGCGCTGTAGGTGGGATTGCTGGCCTGGGCCAACACCTCCCCGGAGGGAATCTCGATGATCACGGCCGCGCCGGTGCCGCCCCGCACCTGGGCCATGCCCTCGCTGAGGATCTGCTGCGTCCGGAACTGCAGGTCACGATCGATGGTGAGGCACAGCGAGCTGCCCGGCTTGGCGGGCGTGGTCAGGCTGTAACCGCCCGGGATCGCCGCGTCGAGATCACGGCGGCCGGCCTCGTACCTCCGCTTGCCGTCCTGACCCGCGAGCACGTCGTTGTAGCGGGCCTCCAGCCCCTCCAACCCGACCATGTCCTGACTGGTGAAGCCGATCAGGTTGGCCGCCAGGTCACCCCCGGGCACCTCGCGACGCTCGTCGCGGTGCACCCCGATCCCCGGCAGCTCCAGCGCCTGCACCTGCTTGGCGGTCGAGATCTCCACCCCCCGGGCCAGGTACACGAATCGGGAGTCGTTGCCGTTCTCCAACTTGCGGGGCTTGAGCAGCCCGGTGAGCTTCGACGCCGGGATGGCGAGCAGCGGTGCGAGCGCCTGGGCGGTGCCGGCCTGGTCCTTCACCTCGGTGGGATCGGCGAACACGTACCGTGCCTCGACGCTGCGCACCAGCGGGGCGCCGGTGCGGTCGTAGATCGCGCCCCGCGCCGCCGGCAGTTCCACGGTGCGGGTGCGGTCGATGACGCCGCCCCCGGCATACGCCGGGGCGTCGACCGCCTGGAGGAAGATCAGCCGGATCCCGATACTCGCGAACAACGTCAGGGCCAGGGCGGTGCCCAGCCGCAGCCGCAGCCGCGAGTCGGCCAGCTTCGGCGGGCGCGGTGGCTTGCGGGACGGCCGCCGGGCCGTCGGGCGGTCGGCGCGGCGTGGCGCGCGCGGCGTGGTCCGTCGGCGTGGCGGCGGCTCGTCGACGCCCGGTCCTCGGGGGGTACGCGGCGCGACGGTGCGCACCACGCCACCCCGTCCGGCGGCCGGGGCGTCGCGGCGACCGGCCCGGGCGGCGGCCCGACCACCGTCGAGCACCTGCAACGCGGGCCGGAACGGGTCGCCGGATCGGGTGCTGCGCGGGGTACGCCGTTGCTCGGCGCCCACCGCGCGCGGCGGCGTGCCGCGCTCGTCGCGGACGGTCCGACCCCGTGGCGTGTACGCGCGGGCGCCGGAGATGCCCCCGATGCCGGGCTCGCCGGTGCGCGGCTCGGAGTCGGTGGGGCTGGCGTCACGCGAAGAACCGCGCCGGGACCCTGTGGGGTCCCGGCGCGGCTCGTCCGACCTTCGTGGCACGGGTCAGCCTCCCGCACCCTGGCTGGTCACCGACGGCTTACCGGTCGCCGGCTGCGGCACACCGATGGTCTTACCGTCCGGCAGCCGGATGTAGCCCGGCTCGCCAGCGTCCACCAGGCCCAGCCGCCGCGCCTCGGCGGTCAGGTTGCCCGGCGCCTCGTACTCGGCGATCCGCTTGTCCAACTGCTGCTTCTCCAGGTCCAGTCGAGCCTGCTGCTGCTGCAACCGCTCCAGCCGGAACGCGTTCTCGTTGATTTTGGTGTTGACCGCCAGGATGCCCAGCACCCCGCCGACCACCAGCACCACGATCAGCGCCGCGAACGGCGCACGCGGCACCGAGATCGGCGACGGCGGTGCGACCCGCAGCCGCGGCGGCCGGGCGCTGGAGGCGCTGGCGGCCTTCTCGACCGGCCGCAGCGCGGCGGCGCCCTGGGTCGGGAACTCGCGCGCCCCCCGGGCGCGAGTCTCCCCCTGCTGGTTCACTCGATCGATGCGTGGCGTACCGTTTCCGAGGCGCGGAGCCCGCTCCGCCGCGGTCCGGCCCCCCGACCGCGGTGCGCGCTGCCCGTCGCCGGTGACGTCCCGGCGGCCGCGCTTGTCAATGTTCATGTCCCTCCCCCTCAACGTCCGTCCCTCTGCCGTCCCGGTGCCCCTGACCCCCCACGGATCAGGCGGACCCCGGGCCCGGTTGGTGCATTCCCTTCACCCGTCGGCGAGACCGTTCGCGGTCGGTCCGCCCAAGCTCTGTCGCGTTCGGATCGAGTCGTTCCGCGGCCCGCAGCCGCACCGAGGCGGCCCGCGGGTTCACGGCGACCTCCGCCTCCCCGGGCAGTTCGGCGCCCCGGCTGAGCAGCCGGAACGTCGGACCCGACCCGGGAAGCTCGACCGGGAGGTCGACCGGGCCCTTACTGCGGACCCGGTCCGCGAGCGCCACCTTGGTGAGCCTGTCCTCCAGGGAGTGGTAGGACAGGACCACCATGCGACCGCCCACGGTCAGTGCGTCGAGTGCTGATGGCAGCGCTGACTCCAGCGCCGCCAGCTCTCTGTTTACCTCGATCCGTAAAGCCTGAAACGTTCTCTTTGCCGGATGACCGCCCGTTCGTCGGGCTGGCGCCGGAATGGACTCCCGGACCAGCTCCGCCAACCGCGCGGACGAGGTGATCCGGCCGCGTTCCCGCTCCCGCAGGATCGCCGAGGCGATCCGGCCGGCAAACTTCTCCTCGCCGTAGACCCGCAGCACCCGGGCCAGGTCCGGATGCGCGTAGGTGTTGACCACCTCCTCGGCGGTCACCCCCCGGGTCTGGTCCATCCGCATGTCCAGTGGCGCGTCCTGGGCGTACGCGAACCCGCGGTCGGGCGCGTCCAACTGCAACGACGACACACCCAGGTCGAACAGGATGCCGTCGATGCCCGGATAGCCCAGCCGGTCCAGTACCTCGGGCAACTCGTCGTAGACGGCGTGCTCCAGATGCACCCGATCGGCGAACCGGGCCAGCCGGACCCGCGCGTGAGCGAGCGCCTCGGTGTCCCGGTCGAGCCCGATCAGGACCGTCTCCGGGTGTGCCTCGAGCACCGCCTCCGCGTGCCCGGCCAGACCGAGCGTCGCGTCGACGTGGACCGTCCGGCCGCCTCGACCCAGCGCGGGGGCCAGCAGCTCAAGACACCGCTCGAGCAGCACCGGCACGTGCGTGCCGCGCAACTCCCCCATGTTGACCCCCACTGGTTGAAACGTCCGTTCTCCTCGTGCGCCTGTCGTCGGACGGCGCTGCCGTCGTACCGCCAGATCCCCATCCGCTCCCGCCGGACACCGGACCGTCGCCCGATGACTGGATCGTGCGCCTGGCACCGGGGAAGGGGTGCCAGGAACTCGAAAGCGGCTGGAGATCTCGCAGTACGTCGGGCGCCGTTCCGCCCTACAGACCGCCGGGCAGCACCCCCTCCGAGATGTCGGCGAAGTCGTCCTCGCTGTCGGCGAGGTAGGTCTCCCAGGCTGCCTTGTCCCAGATCTCCACCCGCGTGCTCGCGCCGATCACGACCAGGTCGCGGTCCAGCGCGGCGTACGCCCGCAGGTGGGCCGGAATGGTTACCCGACCCTGCTTGTCCGGAACCTCGTCGTGCGCGCTGGCGAAGAAGACCCGGCTGTAGGCCCGGGACGCCTTGTGCGTCATCGGCTGCGCGCGCAACTGGTCCGCGATCCGCTGGAACTCAGGGGTCGGGAAGACGTAGAGGCAGCGCTCCTGCCCTTTGGTTACCACGACACCCCCCGCCAGCTCATCCCGAAACTTGGCCGGAAGGATCAACCGGCCCTTTTCGTCCAGGCGTGGAGTGTGGGTGCCGAGAAACACCGGCCCTACCCCCTCGCCCCTGAGCGGCGTTCGCGGCGCCGCTGACCCCCCGGGCCGGTGAGCCCTCCCGGCCTCACCATTGGCCCCCACTCTACTCCACTTCCCTCCACCTGCAACCAGATTGGCCCGCGCGGCGTGTCCGATCCGGTGGCAAAACTGCACGTCACGAGGGGTGGAGCGGAGTGGAGGGCCGCGGCGGCCCGCCGGCGTGGTCCGCTTTCCGACATAGATCGACTCCGTCCGGTGGAGGCCCTCCCGGCCGCCCGCGCCGCTGCCACGGCCGAACGGTTCACCGTCGGCGGCGATCTGGCGGGGCGGACGGTCCGGTAACCTCGCTCGCGTGACGGACGCGAAAATGCCCCTACGGGCCAAGGTGGCCAGCTCCGTGTCACGGACCGCCGCGGCGCTCTCCCGGGCGGCCGGCCGTGGCGACGGTTCGGTGATCGGCGGGTGGATCGGCCTGAAGATCGACCCGGACCTGCTGGCCCACCTGTCGGCCGGGCGTGCGATCGCGCTCGTCTCCGGCACCAACGGCAAGACCACCACCACCCGACTGACCTCCGCGGCGGTCGGCGTGCTCGGCCGGGTCGCCACCAACTCGTTCGGCGCCAACATGCCCAGCGGGCACACCTCGGCACTGGCCAAGGCCGGCAGCACCCCGTACGCGGTGCTGGAGGTGGACGAGCACTACCTCGCCCAGGTGTTGGAGGCGACCGAGCCGCACGTGGTCGCGCTGCTCAACCTCTCCCGCGACCAGCTCGACCGCGCCAAGGAGGTCGCCATGATGGCGCAGCTCTGGCGTGCGGCGCTGGTCCGGCACACGAACGTCCGGGTGGTGGCCAACGCCGACGACCCGCTCGTGGTCTGGGCGGCCACCCCGCCGGGGGACCCCGCCCGGGGCATCAACCCGCCGCCGGTGACCTGGTTCAGCGCCGGCCAGCGCTGGCACGACGACTCCTGGGTCTGCCCGGAGTGCGGCTCCACCATCCAGCGCTCCGGTGAGCAGTGGTGGTGCACCGGCTGCCCGTTGCGCCGACCGGAGCCGAACTGGGTCGTCGAGGACGAGGGCGTGCTCGACCCCACCGGAGCCTGGCACAAGGTCTCCCTCCAGCTGCCCGGCAAGGTCAACCTCGGCAACGCGGCGACCGCGCTGGCGGTGGCCGCCGAGTTCGGCGTACGCCCGGTCGACGCGGTGTCCCGCCTCGGCATCGTCACCTCGGTGGCCGGCCGTTACGCGCAGGTCGACAAGGACGGGCGCAACATCCGGCTGCTGCTGGCCAAGAACCCGGCCAGTTGGCTGGAGGCGTTCGACATGGCCGACGACGCGCCGACCCTGCTCTCCATCAACGCGCGCGACCCCGACGGTCTGGACACCTCCTGGCTCTACGACGTCGACTTCGCCCCGCTCCGTGGCCGGCAGGTGTTGATCACCGGCGACCGGGCATACGACCTGGCGGTTCGACTGGACGTCAACGACGTCCCGTTCCAGCACGTCCGCACGTTCGACGACGCGCTCCGGTCGGTCCCGCCCGGGCGGCTGGAGGTCATCGCGAACTACACCGCGTTCCAGGACATCCGAGCGGAGTTGGACCGTGTCATCTGAGAGCCTGCGCATCGTCTGGATCTATCCCGACCTGCTGTCCACCTACGGCGACCGGGGCAACGCCCTGATCCTCGCCCGCCGGGCCCGCCAACGCGGCATGCCGGTCGAGGTGCTGGAGGTCCGCTCCGACCAGCGGCTGCCCGCGACCGCCGACATCTACCTGGTCGGCGGCGGCGAGGACGGCCCGCAGGCGTTGGGCGCCCAGCGGCTGATCGCCGACGGCGGCCTGCACCGGGCGGTCGCCCAGGGGTCGGTGGTGTTCGGCGTCTGCGCCGGTTACCAACTGCTCGGCACCTCCTTCTTCGCCAAGGGTGTGCAGTGTCGGGGGCTGGAGCTGCTCGACCTGCAGTCCGACCGGGGCGAGAGCCGGGCCGTCGGCGAGCTGGCCGGTGAGATCGACCCCCGGCTGGGTCTGCCCCCGCTCACCGGTTTCGAGAACCACGGCGGTCGCACCCACCTCGGTCCGGAGGTCGCCCCGCTGGCCCGGGTCAGCGTCGGGGTCGGCAACGACGGCGCCACCGAGGGCGCGTGGCGCGGCAAGCTGCTGGGCACGTATTCGCACGGCCCGGCACTGGCCCGCAACCCGGCCCTGGCCGACCTGCTGCTGCGCTGGGCCACCGGCGCACACCAGCTCCCCCCTCTGGACGACACCTGGTCGGACCGGCTCCGCAACGAGCGCCGCTCCGCAGTGGCCCCCGCCCGGGCATGATCCGAGCCGTCCGGCGGCTGCTCCGGCAGCCGTCGGCCGCCCGGTTCGCCCTGCTCGTCCTGCTGATCGGCGGTTGCGGGCTCCTGCTGCTCCTGGTGCCCCGGCCGGATCCGGCGCAGTTACCCCTGCTGGCGGACCGGCTGGGGGACCTCGCCCCGGTGGCGGCCATCCTCGGCGGCGCGCTGCTGCTAGTCGCCCTGGTCCCCCGGACCTTCGTCACGCTCGCCGCGGGCGCGATCTTCGGCCCGCTGGAGGGCGCCGCGTACGCCCTGGGCGCCGCGCTGGTGGCCGCGGCGATCGGGTTCGGGGTCGGCCGGCTGCTCGGCCGGGAGTTCGTCGCCGAACGGGTCCGTGGTCGCCTGGCCCGCCTCGACGGCTGGTTCGCCCGGCAGAGCGTGGTCGGTGTGGTCACCGTCCGGCTGCTACCCATCGCCGGCTTCGGGCTGGTCAGCTACGGCTACGGCACGACCGGCGCCCGGGTGCTGCCGTTCCTGGCCGGGAGCGTCATCGCCTCCGCGCCGACCGCCTTCG
This sequence comes from Micromonospora sp. NPDC049204, assembly GCF_040647935.1. Taxonomy (NCBI): domain Bacteria; kingdom Bacillati; phylum Actinomycetota; class Actinomycetes; order Micromonosporales; family Micromonosporaceae; genus Micromonospora; species Micromonospora sp. NPDC049204. The sequence continues at coordinate 46,191 of NZ_JBEZDC010000012.1, read as the reverse complement.
GCTACGCGGCGATCGGCGCCGCGGTCAGCTCCCCGGGCGACATCAACTGGTACGCCGCCGCCCCGGCCAGCCTCGGCCTGATCGCCGGCGTGGTGCTCATTCACCAGTGGTGGCGCGCTGAGCGCCGACGTCGACGAATGCCGGTCTGACCGTGCCCGAGCCGACCGCTGATCCGGCCGAGGAGCCCCTGTCCGGCGGGTTCGTCACCGACGTGGTCCGGATCGGCGACACGGTACGACGTACCCCGCCCGTCAACCTGGACTTCGCCGGTGCGTTGCTGCGCCACCTGGCCGAGGTGGGCGCGGACCTCGCGCCTCGCCACCTGGGCGTCGACGACCGCGGCCGGCAGATGCTCAGCTACGTCGCGGGGCGGGTGCCGTGGCGGAACCAGGAGGATCCGGCGTTCTTCAGCGACCCGGCGCTGGTGCGGCTGGCCGAGCTGATCCGACGGTTGCACGACGCGTGCGCGGGCACCGAGCTGGCCGGCGACGCCGAGACGGTGTGTCACCGCGACCTGTCGCCGAAGAACACGGTGTACCGCGACTTCCCCGCCGGGCCGCTCCCAGTGGTCTTCGTCGACTGGGACCTGGCCGCCCCGGGCCGGCGAATCGAGGACGTCGCGTTCGCCGGTTGGCACTGGGCCGCGTTGGGCGACGGCGCCGACCCCGTCGAGCTGGGCAGGCGCTGCCGAATCCTCTGCGACGCCTACGACGCGGCGTCCAACGAGACCGCACCGGGCAGGCTGGCGCGAGGTGAGCTGGTGGGCGTGATGCTCGACCAGATCGAGAGCACCTGGCGAGGCATCGACGCCGGCGCCGACCGCGACGAGCCGGGCATGCGCCGGCTGCGCGACGAGGGAACGGTCGACGGGATACGCCGCTGGCAGGACTGGCTGCACACCCACCGCGAGGTCGTTACGGCCGCGCTGAAAGCCTGACCGGCCGCCCACCCACCACCCGGGTCGATCATGGAGTTGTGGTGGGGGATCAAACCCCTGCCAAGGGGCATACCAGGCACCACAACTCCATGATCGACGCCGGTCAGGCGACTACCGAGACCATTCGGCCCTTGACCACGATGACCTTGCGGGGCTCCTTGCCGGCCAGGGTCGCGGCCACCGCGTCCAGGGCCGCCGCGCGGACGGTCTCCTCGGCGGCGTCGGCGGGGACCTCGATGCGGCCACGGACCTTGCCGTTGACCTGCACCGGATAGGTCACCGTGTCGGCCACCAGCAGCGCCGGGTCGGCGGTCGGGAAGTCCGCGTACGTCAGCGAGGTGTCGTGGCCCAGCTTGCGCCACAACTCCTCGGCCACGTGCGGGGCGAACGGCGCCACCATCAGCACCAGCGGCTCGGCCACCTCACGCGGCGTGGCCGACAGGCCGGTCAGCCCGTTGGTCAACTGGATCAGCTTGGCGATCGCGGTGTTGAACCGGATGCCGTCCATGTCGCCGCGGACCCCGTCGATCACCGTGTGCAGCAGCCGGCGGGTCGCCTCGTCGGCCGGGTCCTCGGTGATCCGCGGCTCGCCGGTCTCCTCGTCGACGACGGCCCGCCAGACCCGCTGCAGGAACCGGTACGAGCCGACCACCGCCCTGGTCTCCCAGGGGCGGGACACCTCCAGCGGACCCATCGACATCTCGTACACCCGGAAGGTGTCCGCGCCGTAGGCGGCGCACATGTCGTCGGGGGTCACCACGTTCTTCAGCGACTTGCCCATCTTGCCGTACTCGCGGTTGACCGTCAGGTCGCCCAGGTAGTAGGCGCCGTCGCGCTCCATGACCTCCTCGGCCTGCACGTAGCTGCCGCGCGAGTCGGTGTACGCGTACGCCTGGATCATGCCCTGGTTGAACAGCTTGCGGAACGGCTCGAACGACGACACGTGCCCCAGGTCGAACAGCACCTTGTGCCAGAACCGCGCGTACAGCAGGTGCAGCACGGCGTGCTCGGCGCCACCGACGTACAGGTCGGTGCCCCCGCAGTCACCCTCGCGTTGCGGGCCCATCCAGTAGCGCTCGTTCTCCGCGTCGACGAACCGCCCGCTGTTCGTCGGGTCCAGGTAGCGCAGCTCGTACCAGCAGGAGCCGGCCCACTGCGGCATCACGTTGGTCTCGCGGGTGTAGCGCTTCGGCCCGTCACCCAGGTCCAACTCGACCTCGACCCAGTCGCGCCGCCGCGACAGCGGGGTCTCCGGGTCGCTGTTGGCGTCGTCGGCGTCGAACGTCTTCGGGGAGAAGTCGTCCACCTCCGGCAACTCGACCGGCAGCATCTCCTCCGGCAGGGCGATGGCCGCGCCGGTCTCGTCGTAGACGATCGGGAACGGCTCACCCCAGTACCGCTGGCGGGAGAACAGCCAGTCGCGCAGCCGGTAGGTCACCGCGCCGGTGCCGTGCCCGTTCGCCTCCAGCCAGGCGATGGTCGCCGCCTTGGCGTCGGCGACCCCCAGGCCGTTCAGGTCCAGGCCGCGGTCGTGCGCGGCGCTGTTGATCGCCGGGCCGTCCCCGGTGTACGCCTTGCCGTCGAAGCCCTCCGCCGGCTGCACGGTGCGCACGATGGGCAGCTCGAAGACCTCGGCGAACGCCCAGTCCCGCTCGTCCTGGGCCGGCACCGCCATGATCGCGCCGGTGCCGTAGCCGGCCAGCACGTAGTCGGCGATGAAGATCGGGATCTGCCCGCCGGTGACCGGGTTGGTGGCGTACGCGCCGATGAAGACGCCGGTCTTCTCCTTGGTGTCGGACTGCCGCTCGACGTCGGTCTTGGCCGCCGCCGCCTTGCGGTACGCCTCGACGGCCACCCGGGGGCTGGCGTGCCCACCGGTCCAGGCGTCCCTCGTGCCGTCCGGCCAGGCGGCCGGCACCAGCGTGTCGACCAGCTCGTGCTCGGGCGCCAGCACCATGTAGGTGGCACCGAAGACGGTGTCCGGCCGGGTCGTGAACACCCGCACCGGCGCCTGCTCCGTGGCGAAGTCGATGTGGGCACCGGTGGAGCGGCCGATCCAGTTGCGCTGCATCAGCTTGATCGGCTCGGGCCAGTCCAGCGCGTCCAGGTCGTCCAGCAGCCGGTCACCGTACGCGGTGATCCGCATCTTCCACTGCTTCAGGTTGCGCTTGAAGACCGGGAAGTTGCCCCGGTCGGAGCGCCCGTCGGCGGTGACCTCCTCGTTGGCCAGCACGGTGCCCAGCCCGGGGCACCAGTTGACCGGGGCGTACGAGACGTACGCCAGGCGGTGGTCGTCGACGACCTGACGGCGCTCGGCGACGCTCAGCTCGGCCCACGCGCGGCCGTCCGGGGTGGGCCGGTTACCGCCCTCGAACTCGGCGATCAGCTCGGCGATCGGACGGGCCCTGCCGGCGTCGCGGTCGTACCAGGAGTTGAAGATCTGCAGGAAGATCCACTGGGTCCAGCGGTAGAAGTCGGTGTCGATGGTGGCCACCGAACGGCGCTCGTCGTGCGCCAGCCCCAGCCGGCGCAGCTGCGCCTTGTACCGCTCGATGTTCGCCACGGTGGTGGTCCGGGGGTGGGTGCCGGTCTGCACCGCGTACTGCTCGGCGGGCAGGCCGAACGCGTCGAAGCCCATCGCGTGCAGCACGTTGCGACCGGCCATCCGCTGGTAGCGGGCGTAGCAGTCGGTGCCGATGTAGCCCAGCGGGTGGCCGACGTGCAGGCCGGCTCCGGAGGGGTACGGGAACATGTCCAGCACGTACAGCTTCTCCGCGCCGGCGCGGGGGTGGGTCGGGTCGGCCAGCGGGCCGGTCGGGTTCGGTGCGTGGAAGGTGCCCTCGCGCGCCCAGGTGTCCTGCCAACGGACCTCGATCTCGTCGGCCAGGGCTGCGGTGTACCGGAACGGGGGAATGTCGCCCGCCGGTGCGGCTGCCTCACTCATCGTCTCTCCTCGCTTCGCTTCGCTTCGTCTCGGCGTCGCCGGGCCGGGCCGGCGGCGGGCACAAAAATGCCCCTCGCACAGGAGGGGCCGCCGTGCTGTCGCTGCGTTCAGCGCATCAGCACGGCCCGGTAAGAAGCAGGAAGACTCCGGCCATGTTCCGCAGTGTACCGCGCCGGCCGCCCGCCCCGCCGGCCGCAGGGGTACGCCGGGCCGGGTCCCCCGAGGCGGCGAATATCGGGGCGTAACCGACGGACTACCTGCGGGGGTCGGCGATAACGACAAACATGGTTAGCCTGAGAGGCTAGTGAGAATCCTGCGGCAAACGAGGCTCGACGTCGCGAACCCAACGGCGGGTCCAGGTGCTCTCTAGAGAGCTGCCGTGACGGCGACGAGGAGGAGGCCCGTGACACAACAGACCTGGGACGAGGTGGGCGGCCTACTGCCGCACGACGAGTTCCGCGCCGCCAGCGAGGCCATCGTGGCCAACATCGAGCAGGTCATCGAGGGTAAGACCGCCACCGTGCGGCTCGCCCTGGCCGTCCTGCTCGCCGAGGGTCACCTCCTGATCGAAGACGTTCCCGGTGTCGGCAAGACCAAGCTGGCCAAGGCCCTCGCTCGGTCCATCGACTGCACGGTACGACGGATCCAGTTCACCCCCGACCTGCTGCCCAGCGACGTCACCGGGGTCAGTGTCTACAACCAGGAGACGCACGACTTCGAGTTCCGCCCGGGTGCCGTCTTCGCCAACCTGGTGGTCGGCGACGAGATCAACCGGGCCTCGCCGAAGACCCAGTCCGCGCTGCTGGAGTGCATGGAGGAGCGGCAGGTCACCGTCGACGGGGTGACGTACCAGCTCCAGACCCCGTTCATGGTCATCGCCACCCAGAACCCGATCGAGATGGAGGGGACCTACCCGCTGCCCGAGGCGCAGCGCGACCGGTTCACCGCCCGCATCGCGATGGGTTACCCGGACTCCAACGCCGAGCTGGCCATGCTCGACGGCCACGGTGCCACCGACCCGCTGAACGAGCTGCGAGCGGTCTCCGACGCGGCAATCGTCCGGCAGCTCATCGCCACCGTCCGGCAGGTGCACGTCGCGGACGCGGTCAAGCAGTACGCGATCGACCTGGTCACCGCCACCCGCGAGGCCCCCGACCTGCGGCTCGGCGCCTCCCCCCGGGCCACCCTGCAGTTGCTGCGCACCGCCCGGGCGGTCGCCGCCCTGGAGGGCCGCGACTACGTGCTCCCCGACGACCTGCAGGCCCTGGCGGTGCCGGTGCTCGCGCACCGGATCATCCCGACCGCCGACGCGCAGCTCGCCCGGCGCACCACCGACGCGATCGTCTCCGAGCTGGTGCACCGCCTGCCGCTGCCGCACGACCGGCAGCGCAACCCGTACGACACCCGGCCCGCTTCCGGCAACGGCCGCGCGCCCTACGAGCCGCGGAGGCCATGACGTGCGTGCCGGGCTGCGCGGGCTGACCACCCGCGGGCGCTCCTTCCTCGCCGCCGCGGCCGCGGCGGCGATCTCGTCCGGCATCCTCGGCGAGAGGGACCTGCTGCGGGTGGCGGTGCTGCTGGCCGTCCTGCCGTTGCTGGCCGCGGCCTACGTCGGGCGCAGCCGTTACAAGCTGGCCTGCAACAGGTCCCTGGACCCGCACCGGGTTCCGGTCGGTGCCAACTCCCGCGTGGTGCTGCGTCTGCAGAACCTCTCCCGGCTACCGACCGGCACCCTCCTGCTGGAGGACCGGTTGCCCTACGCCCTGGGCAGCCGACCCCGGGTGGTGTTGGAGCGGCTCGGCGCGCACCAGGCGAGTTCGGTGGCGTACACCGTGCGGGCCGATGTGCGGGGCCGGTACGACGTGGGTCCGCTGGTGGTCCGGATAACCGACCCGTTCGGCCTCTGCGAACTCACCCGGTCCTTCCCCAGCACCGACCACCTGACGGTCATCCCGCAGGTCACTCCCCTGCCGTCGGTCCGGCTCCCCGGGGAGTACGCGGGCAGCGGCGACAGCCGCGCCCGGTCGGTGGCGGTGCACGGCGAGGACGACGCGGCGACCCGGGAGTACCGGCGCGGCGACGACCTGCGTCGGGTGCACTGGAAGTCCACCGCGCGTACCGGCGAGCTCATGGTGCGCCGCGAGGAGCAGCCGTGGGAGAGCCGAGCCACCGTCGTGCTGGACACCCGGGCGTACGGTCACCGCGGCGAGGGGCCGACGGCCAGTTTCGAGTGGTCCGTCTCCGCCGCCGCGAGCATCGCCGTCCACCTGCGCCAGGCCGGCTACAAGCTGCGCCTGGTCACCGGCTCGGGCGTCGACGTGGACGCGTCGGAGGCCGGCGGTGACGGGGCGCTGCTCGACCACCTCGCGGAGGTGCGCCTCGATCAGCGCGCCGAGGTGACAGGTCTCGTGCAGCGGGTCCGTCAGCGCGCCGACGGCGGGTTGATCATCGGGCTGTTCGGCACGGTGAGCGTGGCCGAGGCCGAGCTGCTGGCCGGGCTGCGGGGCAACGGCGCCACCTGCATCGGCTTCCTGCTCAACAGCTCCACCTGGCTCAGCCTGCCGGAAAAGGCCCGGGCGGAGGCGGAGCACGCGCACGCCGCCGCCGTCCTCGCCATGTTGCAGAGTGGCTGGCGGGTCGTCGGCGTCGACCACGGTGCCCGACTGCCGACGCTGTGGCCGCAGACCGGTCGGGGCTCCCAGGGCTTCGCCCTGCGCGCCGCGCTGGCGGAGACGGTCGCCGGCGGCGTGCGATGAACGGAAGGGTCCCCTCATGATCGCCAGTCGCCACATCGGCCTGGTGGCGGCCACGGCCACGCTGCTGGCCGCCGCGCCGCTGTCGGCCATCTTCCAGAGCTGGACGTGGCTCGTCGAGTCGATCATCGCGGTCGCCGTGGTGGCCGGGGCCGCCGCGCTGACCAGGCTGGTCCGGGCACCACTGTGGGGTCAGGTGCTGGGCATGCTTGCCGGGTTGGCCCTCGCGCTGACCTGGATGTTCCCCAGCGACCAGGAACTGCTCGCCGTCGTGCCCACGCCGAGCACGTTCGCGCACTTCGCCGACCTGCTCAACGCCTCCCTGCAGGACATGCGCACGTACGGGGTCGAGGTCCCGGACACCGACCCGCTGCTGTTCATCGCCGTGCTCGGCGTCGGCGCGGTCGCCGTACTGGTGGATGTCCTGGCGGTGGGGCTGCGCCGGCCCGCGCTGGCGGGGTTGCCGATGCTCGCGATCTACTCGGTGCCGGTCGCCGTCTACGTGGACAGCGTCCCCGCGACGCCGTTCGTGGTGGGCGCCGCCGGTTACCTCTGGCTGCTGGTCACCGACAACGTCGACCGGGTACGCCGGTTCGGGCGTCGGTTCACCGGCGACGGCCGAGACGTCAACGTGTGGGAGGCCTCGCCGCTGGCGTCGGCTGGCCGTCGGCTCGCGGTGGTCGGGGTGGTGCTGGCGGTGGCGCTGCCGTTGGCGGTGCCCGGCATGAGCGGCGGGCTCCTCGACTCCCTCAGTCGAGGTCCGGGCAACGGCAACGGCAACGGGTCCGGTTCGGGCGGCACCTCGGGTCGGATCGACCTCTTCGCCTCGCTCGCCGGTCAGCTCAACCAGTCCCAGGTCGCCGACCTGGTCAAGGTCACCACCTCGGAACGCGACCCGTTCTACCTGCGCTACGCGGTGGCCGACGAGCTGCGTCCGAACGGTTTCCAGGCGCGCAGCCCGAGCGGCCGGCCGGCCAACCGGGACCTGCCCAACCCGGCCGAGCGGGCGCGCCCCGGCGTGCAGCAGACCAGCTACCGGGCCACCGTCGAGGTCACCAAGAGCCTGAGCATGTCGCTCATGCCGGTGTACGCCGAGCCGGTGCGCACCGACGACCTCAGCGGCAACTGGCTCTACGACCCCACCCAGCAGGTCGTCTTCTCCAACCGGGAGAACTCCCGGGGCCGGAAGTACTCCTTCGACTACGTCCGCTCGACGTACACGCCGGCGACGCTGCGGGCCGTCCAATCGCTGCCGACCGACCACCCGGTACGTCGGCAGATGACCGCCACCCCCGGGCCGGTGCCCGAGGTGGAGGAACTGGTCAACGGCCTGACCCAGGGTAAGCGCACCGACTACGACAAGGTGTTGGCGATCTACCAGCACTTCTCGGCGGACAACGGGTTCAGCTACCGGCTGAGCACCGAGAGCGGCAGCAGCGGGCAGGACATCGTCAACTTCCTCACCAACAAGGTCGGCTACTGCCAGCAGTACGCCGCCGCGATGGCCTGGCTGGTCCGTTCGGCGGGCATTCCGGCCCGGGTGGCGTTCGGGTTCACCAACGGCAGCAAGCGCGACGGTGACACGTTCACGTTGACCAACCTCAACCTGCACGCCTGGACCGAGGTCTTCTTCAACGGGGTCGGCTGGGTGCCGTTCGACGCCACCCCGACGTACGGGGTGCCGGGGTCCACCCGCTCGGCCTGGGCGCCGGACACTGACGCGCCGGAGCCGTCCACCCCGGGCACCGGCGTCACGGACGCCCCGGCGGGCCCGGAGGAGTCGGCCGGTCCGGCCGGGCCGGACAACGCCGACCGGGACGTCGACGACGGGCTGTCCCTGGGCGGCACCACGCCGGCCGAGCAGCCACCGGTCTGGCCGTGGTGGACGGCGGGCCTGCTGGCCCTGCTGGCGCTGCTCGCCATTCCCGCGCTGCGCCGGCTGATGCTGCGCCGTCGACGGGGTGGCCAGCCGGCGAGCGCCGCGATGGCCGCCACGGCAGCCGTCGGCGACGGTGTCGAGCCGGGGTCGCGGGTGGTGGTGGTCGGCGTGGACGCCGACCGTGCCCGCGCGGACGCACACGCCGCCTGGGCGGAACTGCTCGACACGATGGTGGACTTCCGGGTCCCGGTCGACCTGACCGAGACGCCCCGGGCCACCGCCGACCGGCTGGTCCGAGACACCCTCGGCGACGACACCGCCGCGACCGGGTCGGCGCGGCTGCTCGGCCAGGCGGAGGAGCGGGCCCGTTACGCACGGGACCCGCTGACCGGTGAGCGGTTGCTGCCGGCGCTACGCGCGGTCCGTGGGGCGCTCGCCGCACGGGCCGACCGACGCACCCGCCTGGTCGCCGCCGTGTTGCCGCCGTCGGTGCTGCTGCGGTGGCGGACCACCATGGCGGACACATCCGGCCGGATGGTGGCGCTGACCGGGCGGGCCCGGTACCGGCTGCTGCGCTGGAACCCTCGACGGCTGTTGGCGGACCGAGCGGCCCGCTGACCTGCCGAGCTGAGCGACGCCCGTCCAGGGCCGGGGTGGCGGTCCACCGACCGCCACCCCGCCCGACAGCCCGTCCCGCCACATCAGGCCTCCCCCGCCGACTCCGGGTGCCGTCAACTCGCTTGATCAAGGCCAAGCGCATGATCAGGACGTGCGGGGTCGACGCATGAGCAGGGCGCTGCGGGCAGCGGAAATGGGATAGGGGCGCGCGGCTACGACGCAGGTCGCCGGGAGCTGCGCCCGGCGACCCGCTCGTCGCGGCGTTCGGCCCGCCTCAGAGGCGGGACTGACTCAGCGGTGCCCCTCCGGGCGCTGCCGCCACCTGTCCTCCATGCGGTCCAGGAGCGACGACCGGCGACCGGACCGGCCACCGCGGGGACGACGACGACTTGTCGTGCCGCCCACCACGTGCAGGTCGGGTGACTGTGCTCGCCGGTGCGACTGCACCGCGAACGCGGCCGAGGCCAGCATGACGACAAAGCCCGCCACCGCCAGCGGTGGAGTCTTGATCACCGCCCCGTAGACCAGTAGAGCCAGGCCAGCGATGATGACGCCGGCGGCGACGAGCAGGCGACGCCGCGCATGGAAGCGCGGATCGCTGGCGCGCACGGCCGAGGCGAATTTGGGGTCCTCGGCAAGCGACCGCTCGATCTGCTCGAACAGCCGCTGCTCGTGCTCCGAGAGCGGCACGGCACTCCTCCCCGGTCACGTTGGTCGGGCCCACTCGGGCCGACAGACCGTGGCAGCCATCCGACTGCTTACCCGCAAGTCTACGAGGGGGGTCGCGCGTCGGAAAGCGGGACGACCTACGGGTGGGGTGGATTTTCCTTTCGTTGAGCGTCGCGGTCGCCCATCAGACTGGCCGGACCTATGACGGACCGCCCGAATCGGGCAGCGGCGGCGTCGGCGGCAGCCTCCGCCTCCCGCCAACCGCGCTCGGGCGCGCCGAGGGTGAGCTGTCGGTGCGCGCCCTGCGCCGGGGCGAGCCCCTCCACCCGGACACCGACGAGCCGGATCCGCTCGCCCGGGTCCAGTGCGGTGTAGAGCGCCCAGACCGTGTCGAACATCTCGCGGGCGGTGTCGGTGGCCACGTCGAGGGTGCGGGAGCGGCTGACGGTCCGGAAGTCGGCCAGCCGCACCTTGAGTGCGACGGTGCGCCCGACCTGCCCGGAGCCACGCAACCGGACGCCGACCTTGGCGCTGAGCGCGAGCAACGCGCGGCGGATCTCCAAAGGGTCGGCCACGTCGACGTCGAAGGTCACCTCGGCGCCGATCGACTTGTCGACGTGCTCGGGGCTGACCCGGCGTGGGTCCCGTCCCCAGGCCAGCTCGTGCAGGTGGGCCGCCGACGCCGCGCCGACCGCCTTGCGGAGCAGGCCCAACGGGGCCTCGGCGAGGTCGCCGACGGTGGCCAGGCCGAGCCTGCGCAGCGACTCGGCGGCCCGCTCCCCCACTCCCCAGAGCGCGTCCACCGGCAGCGGGTGCAGGAAGTCGAGCACCTGCCCCGAGGGCACCACCAGCAGGCCGTCCGGCTTGGCTCGGGTGGAACCGAGTTTCGCCACGAACTTGCTCGGCGCCACCCCGACCGAACAGGTGAGCGCCTGCTCGTCGGCGACCCGTTGGCGGATCAGTCGGGCGATGGCGGCCGGGGAGCCGAAGAGCCGACGGGCGCCGTTCACGTCGAGGAACGCCTCGTCGAGGGAGAGCGGCTCGACCAGCGGGGTGATGTCCCGGAAGATCTGCATCACCGCCCGGGAGGCGGCCGTGTAGGCGCTGAACTCCGGTGGCAGGTAGACCGCGTGCGGGCAGCGCGCCCGAGCCTGGCTGGTCGGCATCGCGCTGCGGACGCCGTAACGGCGGGCCTCGTAGCTGGCCGAGCTGACCACGCCGCGCGGCCCCACCCCGCCGACGACGACCGGCCGGCCGCGCAGCTCCGGTCGGCGGCGCACCTCGACGGCGGCGAAGAAGGCGTCCATGTCGACGTGCAGGATCGGGCTGCCGGAGTCGTCGGCATCCGGCCCGAAGCGCGGATCCCCACCCCGGGGCAACGACTGACTGCGGCCCATCCGGGCAGGTTAACCCGAAGGTACGACACCACCAGCCGCCGGCGGGCCGGACCGTGCGCCGGTCAGCCGCGCACGACCAGCAGCGGCACGGTCAGCTCGACGGCGGTGTCCGACCCGTGGTACGCCACCAGCTTCGACGCCATCGGCCGCTCGGTGCGGCTGGCCATGACCGCGTAGGTGTCGTTGCAGATCACCACCACGTCACCGATGCGCCCGAGGTGGTCCTCGGGCACCGGCCCGAACCAGCCGGTGGCCACCACCTCGTCGCGGGTGCGTACCCGCGCGGCGTCGCCGAGCACGGTCGACCAGGTGGCCACCACGTCGTCGAGCGCGCCCGGCGCGACGTGCAGGTACCGCACCCGGGCCTCACCGGCGACCACCCGGACCCCGTCGCGCAGGCGGGGATCGGCGTCCAGGTCGAAGCGGTGCTCGGCGGGGATGTCGAGTTGGCCGTGGTCGGCGGTCACCAGCAGCGCCGCGTCCGGCGGGAGGCCGTCGACCAGTCGGGCGACCAGCGCGTCCACCTCGGTGGCGGCGGCCCGCCAGGGTGCCGAGTCGACGCCGCTGAGGTGGCCGTGCCGGTCCAGGTCGGCGTGGTAGCCGGAGACCAGCGTCGGCCCGGCGCCGGCGGACAGCGCGGCCAGCATGGCGGTGGCCACCGCGTCCCCACCGGCGGCGCCCCGGAAGTCGCCGCCCCGGTTGGCCGCCAGGGTCAACCCGCTGCCGCCGAACTCGGGCCGACTCACCACAGTCGTCGTCACACCGGCGGCGCGGGCGCGCTCCAACTGGGTGGTCACCGGCTGCCAGCTCAGCGGCGACGGATCGCCGGCCCAGTCGGTGTGGGTGAGCACGCGGTCCGTGCCCGGCACCCGCACGGTGAAGCCGAGCACCCCGTGTGCGCCGGGCGGGGCACCGGTGCCCAGCGACACCAGGCTGGTCGGGGTGGTGGACGGGAAACCCGCGATGAGCGGCCGGGCCGTGGTCGCGGCGAGCCCGGCGAGCGTCGGCGCGTACGGGGCGGCGGTCGATACCTGGTACCAGCCGAGCCCGTCGACCAGCAGCACGGCGATCCGGCGCACCCCGGCCAGCGTGGGGGCCAGCCCGAGCGGGTCGGCCGAGCCGGGCACGCCCAGCACGGCGAGCGCGCTGGGCAGCACGTCCGCGAGACGGCCACCGCCGTGGTGCGGCCCGAGGACCGCCAGCGGCGGCCCGGGTGGCGGGTCGCTCATGCCGGTCGGCGGGCGAACAGGTGCAGTTGGGCGGCCAGGTCCCGGTACGGCGGTTGGGCGGCCAGCGCGCGTTCCAGCTCGACCAGGGCGGCGGACTGCCCGTCGGCGACCGCGGCCGGCAGCAGGTCGGCCAGCACTCGTACCCCGTGGATCTCCTCGACCACCAGCCCGGCGGCGCCGAGCAGCGCGGCGGCACCGGGGGCGTCGTAGCGCCGCCGCAGCGTGTCGCGCGGCCCGGCCGTGCCGGCGGGATCGGTGGCCAGGGCGGTCGCGACGTCCAGGTGCCCGTTCATCGCCCGGCCCAGCACGGCGGCGGCCCGGCCGGCGACCAGGACACTGGCCGCGCCGCCGGGACGCAGCGCGGTGGCCAGCGCGGCGACCACCGGCGTCGGGTCGTCGACCACCTCCAGCACGGCGTGGCAGAGCACCAGGTCGACGCCGGCCGGCTCGACCAGCCCGGCGAGGGCGTCACCGTCGCCCTGCACGGCGGCGATCCGGTCGGCCACCCCGGCCTCGGCGGCCCGACGGGTGAGCGCCGCGAGGGAGTCGGGGCTGGCGTCGACCACGGTGACCCGGTGCCCGGCGCGGGCCAGCGGAACGGCGAAACCGCCGGTGCCACCGCCCACGTCGAGCACGGTCAGCTCGGCGTCTCCGCGCCGGTCCAACTCGGCACGGAGCACCGACCAGATCACGGCGGTACGGGGTGTCAGCGGCGGCTCGGCGAACCGGCCTCGGGTCTGCTCCACCCGGTCGAGCCTAGTGGGTCAGGAGTCGGTGCCCTCGGCCTCGTCCTCGGCCCGGGACCGGCGCTCGTTGGCCACCGGACCGTTTGTCACCTCGTACTCGCGGGGGTCGGCGAGGTGCGATGGCACCCAGCCGGTGCCCAGCCGGGTCCGCCGGGCGTTGGCGATTCCACCGGTGTACGCGTGATTTCCCGTCATTGTCGTTCTCCCTCACGGATCACGGGCGGCTCTGCCCGCTCGGGACGAGTCTCCCGCCCAACGACCCAGGAAACCGTAATGTGGATCACTCTCTCAGCGGAAGTCACGGGAGGCGGGGCTGACCGGCGGCTCGATGGCGTCCAGTCGGTCGGCGACCAGGTTGGTCACCCCCTCGTGCCGCTGCAACCGCCCCCGGACCACGAGCGCGGCGCTGGTCCGGGCCACCCGCCGGTAGCGCTGCCACAACCCCGGCGAGCAGGTGACATTGAGCATCCCCGTCTCGTCCTCCAGGTTGAGGAAGGTGACCCCGCCCGCGGTCGCCGGACGTTGCCGGTGGGTGACGATGCCGCCGACCCGGATCCGTTGCCCCGGCTCCACCCGGCCCAGCCGGGCGATCGGCACCGCGCCGAGCACGTCGAGCTGACCCCGGATGAAGCGGGCCGGATGGCTCTCCGGGGACAGCCCGGTGGCCCACACGTCGGCGATCAGCCGGTCCACCGCCTCCATCCCGGGCAGCGTGGGGGCCGCCGCGCCGGTCACCGTGCCGGGCAGCCGGCCCGGCCGGTCCTGGGCCGCCGCGCCGGCGGCCCAGAGCGCCTCCCGCCGGGTCAGCCCGAAACAGGCGAAGGCGTCCGCGGTGGCCAGCGCCTCCAGTTGCGCGGCGGTGAGACCGACCCGCCGGGCCAGATCCGACATGTCCCGGTACGCCCCACCGGCGTCCCGGTCCGCCGCGATCCGCTCGGCCACGTCGGCGCCGAGGGTACGCACGCTGGACAGGCCGAGCCGGACGGCCGGGCCGCCCAGCCCCCACGCGTGCGGCGGCTCCCCCGGCCCGCTGCCCCACCGGGTCTCCGGGGTGGATTCCAGCACCGCCACCGCCCCGCTGGCGTTGATGTCCGGCCGGCGTACCTCCACGCCGTGCCGGCGGGCGTCGTCGACAAGGGTCTGCGGGGAGTAGAAGCCCATCGGCTGGGCGTTGAGCAGCGCCGCCAGGAACGGCGCCGGGTGGTAGCGCTTGAGCCACGAGCTGGCGTAGACCAGGTAGGCGAAGCTCATCGCGTGGCTCTCCGGGAAGCCGTAGCTGGCGAACGCGGTGAGCTTGCGGTACACGTCGTCGGCCAGCTCGCCGGTGATGCCCCGCTCGGCCATCCCGGCGTAGAGCCGGTCGGCGATGCGGGTCATCCGCTCGACCGACCGTTTGGCGCCCATCGCCCGGCGCAACTGGTCGGCCTCGGCCGCGTCGAAGCCGGCCAGGTCGATCGCGAGCTGCATCAACTGCTCCTGGAACAGCGGCACACCCAGGGTCTTCTCCAGGGCGTTGCGCATCAGCGGGTGCGCGAACGTCACCGGCTCCTGGCCGTTCTTGCGCCGGATGAACGGGTGCACCGAACCGCCCTGGATCGGGCCGGGGCGGATCAGCGCCACCTCGACCACCAGGTCGTAGAACTCGCGGGGCTTGAGCCGGGGCAGGGTGGCCATCTGGGCACGACTCTCCACCTGGAACACCCCGACCGAGTCGGCCCGGCAGAGCATGTCGTAGACCTCCGGGTCGTCCAGGGTCATGTCACCCAGGTCGAGGCTCTCGCCGATCATGTCGTAGCCGTAGTGCAGGGCGGAGAGCATGCCGAGCCCGAGCAGGTCGAACTTGACCAGGCCCACCGCCGCGCAGTCGTCCTTGTCCCACTGGAGCACGCTGCGCCCGGGCATCCGCCCCCACTCCACCGGGCAGACCTCGATCACCGGCCGGTCGCAGATCACCATGCCGCCGGAGTGGATGCCCAGGTGCCGGGGGAACGTCTGCAACTCGTTGGCGTACTCCACCACCTGCTCGGGGATGTTCTCGACGTCGACCGTGGCGACCGAGCCCCACCTGTCGATCTGCTTGCTCCAGGCGTCCTGCTGACCGGGCGAGAAGCCGAACGCCTTGGCCACGTCCCGCACCGCCGACCGGGGTCGGTAGGAGATGACGTTGGCGACCTGGGCGGCGTGTTCCCGGCCGTAGCGGGTGTAGACGTGCTGGATCACCTCCTCCCGGCGGTCGGACTCGATGTCCACGTCGATGTCCGGTGGGCCGTCCCGCTCCGGGGCGAGGAACCGCTCGAAGAGCAGCCGGTGCCGGACCGCGTCCACATTGGTGATCCGCAGCGCGTAGCAGACCGCCGAGTTGGCCGCCGACCCCCGGCCCTGGCAGTAGATGTCCTGCTCACGGCAGAACGAGACGATGTCGTAGACCACCAGGAAGTAGCCGGGGAAGCCCAGCTCCTCGATCATGTTGAGTTCGTGGTCGAGTTGCGCGTACGCCGCCGGGTGCGCCTGCGGCGGCCCGTAGCGCTCGTGCGCGCCGTCCGCGGTCAGCTTGCGCAGCCAGCTCATCTCGGTGTGCCCCGGCGGCACCGGGTACGCCGGCAACTGCGGCGCGACCAGTTGCAGGTCGAAGGCCAACTCGGCGCCGAACTCGGCGGCCCGCGCCACCGCACCCGGGTACGCGGCGAACCGGGCCGCCATCTCCGCGCCGCTGCGCAGGTGGGCGGTGGCCGCGGCGGGCAGCCAACCGTCGATCTCGTCCAGGCTGCGGCGGGCCCGGACGGCGGCGACGGTGGTGGCCAGCCGACGCCGGCCGGGGCTGGCGTAGTGCACGTTGTTGCTGGCCACCGTCGGCAGCCCGGCCGCGGCGGCCAGCTCGGCGAGCGCGTCGTTGCGGTCGGCGTCGACGGGATGACCGTGGTCGGTCAGCTCCACCGCGACCGTCTCCGCGCCGAAGAGCGCGGTCAGCCGGTCCAACTCGCGCGCCGCCGCGTCCACGCCCTCGGTGAGCAGCGCACCCGGCACGTGCCCCTTGCGACAACCGGTCAACACCAGCACGTGGTCACGCAGTTCCTCGGCGACCTGCTCCAGCTCCCCGTAGACCGGGCGGCCCTTCTCCCCGCCGCGCAGCTGGGCGCGGGCGATGGTGGTGGCCAGCCGGGCGTACCCCTCGTGGCCGTGCGCGAGCACCAACAGGTGCGCGCCGTGCGGGTCGGGTTCGCCGTTCTGCGGGCCGGGCAGCCCGAGGGACAGCTCCGCGCCGAAGATGGTCGGCAGGCCCAGCGTCCGAGCCGCCTCGGCGAAGCGGACCACCCCGTAGAAGCCGTCGTGGTCGGTGACGGCGAGCGCGGTGAGCCCCAGCCGGGCCGCCTCCTCGGCCAGCTCCTCCGGGTGACTGGCACCGTCGAGGAAGCTGAAGTTGGTGTGCGCGTGCAGCTCCGCGTAGGGCACCACGCCGTCGGGGCGGGTCAGCTCCGGCGGCTGGTACCGCTCGCGGTGGCGACTCCAGGCCGGGGAGTCTCCCCCGTCGGCGTCCACGGCGAGCGGGTCCACCACGTGCAGGTGCCGCTCCTCACGCGACCGCCCGCCGCCGGCCCGCCCGGAGAGCACCCGCTCCAACTCCGACCAGGGCATCTTCGGGTTGTGGAAGCTCACCTGGCCGCCACCTCGCACCGATCACGGCCAGGGGACGTGTGCTCAGTCATAGATCGCCTCCACCAGCCACTGCCCGGCCTCGACGGCCAGCAGCAGGGCGGCGCCGTCGGCCAGGCTGACCTGGAACCGGGCCCGACGGCGGGCCTCGGCCGGGGCCCACCACCGCTCGTCCACCGGCCACGGGCCGGCCCAGCCCACGATCTCCGCCGGCTGACCGGTGCCGACCACCAACCGAGCCGGTGGGGCGCTCACCGCCAGCCGCGCGCTGATCACCACCGGCTCGCCGGCGGCGTCGTGCACGGTCGCGGCGAGTGGGCTGGGCAGCACCACCGCCGGCGCCGGCGCCGGGAGTCGTCCGGGCCACGGCGGCACCCCGCCCGTGCCGCGGGCAGCAGGCCGACCGGCACCGCCGGCCCGGGCAGCGCCGCCGGCGCTCGACTCACCGGCCAGCGACACCGGACCGGAACGCGCGACCGCCTCACCCGACAACGGCACCGAACCAGAACGTGCGACCGCCTCGCCGGGCAGCGGCGCCGGGCCGGGACGGGTGGGGAGACGTTCGTCGCCCCACGGCACCAGTCGCACCTGGTCGGCCGGGGAGCGACCACCGCCGAGCACAGCGGTGACCACCGCCTCCGGGCCGAGGATGCCCTGCACGCGGCTCAACGCCCGGTGTGCCCGGTCCCGCTCCTCACCGGCCTCCCCCCACAGGCCGACCTGTAGGCCGGCCTGGGCGATCACCCCGTCCGGGACCAGCCGCAACCGGATGATGCCGGCCGTCGGCCGGGCCGGTCGTGCGCCGGTACGGCCGTTGCTGCCGGAGAGCCAACCGTCGAGTTGCCAGCGCACCCGGTCGGCGATGGCCGCGGCCGTGAGCAGGCCATCGTGCCGCCACACCCGGTGCAGCTCCTGACCGTGTTCGGTGACCGCCTCGATGCCGAGCCGGGTGCAGGCCAGCCCGCGCCCGGCCAGCCCCTCGTGCAACTGTTCGGCCAACGCCCGGGCCGCGAACGCCGCCGCGTCGACCCGGTCGATCGGTTCGTCGTACCCGGCGGTCACCGTCAGGTCGGCCGGTGGCTGCCGGACGGCGAGCGGTCGGTGGTCGCGCCCGGCCGCGAGCCGGTGGGCCAACGCTCCGTCGAACCCGAACCGGGCCACCACGTCGCCGGCCGGCAACGCGGCGAAGTCGCCGAGGGTACGCACCCCCAGCCGGCGCAGCAGGTCGGCCAATGCCGACCGGCCGAGCGCCTCGACCGGCAACCCGGCCAGGAACTCCGGTGTCCCGCCCGGTGCCACCACCCGGCCGGCGCGGGCGGCCAACCCGGCCGCGAACACCCCGTCGGCGATGCCTACCTGACTCTCCACCAGGCACGACTGGGCGACATGCTCGATGATCCGCTCAGCGGCCGCCTCCTCACCGCCGAGGTAGCGGCCCGGCCCCCGGGCGGCCACCGCGCAGGCGCCCGGACGGACCACCTCCACGCCGGCGACCAACTCCTCCACTGCGGCGACCACCGGCTCGAACGCCCGGGCGTCCCGGCCTGGGTCGTATTCCACGACGGTGAGTTGCGGGCAGCGACCCTGCGCCTCCCGCTTACGCAGACCTCGGCGTACCCCCTCGGCGCGGGCCCGCTCGGAGCAGGCGACCACCCGGTTGGCGTGCAGCACGGCCACCGGGCTGGTCGCCGGCACCCCGTCGACGATCTCGGCGGCGAGCACCGGCCAGTCCGGGCACCACAGCAGCAGGGTGCGTGGTGGAGAACCGGTCACCCCCGACCGACCAGGGCAAGCGGCGCGGCCGGTCGGCCCACGGTCGACGGCACCGTGCGGGGAATGACCCGGGTCAGCTCGTCACCCGGGAGCCAGACCTTGATCTCCTTGGGTCGGGCGGCCGCCCCGCGCCCGCGCGCCGAGACGGTGACCTCCCGGCGGCGCAGCCGCCCCCGGCCCTGACCGAGCCCTTCCCACACTCCACGGACCACCCGCAGTGTCACGTCCGCGCCGTCCCACCGGCCGTACGGGACGAGCACGCTGCCGCGCTGCCGGGCCCGGGCGGCCAGCCGGGTGGCGACCGAGGCGGAGACCGTGGCCGGCACGGTGGTGACCACGACGTCCACCCCGTCGATCAGCGCGGCGACCACGGTGGCCCACTCCGGGCCGGGATTCGGCACCAGGGCCAGCCGGTCCAGGGCGATGCCCAGCTCAGCGGCCGCACCCGCACCGAACGTCGGCACACCGACCACGGCGCACCACGAGCCGGCCCGGGACGCCTCAGCGAGCAGGGCCAGCATCAGCGAGGTGCCGCCGCTGCGCTGGGGCTGGCCGGCGGCGACCGCGATGGTGCTCCCCCGGCGCAGGCCTCGGTTGGGCAGCAGACCGGTCAGCTCGGGTGCCACCGGCAGCACCCGATGGCCACCGACCGGGTCGGGTGCGCTCGCCGGGCGCACCAGATCGGCCAGTGCGGCGGAACCGACCACCATGCGGCCCGCCATTGGACCAACCCCCCGTCGTTGCTGCTGCTGTGGATCACATTCAGGACCGGCACGCCGTGCCACCGCCCGCCCGGCTCCCCCCGCGGGGCGGTCGGTGGCACGGCGGGCTCATGCCGCGAGGCCGTCCAGGGCCGGTTGGTGGGCCACGCCGAGCGCGGTCTCCACCACCGTGACGAACTGTTCGGCGGCGCGGAGCAGGTCGTCGGCTTCCCGGGCGCTGACCACCCGGGGGATGCCGGCCTCGGCGGCGGCGCGCTTGCTGGCGCCGGCGGCGAAGAATCGGGACCACTCGTCGAGCTCCGGAGCGACGGCGCAGAGGAGGACCCAGACACTGGTGATCCGGTTGCGTCGACTGGGCGCGGGCCGGGCGCGGGCGGCGAGCAGGGCAGCCGCCGCCCGCAGCGCCGCCAGGTGGGCAGCCGCGTAGCGCAGGCCGTCGGGTCGGGTCTGGCCGGCCTCGACCAGCCCGCGCCGCGCCAACGTGAGGAGTTGGGCGGGGGTGCGGTGCGGCAGCACGTGCGCCGGCACCGTCGGTGCCTGAGCCGGGTTGGTCGGCATGGGTGTCTCTCCTCCACGTGGCCGAGACGTCGCTCCGGCGGCTGATGCCACCGACGAGACGCCGAGGTCGGGTGGTGCGGAGGAAGGCGCACCGGGTGTGGCCGGCCGGGTGTGGACGCTTCCCCACACCACACCCGGCCGGCGTACCGGCGGGTGCGTCGCTCGCCGCCCGGGGGTCGTGGGCGGCGAGCGACGCTCCTGCCTGTCGGGACCAGGCTCGCGACTGCCCGGAAACCCAGGTGCGGCCCGCGGAGCCACACCGGCCGGAGCTGGCGCCGCGAAACGCCGCGCTCCGGCTGGTTGGAACGGGCGTTCGAGGCAATCGAACACTCGTTCTAACTGCTGCTGACAGTACACCTCCCCTCCGACGAAAATGCAACGTGTGACGCGCCGCCCGTGCCGGCCGACTGAACCGGGCGCCAGCGGACCGGGAAGAATGGCGGGATGCAGCCACACCCGAACGTACGGGCGGTGCAGGACGCGCTCACCGCCGCCGGCACGCTCGACGGCGCCGGTGAGCCCAGCACGATCCGCCTGCTGCCCGAGGCGGTGCACACCGCGGCGGCCGCCGCCGAGGCGCTCGACGTCGAGGTCGGCCAGATCGCCAACTCGTTGATCTTCGACGCGGACGACGCGCCGCTGCTCGTGCTCACCTCCGGCGCGCACCGGGTGGACACCGCCGGCCTGGCCGCGTCGATCGGGGTCACCCGGCTGCGCCGGGCCACCCCGGAGTTCGTCCGGACGCACACCGGGCAGCCGATCGGCGGGGTCGCCCCGCTCGGGCACCCGCACCCGCTGCGCACCCTGGTGGACACGGCGCTGGCGACGTACCCCGAGATCTGGGCCGCGGGTGGCGTACCGCAGGCGGTCTTTCCGACCACCTACGCCGAACTGCTGCGGGTCACCGCCGGCACCCCGGCCGAGGTGGCGTGAGCGAGCCAACCGGTGAGCCCGGCAGCGCCGTACCGGAGTTGGTCACCCTGCACGTCTGGCGGACCTCCCCCGGTGCGCTGCCCCGGGCGCTGATCCGGATGGCGGTGGACCCGCGCCGGCTGCGGACCCACCCGGGCGTCCGGTTCGGCAAGCTGCTGGGCACCGGGACCGGCACCGGCTTCGGACCCGGCGACGCCGACCTGACCCGGTGGGCGGCGCTGACCGTCTGGGACTCCCCCGCCTCGGCGGCCGACTTCGACGACTCGCCGGTCGGCCGCGCCTGGGCCCGCATCGCCCGCGCCCAGGCCCGGGTCGACCTGCGTCCGCTGAGCAGCCGGGGCGAGTGGTCCGGTCAACGACCGTTCGGCGAGCCCGCGGGCGGCCGGGTCACCGGCCCGGTGCTGGCGCTGACCCGGGCCCGGTTGCGGGTACGCCGGGCGGCCACCTTCTGGCGGGCGATCCCGCCGGTGGCCGCCGCCCTGCGCGACGCGCCCGGGTTGCTGGCCCGGTTCGGGGTCGGGGAGGCACCGCTGGGTTGGCAGGGCACGGTGAGCGTGTGGCGCGACCCGACAGACCTGGTGGCGTTCGCGTACCGTCACCCGGAGCACCGGGCGGCGATCATGCGAACCCCCACCGAGGGCTGGTACGCCGAGGAGTTGTTCGCCCGGTTCGAGGTGCGCGACGTGGTCGGCGACCGGTCGGTGCTCGGGTGGGTCGCCGACGGTGGCCCGAAAACGGTGAAGGGTGGACGGGCATGAGGTTGGTGCGCTGGACGCCGGACGATCTCGTCCGGCGGCTGGACGACGTGGTGGCCGTCTACGGCGAGGCGATGGGATACCGCACCGACCTGCTCGAGGCCCGACGCGGCTACATCGCCACCCACGTCCGCCGGCCGGGTTTCCGGGCGGTCGCCAGCCTGACCAGCGAGGGGCACCTCGCCGGTTTCGGCTACGGCTACCTGGGCGCCTCCGGTCAGTGGTGGCACGACCAGGTGTACCGGGCGCTGGACACCCCGACCCGCACGCGCTGGCTCACCCACTGCTTCGAGGTGGTCGAGTTGCACGTCCGGCCACCGGCGCAGGGCCACGGCCTGGGCACCGGCCAACTGCGCGCGCTGCTCGGCATGGCCGAGGGCGACACCACGCTGCTGTCCACCCCGGAGGCCGACGAGCAGACCTCGCGGGCCTGGCGGTTGTACCGGCGCTTCGGTTTCGTCGACGTGCTGCGCAACTTCCACTTCCCCGGCGACGAGCGACCGTTCGGCGTGCTCGGTCGGGATCTGCCGCTCGAGCCACCGGCGTCATGACCCGGCGGATCTCCTGGACACTGCTCGCCGTCCTGGTGCTCGCCCAGATCTGCTACCCGCTCACCACCGGCGCCACCCGGGCCGGGCTCACCGTGGCCACCGTCGTACTCGGGTGGCTGCTCTCGGTGGGCCACGCGCTGCTCAGCCGGGGTCCGCGGGTCGCGGCGGCGCTGGTGGCGGTGGCCACCGGCGGTGGGTTCGCGATCGAGGCGGTCGGGGTGGCCACCGGTGTGCCGTTCGGCAGCTACGACTACTCCGGGGAACTGGGTCCCAAGCTGGCCGGAGTGCCGCTGATCATTCCGCTGGCCTGGACCTGGATGGCCTGGCCGGCCTGGCTGGCGGCGGTCCGGCTGACCGGCGGCGGCGGGTCGGCGGCTGCTCGGTGGGTACGGCGGATCGCGCTGGCCACCGTGGGGCTGGCCGCCTGGGACCTCTTCCTCGACCCGCAGATGGTGGCCGAGGGCTACTGGGTCTGGCGGGACGCCACCCCCGCGTTGCCCGGCCTGGCCGGCATTCCGGTCAGCAACTACCTGGGCTGGTTGCTCTTCGCGGTGCTGATGATGAGCGCCCTGCGTCCGCTGGCCGGATCGGCCGCCGAGCACACCGACCGGCGCGACGACCCGATGGCCGCGCTCTACCTGTGGACGTACTTCTCCAGCATCCTGGCCCACGCGGTCTTCCTCGACCTGCCCGCGTCGGCGCTCTGGGGGGCGGCCGGCATGTCGGTGACCGCCATACCCCTGGCGGTGACCCTCCTGCGTGCCCGCCGGGGCGGTGACTCCGGTCGGAAGGCCCACCAGCCACACCGCCCCGGCGTCGACGCGACCCGATGACCGTCCTGCTCGCCCTGCTCATCGCCGTCGCCGCGCTGACCGGGCACACCTGGCTCAACGCCACCCGCTGGCTGCGCCGGCCTGCCGACCGACCCGACGCCCTCGACGAGCCGGTCGCCGTGCTGCTGCCGCTGCGCGACGAGGCCGCCCGGGTCACGCCCTGCCTGCGCGCCCTGCTCGCCCAACGCGGTGTACCGGGGCTGCGCGTCGTGGTCCTCGACGACGGGTCCACCGACGGCACCGCCGACGTGGTCCGCGCGGTGGTCGGCGACGATCCCCGGGTCACGCTCCTCACCGGGGTCGCCCCGCCGCCGGGCTGGCTGGGCAAGCCGCACGCCTGCTGGCAGTTGGCCACCCGGGCCGACCCGGACGCCACCGCGCTGGTCTTCGTCGACGCCGACGTGGTGCTCGCCCCGCACGCGGTGGCGGCGGCCGTCACCGAGCTACGCGACGCCCGCGTGACGCTGCTGTCGCCGTACCCCCGGATCGTGGCGGCGACGGCGGCCGACCGGCTGGTGCAGCCGCTGTTGCAGTGGTTGTGGTTGACGTTCCTGCCGCTGCGCGCGATGGAACGCTCGCGGCGGCCGTCGCTGGCCGCGGCGGGCGGCCAGTTCCTGGTGCTGGACCGGGCCGGCTACACCGCCGCCGGCGGGCACGCCGCGGTCGCCGACAAGATCCTGGAGGACGTCGAGCTGGCCCGGGCGGTCAAACGCGCCGGTGGGCGGATCGCCCTGGCCGACGGCTCCCGGCTGGCCACCTGCCGGATGTACGACGACTGGCCGCAACTGCGCGACGGGTACGCGAAGTCGCTCTGGGCGTCGTTCGGGCACCCGGGCGCGGCGGCGGCCGTGGTGGCGGCGCTGCTGCTGCTCTACACCGCCCCGCCGCTGATCGCGCTGGGGTTCGCCTCGACAGCTCCGCGGGTGTCGATGGTTGCGCTCATCGCATACCTGCTGGGGGTGGCCGGACGGGTGCTCACCGCCCGGGCGACCGGAGGCCGGTGGTGGCCCGACGCGCTCGCACACCCCGTGTCGGTCGTGGTCCTCGGTTGGTTGACCCTACGGTCGTACCATCTGCGAAAGCGACGCCGCCTGACCTGGCGGGGCCGCCCGGTCAGCTAGGAGGGCGTGGCATGGCGCGGATCGTGGTCGTCGGCGCCGGGGTGGGTGGCCTCGCCACCGCCGCCCGGCTGGCCGCCACCGGGCACCAGGTGACCGTCTTCGAGGCCGCCGACACGGTCGGTGGCAAGCTCGGCCGGTACGCGCACGACACCCCGGCCGGTCCGTTCCACTTCGACACCGGGCCGAGCCTGCTCACCCTGCCCCAGGTCTTCCACGACCTGTTCGAGGCGACCGGGGCGAAGCTCGACGAATATCTCGACCTGGTCCCGTTGGACCCGATCGTCCGGCACGTCTTTCCCGGCGGCGGCCCGACCCTGGACTCGTGCGCCGACCCGGCGGAGTTCACCACCCGGATCGGGGCCGCCCTCGGTGACCGGGCGGCGGCCGACTGGCAACGGCTGTGGCACCGCGCCGAACGGGTGTGGCGGGCCTCCGAACGCGACATCCTGCGCCGTACCGTCGGCTCCCCCCGCGATCTCGCGTCGTTGGCCTGGCGGCTCGGCGACCTGGCTGCCATCGCCCCGGGCCGCACCCTGCGCGGGTTGGGCCGCGGGCACCTGTCCGACCCGCGGCTGCGGATGATGCTGGACCGGTACGCCACCTACACCGGCGCCGACCCGCGCCGGGCGCCGGCGGCGCTGGTCGCGGTCCCC
The DNA here is from genome assembly GCF_040647935.1 of Micromonospora sp. NPDC049204. Lineage (NCBI taxonomy): Bacteria > Bacillati > Actinomycetota > Actinomycetes > Micromonosporales > Micromonosporaceae > Micromonospora > Micromonospora sp. NPDC049204. The sequence continues at coordinate 21,469 of NZ_JBEZDC010000012.1, read as the reverse complement.
TACGCCGAGCTGGCCTTCGGTGGCTGGTACCTGCGCGGTGGGCTGGGCACCCTCGCCGACGCGCTGCTGACCCGCTGCCTGGACCTCGGCGTGGTCGTGCAGACCGACACCACGGTCACCCGGATCGACGCCACCGGCGGCCGGGTGCACGGGGTACGCCTCGCCGGCGTCAACGCGCCGGTGCCCGCCGACGTGGTGGTGGCCAACGTGGACGCGCTGACCGTCTACCGTGACCTGCTGCCGCACCCGCGTCGGCTGGCCGGGCTGACCGACCGCAGCCTCGCCGGCTTCGTGCTGCTGCTCGGTGTCTCCGGCAGCACCGGGCTGGCCCACCACACCGTCTTCTTCCCGGACGACTACGACGCGGAGTTCGACGCCGTCTTCGGGAACCCCGGGCGCGGCGTACGGGCCCGGCCGGCGGTCGACCCGACGGTGTTCGTCACCGTGGCCGACGACCCGATGGTCCGTCCGGGCGGGCACGAGGCGTGGTTCGTGCTGGTCAACGCCCCCCGCCACGGCAGCGCGGCGGGCGCGGTCGACTGGCGACGCCCGGGGCTGGCCGACGCGTACGCCGACCGGATCCTGGAGGTGCTGGCCCGGCGCGGCGTGGACGTGCGCGACCGGCTGCTGTTCCGCGAGATCCGCACCCCCGCCGACCTGGGCACGGCGACCGGCGCGCCGGGCGGTTCGATCTACGGCACCGCCGGCGGGTTGCTCCGCCCCGCCAACCGCGGCCCGGCGAACGGGCTGTGGCTGGTGGGTGGCTCCACCCACCCGGGCGGCGGGTTGCCGATGGTGACCCTCTCCGCGCAGATCGTCGCCGACGAGATCGGCCCCGCCTGGTAGGGCCAGCCGCTCAGCCGGCGTCGAGCAGGGCGCGCCGGATGCTGGAGAGCAGTTGCCCGAGGCCGAAACCGGCCAGCAGCACCCACACCGCGGTCGCCATGGTGATGGTGCCGGCGGCCAGGTCCGCCTCGATCAGGCCGGCCAGCCCGGCGACCACCAGGCCGGCCAGCGCCACTGAGACCCGGGTGGGGCGTTCCCCGACGGTGACCGCGCCGATGTCACGCATGCCGGCGGCGACCGCCCGGGCCCGCACGTACTCGTGCAGCCAGGACAGCGCGCCACCCGCGACGACGAGCGCTCCCGGCGCGCCGACCAGCCAGAACGCCAGCAGCCAGGCCACCTCACCGAGCCGGTCGGCGACCGAGTCGTAGACGTAGCCGAGCCGGGTGGTGCGGCCGGTGGCGACCGCCACCGCACCGTCCACGCTGTCCGCCACGGCGGCGAGCAGCACGAACAACGCACCGAGGAACGGCCCGTCTCCCGGCCGGGTAACCAGCAACGGTACGCAGAAACAGAGCACCACCCCGGCCACGGTGACCGCGGTGGGGCTGACCCGCAGCCGCCCCAGCACGTACCCCACGTGGTAGGCGAACCGCAGCCAGGCGCGCACCACCGGCGCCGCGACCCGCGGGTCGAACCCGCCGTGCAACCGCGCCCATGCCGTGGCGTACTGGTCCCAGTTCAGCTGTGTGCCCACCACGGATCAACCGTCGTGCCGGGCATCAGGTGTCGCAGGTGGGACATTCACACCCGCGCGCCGACCTTCAGGTTCTGCCAGACCTCACGAGTCGCGGTGGACCGGTTGAGGGTGATGAAGTGGATGCCCGGCACACCCTCGTCCAGCAGTCGGCGGCTCATCTCGCTGGCCTGCTCGACACCGAGCTGGCGAACGGCCTCCGGGTCGTCGGCGACCCGCTCGAAGCGGGCCGCCAGCGCCGGCGGGAAGGGCGCGCCGGACAGCTGCACGGACCGCTCGATGGTGCCGATCTGGGTCACCGGCATCACCCCGGCCAGGATCGGGGTGTCGCAGCCGGCGGCGGCCACCCGGTCCCGCAGCCGTAGGTAGTCGTCGGCGTCGAAGAACATCTGCGTGATCGCGAACTCGGCGCCGGCCCGGCACTTGCGGACGAAGTGCGCGGTGTCGCTGGCCACGTCGGGTGAGCGGGGGTGCTTGTACGGGAAGGCCGCCACGCCCACGCTGAAGTCACCGGCGTCGCGGACCAGGCGGACCAGGTCCTCGGCGTAGTCGACGCCCTCGGCGTGGCGGACCCACTCCCCGCCGGGGTCGCCCGGCGGGTCACCGCGCACCGCCAGCACGTTGCGCACCCCCACCCCGGCGAGCCGGCCGATCACGTGTCGCAGCTCGGCGACGGAGTGGTTGACCGCGGTCAGGTGGGCCATCGGCAGCAGGGTGGTGTCGGTGGCGATCCGTTCGGTCACCGACACGGTGGTGTCCCGGGTCGAACCGCCCGCACCGTAGGTGATCGACACGAATGACGGGCGCAGCGACTCCAGCTCGCGGATGGCCTGCCAGAGCAGCGTCTCCCCCGCCTCCGTCTTGGGCGGGAAGAACTCGAACGAGAAGGTCGGTTGGCGCTCACGAATGAGCTCCCCGATCGCCGGCTGCGGATTGGGGAGTACCGAGGGAAGACCGAGCGCCACGACCCGACTCTAGCGGGCGACGCCACCACGACCCAGACGCTTTCCACTTGGCGGTCCCCTACCGCACCGTCCGCCGGGTCCGACGGCCGGAGGGCGTCGTACCCCGGAGGTAGGAATGGGTGGCGTGGGAGGGGCGGCGGGGGCGGCGCCCGGGTCCCGCGCGGGGGTCAGCCACACGTGGTGACGCAGGTCCCGTCCGGTCGGGGCGGGTCGTCACCCGCACCGACGCCCGCCAGGAGGACCCATGACCGCGCCCCGATCGCCGCGCCCGGCGCAGCTCGGCCCGCTGCTGGCCCGGTGCCGGCTGGCCCGTGGCTGGAGCCAGCAGCGGGCCGCCGCCGAGTTGTGCGCCGCCGCCGGGGTGCCGACGTTGAGCCGGCACGAGGTGTCCCGGTGGGAACGACAGCGTCGTGTTCCCGGTGGGTTCTGGCTCGGCTGGCTCGCCGTCGTCCTGGACGTGCCGCTGGTGACCCTCACCGAGGCCGCCGCGGGCACCCGCCGGGCCGGCGCCACGCGCGCCCCCGGACCGGGCCGCACCGCGGCGGCCGGCACGCGACCGGCGGGGCGCACCGGTCCCGGTCGCACCGACGGGACCAGGGCCGGTGGCACAGTCCTCGGTCGAGCCGAGGCGGAGGCCAGACGGCGGTCCGGCAAGAGGCTTTGACACCGGCCCTACGCGTGGCACCGGGGCGCGGACCGGAGCGACCGGCTAGCGTCGGTACGTGACCCACGCTGCCCCCGTCTCTCCCGTCGACCGTGCCGGCCTACGGCAGCGCGTCGACAAAGCCCTCAGCGAGTTCCTGACCGGCCAACGCGTGCGACTCGCCGCCGTGGATGACGCCCTGGCCCCGGTGGCCGAGGCGATCGAGGCTTTCGTGCTCGGCGGCGGCAAACGGCTCCGCCCGGCATTCGCGTACTGGGGGTTTCGGGGCGCGGGCGGCCTCGACGGCGACGAGGTGCTCACCGCCCTGGCCGCGCTGGAGTTCGTCCAGGCCAGTGCCCTGATCCACGACGACCTGATGGACCGGTCCGACACCCGACGCGGCGAGCTCGCGGTGCACCGGCGGTTCGCCGCACGGCACCGGGAGGCCGGCTGGGGCGGTGACCCGGACGGCTTCGGCGACGCCGCCGCCATCCTGCTCGGCGACCTGTGCCTGGTCTGGTCCGACGAGCTGCTGCACTCCGCGGGGCTGGACCTGTGGTCGTTGGCGCGGGCCCGACCGGTCTTCGACGAGATGCGCACCGAGGTCACCGTCGGGCAGTACCTCGACGTGCTGACGCAGGTCACCGGCGACACCTCGGTGGAACGGGCCAGCAAGGTCGCCCGGTACAAGTCGGCGAAGTACACCGTCGAGCGTCCGCTGCTGCTCGGCGCCGCGCTGGCCGACGCGACGGCAGACGTACGGGCGTGCTACTCGGCGTACGGGCTGCCGCTGGGTGAGGCGTTCCAGCTCCGCGACGACGTGCTGGGTGTCTTCGGTGATCCGGCGCTGACCGGCAAGCCGGCCGGGGACGACCTGCGCGAGGGCAAGCGCACCTACCTGGTGGCGGCGGCCGTGGAGGCCACCGACGACGCCGGGCGTGAGCTGCTGCTGGGCCAACTCGGCGACCCTGAGCTGGACGAGCGGGGAGTGGCTCGGCTCCGCGAGCTGATCACCGCGAGCGGGGCGTTGGCCCGCACCGAGCAGCGGATCGTCACGCTGACCGACGCCGCGCTGGCGGCCCTGACCGCCGTCGACCTGGACACCGAGGCCCGCCAGGCCCTGGTAGACCTGGCCATAGCCGCAACCCGCCGAGCCGACTAACCCCGCGTCCCGGCCCCTGGCCCGTTTCTGCGCATTGATCATGGAGTTATCGCCACCCGCCTCGGCGTGGCAATAACCTCATGATCGACGCGCAGAAACGGCCGGGGCGGCCGGGTGGGGTGGGGGGCTAGAAGCCTAGGGCTTGGGCTCGGCGTTTTACTTCGCGGGCCTGGTCGCCGGAGAGGGCTGCGGCCGGCGTGTTGCCGGGGAGGGTGTCGTCCGGCTCGTACAGCCAGCGCAGGGCGGCCTCGTCGTCGTAGCCGTTGTCGGTGAGCAGGTTGAGCACGCCGGGCAGGTGCTTGAGCGCGGTCTCGTTGGCGACCAGGTCCGCCGGGATGCGGCGGATGCCGTCGCGGCGGACCGCCAGCAACTCCCGGTCACGGATCATCTGGTGCACCTTGCTGATCGACACGTCGAGGCGCTCGGCGACGTCGGGCAGGGTCAGCCAGCCGGCCGGGTCGGCGGGTCCGGCGAGCTCCAGGCTGGGCACGGCCTGGTCGGGTACGGGTTCGGTCACCCGACCACCCTGCCACGCCACCGTCGCGACGGGCCACCGGCACCCCGGACGACCGCTCTCGTGGCGCCGCTGGCCCGCGGATAAGGCAGCGGTGAGCGCAGCGGGACGGACCCGTTCGACGTCCGGCTGTAGCATCCTGTTCAACCTTCACCCCCTGGACACATAGACTCCCTGCCGATGGACACTCAGGTCGCCGACACGTTGCTGGGCTCGCTGATCGACGGGCGCTACCGCATTCGCGGTCGCGTGGCCCGTGGTGGCATGGCGACCGTGTACACCGCCACCGACGAGCGCCTTGAGCGCACCGTCGCTGTCAAAATCATCCATCCGACCCAGGCCCCCGAGGCCAGGGCCCGGATCGCCAACTTCGTGGCCCGGTTCACCGACGAGGCGAAGACCATCGCCCGGCTGACCCACCCGAACGTGGTGGCGGTCTACGACCAGGGCACGCACGCCGGTCTGCCGTACCTGGTGATGGAGTACGTCCGCGGCCGTACGCTGCGCGACGTGCTGGCCGAGCGACGCCGGCTCAACCCGGACGAGGCGCTGGCCATCGCCGAGCAGATGCTCGCCGCGATCGCCGCCGCGCACCGGTCCGGCCTGGTGCACCGCGACGTCAAGCCGGAGAACGTGCTGGTGGCCGAGGCCCCCACCGGTGGTGTGGCCAACCTGGTCGACAGCGTGGTCAAGGTGGCCGACTTCGGGCTGGCCCGGGCGGTCGAGGCGAGCGCCGACGAGGAGCAGGGCAACCAGTTGATGGCCACCGTGGCGTACGTCGCCCCGGAGCTGGTCACCGAGGGCCGCGCCGATCCCCGTACCGACGTCTACTCGGCCGGCATCGTGCTGTTCGAGATGCTCACCGGCCGCGTGCCGTACGACGGGGAGCGCCCGGTGGACGTCGCCTGGCAGCACGTCGACCGGGACGTACCGGCACCCTCGACGCTGGTGCCCGGCCTGCCGCCGGTCCTCGACGACCTGGTGCAGCGGGCCACTCGGCGCGATCCCAACGCGCGGCCCGCCGACGCCGGCGCGCTGCTGGCCGAGGTGCAGGTCGCCCGGGATCGCCTGGGCGACGCCAACAGCCACACCGCCGTGCTCCGCCCGGTGAGCGGCGAGCCGCTCTCCCAGCCGACAATGGTGGTCGCGACGGTCCGCCCTTCCGACCGCCCGTCCTGGGCGCGGTTGCCCGAGGGCGCCGCCCAGGGGCCGGGTCGGCGACGGGCCGCCCCGGAGCCCGAAGCGGGGCTGGGATCCCGGCTCACCGCGCTGCGCAGCACGCTGCTGGCCAGCCCGCGCGGCCGGCTGGCCGTCGCGGCCGTGGTGGTGACGCTCGGCCTGGTGGCCGCGATCGGGGGTTGGTGGTTCGGCGTCGGCCGTTACACGGACGCCCCGCAGCTGGTGAGCCTGAGCAAGGCCGAGGCACAGACGCAGGCCGAGCGTGCCGGGCTCACCCTGAAGTACGGTGAGCCACGCTTCGACGAGCAGGCCCCGAAGGACAGCGTGCTGGAGCAGAAACCGGCGTCCTCCACCAAGATCGTCAAGGGTGACGCGATCACCCTGACCCTCTCCCTCGGCCCGGAACGCTTCCCCGTGCCGGACGTGATCGGCAAGGAGTTCGAGCTCGCCGAGGCGGACCTGGTCAACGTGAAGCTGGTGGTGGCCAAGGGTGCCTCCCGCTACGACGACAACCTGCCGGCCGGGGTCGTGCTGGACACCTCCCCCAAGGTGGGCGCCGAGGTCAAACCCGGCGCGAAGATCACCGTCATCCTGAGCCGGGGCAGGGCACCGGTGACGGTGCCGAACCTGGTCGGCAAGAACCTCAACGAGGCTCGCGCCACCCTGGCCCGGCTCAACCTGGTGCTGGTGGAGACCTACAAGGACTCCGACAAGCCCAGGGACGAGATCCTCGGCCAGAGCCCCGCCGATGGTGCCGGCGTGGAGAAGGGCACCCAGGTCAAGCTGGACGTCAGCAAGGGCCCGGCGGCGATCGTCGTGCCCCGGGTGGTCGACCTGCCGTGTCAGCAGGCCAAGCAGGCGTTGGAGAGCCAGGGTTTCCCGGTGACGGTCGCGGTCAACCCCAACGCCGTGGTCCGGATCCAGATTCCGGGCGAGAATTCGCAGGTGCCGCCGGGCACCCCGGTCACCCTCACGTGCTTCTGATGCCGGCGGTCACCTCGCGTCCGGTGGGCGCGCACACGCCGACCTCCGGTGGGCTGGCCAAGGCCGCCCTGCCGTACGTCGACGCGACCGGCGCCCAGGTGGTGCAGGTCTACGTCTCCAACTCACGGGGCTGGGCGCTGCCCAGCGGTGACCCCGTGCAGGACGCCCTGTTCCGTGACGGCTGCGCCGAGCGGGGCATTCCGGCGTTCATCCACGCCTCGCTGCTGGTCAACCTCGGCTCGCCCACCCCGGCGACGGTCGAGAAGTCGGCGCAGACCCTGGCCCACGCCCTGCGTCGGGGCGTCGCGATCGGCGCACGGGCGGTGGTCTTCCACGCGGGCAGTTCGGTGGACGAGGGGCACGCCGAGGCGGCGATGCGACAGGTCCGCCGGGAGTTGCTGCCGCTTCTCGACTGGTCCGCCGACGCCGGTGGGCCGATGCTGCTCGTCGAGCCGAGCGCCGGCGGCGGCCGGTCCCTGGCCTCCCGGGTGGAGCAGCTCGGACCCTACCTGGACGCGGTGGACCGGCACCCCATGCTCGGAGTCTGCTTCGACACCTGCCACGCCTGGGCCGCCGGCCACGACCTGGCTGCCGAGGGCGGCATGACGGCGACGCTGGACACCCTGGTGGCCACGGTCGGCGCGGACCGGCTGCGGCTGGTCCACGCCAACGACTCGAAGGATCTGTGCGGCTCTACCCGGGACCGGCACGAGAACATCGGTAAGGGCACCATCGGCGAGCCCGCCTTCGCCGAGCTGATGACCCACCCGGCGACCGCAGGCGTCCCGATCGTGGTGGAGACCCCGAGCGGCGACAAACATGAGGGCCACGAGGCCGACATCGAAACCCTCACCCGACTCCGCCCGGCCCCGCCAACCTGACCAAGCCCCACCAAGCCCGCCCCCGCCGCCCCGCCGCCCCGCCCTCCGCCGGCTTGATCAAGAGGTTTGCGTCATCCGGAAGCCGGAATCTGACGCAAACCTCTTGATCACCAGGAGCGGGCTCAGGCGGTGAGGATGCGGGGCAGGGCCGCTACCGCGCGGTCGATGTCCGCGTCGTCGAGGCCGAGGTGGGTGACCAGGCGGGCGGTACGGGGGCCGAGCACCGACACGAGTACGCCCTCGGCACGCGCGGCGGCGGCCAGGGCACGCGCGTCCAGTGCGTGCTTCGTCAGGTCCAGCGCGACCAGGTTGGTGCGGACCGTGGTGGCCAGCACACCGAACGGCGCGACGGCCTCGGCGAGCCGGGCCGCCCTCGCGTGGTCATCGGCCAGCCGGTCGATGTGGTGCGCGAGCGCGTACCGGCCGGCGGCGGCGAGGATGCCGGCCTGACGCATGCCGCCGCCCATCCGCTTACGGATCATCCGGGCCCGCTCGATCTTCTCCGCACTGCCCACCACCAGCGAGCCGACCGGAGCGCCGAGGCCCTTGGAGAGACACACCGACAGCGTGTCGAACAGCCGGCCGTACTCGATCAGGGGCACCCCGTCGGCGACGTGCGCGTGCCAGATCCGGGCGCCGTCACAGTGCAACGCGACGCCCGCGTCGTCGGCGACCCCGCGCAGGTCCCGCAGGGTGGCCAGCGGGATCACCCCGCCACCGCCACGGTTGTGGGTCTGCTCGACGGCGATCGCGCGGGTGGGGACGGCGAAGTAGCCGTCCGGCCGGATCATCGCGGCCACCCTCTCCGGCTCGATGTCCGCGCCGACCGCGGGCCAGGTCCGCGAGGAGATACCGCCGTACGCGGCAGCGGCGCCGATCTCGTACGTCACCACGTGCGCGTCGGCGTCGCAGAGCAACTCGTCGCCGGGTGACACCAGCAGTTGCAGGGCGATCTGGTTGGCCATCGACCCGCTCGGAGCGAACAGCGCCGCCTCGTGCCCGAACAGCGCCGCGACCTCGGCCTCCAGCGCGTTGACCGTCGGATCCTCGCCGTAGACGTCGTCACCGACCTCGGCGGTGGCCATCGCCTCCCGCATCCCGGCCGTAGGTCGGGTCACCGTGTCGGAACGCAGGTCCACGAACAGATCAGCCATGATCTTCCCTTCGGCTGCCGACTGCGGGGCCCGCAAGCTCAGCCACTGTTGTCCCTTCGGCTGCCGACTGCGGGGCTCGCAAGCTCACTCCTCGCGTCAGCCACGGAGCATCTCCGCTACGAGGAACGCCAACTCCAACGACTGCTGGGTGTTCAGGCGGGGGTCGCAGGCGGTCTCGTACCGGTCGGGCAGGTCGAGGTCCTCGATGCCCTGGGCGCCGCCCAGGCACTCGGTGACGTCCTCGCCGGTCAACTCCACGTGCAGGCCACCGGGGTGGGTGTCCAGCCCCCGGTGCACCTCGAAGTAGCCGAGCACCTCGTCGACGATGCGGTCGAAGTGCCGGGTCTTGTAGCCGTTGGACGACTCGTGCGTGTTGCCGTGCATCGGGTCGCACTGCCAGACCACCTTGGCGCCGGCGGCGGTGACCTTGGCGACGATCGGCGGCAGGGCGTCGCGCACCCGGTGGTTGCCCATCCGGCTGATCAGGGTGAGCCGGCCGGGGATGTTGTCCGGGTTGAGCTTCTCGCACAGCTCGATCGCCTCGTCCGGGGAGGTGGTCGGGCCGAGCTTGACGCCGATCGGGTTGGCGATCCGGGAGATGAAGTCGATGTGCGCGCCGCTGATCTGCCGGGTGCGCTCGCCGATCCAGAGGAAGTGCCCGGAGAGCCCGTACGCCCGGCTGTCGGAGACCCGGGTGAGCGCCCGGTCGTACTCCAGGGCCAGGGCCTCGTGGGAGCAGTAGAGCGTGACGGTGCGCAGCGCCTCGTCGTCGGTCATGCCGCAGGCCCGGATGAAGGCCAGCGCCCGGTCGATCTCCCGGGCGATCGCCTCGTAACGCTCCCCGGCCGGGGAGCTCTTCACGAAGCCCTTGTTCCAGTCGTGTACGGCGTGCAGGTCGGCGAGCCCGCCGGCGAGGTACGCCCGGAGCATGTTCATCGCCGCCGCCGAGTTGGCGTACGCGCGGATCATGCGCTGCGGGTCGGCGATCCGGGCGGCCGGGTCGGCCTCCAGCGAGTTGATCATGTCGCCGCGGTACGCGGGCAGGCCGCGCGCGTCGGTGGGCAGCGAGCGCGGCTTCGTGTACTGACCGGCGACCCGGGCGACCTTGACCACCGGCAGCGACGCGCCGTAGGTGAGCACGATCGCCATCTGGAGCAGGGTGCGGGCGTTGGCCAGCAGGTGACTCTCGGTGTTGTCCACGAACGTCTCGGCGCAGTCACCGCCCTGGAGCAGGAACGCCTTGCCCTCGCAGACCAGGGCGAGCTTCTGCCGGAGCTGGTCCACCTCGTAGGGCGCGACGACCGACGGCACGGTGTCGAGGACCTTGCAGACCGCGGCCACGGCCGCCGGGTCGGACCACGGCGGGACCTGCTCGCGGGGCAGCTCCCGCCATCGATCCAGGCCGAGCGCGGCGTCCTCGGCGGAGTCGACTGTCGGTCGGCTGGTCTGCAGGCCCGGGCTGCCCACCGCGGGATGGCTCAGCTGATGCCACTCATGGCGCATGACAGAAAGCGTACGGCGACGGTCGGGGTGACCGGGCGGCGAGGGGGACGGTTCCGGCAGATGGGAGATCAACCCGCCGGACTCGACCCAGGGCGGGGTGGAGGCGACGCCTTCGGCGACGAAGCGTCCGGCTCACCCGGCGCCTCTCCGGCGATGCACCAGTCGCTGCCCTGGCGGGTGACGGTGAACACCAGCGGCCGGGCGACGGTGCGCTTGCCGGAGGTGACCGAGACCGACACGCTCACCTCCTGCCCCAGCGGCCCGGACCGGATGGCGGTGATGGCCGCCTCGGGCACCTGGAAGTGATCGGCGAAGTCGCCGTTGGGACCGGTGGCGGCCAGGTCGAAGCCGTCGTGCAGGACGGCGCAGAGCTGGCTCCGGCCGGCGGCGACGTCCTTCGCGGTCATCGCGTCGAGGTACGCCTGCACGCGCTCCCGGGAGCGGGCGGCGGCCTCCTCGGCGGGGGCACGCGCGGTTTTGGCCGGTGGCTTCTCCTTGGCGTCGTCGTCGCCGATCCCGCAGCCGACCAGGACGACCGGCAGCAGCATCAGCCCGGCGGCGGTTGGCGCCAGCCTGCGGCGGATCGGGCGCATGACCACCTCCGTCGACGGTGCGATCGAGACCTGCCGAGCCGCGAGTCTGCCACATCGAGCTGGTCCGACCCAACGAACGGCGGCCCGGCCGACGCTGGGCGTCGACCGGGCCGTCGTCTCACGGGCGGGGAGGAGCGGTGCGGGCCCCTCCCCGCCGTGTGGGTGGTGCGTCGACCTTCGGCTCAGCCGAGGCCGCCCTTGATGGCGCCGATGAGCTCGCCGTTGCTCGTGTCACCGGAGAGCTCCCAGAAGAACGCGCCACCGAGGCCCTGGTTGTTCGCGTACGTCATCTTGCCGTTGATGGTCGACGGGGTGTCGTAGCTCCACCAGTTGCTGCCGCACTTGGCGTACGCGGTGCCGGCGACCGTGCCGGTGGCCGGGCAGGTGTTCTTGAGGACCTTGTAGTCCTCGATGCCCGCCTCGTAGGTGCCCGGCGCCGCGCCGGTGGCGCTGCCACCCGGAGTGGCCTGGGTGACACCGGTCCAGCCGCGGCCGTAGAAGCCGATCCCGAGCAGCAGCTTGCTGGCCGGGACACCCTTGCTCTTGAGCTTCTGGATCGCCGCGTCGGAGTTGAAGCCCTGCTGCGGGATGCCGGTGTACGAGGTGAGCGGCGAGTGCGGCGCCGTCGGACCCTGGGCGGCGAACGCGCCGAAGTAGTCGTAGGTCATCGGCATCAGCCAGTTGAGGTTGCCGATGGCCCCGGCGTAGTCGGTGGCGTCGATCTTGCCGCCGTTGCTGCCGTCCGCGGTGATGGCGGCGGTGACCAGGGCGCTGGACCCGAACTTCGACCGCAGCGCGCCGATCACGTTCTTGAACGCGTTCGGGCCGCTGGTGTCACAGGTCAGACCGCAGGCGTTCGGGTACTCCCAGTCGACGTCGATGCCGTCGAAGACGTCCGCCCAGCGCGGGTCCTCGACCAGGTTGTGGCAGCTCTCCGCGAACGCGGCCGGGTTCTGCGCGGCCTGGGTGAAGCCGCCGGACCAGGTCCAGCCACCGAACGACCAGATCACCTTGAGGTGCGGGTTCAGCTGCTTGAGCTTGCGCAGCTGGTTGAAGCTGCCGCGCAACGGCTGGTCCCAGGTGTCGGCGACGCCGTCCACGCTCTCCGCCGCCGTGTACGCCTTCTCGTAGTCGGCGTAGCTGTCCCCGATGGAGCAGCGGCCGCCGGTGGTGTTGCCGAAGGCGTACAGGATGTGGGTCAGCTTGGCGGCGGAGCCGCTGGTCTGGATGTTCTTGACGTGGTAGTTGCGCCCGTAGACGCCCCATTCGGCGAAGTAGCCGACGACCTTCTTGCCACCGGGGTTCGGCGGGTTGGTGGTCGGGGGTGCCGTGGTGGGCGGCGCGGTGGTGGGCGGCGCCGTGGTGGGCGGGGCGGTGGTCGGCGCGCTCGTGGTCGGCGGGCTGGTCGGGGTGCCGCCGCCGCAGGGTGCGCCGTTGACGGTGCAGTTCAGCGGCGCCTTGTACGCGCCGGTGCCGTTGTAACCCCAACTGAAGGAGGCACCCGGGGCGAGGCCACCGGCCCAGCTCTTCTTGACCGCGACGTAGTGGTTGCCGCTGCTGGTCACGTCGGCGTCCCAGGCGCTGCTGATGGTGGTGCCCGACGGCAGGTCGAACTCGATGCGCCAGGTGGTGACGGTGGCACTCGACCCGTTGGTGACCGTCACCCTCGCCTCGTGACCGGTCCCCCAGTCCTGTGCTCTGGTGAACGTGGTGGTGACACTGCCGGCGCCGAACGCGGTGGTCATCGGCACCGCGGCGACGGTCACGGCGACCACGGCACCGGCCCAGAGGGCCCGGCGGAGCGATCTTTTCATAAGGCGTCTCCCGAACTGTTAGGAAACTTTCCAAAAGAGATGGTGAGACGGTACTCACGGCGTCATCACTTCGTCAAGATGTGCATGTTTCGATTTCCCTTGATGTGTGGATTGCACCCGCTCCGCCCGCCTCCGGGCCACCGCCCGGTCGGCGCGTAGCCTCGGGCCATGACCGTCTTCGACATTCCGATCGACGCCCTCAACGGTGGGCCCGCCGACCTGGCCCGCTACCGCGGCAAGGCGCTGCTGGTCGTCAACGTGGCCTCCCGCTGCGGCCTCACCCCGCAGTACGCCGGCCTGCAGACACTCGCCGACACCTACGCCGAGCGCGGTCTGGTGGTGCTCGGTGTCCCGTGCAACCAGTTCGCCGGGCAGGAGCCGGGCAGCGCCGCCGAGATCAGCGACTTCTGCCAGGTCAACTATGGGGTGACCTTCCCGCTGACCGAGAAGGTCGACGTCAACGGCCCCAACCGACACCCGCTCTACGCCGCGCTGGTGGACACCCCGGACGCCGACGGGCACACCGGGGACGTCCGGTGGAACTTCGAGAAGTTCCTGGTGGCCCCGGACGGCACGGTCGCCGCCCGCTTCGCCCCCACGGTCACCCCCGAGGACACCGACCTCCAGGCGGCAATCGACAAGGCCCTCCCCGCCTGAGGCCCAAGCGCCCGGGCGCGCCCCGGCTCGCCCGGCACCGCCTTGATCACGCTCGATCCTGGATCTAGTGGCCTCCGTGAGTGCGGATGCCTCTACATCCAGGATCCAGCGCGATGTTGCCGGGTTGTCCGCGCCGCAGGACGACCGGCGATCACCGCGCCCGGCCGCACGGACCGCCCGTCACCGTCGGGTGGCATGTCTGCGGGAAGCCGGTCGGCGACAAGCGCGAGCAGTACGTTGTGCGGGGCGGCTCGCGGCGCGACCAGGCACCCACCGGAACGACGAAGGCCGCGCGGCTACCCGCCAGCGGGCATCGAAAATAACCCACCGGACTGGTCGGGAATGCGTCGTGGGTGGACGGAGTTGGGAACCAACATGACAACTGTGGGACTGATCGGCAGTGGCAACATCGGCGGCACCGTGGCCCGGCTGGCGGTGGACGCCGGCTACGACGTGGTGCTGAGCAACTCACGCGGCCCGGAGACGCTGAAGGACCTGGTCGAGGAGTTGGGCGAGCACGCCAGCGCCGGCACGGCACAGGACGCGGCGCAGGTCGGCGACCTGGTGGTGGTCACCGTGCCGCTGAAGGCGTACCGCGCGGTGCCCGTCGAGCCGCTGGCCGGCAAGGTCGTCATCGACACCAACAACTACTACCCGCAGCGCGACGGGACCTTCCCCGAGCTGGACTCGGGCGAGACCACCAGCAGCGAGTTGCTCCAGCGGCACCTGCCGGACTCCCGGGTGGTCAAGGTCTTCAACAACATCTACTACAAGGGCCTGGCCGCGCTCCCCCGCCCGTCCGGTGCCGCCGATCGCAGCGCCCTCGCCATCGCCGGCGACGACGCCGCCGCGAAGGCCGAGGTGACCGCCTTCCTCGACCGGATCGGCTACGACGCGGTGGACGTCGGCCCGCTGGCCGAGGGGTGGCGCTACCAGCCGGACACCCCGGCGTACGGCACGCTCTACTCCGCCAGCCCGACCGACTGGGAGCACCCGGCACCTGGTGACGCCGACAAGCTGCGCGCCGCCCTGGCCGCCGCGACCCGCTGAGCTGACCCGCCGCCCTCCCGCGACCGCCTACCGGGTGGCCGTCCGGAGGGCGGCGGCGAGTTCCTCGTCGTAGCTGGCGATCGGCTGGCCGCCCGAGGCGTACGCGACGAGCCGCCCCTGGGCCATGTTCGCCGAGCGGAACGAGAACGTGCGACTGCCCGGGTACGCGTCCAGCAGCGGGATGGCCCGGGGCGCCCCACCGGGCGCGGAATAGTATTCCAGGCGGGTCACCTGCGCAGAGACCACGCCGTTGACCCGGACCTTGGTCTTCTCGGCGCGGGTGCCGAAGGTGACCGGCGCGTCGGTGCCGTAGGCGGCGCACTCGACCGGGCCACGGCAGACGAAGAAGTAACGCGGGTTGACCACGTCGTCGAGGGCGTACGCCTTGAAGGTGGGGTCCGCCCCGGCGGGCAGCGGCTGCACGGCGAAGAACGCGAGCGCCACCGTCGCCGTGACGCCCACCCGCACCCAGCCCCGCCCGCCGGCCGACCGCCGAGCCGTCCGGCTGGCGGCGACCGCGACACCGCCGAAGCCGACCAGACACAGCAGGCTCACGCCGATCGCGCGAGCGTTCTCGAAGAGGAACTGCACACCCGGCCGTGTCGACACCGGGCTGAGGACCGCACCCAACGAGACGACCATGGCGGCGAGCAACCCCACGCCGGCGGCCCGCTGGGTGACACCGGACGCGCCGATCAGCAGCATCGCGGCGAGCACCGGCCAGACCTGGTGGTGGGTCCAGGACACCGGGGACGCGGCGACGGTGGCGCAGCCGACGAGCACGGCCGCGTGCCCCGGACGGCCCCGCACCGCCAACTGTCGCGCCCGCAGCAACGCCGCCGCACACACGAGCGCCACCAGAGCGCCCCAGAGCAGGGGCAACGTCGTCTCGTCCACACCGACGCGCAGCAACATCCCGTGCAGGGACTGATTGCCCAGCGAGGCGAGGTTGCCGATCCGCGAGGTCTGCCGGACGGCCTCGGTCCAGTACGTCCAACTCTCGGCGGGCAGCACCACCGCGGCGAGACCCGCACCGGCCAGGAAACTCGCCACCGCGCGGCCGGCGTCGCGATAGCGGCCGGTGGCGAGGAAGTAGACCACGAACAGCAGCGGGGTCAGCTTGATCGCCGCGGCGACCCCCACCAGCATCCCGCGCAGCCGGGGCGGGCCGACGCCCATCCCGTCGAGCAGGGCCATCAACACGATGAAGACGCTTACCTGACCGAAGCGCAGATTGCTCTGCACCGGCGCGGAGAGCATCAGCACCGTGGCGGCCACCGCCACCACCAGCGGCCGCCGGGACCGCCAGGCGGTCAGCGCGACACCCACCGCCCCGGCGATGGCGACGACCGCCGCGCACGTCGCGACCAGCCAGATCCCCTGGAGTACGCCCTCACTCACGGCGGTGATCGGACCCAGCACGAGCGCGGCGAACGGCGGATACGTGAACGGCCCGCCATTGGCCGCCCGGAACTCGTACAGCGGACGACCAGCGAGCAGATCGGACAGTGCGCCGTAGTAGATGTGCAGGTCGGAGAGGCGGTCTTCGCGCCGCAGGACGAGCACGCAGGACACCGACGCGACGACGGCGAAGGCCGTCCACACCAGCGCCACCCGGCGATCCCGCATCGCCCGAGAATAGGCGAGCGCGGCCGCCCGCATCGGCCCCCGCGGTGGCAGACGCCGGCAGTCTCTGCCCTCGGCAGAACGGGCACGGCACGAACGGCTCCGCTTCCTAGCATCGACCGATGGGAACGACGAGCACACCGGCGTACGACGCCCACGCGGACCGCCAGCCCTGAGCCCCCGCGAGCGAGGGTCGGGACGGCGACAGAAAACATCGATGCGGCAACTTGCGTTGCAGTCCCGCACACGGGACCCTGTTCTCTGGGTTGCCGCCCGCTCACCAAACGTGCTCCCGGAGGCGAGATGCTCACGCTCCGTACCGCCCCCCGCCGGCTGCTGGCCGGCTCCGGCGCTCTTCTGCTCAGCACCGCCCTCGCCGCAGCCGGCACGCCGATGCCGGCCAGCGCCGCGACCGGTGCGGACACCGTCGGCTACGTCCGGCTCGCCCACCTCTCCCCGGACACCCCGGCCGTCGACGTCTACCTGGCCGCGCCGGGCGCCGCGAAACCGCGGGTCTTCCCCGGGGTCGGCTACGGCGTGGTCTCCGACTACTTCGAGCTGGCGCCCGGCCGGTACGCGGTGGCGATGCGGGAGGCCGGCGCTCCCGCCACCGAACCCGCGGTGCTCACCACCGAAGTCGCGGTCACCAGCGGTGACGCGTACACCGTGGCCGGTGTCGGCCGACACGCGGACCTGGGCCTGCGGGTGCTCAACGACGACCTCAGCGCGCCCACGCAGGGCCGCGCCAAGGTGCGTGTCGTGCAGGCTTCCGTGCGTACCCCGGTGCTGGACGTCGCCGCCGCGGACGGCCCGGTGATCGCCAACGACGTGCAGTTCGCCTCCACGACCGAGTATGAGCAGGTCGAGCCGGGCAGTTGGCGGCTGCGGCTGGCGGGTGCCGACGGGCCGAGCACCAACGCCGAGGTGCGGCTCACCGGCGGCGCGGTCTACTCGCTGCTGGTGCTCGACGCGAAGCAGGGCGGGCTCACCGCCGAGCTGCGCCGCGACGCCGAGGGCGGCACCGTCGTTCCCGCCGGCGGGGTGGACACCGGCGCCGGCGGCACCGCCAGCAACGGGCTCGGCGCGTACCCCCTGGTGGCCGGCGGGTTGGCCGCGGCGGCCGTCGCGGTGACCCTGCTGCTGTGGCGCCGGCGGCGGCGCACCACCTGGTGACCACCCGGGCCGATCCGTCGATCCGGCGGCATCGTGACCGCCGGATACTGCCGGCCGCGCTGGTCGCGGCCGGCGCGGCGGTCTGCCTGACCGCCGGCGCCGGCATCGGGCTGGCCGACGCCGACCCGCCGCCCCCGGCGGCGACCTGGCACCCCGGCTGCACCGACGAGTGCCCACCGACGGCCGCCGCGCCCGCGCCACACGGTCCACCCACGCGGGTACGCGTACCGCGCATCGGTGTCGACTCCACCCTCACCGTGCTCGGCCTGGACCAGGCCGGTGCGCTGATCCCGCCGAGTGACTTCGGCACCGCCGGCTGGTACGGCGGCGGCCCGGCCCCGGGCGACACCGGGCCGGCAGTGCTCGCCGGGCACCTGGACTCGCGGAGCGGACCGGCGGTGTTCGCCCGGCTCGGTGAGCTGCGCCCCGGTGACCGCGTCGAGGTGTGGCGCGGCGGGCAGCGGCTGCCGTTCCGGGTGACCGGCTCGCTGCGGACCCGCAAGGACCACTTCCCGACGGAGGCGGTCTACGGGCCGACGCCCGGCGCGGAGCTGCGGCTGGTCACCTGCGGGGGTGACTTCGACCGGCGGAGCGGGCACTACCGCGACAACGTCGTGGTGTTCGCGGTGACCGAGGCCGCCAGCCCGGTACTGCCGGACTCCGCCGCAGGCTGACCACACGGCCTGACGCCCGCGCACGCCCCGACGCCCGCCGTGCGGCTTGATCAACTCAGTTTCCCGGAAGTCGCGGTGTCCGGCGCGCCCTGATGCCGCGACTTTCAGAACCCCGAGTGGATCAAGCGCTCGACCCAGCGTGACGGCCGGGTCAGAGCGGGCGGCGGCCGGCGAAGCCGCACTCGGCGCGGTGGTACCAGCGCACGTCGGAGTCGCCCTCCAGCCAGCACCAGAGCACGGCGCGGCCGGCGCGTTCGCCGGGAAAGTCGAGCAGGACCGGGGCGATGCCCTTGACCTGGATGTCGTGCTGGTGCAGCTCGTCGACGACTGCGTGCAGTCGAGCTTCCAGCCCCTTGACCTCGGCCAGCCCGCCGAGCGCGCTCACGCCGTGGTCGGCCAGGTCGACTTGCAGCTCAGCCAGGTCGGCCCGGACCCGGATCAACTCGTCGACGCGCGGCTGCAGGGTGGCCACCAGGTGCCGGGCCTGGGCAAGTGTGAACACCGGGCCAGTATGCGGCACACACGGCCCCATGACGCACCCCGAGGGCCACCGGCGCAGAACGGTGAGCGCTCCACGGGCGGAGACGGACCAACCGGACAGCGGCGCGCGACGGTCAGTCGGCCTGGGCGGCCAGCTCCCGGGCACGGTCCCGGGCGGCCTCCAGCGCGGCGAGCAGCGCCGCCCGTACGCCGTGCTTCTCCAACTCGCGGATCGCGGAGATGGTGGTGCCGGCCGGCGAGGTGACCGCCTCGCGCAGCTTGACCGGGTGTTCCCCGGAGTCCCGCAACATCACCGCGGAGCCGATGGCGGTCTGCACGATGAGTTCGTGCGCCACCTGCCGGGGCAGCCCGAGCAGGATTCCCGCGTCGATCATGGCCTCGACGAGCAGGTAGAAGTAGGCCGGCCCGGAGCCGGACAGCGCCGTGACGGCGTCCTGCTGTGACTCGGGCACCCGGATCGTCTGGCCGAGGGGCTTGAACATCTCCTCGGCCAACGCCAGGTGCGCCCCGGTGGCGTGCGCGCCCGCCGAGATCGCCGTCATCGCCTCGTCGACGAGCGCGGGGGTGTTGGTCATCACCCGGACCACCGGGGTGCCGTCGGGCAGCCGGCGGTTGAAGAAGCTGGTGGGCAGGCCGGCGCAGAGCGAGATGACGAGCTTGTCGGCCGGCACCTTGGGGCCGATCTCGTCGAGCAGCGCGGCGGCGTCCTGCGGTTTCACGGAGACCGCGAGCACCGCCGCCTCGTCCACCGCGGTCAGGTTGTCGACGACCCGTACGCCGTAGCGGGCGGTCAACTCCTCGGCGCGGGCCGGCCGGCGGGCGGTGGCCAGCAGCCGGTCCACCGGCCATCCCGAGCGCAGCAGCCCGGAGAGCATCAGCTCACCGATCTTGCCCGCGCCAATGACCGCGACCGTGTGCACCCCGGCGGACATGTCGGCCGTTCCCCCTCGCGTCGCGCTGCGGCGCAGCGGGCCGCGAGCCCGGTACGCCGTCGAACGTCTGGTCGCGGCACGGCGGACCCGCGGGCCCGCCGTGCCGTCAACCGTCGATCAGCTGCCGAAGAAGACCTCGGCCTCGACGTACCGCTCCAGCGGCACGGTCTTCAGCTCGCGGGTGGCCTCGGCGAGGGGCACCCGGACGATGTCGGTGCTCTGCATCGCGACCATCTTGCCCCAGTCGCCGTCGTTGACCGCGTCGATGGCCTGCAGACCCAGGCGGGTGGCGAGCACCCGGTCGAAGGCGGTCGGGGTGCCACCGCGCTGGATGTGACCCAGCACCACGGTGCGGGCCTCCTTGCCGGTCTTGGCCTCCAGCTGCTCGGCGAGCCACTGGCCGATGCCGCCGAGGCGGACGTGGCCGAACGAGTCCAGCTCCTGGTTGGCGAGGACCATCTGGCCGTCCAGCGGCTGGGCGCCCTCGGCGACCACGACGATCGGGGCGTACTGGTGCTGGAAGCGCTTCTCGACGTAGCCGGCCACCTGGTCGACGTCGAACTGCCGCTCGGGCAGCAGGATCACGTTCGCGCCGCCGGCCAGGCCGGCGTGCAGGGCGATCCAGCCGGCGTGCCGGCCCATGACCTCGACGACCAGGGTGCGGTGGTGGCTCTCCGCGGTGGTGTGCAGCCGGTCGATGGCCTCCATCGCGATGTTGACCGCGGTGTCGAAGCCGAAGGTGTAGTCGGTGGCGCCGAGGTCGTTGTCGATCGTCTTCGGCACGCCGACCACGTGCACGCCCAGCTCGTAGAGCTTGGTGGCCACGCCGAGGGTGTCCTCGCCGCCGATCGCGATCAGCGCGTCGACACCCTGGGCGGCGAGGTTGTCCTTGATCCGCTCGACGCCGTTCTCGATCTTGAACGGGTTGGTCCGGGACGAGCCGAGGATGGTGCCGCCGCGGGGCAGGATGCCGCGGACGTCCGCGATGCCGAGGGGCCGGGACAGACCCTCCAGCGGGCCCTTCCAGCCGTCCCGGAAGCCCACGAACTCGTGACCGTAGGTGGCGACGCCCTTGCGGACCACCGCCCGGATGACCGCGTTGAGACCGGGGCAGTCGCCGCCGCCGGTGAGCACGCCGATACGCATGATCCGCTCATCCTCCTGGAGCATCAGGTAAAGCCCGAATTGCCCCAGGATATGTGTCAGATCAGACCATCGGCGCCGTTGCCGGCCCGGGGCGGGCCGTCACTGCGCACTGTAGTCGGCCCGCCGGTACGACGACAGCGCGCCCCGGGGCGGCGGGCCGACGAGCGCTGCTCAGAACGTCACCTCGTGGTTCTCCCCGGCCTTCGGAGGCCGCCCGGTGACGGCGGCCTTCGCGAAGCCGAGCAGGTTGACCACGGCGCTGTTCGCTGGGTCCCAGTACTCGGCGGAGCTGGCGTGCACCTTGATCAAGGTGAGTCCCGGGGTGTCCAGCCCATCGGGAAACCACGCCTTGAGCAGCGGGTTCCACAGCCGCTCGGCGCGCTCCCGGTCGAACCCCTCGGTGGCGGTGCCGGAGATCGACACCCAGGCGTTGTGCTTCTGGTCGGAGAAGGCGACGTTGACCTCCGGGTTGACCCGGAGCTGGCGGACCTTGGCGGACTCGGCGGAGGCGAAGAACCACAGCTCGCCGTCGAACTCGGCCTCCTGGAGCCCCATCGGCCGGCTCACCTGCCGCCCGTCCAGAGCGGTCGTGGTGAGCATGCAGATCCGCGCCGCCCGGGCCAGCTCGGTGACCCGGACCCGAGCCTCGGCGGCGCTGGTCGGCTGGTTGCTCATGGCACTCTCCATAAGATTGTTGATGTCCGGGATCGATGTCTCGGATGCCCGGAGCGGTGGGGTGTGGCTGATGGCTGCTTGCCCGTGGTGGTTCCGAAGG
>NZ_JBEZDC010000011.1:176291-251065 GCF_040647935.1 Micromonospora sp. NPDC049204 | reverse complement strand
CCCAGCATCACCCTCGACCAGGGCCTCGCCGACACCGTCACCTGGTACCGCGACAACCGCACCTGGTGGGAACCCCTCAAGACCACACCCACCGCCTGAGCGGACAAATGCCGCGGGTGGTGGCAGCCGACGATGCGAACCTCGTCGGCGCCACCACCCGCGGCGTCGTTGTGCGTCAGGTCACCGACCGCCGGCGCGGAAGACCTCCGAGACGGTACGGAGGACCACCTTGACGTCCAACCACAGCGACCAGTTCTCGATGTAGTAGTTGTCGAACCGGGCCCGGTCGGAGATCGGGGTGTCGCCCCGCAGGCCGCTGACCTGGGCAAGCCCGGTGAGTCCGACGGGTGCGCGGTGACGTGCCGCGTAGTTCGGGTATTCGGCCGAGAACTTCTCCACGAAGTACGGCCGCTCCGGCCGCGGCCCGACGACGCTCATGTCGCCGCGCAGGATGTTCCACAGCTGGGGCAGCTCGTCCAGCGAGGTCCGGCGCATGAACCGGCCGATCGGGCTGACCCGGTTGTCGTGCGCGATGGACCAGTTGGTCTGGGACTCCTGCTCGTTCACGGGACGCATCGACCGGAACTTGATGACGTTGAACGGCTTGCCGTACCGGCCGATCCGCTCCTGGTAGAAGAAGATCCCGGGGCCACCATCGATGAGTGTGGCGAGGGCGCAGAGCAGCAGCACCGGGCTCAACAGCAGGAGCGCGATGCCGGCGACCAGGATGTCGGAGGCCCGCTTGATGGCCCACCGCGGGCCGCTCAGCGTGATGTCGCCGATCTTGACGATCGGGAACGCGCCGATGTGGTCGGGGTAGCCGCTGTGGGAGCGCGAGCCCCACAGGCGCGGCACGGCCCAGAGATCACAGCGCGAGCTGCGGGGCCGCAGCAGGGTTTCCATGAGCGTCGTCTCGTCGCAGTCCGGGTCTGCGATGATCAGGACCTCGCACTCCGTCAGCCGGACGAGGTGCTCGAGGTCCGCCATCGTCCCGCTCAACGGAAGCGCCGCGTTGTCCTGGCGGGACGGAGCGTCGACGCAGCCGACGAACCGCAGGCCGTACTGCGGGTAGCGGCGCAGCAACCGGGCGATCTCCAGGCCGATCGGCCCGCCGCCGACGACGAGCGCGTTGTGCTCCGCCCACCGACGCTTGCGGGACAGGACCGTGAACGACCTGCTGGCCGCACGTCCGAGGATCACCAGCAACGCCGACACCGCGACGCCGCGCATGAACCCGCCGACGTACGTCACCGAGGCGTGGCGCTCGGCCGCGATGATGGCCACCACCGAGGCGGCGGCCAGCAGCCGCCCGCAGAGGCTCGGCAACTCGTCGAGGATGCTCACGTGACGGCGCGGCCGGTAGAGGCCGCCGGCCGCGAACAGGGTGATGGTCAGGGCGGCGTTGGCCATCGTCCCGCGCCAGTAGCTCTGCGTCAGCAGCAGCGGGGCGATGAGCGCGACCGCGTCGACGGGCGCGTTCATCATCCATGCCCGCAGCCACCGGGTGCGCGACGAGGTGCGGGACCTCGCGTACGGCAGGACGGCGGTGGTCCCCAGGCCGGGCACCTCGACCCTGGCCGGGGCCTGGGCCTCCCTCGCCTGGGGCACGGGTGGGGCGCCTCCGTAGAGGCGAGCCCCGTCGCCCGGCATGTCGAGGTCGTCCCCGCCGACTGACGGCGTGGACGAATGGCTGGTCGCCGGATGGCCTGACACTTGTGGACCTCCCCGTGAAAGCCCTCGGTCATGCATCCCGACCAGAAGGGCGACCGAACTCTACGATCGACCCGGTCGTGCCACCATAGCCGCCAAGTCAGTTCCGCCTCCTACTTTGCGGCGGCGAGGATTCCCGGAACGTTGTCGTTACGGACCGCATCGAAGACCTTCGCGGCCTTTTCCTTGTCGGCGAGCACCACGCTCTCGGTGCCCATCATGCCGGTGCCCTTCACCGGGCAGGTGAGGAACGTCAGGTTGCCGCTGCGCAGATCGCGCATCTCGGACCCGAGGTCGACCAGGTTCAACTTCTTGTCCACGGCGACCGCGTCCGCCGTCGCCTTGATGAAGGAGTTGAGCTTGGCCGGGTTGGCGAGAGTGCCGCCGGACGCCGCCTTGTCCAGGATCGCCTTGATCACCTGCTGCTGGTGCCGGATTCGGGCGAAGTCGCCGTCGGCGAACGCGTGCCGTTCGCGCGCGTAGTCCAGCGCGGCCGCCCCGTCCATCTTCTGCCGCCCGGCGTTGAACGTCCGGCTGCCGTTGAGCGCGTACAGCGTGGTGAAGCCCTTCTCCACGTCCACGTTGATGCCGCCGAGCGCGTCCACGATCTCCTTGAAGCCGCTGAAGTCGACGATCGTCACGTGGTCGATCCGCACGCCCGTGAACTTCTCCACCGTCTGCACCAGCAGCGGCACGCCACCCCACGCGAACGACGCATTGATCTTCGCGTCCCGGCCGCCCCGGCCGCTCGAGGACTTCGGCACGCTTACCCAGGTGTCCCGGGGGATCGAGATGAGCTGGGCGCTGGACCGGTCCTTCGGAAGGTGGGCCACGATGATCGTGTCGGTGCGGGAGCCGGACTCGCTGTTCGGGTCGCGGGAGTCGCTGCCGAGGATCATGATGTTCATGGCGCCCTTGGCGTTCTCACCCACCTGCGGGCGATCGGCCTCCGGCACACCCTCGAAGGCGTCGACGCGCTCGATGCCGGAGTTGATCGAACGGAAGTACAAACCGCCGGCGATCATCCCGCCACCGCCGAGCAAGGCCAGGACCACGAACGTGATCAAAGCGACCTTCTGCCACCGGGGACGCCTCGACCGCGCCTTCTTGGTCGGCTCCGGTGGTTGCTGCGCCGCGATGAACTGGGTCTCGGGCTCCGCGTACTCTTGGCGATACTGCATGCCGCGATGCTACTGATTCCCGGTTACAGGGATGTACCCCCGTCCGGGTCGTCGGGCTCCACGTCCCGACCGAATCGTTTCCGACGATCGTCGCGGTGAGCCCGGGAGAGCCCGTCAACCATCGGTATCCAGCGACGGAATCGGCATGGCATGGTGGCCGGGTGCGGTTGACATCGATCCACACGTACCCCGTCAAGGGTTGTCACCGGCTCGACCACGACGGCGCGTTCGTGCAGCCGTGGGGCCTGGCCGGCGACCGGCGCTGGATGGTCGTGGACGCCGACGGCGTCGGCGTCACCCAGCGCGAGACCACCCGGCTGGTCGGCCTGCGCGCCACCGTGCGCCCCGGGGGCCTGTCGCTGCGCGCCGACGGGCAGCCCGACCTCGACGTGCCCGAGCCCGCCGGCGGCGGACCGGTCGCGGTGCGGACCTTCCGCAACCGCAAGCTCCCCGTCCCGGCCCTGTCGGCCGGTCGAGCGGCTGACGACTGGCTCGGCGCGCTGCTCGGCCGACCGGTCCGGCTGGTCTGGCTGGGTCAGCCGACCCGCCACCTGGCCGCCGGGGACCGCGAACACGACACCGGTGACCAGGTCAGCTTCGCCGACGCCTACCCGCTGCTGCTGGCGAACACCGCCTCCCTCGACGCCCTCAACGGCTGGCTGGCCGAGGTGGGGGAGGAACCGGTGCCGATGAACCGGTTCCGGCCCAACCTGGTGCTCGACGGGGCGTCGGCCTGGACCGAGGACGACTGGGTCGGCCGGTCGCTGCGCATCGGTGACCTGCGGTTCCGCGCCGCCGGGCCGTGCGAGCGCTGCGTGGTGACCACGACCGACCAGGAGGCCGGGGTACGCACGAAGGAACCGCTGCGTACCCTCGCACGACACCGCACCATCAGGCAGAAGGTCCTTTTCGGACTGCACCTGGTGCCGCTCGACACCGGTCACCTGGCGGTGGGTGCACCGCTCGTCATCGTCCCCTGACCAGGGTCGACCGTCCCGGCACGCGGTACGCGGTACGCGCCGGTCACCGTCCGTCACCGCTGTCTTAGCTTTGGCTTAGCCGGCTTGTCCGCCCACGTCCCGTTCCGGCAGCATCGCCGTCGTGACGGACGTAAGCGTTGTCGACATCGACCTGGACCATGCCCCCCAGCAGCGTCCCGCGTCGGCGTCCCGCTCGACGCCCTGGCTGGTCGCCGCCGGCGTCACAGTCGTCGCAGCGGCAATGGGGCTCACCCTGACCCTGCGGTCCGGCTCCGCCCCGGCCTGCGCCGCCGGCCGGACCCTCGCCGCAGCGCCGCCCACCGGCACCACCACGCACAGTGGCAAGGCCACCTTCTACGACTCGAACGGCGCCGGCGGCAACTGCTCGAACCCCGCCGCCCCGGCCAACAAGCTCTACGTCGCACTCGGCCCGACCGAATACTCCGCGGGCGCCGCCTGCGGAGGTTTCCTCGACGTGACCGGCCCGAAGGGCACCGTCCGAGTGCTGATCATGGACCAGTGCCCGGAGTGCGCACCCGGGCATCTCGACCTGTCCCGCGAGGCGTTCGCCCGGATCGCCGAGCCGGTCCAGGGCCTCGTCCCGGTCACCTACCGCGCGGTGGTCAACCCACCGCTGCCCGGCCCGCTCACCTTCCGGATCAAGGAGGGCGCGTCGCAGTTCTGGTTCGCCGTCCGGGTCGGCAACCACGGCAACCCGCTGCGATCCGTCGAGGTCCGCCAGGGTGCCAGCGGCCCGTGGCGCCCACCCGCCCGGCAGGACTACAACTACTGGCTGATCGCCTCCGGCGCCGGAGCCGGCCCGTTCACCATCCGGGTCAGCGACGTGTACGGCAACCGTGCCACCGTCAGCGGCATCCGGATGGCACCCGGCCAGGTGCAGAACAGCGCGGTCCGGATGTACGGGCGCGGCGGCGTCGCGGCCACTCCCCGCCCGTCCGCGTCGGCCCGGCCACCCGGCAAGCGACCCATCGCAGGTACGCCGACGCCGACCAGCCGCCCGGTCGAGGTGGCGAAGGCGAGCGCGCCGGCCACCAGCACGCCGAGCACCCAGCCGGCCGAGACGAACGCCCGCTGGTGCGCGGGCTGACCGCTCAGTCAGTCGGCGGCAGGTCGAGCCACATCAGGATCTCGTCCCGGTCATCCTCGGGCGCCACCCGCAACGCGGCCGGCAACCGGCCGATCTCCCGGTAGCCGAGGCGGCCGTAGAACCTGTCCAACCCCAACCCGTCGCGGACCGTCACGTGCAGCGCCTCGTGGCCGAGTCGCCTGCCGATACGGGCGGCCTCGGCCATCAGCGCCGAGCCGTAACCGGTGCCCTGGGCGTCCGGGTGGACCATCACCCGCTTCAACACGCACCAGTGCGCCTTGAGCGGGAAGCGGTTGTCGGAGAAGACCAGCAGGCCCGCCAGCCGATCGCCGGAGTATCCGACGAGCAGGCGGTCCGGTCCGTCGGCGATGCCGGCGAAGGTCGGGTCGGCGAGCACGTGCACGTCGGCGGCGGTCACCGGCGGAACGAAGCCGACCGCGCCACCGGCGTTGCTGACGTCCGTCCAGAGCGCGACGATGTCGGCGCGCAGGCGCGGGGTCAGGTCGGGGTCGAGGACGAAGCGCAGACTCACGCCGGCCATCCTGACCCGCCGACCAGACCCGTGACCCTCGACAGTGACACGCCCGACAATCCCGAGGGGTGCGTGGTGCTCGTTTGTGCGGGAGAGGGGATTCGAACCCCTACGCCCTTTCGGACAATAGGACCTAAACCTATCGCGGCTGCCGTTACGCCACTCCCGCCAACCCGCTGAGTCTAGAGCGTCCGGCTTCGACGGTGTCGAGCCCGGCCTTGTCTGCGGATGGCCGAGGCCGGGTGGTGGCTCACCGACTCGGTCCAGGGCTCACCGACTCAGTCCAGGCCGAGGTCGCGGCGGAGCTTGGCGACGTGTCCGGTGGCCTTGACGTTGTAGAGCGCTCGCTCGATCTTGCCGTCGGCGTCGATCACGAACGTCGAGCGGATCACTCCGGTGACGGTCTTGCCGTACAGCTGCTTCTCGCCGTACGCGCCGTAGGCGATCAGCACCGTCCGGTCCGGGTCGGACACCAGTGGGAAGGTGATCGCGTCGCGCTCGCGGAACTTCGCCAGCTTCTCCGGCTTGTCCGGGGAGATGCCGACGACCTCGTAGCCGGCGGCCTGGAGCGAGGCGAGCGAGTCGCGGAAGTCGCACGCCTGCTTGGTGCAGCCGGGGGTCATCGCGGCCGGGTAGGCGTACAGGACCACCTTGCGACCGCGCAGGTCGGCGAGGGAGAGCTGGTCACCGGTGTCGGTGGCGAGGGTGAACTCGGGCGCGGGATCACCGGGGGAGAGACGGTCGGGCGTGGTCATGGCCCGACGATACCGCCGACCGGGCGGGTGCCGTCGCCGGCGACGCGCCCCGGTCGGCGCCGCTGGCTGTAGGTCAACTCGTCGTTCAGGAAACCGGGGCATCCGCGGTTCGGGGATGCCCCGACATCAGGGAAGGCGAGTCGATCACCCGCGCGACCGCCGCCGAGTTCGGGCGATCGCAAGGTGATCAACACCTCGCGTTGTTGCCAGAGTCTGGCAACAACGAGTGATGGGAAATAGGCTGACGCTCGCTGGCCCGGTCGGGTCCGCTGAACGTCTGGGAGGTCGCGTGGAAACACTGGCGATGCACATCTCGAACGGGATCATCGACGGTCCGGTCGCAGCGATCTTCGCCGCGCTCGCTCTTGCCGCGCTCACCGTCTGTGTCCTGCGCGGCCGGCGCGACCTGGACGACCGGCTGGCCCCGATGGCGGGCCTGGTGGCCGCGTTCATCTTCGCCGTCCAGATGCTCAACTTCCCGATCTTCACGGCCGGCGTGAGCGGCCACCTGCTCGGCGGCGCGCTCGCCGCCATGCTTGTCGGCCCGTGGGTCGGCGCGCTCTGCGTGTCCGTGGTCCTGGTGGTGCAGGCGCTGGTCTTCGGTGACGGCGGAGTGGCGATGCTCGGCCTCAACATCACGAACATGGCGCTGCTCGGCACCGCGGCGGCGTACGTGCTGATCGCGGTGCTGCTGCGGGTGCTGCCCCGTACGCGGGCCGGCCTGGCCGTGACCGCGTTCGTCGCCGCCACGCTCAGCGTGGTGGTCGCGTCGCAGGGCTTCGTCCTGCAGTACTGGCTGGGCGGCACCACCGACCTGGGAAGCAACCTGACCGGTCTGGCCGGCACGATGGCCGGCGTGCACCTGCTGATCGGCATCGGCGAGGGCCTGATCACCGCGACCACCGTGCTCACCGTCGCGAAGGTGCGACCCGACCTGGTGTACGCGCTGCGCTCGCTGCGCGCGCCCGCCGCCCCCGCTGTCCCGGTCGTCGGAGGTGTTCGATGAAGAATCGCTCGTGGGTGTTCCTGGCCGGTGGCCTGCTGGTCGCGCTCCTGCTCGCCGGGGTGGTGAGCAACTACGCCTCGTCCCACCCGGACGGGCTGGACTCGTCCCTGCTCAAGGGCTGCACGGTCGACGCCGACGACAACATCGTCGGCGGCAGTTGCCCAGCTCAGCAGGCCCGGGACCACGAGTTCGCGGACAGCCCGCTCGCCGACTACGGGGTGCGCGGCGTGTCGAACAGCTTCGTCTCCACCGGGCTCTCCGGGGTGCTCGGGGTACTCGTCACGTTCGCGATCGGCGCTGGCGGTTTCTGGCTGCTGCGCCGTCGGGGCACGACACCGGCCGACGGCACGACACCGGCCGACGGCACGACGCCGACCGACGGCACCGACACGACGACACCCGTCCGGCGCCGCGCCGACGCGGCGAACTGAGCAGGAGTACGCAGGATGGGTGCCGGTCACGGGCATGTGCTGTACCGCGAGTCGGACTCGCCGGTGCACCGGCTCCCGCCCGAAGTAAAGATCGTGGCGATGGTGGTCTTCACGATCGCCGTGGTGGCCACCCCACGCACGGCGTTCTGGGCCTTCGGCGCGTACGCCCTGCTGGTGGTGGCGGTCGCGGCGCTGGCCCGGGTGGGGCCGCGGTGGCTGCTCAGCCGGGCGCTGATCGAGCTGCCGTTCGTGCTGTTCGCCGTGGCGCTGCCGTTCCTCGGCACCGGCGAACGGGTCGAGGTGCTCGGCCTGCGGCTGTCCGAGGACGGACTGCACGGCGCATGGAACATCCTGGCCAAGGGCACCCTGGGCGTGCTCGCCTCGCTGCTGCTCGCCGCGACCACCACCACCCGGGACCTGATCGTGGGGTTGGACCGGCTGCGTTGCCCGCAGGTGCTCACCCAGATCGCCACGTTCATGCTGCGCTACCTCGACGTGCTGGTCGGCGAGGCGCGGCGGATGCGGGTGGCCCGGATCTCCCGGGGCGACGACCCGCGTTTCCTGTGGCAGCTGCGCGGCTTCGCCGCCGGGATCGGGGCGTTGTTCCTGCGCGCCTTCGAGCGCGGCGAGCGGGTCTATCTGGCGATGCTGTCGCGTGGTTACACCGGGCGGATGCCCGCCGTGTGGCAGGGCGACGGTGCCGCGAGCATCGGTCAGTGGCTCGTCGCGTCGACAGTGCCGGTGTTGGCCGCCTCCATCGCCGCCACCGCCGTCGTGCTGTCATGATCGGTGTCGTGCAGACCGCTGTCTCGCTTGACGTTCGTGGCGTTCGGTACGCGTACCCGGATGGGCACGTCGCCCTGCACGGCGTGGACCTGAGCGTCCCGCGCGGCGACCGGGTGGCGCTGCTCGGGCCCAACGGCGCCGGCAAGACCACGCTGGTGCTGCATCTCAACGGGATCCTCGTCCCGACCGAGGGCAGCGTGAGCGTCGGTGGGCTGACGGTCACGCCGGACCGGGCCACCCTGGCCGAGGTGCGTCGCCGGGTGGGCATCGTCTTCCAGGACCCGGACGACCAGTTGTTCCTGCCCACGGTGGCCGAGGACGTGGCGTTCGGGCCGGCGAACCTGGGTCTGCGCGGGGCGGAGTTGGCCGCCCGGGTGGACGAGGCGCTCGCCGCGGTGGGGATGGGCGCGCATCGCGACCGGTCCCCGCAGCATCTTTCCTTCGGGCAGCGCCGCCGGGTGGCGGTGGCGACCGTGCTCGCCATGCACCCGGAGATCCTGGTGCTCGACGAGCCGTCGTCGAACCTGGACCCGGCGGCCCGCCGTGAGCTGGCCGAGATCCTGCGCGACCTGCCGGTGACCCTGCTGATGGTCACGCACGACCTGCCGTACGCGGCGGAGTTGTGCGACCGCTCAGTGATCCTGGACGGTGGCCGGATCGTCGCCGACGCCCCCACCCTGGACCTGCTGACCGACTCGGCCCTGCTGGCCCGCCACCGCCTCGAACTTCCCTACGGCTTCACCCCACCCCGGTAACCCCCACCCCACCACATGATCAACACGGGCCGGCGGGCTGGCGGGCCGGCGGGCTGGGGGGCGGGGGCGGTGGGTCAGGTGTGGGCTGGGGTTGGGGTTTTGGCGGCCGCGTGGAGGCGGAGGACGCCTGCGGCTGTCGCCCCGGTGCCGGTGATCAACACCAGCGCGACCATCACCCGGGCGATCTCGGGTGGCCAGGGCACCGGGGCGATGGATCGGGCGAACACGGCGGCGTTCGCCGCGCCGGCGAAGAGCGCCAGGCAGGCCCCGGCCAGCGCCACCGCGAAGTCGGCGGCCGGGCGGCGGGCCAGCGCGTAGCAGCCGGCGGCGATCGCGCCGAGGCCGGTGAGCAGCGACCAGATCTGCCCGGACAGCAGCCCGAGCGTCACCCCGCCCACACCCTGGGCGCCCGCGTCCAGTTCCCGCCCCACCGGGTACACGACGGCCACCACGCCGCCCACGACCAGCAACGTGCCCACCGCGGACAACGCGCGGGCGCCGGCGGGCGAGGCGGCGGCGAGCAGGCCGAGCGCGCCCACCGCGAGCAGGCCGACGATCGTCACCGCCCACCAGGTGTACGCGTCCGGTGGCGGCACCCAGTCCACCGTCCCGCCGATCGTCACCTGGTCAGCGCCGTCCCGCAGGGGGATCGTCCAGTCCCGGACCCGGTGCTCGCGGTCCGGTGCCGCGCGTACCGCCGCCGGTGGTGCCGACTCCTGCCACAGTGCGCGTTGGTCGTGCCAGCGCACGGTGGTCCCGTCGGCGACCCGCCGCCAGGTCGGCGGGGCGGCCGGGTCGGCGTCGGCCGGGAGCGCGGTGTCCCCGGCGATGGTGCGGTTCAGGTAGGTGGCGGGGGAGCGGCTGTTCTCGAAGACCCCGTCCGGGGTGATCCGCAGGTACGGCTCACCGGAGTAGCCGACGACCTCGACGGCCCGGCCGGTGTCGTTGGTCAACTCCAGTCGGGCGCCCGCCTCGACGACGCGTACCTCCAGCCCTGGCCGCTGCGGTGTGACCCCGGTGGTCCGGGTGCGGTAGTCGGTGCCGTCGGGGGCGTCCGCGCCGTGCGCGGCGGCGGGCGCCGCGGTGAGCAGGGTCGCCACGCCGGCGGCGGTGGCGACCAGGCCGACGCGAGCCAGCAGGGTACGGATCACTTGCCGGCCGCCGCCACGGCCGCGGTGAGGCTGTCCGGGGTGGGGTTGGTGAGCGGCTGACCGTTGACCATGACCGTCGGCGTGCCGGTGACGTCGCTCCGGCTGGCCTCGTCGGTGACGTGGTCGGTCCACGTCTTGTACGTCTTGTCCTTGACGCAGCCGCCGAACGAGCCCCGATCGAGGCCCACGCCGGTGCCGATGTCGATGAGCTGGTCGTCGGGGAGGCCGGCGCTGCCCTCCGGCGGCTGCCTGTCGAAGAGCGCCTTGGCGTACTCCCGGAACTTGCCTCCCGCCGCGGCGCAGCCGGAGGCGGCCGAGGACCGGGTGGAGTAGTCGGTGGTGGAGAAGCGGTTGAGGAACGCCACCGGGTGGTAGACCACCTTCGCCTTGTTGTCGGCCACCAACTGCTCGAGCGTCGCCCCGGTGGCCTGCTCGAACTGCTTGCAGACCGGGCAGAGGAAGTCCTCGTAGACGTCGACGGTGACCGGTCCGCCACCGGTGACGATGCCGGTGCCGGCCGCGTTCGCGCCGGGTGGGGTGGTGAAGGAGTCGGAACGCTGGTTGGTCCAGACGGTCCAGCCGACGACACCGGCGATGACCAGGACGACGACCGCCGCGGCGGACACCCAGACCGTGCGGCGACGCCGTCGCTCGCGGGCGAGTTGCTCGCGGACCACCCGGGCGGCGTCCCGCTTTCCCTTGCGACTACTCATCCTCGTCCTCCACAGCGGGTTCGCCGGACAACCACCCGTCCACCGATACCGGCGTACGCGGCCAGACCAGCAGAAATCCGGCCAGTACCAAGAATCCCAGGTCCCGCAGGATCTCCGGGAGGTAACTGGGTGCCTGCCCCTCGCCCAACTGCCCGCCGCTGCCGAAGCAGCCGCAGTCGATGGCCAGCCCACGTGCCCAGGCCGAGGCGATCCCCGCGATGAAGACCACCAGCAGCGCGGCCGACACCCCGGCGACGAGCCGGGTGGCCAGCCCGAGCAGCAACAGCACGCCCAGCGCCAACTCGACGAAGGGCAGGGCCGCGCCGACCACGGTCGCCAGGTCGTACGGCAGCACCTGGTACGCGTTGACGGCTCGCCCGGAGGCGGCGAGGTCACCGACCTTCGACGCGCCGGCGACGAGCCAGACGGCGGCGAGGCCGAGCCGTGCCGCCGTGGCGAGCCAGGGCCGGACGACCGGCCAACGGCCGACCGGGGGGGAGGGTGCAGTCACGCTCATTGTGTCGTCCCGTCTGCGCCGGAAGTTCCCCGCTCAGCCGGTCAGGGCGTCGCCGACCGCCTCGACCAGTTCGTCGCGGGCCCGGGCGACCCGGGATCGGATGGTGCCCACCGGCACCCCTTCGACGGCGGCCGCCTCGGCGTACGACAGGCCGAGCAACTGGGTGAGCACGAACGCGGCGCGCCGCTCGGCGCTGAGCCGGCGGACCAGGTCCGCCGCGCCGAACTGGCCGGCCGGGTCCGGGTGCGGGCGGTCGGTGTACGCGTTCGCGGCCAGCCGCTCGTCGAGTCGGCGGCGGCGGATCACCGTGCGCAGGTGGTCGGCGCAGGCCCGACGGGCGATGCCGAGCAGCCAGGTGCGGACGCTGGAACGGCCCTCGAACGCGGGCAGCGCCCGAAACGCCCGCAGGTAGGTCTCCTGAGTCAGGTCGTCGGCGCTGTCCGGGTCGACCAGGGCGGCGGCGAACCGCCAGACCTCGGTCTGGGTCAGCCGGACGAACGCCGCCTGGGCGCTCGGGTCACCGTCGCGCGCGCTGAGCGCCCACTCGGTCGCCGGGTCCCGGGCGACGGCACCGGCCGGCTCTGCCGGACCGGCGGCACCGGTGTCACGCGGGACGGGGATCACGACAAACCAGGTTACGCGGCGCCCGAGGCGGCGTCACGGTCCTTCGGTTCCTGGATGGTCTGCACCACGTCGGGAACTTTTCCCCCACCGGAGCCGACTACCTCCGCATGACACGCGATCCCTCCCGCGCGGCACGGGCGGCTGAGCAGAGTTGAGCCCTTTGCCCGACTCGGCTCGCCGAGATCCACACCGGTCGGCGACCATGGCTGGCATGACTGTCGCCCCCCGCCGCTGGATCACCCGGCTGGCTGCCGCCGCCGGCCTGCTGGTCACCGTCGTCGCCCTGTTGATCGCGCCAGCCACCCCGGCCAGCGCCCACGCGGTGCTGGAGAGCACCAGCCCGGCCGCCTCCTCGGTCGTGCCGAGCGCGCCGTCCGAGGTGGTCCTCCGGTTCAGTGAGTCGGTCCGCAAGGTTCCCGGCAAGATCAGGGTCATCGCGCCGGACGGGTCCCGCGCCGACCGGGGTGAGCCGTCCTTCGACGGCGGCGAGGTGCGCATCCCGGTGGACCCGGCCGGCGGGCGCGGCACCTACCTGCTCAGCTTCCGGGTGATCTCCGCCGACAGTCACCCGGTGTCCGGGGCGTTCACCTACTCGGTCGGCGCGCCCTCGACACCACCCGTCGACTCCGGCACGGACAGCCGCGCCAACCCGGTCGTGGGTACGGCGGTGAAGGTGGCTCGTTTCCTCGGCTACACCGGTCTGGTGCTGCTGGTCGGGCCGGCGCTGGTGCTCGCCGCGCTGTGGCCGCGACGGCTCTCCCGGCGGGGGCCGGCGCGGCTGGCCTGGACCGGCCTCGGCCTGGTGGCCGTCGCCACCCTCGCCGACCTGTGGTTGCAGGTGCCCTACACGGCCGGCGGTGGCCTCTTCGACGTGACCGGCGAGGGGTTCGGCAGTGTGTTCGGCAGCACCTTCGGCACCGCCCACCTGGTCCGACTCGGCCTGCTGGCGGCCTCCGTCTTCCTGCTCCGGCCGCTGCTGACCCGGCCGGTCGGCCGCGCCGACGCGATCATCCTGGCCGTGCTCGGCGGCGCCGCCCTGCTGACCTGGCCGCTGGCCGGGCACCCGGCGGCCTCCCCGGCGCCGGCCGTCTCCGTGGTCGTCGACGCGGTCCACCTGGGCAGCATGGCGGTCTGGCTGGGTGGTCTGCTGATGCTCGCCGCGTTCCTGCTGCGCCAGGCCGACGAGCGGGAGCTGGGCGCGATCCTGCCCATCTGGTCGCGGTGGGCGGCGCTCGCCGTCTCGGCGCTGCTGCTCGCCGGCACCGTTCAGGCGCTGATCGAGGTGGCCACCCTGCAGGCGCTGTTCGACACCACGTACGGGCAGCTGCTGCTCACCAAGATCGCGCTGTTCGCGGTGGTGATCGCCGTGGCCGCGTACTCCCGGCAGTTGGTGCGTCGGCGCATCGCCGCGCAGCGCCCGGCGCCGGTCCGCCGTGCGGTCTGGGTGGAGTTGGCCGTCACCGTGGTGGTGCTGAGCCTGTCCGCCACGCTCGTGCAGACCACGCCCGCCCGCACCGCCGTGGCCGGGCCGTCCAGCACGGAGGCCGGCCTCTTCAGCACCAAGCTGTCCAGCTCGCTCTACGACATGCAGATCGAGGTGAGCCCGGCCCAGCGGGGAAACAATTCGGTGCACCTGTACGCCTACGACAAGAACAACCAGCCGCTGCCGGTGGTGGAGTGGAAGGCGACCGCCGCGCTGCCCTCGGCCGGGATCGAACCGATCGACGTCCCGCTGCTGCCGTTGACGGACAACCACGCCTACGGCGACATCAGCCTGCCGGCTTCCGGTGACTGGCAAATCAAGATCACTGCCCGAACGACAGACATCGACCAGGCCACGGTGACCGCCACCGTGCCGATCCGTTAGAGAGGTCCGCGAAACCCATGACCCGATTCCGGCGTACCGCAACCGCCGCTGCCGCCCTGGCGTTCACCGCCGCCGCCACCGCTGTGCTCGGCGTCGCCGGACCGGCGTCCGCGCACGTCACGGTCAACCCGAAGGAGGCGGTCCAGGGCGGGTACGCCCGGGTGGCGTTCCGGGTGCCCAACGAGAGCGACACCGCCTCGACCAACAAGATCGAGGTGACCCTGCCGGAGAACGCTCCGGTCGGCTCGGTGTCGACCATGCCGGTGCCCGGCTGGACGGTCGCGACGGAGAAGCGCAAGGTGGACCCGCCGATCGAGGTGCACGGCAGCCAGCTCACCGAGGCGATTTCCAAGATCACTTGGACGGCCACCGGCGACGCGGCGGTGAAGCCCGGCCAGTTCCAGGAGTTCCCCGTCTCGATGGGGCCGCTGCCGAAGGTCGACTCGATGGTCTTCAAGGTCCTCCAGACCTACTCGGACGGCGAGATCTCGCGCTGGATCGACCCGCCGGCGCCGGGTGCCGAGGAGCCGGAGCACCCGGCGCCGGTGCTCACCCTGGCCGCCGCCGCGGCACCCGCGGGTGCGCCGGCGCCGAGCGCCGCCGCCGTGTCGTCGCCCGACGACGACGATGACGACGACGGCAACGGGCTCGCGGTCGGCCTCGGTGTGGCCGGTCTCGTCGCCGGGCTGGCCGGTCTGGTGCTGGGCGGGCTGGCGTTCTCCCGGAGCCGTCGGGAGCCGGTCGCCAAGTCCTGACCCCCGTCCCACCCGCTGGCCCGCCGGAACCCTCCGGCGGGCCAGCGCGCTTTCCGCGGTCGGACCGTGCGGTGCAGTGGATATTCCCTGATCACCGCGCCTGCGTCGGTAAGGTCGGCCGGGTATCTGGCTACGGAGGGAGACGGTGCGAATGCGTGTCGTGCGGGCAATCGTCGGTGTGCTGCTGGTGGCCATGGGGATTCCGGCGCTGTTCGCCGGTGGCGCGTTGTGGTTGGTGACGCGACACGCCGACCCCGACGGGTCCTTCGCCGCCCGCTTCGAGACGCTCCGCACGCCCGGTCACGCGGTCGTGGTCACCGACCTCGACCGCCTGCTGCGCCAGGAGGCGCCGTTCGCGCGTACCGGGGAGACCCGGCTGCGCCTGGACGCCAACACCTCGGGCGGCCCGGCCTTCGTGGGGCTCGCCCCCACCGCCGAGGTGCGTGGCTGGCTGGCGCCGGTGCCGCACGCCGTGGTCCGTCGGGTGGCGCTGGCCCAGGGTCCGCTGCCGGTTCGGCTGGACCCGGCCGGTCCCGCTGCGGGCGGTCCGGTCGATCCGGCCGCCGTCGTGCCGGTCGGCCCGCCGGATCGGCCGTCCTGGGTACGCCAGGGCGTCGGCTCGCTGGAGTGGAGCGCGGACGACCTGGCCGAAGAGCCCATGAGTCTGGTGCTGATGCGCCCCGACGGTGCCGCCGACCTGGCACTGGACCTGCGCGTCGAGGTGCGGGCGGGGTGGACCGGCCCGGCCACCTGGAGTCTGCTGGCCGCCGGCGTCCTGCTGGTGGCGTGCGCCCTGCTGCTCCTGCTGCGACCGTTGCGCCCACGCGAGGTCATCTTCGTGGTGGAGCCGGATCAGGTTCCGGTGCTCGCCGGCCGGCTCGGGGTCACCTCGCTGAGTGGGCTCGGTGCCCGGGATCCCGCGCCGGCCGCGCCGTTTCCGGCCGTGCGGCAGCTCACCATGGTCGGTTCGGGTGCGAAGGCCACGACCCGGCCGGTGGCGGTCGACGAAACGGCGGGTGGCCCTCCGCGCTGCCGACGCGGAGGGCCACCCTCACCGGGGGATCGGTGCTACCCGAGCGGCGCTTGAGGTAGATGAGCCCAGATTAGCGCTAGTGGCGGCTACTAGGTAGATCTGTCCAGTTGGTGCGATTTTTCCTGGGGTTGCGGTTGGTCGGCGGGTCGGACGCGGCGCAGGCGCACCGGCAGGGTCGCCAGCAACAGCAGGCTGAGCAGCACATAGGTGTTCTGCAACACGAAATCCGCCGGGTCGTGCGTACGGACCGCTCCCGCGCCCCATTCCTGGAACGTCACCACGCCGTAGACGATCACGGCGGTGGTGACCAGCGCGAACCCCGCCAACCACCGACGCCTGCGTGCCTCGTCCGGGCGGTCGGCACTCAACGCCGCGTCCGCGAGCAGCACCACCGCCGGCACGAACCAGTAGATGTGGTGGGTCCAGGTGATCGGGCTGACCAGCGAACCCACCAACCCGGTCAACGTCAGGCCCGTCACCAGGTCACCGGCGCGCGCCGCGCGGGCGGCCCGCCACAGGCCGTAGGCGGCGACCACGGCGACCACCAGCAGCCAGAGCAGCCGGTCCGGCTTCTCCGGTGCGGTGAACCGGCTGAGCAGGCCGAACAGCGACTGGTTGCCGACGTAGTCGGTGCGTCCCACCCGGTCGTTGTCCCACAGCTCCTGGGTCCAGAACCGCCACGAGTCACCCGGAGCGATCGCCGCCGCGAGCAGGGTCGCCGCCGCGGCGGTAGCGCTCGCCACCGCGGCGGCCCGCCACCGTCGGGTGGCCAGCAGGTACACGATGAAGATGCCGGGAAAGAGCTTGAGCGCCGTCGCCAGCCCCACGCCGACCCCGGCCCAACGCCGTGCCTGCGGTACGGCGAACAGCAGGTCGGCCAGGATCAGCACGACCAGCAGCATGTTGATCTGCCCGAAGGTGATCGTCTCGCGGGTGCTCTCCACGGCAAGCACCAGCAGCACGGCCACGGTCAGCGTGAACGCCCGGGGCAGGTCGTGCCGGGCGATGACCGGCATCATCAGCCAGCGGGTGGTCAACACCACGGCCAGCACGGTGAGCACCGTGAAGATCGCCACGGTGGCACCGAGCCGCAACAGGCCGAACGGCCACAGCAGCAACGCGCTGAAGGGTGGGTAGGTGAAGTACAACTCGCCCTGCACCCGGTCGGGTTGGACGTAGTCGTAGAGCGGGTGGCCGACACGCCACCAGTCGACCGCCGACATGTAGATCTTGAGGTCGAGGAATTTGTGGTTCAGGCCCGGCAGGTAGAGCGCTGGCAGCACGGCGATGAGGGCCACCACCGTGACCAGGCGACGGACCGTACGGCCGCCGGGATCGTCGTCCGTGACGGCGGGCGGTGCTACGGGATCGGCTGGCACCCCGAAACCCTAGCGGTCTGGTCCGCCGAGAGCGCGCAGCCGCGGGGCGTGGGCTGCGCGTAGGCTGTGCCGGTGGCTGATCTCCTTGTCTGGATCGACTGTGAGATGACCGGGCTGGACCTTGGCAGGGACAAACTGATCGAGGTTGCGGCACTGGTCACCGATCCCGATCTCAACGTGCTGGGTGACGGGGTCGACGTGGTGATCCACGCCGACGAGGTGGCGCTGGAGGGGATGCCGGAGATCGTCCAGACGATGCACGCCAAGTCCGGTCTCACCGAGGAGGTCCGCCGTTCGGCGGTCACCCTCACCGAGGCGGAGGACCTGGTCCTGGACTACGTCCGCACCTTCGTCAAAGATCCGCGGACGGCTCCGTTGTGCGGCAACTCGATCGCCACCGACCGGGGCTTCATCGCCCGCGACATGCCCCGCCTCGACGCCCACCTGCACTACCGAATGATCGACGTCTCGTCGATCAAGGAGCTGTGTCGGCGCTGGTACCCGCGCGTGTACTTCGGCCAGCCGCAGAAGGGCCTCGCGCACCGGGCGCTGGCCGACGTCCGGGAGAGCATCCGGGAGTTGGAGTACTACCGGCGGACGCTCTTCGTCCCGCTGCCGGGCCCGGACGTCGAGACCGCCAAGGCGATCGCCGCCGAACTCTGACCCACGCGCGGGCGGCCCCGGATACCCGCTGGACGGGGCCGGCTGCGGTGCGGCTATTATTGGTCCGCACCCCGCCCGGGGCGATCGACCGGGCGACGGCGGCATGGTGGCTGTAGCTCAGTTGGCAGAGCACCGGGTTGTGGTCCCGGTTGTCGTGGGTTCAATTCCCATCAGTCACCCAGTTGGTTGTGCTGCTCAGGCCCCCTCTTCGGAGGGGGCCTGAGTCGTTGTAGGGGCGAGATGGGGACCACGCGAAAGCCCCCTCCGCAGAGGGGGCTTCCGGTCGCTCAGGTCAGGCGGTCGGCGTCGGTGACGGGGTGACCGCGCCGTCCGGGGCCGGGGTGGTGGCCGGGTCGGCCGGCGGCTCGTACGGGACGGCGCTGCCCTTGACGTACTCGTCCCAGCTCATGTTCCAGTCGGTCCAGCCGTTGCCGTTCTGCAGCTTGCGCTCGGTGCCCTTGACCGTGATCGGGTCGCCGACCCGCGTGTTGCTGAACAGCCAGTTTCCGTTGGCCATCGACACGTTCACGCAGCCGTGCGAGACGTTCACGCTGCCCTGCTGCCCCTCGGACCAGGGTGCCGCGTGGATGAACTCCCCGCCCCAGGTGAGACGCTGCGCGAAGTCGATGTTGGTGCGGTAACCCTCCTCCGGGCCGAGTTCCTCCATCGTGTCGAAGACCGTCTTGCGCAGCTTCTCGATGACGACCATGGTGCCGCTCGACGACGGGGTGCTCTTCTTGCCCAGGCTCACCGGGATGGTCTTGATCACGGCGCCGTCGCGGGTCACCGTCATCCGCTTGTTCTTGTTGTCCACTGTCATGATCAGCGACGGGCCGATCTTGACGTCCACCGCGAGGTCGGAGCGGCCGTACCAGCCCTCACCCATCGGCAGGCCGCCGGCCTGCACCCGGTAGGAGACCTTGCTGTTGGCCTTCCAGAACTCCTTCGGCCGGTACCGGACCTCGGTGGGGCTGACCCAGTGCCAGACGCCCTCCTGGGACGGCGTCGAGGTCACCGTCATCCGGCGCTGCACGTCGTCGCGGTAGTCCTCCGGGACGGCCCGGCTGAACTTCACGATCAGCGGCATGGCGACCCCGACCACCTGGTTGTCGCCGAGGAAGCTGCTCACGCGTACCTGATTGGCGGGCTTGGCCATGGTGGTGAAGGTGTTGGTCGCGGTGGCCGGACGGCCATCGTCGCCGGTGGCGGTCACGGTCGCCGTGTAGCTCGTGCCGTACGCGAGGGCGCCGGCCGGCTGCCACGTCTTGCCATCCGCGGCGACTGCGCCCTCGACCGTCTTGCCGGCCGCGTCCTTGAGCTCGACGGCGGTCTGCATGGCGTCCTTCGTGGTGAAGGTGATGCCGGTCGAGGCCGGCACGTCCTTGGCGTCGGCCGCAGGCTCGCTGATCGTCGCCGCGGCCTTCGGTGGCGGGCTCTCGCCGCCGCCGTGCCACGAGGACGGCTTACCGCCGTCGCCGCTGGTGCAGGCGGCGGTGAAGGCCAACGCCACGGCGAGGAAACCCGCCGCGAACACGCGACGTCGCCCACGGTGCCTGATCAGCTGATCCTGGCTAGCTCGCATGATTCCCTCACAGTCGTGGTCGCTGCCCCATCGTCTCCTACTGACGCGCCAGAGCCGGGCCGGGTTGCCGAGGGTGAACCGAAACACGCCGATTATTCTGCCGGATTCTTGCTACTATCCGGCGTTTCGCGAGTATGGCTCGTTTCCGTGCGGGGGCGGTGGGGTCGCCGCGGCGTCGTCGCCTCGCCGGAGTGCAAGGGTACGCCGGCCCCGCCAATGGCGGGGCCGGCGCGAGAAGGCCGACACGCTCAGAGCAGGGGGCCGGCCCCACCACTGGGTACGGGCAGCGCGCTGCCCTTGATGAACGCCGACCAGCTCAGGCTCCACGCCGTCCAGCCGTTGCCGGCGCCCAGCTTGCGCTCGGTGCCCTTCACCGTGATCGGGTCACCGATCCGCGTCTTCTCGAACAGCCACCGGGCGTTCACCATCGACACGTTCACGCAGCCGTGCGAGACGTTCTGCCGCCCCTGCACGTGCTCCGACCAGGGCGCGGCGTGAATGTACTCGCCACCCCAGGTAAGCCGCTGGGCGAACTGGATGTCGGTCACGTAGCGGTTGGCCGGATCCGGGTCGTCGCGGGTGTCGAAGGTCGTGGCCTCCTTCTTCTCCATCACGACCATCGTGCCGCTGGAGGACGGCGTGCTCTTCTTGCCCAGGCTCACCGGAATGGTGCGCACCAGCGCGCCGTTCTCGTACACCATCATCTTCTTGCTGGCGTTGTCGACCTTCATCTGGAACGACCGGCCGATCTTGGCAGTGGCCTTACGGTCCATGTCGCCGTACTTGCCGTTGCTCAGCGGTATCCCGGCCAGGGCGATCCGCACCGTGATGGTCGTGCCGGGCTTCCAGTACTCCGGTGCCCGGTAGTACGCCTGCGTACCGTTGTCGACCCAGTGCCAGGCCCCCGGCTGCGGCGGATCGGTGCGGACGAACATCCGCTTCTGCACCGCCGCCCGGTCCTTCTTCGGGATGCCCGGATGGAACTCCGTGACCACCGGCATGGCCACCCCGTAGCTCTTGTCGTCGAAGAGGTACAGGCCGGATCCGATCGTCGACTTCGGCTTGGCCATCGTGGTGAAGCTGCTGGTGCCCTGGCTGCTCGTCCCGTCGGCCGCGTCCGCCGTCAGCGTGGCGGTGTACCGGGTGCCGAACTTCAGCGGGGCGGACGGCACCCAGGCGGAGCCGTCGGTGCGCAGTTTGCCCTCCACCGCGCCCCCGCCGTCCGCGGTCAGGGTGACCGCGGAGACCTTCCCGCCGTCCGGCAGCTTCGCGCTGATCTCGGTGCTCACCGGCCGGTTGTTCGCGCCGTTGGCCGGGCTCAGTGTGAGCGTCGGCACGCTTGGCGCGTCCGGCGTGGTTGGTGTCGGGGGCGCGGACGAGCCAGGCGCGGCGCCCGCGTCCGCCGCCGGCGTTCCACCGACGAACGTCGGGGTCTTCTGCTTGTCGCCGCACCCGGTCAGTGCCAGCGACGCCACCAGAGTCAGAGCGCCCACCACCGCCCCGGCTCGCGTGAACCGTGTCATCCCCACCTCTGTTCTCGCGTACCTGGCGGACATCGTGCCGCATCACCGCCTCAACCCACCCCCCCGTCCCGAGCGCGAGGGCCGGTTTGTGGCTTTTTGCCCGCAAAGCTCGACCGAAGGGGGGAGCCGGGTAACCGGATTGGAGCCCGGCTCGGGCGGGTGCTAATGTTTTCTCCGTTGCCGAACGAGCGCCGCTAGCTCAACTGGCAGAGCAGCGGACTCTTAATCCGCGGGTTCGGGGTTCGAGTCCCTGGCGGCGCACCAACGATCAAGGCCCTGACCGAGGTTCATCCTGGGTCAGGGCCTTGTCGTATTTCCGCTGGGGCTCGGCACCGGCACACGTGCTCGGACACGCAAGCCTTCGGGCGCGGGGGACCACCTAAAAGGTCGGGCTCCATCTGCTGATCTTCCCCGAGCTGTCGATGTGGTGCACCCGCGGACACCGCCCCACCGGTGGTGCGGCGCGCTGTGCGACGGAGCCGAGGAGACGCACGGTTGCCCGCCCATTGGCCGGCATCTATAGTTGCGCGGATCACAACAATCATGGCCGTGGTGGTTGCGGCCGGTTCGTCGAAGCGCTTCGACGATCCGTCGTCCAGGCCCGTCAGCCGGGTGTCGAGCCTGGCCACACCGGTCGGGGCGTCCGCTGGGCGTCTGTCGTACGACCTGAGGAGAAGCAAATGGGGAACAAGCGCCTTCGGCGCGGAATCGCCGTGCTCGCGCTCGTCCTACTGGCTCTACCGGCCGTTCCCGGCACCGCCCTCGCCGAACCCACCTACCCGTTCCGCGACCCACACCTGCCGGTGCAGGCCCGGGTCGACGACCTGCTCGGCCGGCTCACCCTCGACGAGAAGATCTCCTGGCTGCACCAGTACCAGCCAGCCGTTCCCCGGCTGGGCATCGGCCTGTTCAAGACCGGCACCGAGGCCCTGCACGGGGTGGCCTGGTCGACCGACATCGACAACAACGGCGCTGTCGTCAAGGCCCGCAGCACGTCCTTTCCCCAGCCGGTCGGCATGGCGAGCACCTGGGACACCGACCTGATCAACCGGGTCGGCTCCGCCGTCGGCGACGAGGCGCGCGGCTATCACGCGCAGAACCCCCGGGTGTGGGGTCTCAACCTCTGGGCACCGGTGGTCAACCTGCTGCGTGACCCCCGCTGGGGCCGCAACGAGGAGGGCTACTCCGAGGACCCGCTGCTCACCGCCGAGATGTCCACCGCGTACGGCTCGGGGATGACCGGCGGCGACCCCGACCACCTGAAGAGCGCCCCGACCCTGAAGCACTACCTGGCCTACAACAACGAGATCCGGCGCGACGTCACCTCGTCGAACGTGCCACCTCGGGTGCTCAACGAGTACGAACGCGCCGCGTTCCAGCCAGCCATCGCCGCCGACGCGGCGACCGGCGTGATGGCCGCGTACAACCTGATCAACGGACGGCCCGCCACCGTCGATCCGGACCTGGCCACCGTGGTACGCGGCTGGACGGACCAGCCGCTGCTGAACGTCACCGACGCCTGGGCACCGAACAACCTCGTGGCCTCCCAGGGGTACTACGCCACCCAGCCCGAGGCGAACGCCGCGATCGTCAAGGCCGGCCTCAACAGCTTCATCACCGACGACACCAACGCCCAACCGACGGTGACGGCCATCAAACAGGCCCTCGCGACCGGCCTGCTGACCGAGGCGGACATCGACGGCCGGATCCGGGAGATCCTGAACGTGCGGTTCCGGCTGGGGGAGTTCGACCCGGGCGGTGGCCGTTACGGCGGCATCACCCCGGACGTCATCAACAGCCCGAAACACCAACGGCTGGCCCGACAGGCCGCCGGCGAGGCGATGGTGCTGCTGAAGAACTCCCGACAGGCGCTTCC
Organism: Micromonospora sp. NPDC049204; assembly: GCF_040647935.1. NCBI lineage: Bacteria > Bacillati > Actinomycetota > Actinomycetes > Micromonosporales > Micromonosporaceae > Micromonospora > Micromonospora sp. NPDC049204. The sequence goes on along the minus strand of NZ_JBEZDC010000011.1, from coordinate 228,138 downwards.
GCTGGACCCGGCCCGCACCCGCAAGGTGGCCGTGCTCGGTCCGCTGGCCGACACCCTCTACACCGACTGGTACGGCGGCGACCTGCCGTACCAGGTGACCGCCCTCGACGGGATCCGCGAGCGGCTGGGTAACTCCGCGAGTGTCAGCGGGCTCGACGGGGCGGACCGGATCGCCCTGAAGGACGCGGCGACCGGCAGGTACGTCACGGCCACCGGCACCACCGACGCCGACCCGGTCGCCGCCACCGGTGCCACGGCGACGCCCGAAGCACAGTTCGACGTGGTGGACTGGGGCCAGGACGTGGTGACGCTGCGCAACGCCGCGAACGGCCGCTACCTCGGCTACAACTGGGGGCCGTTCATCACCCGCGACGAGCAGCCGAACGGCTGGTACGTCCAGCAGCAGTTCAAGCTGGAGCCGCAGAACGACGGCACGGTGGTGCTGCGCTACGTCGGCTACGAGACCAAGGAGAGCTGGTTCGCCCCCGAGAAGTACGTCACGGTCGGCGACGACGGTGCGCTCAAGCTCGGCGCGTCCACCCCCGCTGCCGCGACCCACTTCAGCCGCGAGGTGATCAGCAGCGGAATCGACCGGGCGGTGGCGGCGGCCAGGGCGGCCGACACCGCCGTACTGGTCGTGGGCAGCAACCCGTTCATCAACGGACGCGAGGCGCACGACCGCACCTCCACGGCCCTGAGCGCCGGCCAGGAGGCACTGGTCAAGGCCGTCGTCAGGGCCAACCCGCGTACGGTTCTGGTGCTCCAGACCAGCTACCCGGTCACCCTGACCTGGGAGCAGGAGCACGTCCCGGCGATCGTGTGGACCACCCACGCGGGCGCCGAGACCGGGCACGCCGTGGCCGACGTCCTGTTCGGCGACCGCAACCCGTCCGGCCGGCTCACCCAGACCTGGTACCGCTCGGACGGGCAACTGCCACCGGACCTGCTGGAGTACGACATCATCTCGTCCGGGCAGACCTACCTGTACAGCACCGCGAAGCCGCTCTACCCGTTCGGCCACGGGCTGTCGTACTCCCGGTTCCGCTACGGCCAGGCGCGTACCGGCGACCGGCCGGTCGCCGCCGACGGCACCATCACGGTGAGCGTCGACGTGACAAACACCGGCAGCCGGGCCGGGTCCGAGGTGGTCCAGCTCTACACCCACCAGCGCACCTCGCGGGTCAAGACCCCGATCCGTCAGCTCAAGGCATTCCAGCGGGTGGAACTGTCACCCGGGCAGACCCGGACCGTGACGCTGCGGCTGCCCGCCGCCGACCTGGCGCACTGGGACGTCACCCGCAGCCGGTGGGTGGTCGAATCGTCCACCTACGACATCATGGTGGGGGCGTCCGCCGAGGACATCCGGGCCCGCACCGCGGTTCGGGTCCGCGGTGAGACGGTCCCGGCCCGGGACCTGTCCCGGCCGACCCGGGCGGAGAACTTCGACGGGTACGCGGGGGTCCGGCTGGTCGACGAGACGAAGGCCCAGGGTACGGCCGTCGGCGCCACCGCGGCGGGCCAGTGGATCTCGTTCAGCGGTTCGGCTCTGCGTCCGGGCGCCGACACCCTCACGGCCAAGGTCGCCAGGGCCGGCGCGGACGCCGGCACGATCCAGGTCCGCCTGGGCTCGCCCACCGGCCGGCTGCTGGGCACGGCCACCGTGCCCAGCACCGGCGACGACTACCGGTACGTCAACGTCAGCGCCGAGTTGGCCCGCGCCGCCGGCACCCACGACGTGTACCTGGTGTTCGACTCCCCGCTGCGGCTGGCCGAGTTCTCCATCAGGTGACCGGAACCCGGGCCGGGACGATCGTCGTCCCGGCCCGGGTCGGCACGCCCCGGGCCTTCGGCTCGAACCTGGTCACCGGCAGTGGCGCGTGGGCCGGGGGTTGCCGGGCCGGCCGGCCCGGTGCGGTGTTAACGTCTCATCCCGTTGCCGGCGAGCGCCGCTAGCTCAACTGGCAGAGCAGCGGACTCTTAATCCGCGGGTTCGGGGTTCGAGTCCCTGGCGGCGCACCAACGATCAAGGCCCTGACCTGGTGTTCAACGCCGGTCCGGGGCCTTTTGGGTACGTCGGCCTGCATGGTCGGCCGCGAGGGCTGGACCGCGGGTTCGTCGGTGACGCGGCCGTCCCCCGCGAAGACCCGGCGGCACCGCGAGACCGGACAGGTCGAGCGGTCCGGGCCGGTACGGTCCGAAAAGCAGGTGGAGTATGGACAGTGCCCACCCGTGTCGAGCCGATGCCTCGCGGAGCTCGTGGTGGCGCTCGACCGCTGACACTCGCCGGTCCGCGGCCGCCGGTGTCGACTCGACGTTCACCAGCGGAGTGCACCTCGCCCTTGGCGTCGTCTCGGCCACGTTCCTCGCCGGGGCGGTGCTGGCGCGCGGCGGTTCTGCTGCGTCCGGTCTCCCGCTAAGGTTGTCAACAATCTCATACGGAAAGGCGGACTCCTCTTCAATGGACACCATTCTCCTCACCGATGCCAGCCGCATTATCGCCGGGGTCGCGCTCCTGACCATCGTCACCATCGAGCTCGGTGGATTTCTCATGACCCGGATCGCGAGCGGCGCGGTGGAGATGACTTCGTTCCAGAAATCCTTCGCCCGCGCCGGCCACGGCCATGCCGGTGTGCTCGTGACATTGAGTTTGATCTGCCTCGTGCTGGCCGACCTCGGCAATGTCGACGGTGCTGCCGGCTGGATCGCCCGGATCTGCATCCCCTTGTCCGCGGTGGTGATGTCGGCCGGCTTCTTCGCCGCCTCGGCCGGGCGTGACCGCACCACCCCCAACCGGTTCATCCTGGTGCTCTACCTGGGCGCGGCGTTGCTCACCGTCGGGGTGGCGACCCTGGGCATCGCTCTGCTCGCCGCCTGACCACGCACCCGTCGACATGCCGGCACCCCCCGCGGGGGGTGCCGGCATTCGTCGTCTACATGGGCCGGACCCTGTCCGAAAGCGGAATCGGCACTGGCGCCGAGCGCTACGGCGAGGTCGGGAGCCGCCCTGTGTAGTCGGGATCCCGCACCACTGCCGATCTCTGACGGGGTCCGTATCGGCCCGGTCCGGCGCCGCCTTCCGCGGTACCCGGGCCGGGCCCCACCATGTCCGCCGCACGTGGGCCGGGACCGGTCAGGCCCTGAGCGGACATGTCGAAGACCTTCCCTCGCCGGCGTGGGTGCGCCTTATTGGGCCCATGACCGGAGGCGCCGCCGGGATTAATGCAAAGAATGAGCGACGACACGCGATCGGGGAAACAAAGCGCGGAAGCTCATTTTGGTCGCCCGGAAGTCGTGGCAATCTACGGGGCGATGAGCGCGTCGTGCGGAGCGGTGATGCCGGCCGCCTCGGGTTTGCCGCGTTCGAACAGGACTGATCCACAACCGCTTTTTTTCATGATCCCGGGACGGGCGGGGATCGGACAGCTCCGCCGGCGAGCATCCTCGGTGTCGACAGCCCGCGAGCCGGACGATGTTCGCCTCCGGTCTACGGGGTATAGCTGACCGGATGAAGAAGACCGTGTACGCGGCGCTGGCCGGCGGCCTGGCGCTCACGCTGACCGCCTGCTCCTCCAACGGGCCGGCCGCCCCCGTCCCGTCCGGGACGACCGTGCCGTCGCCCTCCGGCTCCACTCCGGCCGCCGGTCCGGCGCTGGCCGACACGGCCGTGCGTGCGCTCGCCGGCACCGACACCGATCCGTTCGATCAGGTCCGGCGGTTGCAGGCGCCCCCCGGCTGGAAGGTCGACGTCTGGGCCCGGGTGCCCGGCGCGCGGCTGCTGGCCTGGACGCCGGACGGTCGGCTGCTTGTGTCGCGCCCCCGCTCGGGCGATGTGCTCGCGCTGGTGCCGGGGAAGGACGACGCCGCGCCGACCCGGGGGACGCTGATCAGCGGGCTGAACCAGCCGCACGGGCTGGCCTTCCGGGGCGACACGCTCTACGTGGCCGAGAGCGACCGGGTCGACAGCTTCACCTACCGTACCGGCGTGCTGTCGGACCGGCGCGTCGTCGTCGAGGGGCTGCCCGACGCGAAGAGCCCCGAGCTGCGAGGCACCTATGCCCATGCGCTCAAGAGCGTGACGGTGGGCAGGGACGGCGCGGTCTACGTCTCGATCGGTTCGACAGGCAACGTGTCGGTCGAGGACCGGGACGCGGTCCCGCAGCGGGCCGCCGTGCTGCGGGTGTCGGCCGGCGGTGGGCGGCCCGAGGTCTTCGCCCGCGGCGTCCGCAACGGCACCGGGCTCGCTGTCGACCCGGACGGTGCGGTGTGGACGGCGGTCAACAACCGGGACAACGTGGCGTACCCGGTGGACCGCGACTACGACGGCGACGGCACGGCCGACCAGGGGCGCACCCTCCAGGCGTACGTGAACGACCACCCGCTCGAACCGTTGGCCCGGCTGACTCGGGGCCGCGACCTCGGCTGGCCGTACTGCAACCCGGACCCCGACGTGGAGCTGGGCGCGAAGGACTCGCCGTTGAGTTACACCCGACGGCCATTCGTCCGGGATGTCCAGCACAACTCCGACGGCGGCAAGCTCGACTGCGCGGCGCTCCCCCCCGTCGAGCAGGGCCTGGCCGCCCACTCGGCCCCACTGGGGCTGAGCTTCACGGGGTCGCCGGGCCTGCCGGGCGGTTACGGGTCGGGTGCCCTGGTCGGTGTGCACGGCTCCTGGAACCGGACACCGCCGCGGGCTCCGCAGGTGTCATTCTTCCCCTCGCGCGCAGGCACCCTCGGCCCGGAGCAGGTCGTGCTGACCGGGTTCCAGGCGCCGGACGGCTCCCGCTGGGGCCGACCGGTCATGGCCGTGCAGGGCCCCGATCGGGCGCTGTACGTGAGTGACGATCTCGCGGGCGCCGTCTACCGGCTCACCGCCCCCCGAGGGTGATTCGGCACTCGCCCGTGCCCGTGCCCGGTCGGGCGCTGAAGCGACGTAGGGCGGAACGGATGCCCCGGTGTCGGCCGGTAGGGCTGGTGCCTGGGTGTGACTGTGCGGCATGTCCGGCTGATCCGCCGCGGGTGTGCCGAACGGGATGAGGGTGCCGTCCACGTCGAGGAACAGCAATGGACGCGGCGCAGGGTCGGGCATGACCCAAGAGGCTAGCCCTCACCGAGCCGGTCCGATCACACCTTGAGGACGTCCACGTCGTACAGCGCTATCGACGCGTCGCGGGAGGCCAGGGTCAGACTCTCGGTGATCGCTTGGGCCACCAGCATGCGGTCGAAGGGGTCGCGGTGGTGCGCTGGCAGGCGACCGGCGGCGATGGCGTGGGCGTGGGTCACCGGGAGTTCCTGGAAGCCCATGTCCCTTACCCGCTCTGCGAGGTCAGGGGGTCCGCCGAGTTTCCCCGCGCTCTGCTTGATGGTGATCTCCCACAGGGTGACCGGGGAGAGGAAGATGTCCGGCTCGTGTCGCAGTCGGTCGAGGAACTCAGCGCCGAGGGTCGAGTCGCCGGTGATGGCCCAGAGCGCGACGTGAGTGTCCAGCAGCAGGGTCATGCGCCGATGCCGAAGTCGGTGGCGATCTCGGCGTTGGTCTCTGGTGAGTCCCAGTCGCCGGATAGGTCGAGTTGGCCGGCGAGGGAGCCGACTGCGGTGCGGTTGGCCCGCCGAACCAGCGGTACGACCTTCGCCACCGGGGTGCCCGCCCGGTCGATGATGATCTCCTCGCCGTGTTCCACCCGTTCGATGATGCGCGACAGATGGGTCTTGGCGTCATGCATGTTGTAGTGCACGGCCTCAGCCGACATGGCGTACCCCCTCGCTTAGCTAAGGGATTAGTTTAGCCTGCTTGGCCGTGTGCGCCAGCAGCTTGGCTGTCTGCGGTCGGGTCGCCGGACGCCGTCCGAGTCGGCGCGCTGGGCAGGGTCGAGGGTCGATGGATCACCACGTGGGCCGCATTCGGGACGACATCCGCTGACGCTTGACATGACCTGTCAAGTGCTTGACGATGGGCGTCAAGCGAAGGGGATTGGTGTGCCACCAGCTAATGCGGAACTTGTCGCGCAGCTCCTCAGGTTGATCGAGGTTCGGCTGCTCGATCCTCTGGAGATCCTGGTCGACGGTGACCCGGCGATCGACTCGCTGCGGGCCGTCGTGCGGGACCGGGCACACTCCTGGGCCGCCACCATGGTCGGTGGTGACGAGCAGGCCGCCTACGGCGTGATCGTCCGGGCGATCTCGACGCTCTATCCCGGCGACGCCCCGTTCCACCCGCCCCTCGACTGGTGGCGCACCCCGCTCGGCCAGATCGTCGCGCGACGGGTGGGCCACCCCACCGCCGAATCGGTGTCGTACGCGGTGGCCGGCGCCATGCTCGGCATCACCCGCCAGGGGGTCCACGACCTGGCCGCCCGCGGCAAACTCGCCCGCCATCCCGAGGGCGGTGTGCTGTCCGCCGCCGTCCGCGACCGACTACTCCGGGAAGGAACCCGACATGCCTGATTCCCTCCTCAGCTCAGGCGGCGTGCCGATCGCGTACCGCGACCTCGGTGGACCGGGACCCTCGCTGTTGCTGCTGCACGGTGCGGGCGGCAACCTCGCCCAGCTGACGACGCTGGCCGAGGAGTTGCGGCAGGCGTACCGGGTGGTCACCGTCGACCTGCGCGGCCACGGGCGGTCCGGCGACGGCCCGTGGCGGTGGGACGAGGTGCTCGACGACCTGGCCGCCGTCGCCGACGGCCTCGGTCTCGACCGCCCCGCGGTGGTCGGGGTTTCCCTCGGTGGGATGCTGGCCGCCCTCTGGGCGCAGCGTCACCCGGAGTGCCCAGGTGTCGTCAGCCTGGACGGAAATCCTCCGCCGAGTCGCCCGGAGCACCTCGCCGGGATGGACCCGGGGCAGGCGGCAGCGGCGCTCGCCAAACTGCGGGCGGCCTTCGACGGGATGGCCGCGATGCTGGCCGAGCCGCTCACCGCCGAACAGTTGGCCGCGGCGCTGGCCGGGCAGCGGGCGATGGCCCTGCGGTACGGCGCCGATCCGGCGGACTGGGTGGCCGCCTTCGAACGGAACCTCGTGCCGGGTGACGACGGCCGTTACCGGCTGCGCCCCGATCCGACGGTGACCGGACAGTTGCGGGAAGCGATGGAGTCCCTCGACCTGGTCCCCGCCTACCGGGATGCCCGGTGCCCCCTGCTGCTCGTCCTCGCCACCGAGGACCTACCCGAGCAGGAACCGTTTCACGAGGTGTACGTGGCCTACCGCCGGGCCACCCTGGAACGGCTTGCCACTGTGGACGGCCCACACCTGCGGGTGCTGCCGTTGGCCGGCGCCAGCCACGCGATGGTCGCCGAACGCCCGGCGGAGCTCGCCGCCATCGTCACCGACTTCCTGCACGAGGCAGCTCACGGCTGAGCCGGGAGACTCGGCCGTCGCGCGTGCGGCGCAGCCGCGGATTCATCGGACGATGCCAGTGGGGCGTGGGGCGGGGGTCGGGCGTTCTGCCCGGTACGAGCGCCTTTGCGCATTGACCACTCTTAATTGACTGTTGCAGTCGTCACACGTTCGACATACAGTCCGGGGGAGAGCTTCGTAGCGATTGGAAAAAGAGTGCGGTCGGGCAACAGCACCCCTCCGCCAGTCCTTAGTGGCGTCGCTGTTCCGTGCTCGTCGCTCGATACCCACATTCGGCATCCCGTCGACGGCAAGTGAAAGGAACAGCACGTGAAATCAGCAATTTCCACCGCTCGAACGTCATTGTTGGCGCTCGCGGTGTTCGTCTCGGCCGCAGTGCCGGCCGTGCTGACGAATCAGCTGCCGGCCGCGGCCGCGGTTCAGGCGACCTACTATGTCGCCCCGGACGGCAACGACGCCAACGCGGGGACGATCGAATCCCCATTCAAGACGCTGCAACGCGCGCGGGATGTCGTCCGTACGGTGAACACGAACATGACCGGTGACATCAGCGTGTTGCTGCGTGGTGGGAGTTATCCGATCAGCAGCACCGTCGAATTCGGCACGAGTGACTCGGGCACCAACGGATTCCGGATCAGCTACGGCGCCTACCCGGGTGAGAAGCCGGTCCTCGACGGTGGTGTCCAGGTGACCGGGTGGACCCAGCACAGCGGCAACATCTGGAAGGCGCCGCTGGACCGCGCCAACAAGCTGCGTGCGCTGTACGTCAACGACAAGCGTGCCGTCATGGCGTCCAAGACGATCAGCTCGGGGGGCTGTTACGGGACGTACACCATCACGGCCAACCAGGCCGCGTGGGCCTGGGAGTCGGGATCGCAGTGCGATGGCGCCAAATACAGCCTGAATGATTTCCCCGCCGTTCCCCGCAACCAGGACGACATCGAGATCGAGACGGGCACGACCTGGACCACGGCCATCGTGGGCGTCCGCCAGGTGACCACGAGTTCCGACGGCGCGAACCGGGTCGCCCTGTTCCAGCAGCCGGGTGCGGCGATCGCCCAGGGCTCGTTCAACGGCAACGCCCAGGTGGGTGGCACCCACAAGCTCATGAACGCGTACGAGTTCCTGGACGCGCCCGGCGAGTTCTACTTCGACAAGGGCACCAAGACGGTCTACTACTACAAGGCCAGCGCCGACAACATGTCGACCGCGACTGTCTACGCGCCGAACAACGTCACCAACCTGCTGCGCGTCGCCGGCACCTCGACCAGCAGCCACGCGCGCAACATCACGTTCTCCGGGCTGACGGTGCAGCACTCCGACTGGAACCTGTTCAACGTCGCCGGCTCGTCCTTCAAGCAGGCGCAGCAGGGCAACCTCGGTGCCCAGGTGTACGCCAAGGGCAACTTCCACGTCTACTACTACCGGAACGTGGACGTGACGCCCGGCATCATCCAGATCCAGAACGCCGACGGGATCCTGCTGCAACGCAACCGGATCCAGCACACCGGCGCCGACGGGATCAACATGATCAACGACGTGCAGGGCACGCAGTTGATCGGCAACCACACGAACGACATCGCCGGCTCCGCGATCACCGTGGGCCATCCGCAGCACGTCTACATCGGAGACGGCACGTCGACCAACCGCGAGAAGTTCTCCGCGCAGGTCGAGGGGCTGCCGAAGAACATCGACATCAAGAACAACTACCTCTACGACAGTGCCGTCCTGTTCAACGGGCACAGCCCCATCTCGGCGTACTTCGCCGACACCCTCACCATCCAGCGCAACCGGATCGAGAAGACCACGTGGTCGGGTATCACGATGGGTTGGGGCTGGTGGAACTTCGACGGATCGTCGGGCTCGATCGTGCCCAACCGGCCCACCACGACGGCCCGAAACAACAACATCAGCTACAACCACATCATCGACACGGTGCAGCGTCTCAGTGACACGGCCCCGATCTACACGCTCGGCAGCCAGCCGGGGACGATGATCACCAACAACTACCTCCAGGGCGTGCCGTCGGGCCACAAGTACGGCCTCCACCCGGACGAGGGATCGGCGTTCATCACCTTCCGTGACAACGTCCTGAGCATCGACAAGAACGTCACCTGGATGATCAATTCCGACGACTTCGGCCGGAAGCACGATCTGAGCATCACGCAGATCTACGGCCCGATCAACAAGGTCTCGAACAAGAACCTGCCGAACAGCACGGTCGCCGACATCCTCGTCTCCTCCGACTATGTCTGGCCCGCGGCGGCGTACAGCATCGCGGCGAATTCCGGCCTGGAGGACGCGTACCGGGACATCGTCCCGGCGAGCACCTTCTCCGCGCCGAACTACGTCCTGCCGGCCAGCACGTTCGTCACCAGTGCCACGGCGTCGATCCCGATCCGCAGCACCGGTGACGCCACCAAGTCGGTCTGGCTGGCGCCGTCCGGCACGACCACCTTCACCGCCGGGGCGACGATGACCAGGGCGGCCGGCAACGCCACCTCGATCGCCGTGCCGACGACGCAGGGCGAGTACCGGCTCTACGTCGTCGACGCACAGGGCAACCGGTCGGCGGAGTCGACCTTCATCGTCCGGCAACAGCAGGGCGGCGGCGGCACGGGGGCCGGGCAGCTCGTGGGTGGCCAGTCCGGCCGCTGTGTCGAGGTGCCCAACTCCTCGACCACCAACGGCACCCAGGCGCAACTCTGGGACTGCTCCACCGGCGCCAACCAGCGCTGGACCCAGACCGCCAGCAAGCAGCTGACCGTGTACGGCAACAAGTGCCTGGACGCGTCCGGGGCCGGCACGGCCAACGGCACCGCGGTCATCATCTGGGACTGCCACGGCGGCACGAACCAGCAGTGGAACGTCAACAGCAACGGCACCATCACGAACGCCCAGTCCGGGCTCTGCCTCGATGCCAACGGCGCCGCCACCGCCAACGGCACCAAGGTGATCCTCTGGTCGTGCAACGGCGGCGCGAACCAGCGGTGGACGCTGCGTAGCTGACCGACCAGACCCCGGGGCCAGGCCGACACGGGCCTGGCCCCGGGCTATTTCTGGTATCCGTAGTTGTCGCAGGTCCGGCGGCTGAGGACACAGTTCTTGGTGCGCTTGTTCATGGTGGCGACATCCCACATCACGAACGCGTCGCCGTGCATCGACGAGGCGCTCTTGCCCTCCTTGTCGGAGGAGAGGTAGTAGCCCGCCGGGGTGCCCTTCGCCGGGTACCGGATGTCGAAGGTGATCGCCGGGATCCGGACCGGATGGCTGGGCGGGCAGGCGTTGCCGCTGCCGTACGCCACATGGTCCTTGTGGTTGGGGCTGTCCAGGTGCTTGCCGTCCCAGCAGTCGGGGAACTGCATCATGAAGTGCAGCGTCGCGTCCCCACCGCAGATGGGCCAGTTGCCGTTGGTGCTGCGGGCGACGCCGTCGAGGTCCCCCGGGCCGTAGAAGGCGCAGTAGAACTGCCCGGTCGCGCCGCGCGGTGTCGGCTTCTTCTTCTTGGCGTCGCCGGAGATCATGCGCAGGCCGTTCGGCATCGGCATCTGGCCCGTCGAGTTCTTGGCGAGCGATCGGTAGTAGACCCGGAAGCCCGTGGTCTCGACCGGCTTGCCCGTCGCGTTGTCGTAGAGCGTGGGCACCCAGTAGGCGGAGTGGTCCTGTACCGGCTTGCAGGAGGTGGCCGTGAACTTCGTCAGGTCGCCGGCGACGGTGTTCGCGTCGACGGCCTTGTTGCCGACGAAGGAGTGCATGTGTGAGGCGCCCGGTAGGCCGGGAGCGACGATCGGGTCATCCGGCAACCGGTGGCTGTACTGGCAGTCCGCGCGGAACTCCGGGAGGTTGCCCACACCGGCCGGGACCGGGTCGATCGCCAACGCCTGGTACGCGTCGGCCTGCGCCTTCCAGGCCGCGCGGTCGACGGGAATCCAGCCGGTGGCGGGGATCGCCGGCGCGGCGGCGGTCGACGGGGTCGCGCTGGTCGACGGGGTCGCGGCGGTCGACGGGGACGTGGACACGGTCGGCGGCGCGGAGTCCGACGTTGCCGCGCCGGACCGTGGCTGCCCGGCCGACGGCGACGGGTACTGCTGGGCGTTGGCCGCGTTCGACGGCTCGGGCGTCACTCCGCCGTTGCTGAGGTACACGCCCCCGGCCGCGACCACGAGTAGGACCGCCGCTGCGGCGGCCACGCCGAGCTTGTTGCGGGCCGGCCACCCCGGAGGGCGATGACGTGACGGCGGCGGGCTCTCGTACGACACCTGTCACTCCCAACGAGCCGACATGCGGCTGACCCGAACGGCCACGGCCGCCGAATGGTAGGTGCCCGCCGCCCGTACTCGACACTTTCTTAAACTTTCCTTAAAATGCGCGGACCTGAATGTCCATACAGGTCAGTGCGTCGTTCCTGGCCACGGACGCGGTCCCGCCGAATGTTGCGGATTACCGTTCCCGCCGGTGAGATGTATCGCTTTCCCGATCGGTCGAACGTGAAGGTTGCCTCGGGCTACCGTGTCCCCGGTTCAACTGATCATCGTGAGCGGTCGACACCCGACCGACCTCACGGGAACCGGGTTGCACACCCGAAGGAGGTTCCATGGCACGCACCCGCATGGTTGGGGCGCTCGCCGCTGTCCTCGTCCTACCGGCTCTCACCGTCGTGACCGCGACGTCGCCGGCGTCGGCGGAAGCCGTCGCGCCGAAGGTCGCCCCGCGGAGTGACATGCGTGAGCTCACCCGGAAGGACTTCACGCTGGACGGCCGGCCGATCGAGACGCCCTCGCGGTACCAGCCGCGCACGGGCGCGCGGAAGCAGGCGCAGTCGGTGGAGACGCCGGCGGTCGGTACGGTCCGTCAGTGGCTCGGCCTCGACGACGTCCAGGGCTCGGTCTACCGCAAGGACTACACACTGCGGGCGGTCGGTGAGCACATCGAGGTCTGGGTCGCCAACGACCTGGCGTTCCCGGCCGGTGACTGCCGGACGCAGGTGCCGTCGTCGACGCAGATCACCGACGCGCAGGTGAAGCACCTGGTCGACGAGTTCGACACGAACATGTACCCGAAGGAGACGAACGCCTTCAGCACCCCGCCGGACCGGGACGGCAGCAACGCCCAGATCGGGCCGGACGCCAACGGCAATGGCGGGGTCTACACCGGCGCCGGCAACAAGACCGTCACGCTCGTGGACAACGTGCGGGACGACAACTACTACACGTTCCCGGCCGCGCCGACGTACATCGCCGGGTTCTTCTCCGCCCAGTTCAACGAGCTGCTCGACCGCAACGTGATGACCGTCGACGCGTTCGACTGGCTGCACCGCATGACGGCGAACCCGCCGGACGAGCCGACCACCGACCTGTGCACCAGCCGGGGCGCGCGGCCGAACAGCTACGAGGGCACGTTCGCGCACGAGTGGCAGCACCTCGCGCACTACTACGCGGACCCCTTCGAGGGTAACTGGATCAACGAGGGCCTCTCCGACTTCGCCATGTCGCTGACCGGGTACAGCGACTCGAAGGCCACGGTCTTCGACCGGGGTGCCGACGGTCACCTCTACTGCTACCAGGGGTTCGGCACGGTCCAGACGCCGTACAACACCAACCCGCGCGACTGCGGTGGGCCGGAGAACTCCCTCACCCTCTGGGACGAGAGCCCCAACCCGAACGCGGTCCTCGCCGACTACGGCAGCGCGTACTCGTTGATGTTGTTCCTCTACGACCGCTACGGCGCCGACTTCATGTCCCGGCTGCACCGCGACGGTGCCCGGCAGGGCCTCGCGAGCCTGGACGCCGAGCTGGAGACGGTCGGGGTCCACGACGTCTACCAGGTCATCCACGACTTCCAGTCGATGACGCTGCTCGACAAGCTCGTCGGCGAGTCGAAGTTCGGCGTCACCCTCGGCGTCGCCAAGAGCCGGGTCACCACGCCGAGCCTGCGCTCCACGGTCAACCTGGCCAGCACGGCGGCCAACGGCACGCCGGGGGCCGCCCCGAACGGCGCCGACTACGTGCAACTGGGCACGGCCAAGGGCAAGGTGCTCAGCGGTCGCGACCTGCGGTCGGTGACGTTCCAGGGCGCGAAGACCCTGCCCGCCCTCCCGCTGTCGTGGACGACCACCACCCAGGACCCGGACCGGCCGGGCAACGCGGTGCTCTTCTCCGGCAACGCCAACAGCCTCGACTCGACGGCCGTCACCTCCGTCGCCGTGCCGACCACCGACCCGACGCTGCGGTTCCAGGCCAAGTACGGCGCGGAACTCGGCTACGACTACGGCTACGTCACCGTGTCGACGGACGGCGGTGCCACCTACACGGCGATCCCCGGTGACAAGACTGTCGACGGGCCGCGCGGCCCGGCGCTCAACGGTACGACCAGCGGCTTCGAGGCGCGCTCGTACGACCTGTCGGCGTACGCCGGGAAGACCGTGCTGCTCGGCTTCGAGTACGTCAGTGATGGCGGCACCAACGAGGGCGGCCTGCTGCTCGACGACATCACCGTCGGCGGTAAGACGCTCAGCGACGGCACCAGCCTGGCGCCGTTCGACTCGCCGACCGAGATCCGTCCGACCCCGGTCAAGAACTGGAACCTGCGGCTCGTCGGCATCGACGAGAAGCACTCGATCGCCTGGCAGTTCGAGTCCAACGGCCGCTCCGAGGTCACGATCGGCAAGCTTCAGCTGGCCGTGCTGGACGCCTTCCCGAAGGTCGTCGCCGTGGTGGCGTACGACGAGCCGACCGAGCAGGTGCGGCAGTACGCGCCGTACCAACTCACCGTGAACGGTGTGGTGCAGCCCGGGGGCAGCAGCTCACTGAGCTGATCTCCACCCAGCTCGCGGGGCACCCGCCGTCGAGGTCGACGGTGGGTGCCCCGCCCGCTCTGCCGGGGTCGGCCGGACCGGAAATTCTCGGTCGGAGAGGTGCTGGCGGACAGCGTGCGGGTAATGCGGGGTGATGAAGTCGACCTGGAAGCCCCACGAGAAGCACGGCGGGCTGTCGAGCAAGGACAAGCGCGAGCTGCCGGAGACCGTCTTCGCGTTCCCCCGCGAACGCAAGGAACCGATGACCGACGCGGGTCACGTCCGCAACGCCATCGCCCGGTTCGATCAGGTGCAGGGCGTCACCGACGAGGATCGGGACCTGGCCTTCCAGAACATCCTCGCCGCGGCCAAGCACTACGGTGTCGAGGTCGCCGAGACCAACTGGCGTCAGCTCGGCAAACTCCCGCACACACCGAACCCCGCCCACTGACCGGCGCACCCGCACGATTCGGCGGGTAGGTCCGCCGTCGGCGGGTAAGCGGCGCGAGTGCCCGCAGAGAAGGAGCCGGCAGCCCACCTCGACCCGGAGTCGGGCGGGGCGTCCCGAACGGTGGCCGGCCTCCGCGAACGGGTGCGCCACGCCGTACGTACCCGTGCCTGGCGGTTCCGCCTCTTCGGTCTGCTCGCCGTGCAGGCCGGCGTCGCGGCGTCGCTCGCCTGGTTCGTGGGGTATCAGTTCCTGGACAATCCGGCCCCGGTCCTCGCGCCCACCACGGCGGTTGGCATCGTGGCCGCCTCGATGGGGTCACGCCTGCGACGTACCGTCGAGCTGCTGGTCGGGGTGATCCTGGGCCTCGCCGTCGGTGACGCGCTCATGCCGCTGTTCGGCATCGGCGCCTGGCAGACCGGCGTGGTCGTGGTGCTGGCGATCATCGTGGCCGTGTTGCTCAAGGGCGGTGGATCCCTGCTCACCCAGGCCGGCGGCACCGCGGTGCTCATCGCCACCCTGGAACCGCCCGTGCGTGACCTGTCCGTCCCCCGCTTCGTCGACGCCGCGGTCGGCGGGCTCGTCGGTCTGGCGGTCGGCCTGCTCTTGGTGCCCATCCACCCGCAGCGGACGGTGCAGCGGCTGGCCGAACCGGTCCTCGACCCGGCCATCGCCGCCCTGCACGACCTGGCCGCGGCCCTGCGTCGTCGGGACCTTGGCGGCACCGAGCAGAGTCTGAACGCGTTGCGGACTCTCGGAGCACGGATGACCGCGCTCGACGAGGGGCTCGCGGCTGCCCAGGAGGTGGTGCGACTGGCGCCACTACGGTGGCGCGAACGCCGGTCCCTGGCCCGATACACCCAGGCCATCCACCATCTTGAGCGCAGTCTCTACGGCTGTCGGGCCGTCGCGCGGAGACTCACCAAGGCTCTCCGGGAGGATGAGCCGATTCCTGCGGAGTTCGCGGCGGCCATCGACCTGCTGGCCACCAGTGTGCAGACGCTGAGACGCACCACCACCCCCGGGCGGGCGGACCCGCAGGAGGCTCGCCGGCAGATTCTGACCGCTGTGGAACTGATCGGACAGGCGCAGGGGGAGTCCGCCCCGGATCCCACCCGCCCGCACACCCACCGGCTGGGCTACTCGGGAATGGTCGCCGCGGGTGAGTTCCGCACGGCTGCCCACGACCTGCTCATCGCCAGCGGCTTGGACACCACCACGGCGGCAGCGCAGGTGCGGCAGACGGCGGACCGGGACGGGTGGGATTGGCCGGAACGCGGCGCTCGCCCGTGAGCCGTCCGGGTCAGGCCGGCTTGAGCGAGGCCAGGATCTCCTCGTAGTGCGGGTTCTTCATGACACCCAGCACGTTGCCGAACGGGTCGACGACCGAGGCGGTGATGAACCCCTCGTCGCCGTGCGGGGTGATCGGCTGGTACTCCTTGGCACCCAACGCCAGCAGTCGCTCGACGGTGGCGTCGAGATCGTCGACGTACCAGTGCATGAGCACGCCGCCGGGTCCCGTCGCGGCCCCGGGCGGCGCGAACTTGCGGTCGAGGATGCCCAGCTCCGCCTGGTAGTCGCCGATCCGGAACTCGGTGTAGGCCGGGCGTCCGTCCGGCCCGGGGCGCATGAAGTACGCCTCGACGCCGAGGAACTCGGCGTACCAGGCGGTGGCCGCCTCCACGTCGTCGGCCCAGATGTTGAGTGTGGCGAATCCTCGCAGGCTCATCAGCTTTCCCTCCGTCGATGTCGTTGCACACGACGCTATCGGCGATTGCGGAAGATTCGCTTCCGCAATGGTCGGCGGGTTCGGAGAAGTCGCGTGTAGCCCGCCGCCTCCCGGGTAGTCGCCGCCGTTGCCATCACGACGGCGGGGGACAGCGTGGATGCGAGGTATCCGGCGATCGAGGCGCACGGCCTGATCGGTGACCTGCAGACCGCCGCGCTGATCAGCGCAGACGGTGCCATCGACTGGTTCTGCGCGCCCCGTTTCGACTCACCGAGCATCTTCGGTGCGCTGCTCGACCATGACAAGGGCGGCCACTTCCGGCTCACGCCCGACGGCGTCGACTACACGAGCAAGCAGCTCTACCTGCCCGGTACGCCGATCCTGATCACCCGCTTCCACAGCGCCGACGGCGTGGGCGAGCTGTTGGACTTCATGCCCGTCACCGGTGAACAGGCCACCGACCGGCACCGGCTGATCCGGCTGGTACGGATGGTCCGGGGAAGCATGCGGTTCCGCTTCGACTGCCGTCCCCGGTTCAACTACGGGCGCGACCCGTACGAGCTCGAGGTGCACCCCGAGGGTGACGTGTTCCGGAGTCCGACCCTCACCCTCACCCTCACTCCCTTCAAGGAATCGGAACGAACATTCGAGGCGGTGGGAGTCCGGCGCGACGCCGAGGGCGTGTCCGCGTCGTTCACCCTGCGCGCGGGCGACATCGGCGGGGTCGTCCTGGAGACGGCCTGTCCGCACGCGCCCCGCGCGATGAGCACCGACGAGGCGTGCGACCTGCTCGCCCAGACCCGCGACTACTGGCGGCGGTGGGTGGGCAGCTCCCGGTACAAGGGTCGGTGGCGGGAGGTGGTCGAGCGGTCGGCGATGACGCTCAAGCTGATGACGTACGCGCCGACCGGCGCCCTGGTCGCGGCACCCACCGCCGGGCTGCCGGAGCAGATCGGCGGGCAGCGGAACTGGGACTACCGCTACACCTGGATCCGGGACGCGTCCTTCTCCGTGCACGCGTTGCTGCGCCTGGGCTTCACCGACGAGGCCCAGAGGTATCTGTTCTGGCTGAACGAGCGCATCCGCGAGGCCCGGGACGCCAACCTGCCCCTCCAGGTCATGTACCGCATCGACGGTTCACCCGACCTCCCCGAGGAGGTGTTGGGTCACCTGGAGGGATACCGGTGTTCGGCGCCGGTGCGGATCGGTAACGGCGCGGCCGGCCAACTGCAACTCGACATCTACGGCGAGGCGCTCGTCTCGTTGGAGCTCGCGGACCGGAACGGGCTGATCGCGCCGTACCAGGGGTGGCGGAAGACGGCCGGGATGATGGACTGGCTCTGCGAGCACTGGGACCAACCCGAGGACGGCATCTGGGAGACCCGGTCCGGCCGGCAGGACTTCACCTACGGGCGGGTGCTGTCCTGGGTCGCGCTCGACCGTGCCATCCGCATCGCGCACCGCCGCGGGCGCCCCGGCGACACCGCCCGCTGGGCCGCCGAACGGGACGCCATCTACGAGCAGGTCATGACCCGTGGCTTCGACCCGCAGTGCGGCGCGTTCGTGCAGCACTACGGGTCCGACATCCTGGACGCCTCGCTTCTGTCGATGCCCGGCCTGAACTTCATCTCGGCGACCGACCCGATGTGGGAGTCGACGCTGCGGGCGATGGACGCCGGCCTGGTCTCCGACAGCCTGGTCTACCGCTACGACCCGAAGGCCTCGCCGGACGGCCTCGCCGGCACCGAGGGCACCTTCAACATGTGCACCTTCTGGTACGTGGAGGCCCTCGCGCTGGCCGGGCGGGTCGACGACGCCCGGTTGACCTTCGAGAAGATGCTCACCTACGCCAGCCCGCTGGGCCTCTACTCCGAGGAGATCGCCCCGACCGGCGAGCAGATCGGCAACTTCCCGCAGGCGTTCAGTCACCTCTCGCTGATCAGCACGGCTGCCCACCTCGACGACCTGCTCGACAAGGAGCAGTGCTGACCCACCCGGTCAGAACAGCGTCAACGGTTCGACAGGTATCGGCTCGGGCAGCGGGTCCAACTCGGGCACGCGTGCGCGGACCTCGTCGTGGAACCGGCGGGCGAGTACGGGCGCGTCGGCGTTGTCCGGGGTGTGCAGGAACATCGTCGGCGAGCGTCCCTCCCGCAGCCAGGCCACGGTGACGTCGATCCAGCGCTGCCACCCCTCGACCGTGCGGGTCGGGTCGTCCCGGCCGAGGTAGCGGACGATCGGCCGGTCGGTCAGCGCGAGCGAGCGGAGCGGCACGCGGGGCTTCTTGGTCCAGGCGTCCCGTTCGGCGTCGCTGCTGGGTGGGCTCGCGAAGAAGGCTGTCGTGTCGAAGGGGATCCACTCGGCGGACGCGACGGCGAGGGTCGCCTCCAGCAGCCGGGCCGCGTCGGCGTCGGTGAAGAACGCGGGGTGGCGGACCTCCACCGCGTACCGGTGCGACGGCGGGAGTTGACCCAGGAAGCGGCGCAGGGTCGGGACGTCGGCGGGGGCGAACGAGCCGGGTAGCTGGATCCAGAGGGCGTGTACGCGCGGGCCGAGCGGCTCGATCGCGTCCAGGAAGGCGCGCAGCGGTTCGCCGACGGCGGTGAGCCGACGTTCGTGGGTGATGACCTTCGGAAGCTTGAGGACGAACCGGAAGTCGGGGTCCGTCTGCGCGGCCCACGACGCCACGGTGTCCCGGGCCGGGGTCGCGTAGAACGTCGTGTTGCCCTCCACGGCGTCACACCAGCTGGCGTAGTGCCGCAGGCGCTCCGCAGGTGGCAGTTGGTGTCCCGGCCACGACCGGTGGCTCCACATCGCGCACCCCACGTGCAGACGCATGTCCGCCCTTCCCGTGCTTCGACCGGAGCCCACCGTATCGGGGCGCCTCGCCCGCCACCCGCCGGACATCGTCAACTCAAGGTTGACGCGACCGGACCGTCAACCTATGGTTGACGCATGACAGATCCTCTCCAGATGAGCAACACCGTCAAGCTCGACGACCTGATCCAGGCCATCAAGAGGGCACACACCGACGCGCTCGACCAGCTCACCGACGCGGTCATCGCCGCCGACCACCTCGGCGAGGTCGCCGACCACCTGATCGGGCACTTCGTCGACCAGGCTCGCCGCTCGGGCGCCTCCTGGACCGACATCGGCCGCAGCATGGGCGTCACCAAGCAGGCCGCCCAGAAGCGCTTCGTGCCGAAGGCCACCGACGGGCCGACCCTCGACCCGAACGAATCCTTCGGGCGGTTCACCCCCCGGGCCCGCAACGTGGTGATGTCCTCGCAGGAGGAGGCCCGCGCCAGCGGAAGCGCCGAGATCCGCCCCGAGCACCTGGTGCTGGGCCTGCTGGCCGAGCCGGACGGGCTGGCCGCCAAGGTGATGGCCGGCCGGGGCGCCACCGCCGAGGTGGTGCGGGAGAAGGTCGCCGCCCTCCTGCCGCCGCCGGCCGAGCAGGTCCCGGACCTCATCCCGTACGACGCACGCGGCCGGAAGGCTTTGGAGCTGACCTTCCGCGAGGCGCTGCGCCTCGGGCACAACTACATCGGCACCGAACACATCCTGCTGGCCCTGCTGGAGCAGGAGGACGGCGCCGGCGTGCTCACCGGTCTCGGCCTGGACAAGGCGACGGTCGAGGCCGACCTGGCCGCCGCGCTCGCCGCCTTCACGGCACCGAAGTGAGGCCCTCGGGTCAGGGTGCCTCGGGGAAGCCGTAACGCAGGGCGTGCTCCGGATCGGTCGGGTCGATCTGGCGCACGCCCGCGTCGGCGAGGCGCTTGTTGACCTCGTCGAGCTGCTCGCGCACCAGTCGGGCCTCCTCCTCGGTGACCCGGCCCCGATGCGGCTTGCCGGCGTGCTCAAGCGTGCTGTAGTCGATCTTCTCGGCGCCCTTGCGGGCCTTCGGCGGGCGGACCCGCTCGGCCGTCCGCAACAGTTGCGCCATCGGTACGTCGGTGGCCATCGCGTCGAACTCGCTGGCCGTCAACACCACCCGACGCGGCTCGCCACCGCCATGCCGGTCGTGGATCTCCACCACCGCCACGTCCAAGGCGGCGTCGTCGATGTTCTCCACCTCACCCGGGGTGGCGTCCAACTGCACGGGCCCGGCGACCAGGTCCGGGTGCTCCAGCACCACGACGCGGACCACCTCGTCGTCCTGCTGCAGAACCGTGCCGGTGAAGTCGGAGACGTGGATCGTCTTCTTGCCCATGCGCGGAGCTTCTCCTGTCGTAGGCCGGATGGCGGACCACAAGAAATTACCCGACAGGTGTGCGAAAGCCCTCGCTGGACCTCCCCGGTGTGTCGCCCCGGGCGAACGTCAGAGGCTGCCCTTGGGTGCCACCCACCCGGTGGGTGAGGGGTGGTGCGTCAGTGCGTGTTCAGGCGGTGCCGACTGAAGCTGCCAACGGGCAGCTTGTTCAATCCGGCCCACGACAGGGCTCCGCCGCCGACCGTGCGGGGTTTCCGGTAGCGCGGCTGGTAAGGACTGCTCTTGATGGCTTCCGCCGCCTGCCAGAGTCGCTCGGGGTCCTGCTGGTAGTGGTCGCTCGGCTGAATCGGCATGCGTTCACCGTCCCAAAGAAAGGTGTCCAGCTAAGAAAATACATATGACGGTCGATCGCTCTGCCTGATCATCGTGCCCCGCCCGGCCCTGCGGGATCGTCCGCCCGGCCGGGCCAGCCCGGCGTACGGTGATCCACGACGACTGGACCGACGGGGAGGTGGGCATGCTCGACCGGCGGGTCCAACTGCACCTGGCCACCTGGCTCGGTCAGTGGCCGGCCGGCGCGGGGCTGCACGTGGTCGCCTCGCGCCGACGGGCCGCACCGGCCTGGGACGGCAGGTTGCGCCCCGCGCTCGCCGTGGACACCGGGCGCAGCGGTGTGCTCTCCGTGGCGCCGGACCGGGTGGCGGCGATCCGTGCCCTGATCCGGCGTACTCCGGACCGGTTCCTCGCCGCGCTGCCGCAGGCCGTGGGGCTGCCCGACTGGTGCGTGCACGACGGTCCCTTCCGGTGGAGTGTGTCCCCCGCGCCGCTTCCCGACGTGGGGGAGTGGACCCCGCCGACGGCACCCGGGCTGCCGCCCTGGCTGCGGCTCTTCGACCGGCCGGTGCTGGTGGTCCGCGATCCGGATGGTGCCTACCTGGCCGGTGCCGGGATCAAGCGGCACGACGCGTACGGGCACGAGTTGGCCGTGGGCACCGCGCCGGTGGCTCGGGGGCACGGCCTTGCCCGCCGACTCGTTGCGCAGGCGGCGCGACGGGTCCTCGACGAGGGAGCGGTGCCGACCTACCTGCACGAGCGCGACAATCTCGCTTCGGCCCGGGTCGCCGACGCGGCCGGCTTCCCGGATCGCGGCTGGCGGGCGTACGGGGTCTATCCGCGCTGACTCGCGCGGGCGCTCGCGGACCGTGGATCCCGGGCCGGATCCACGGTCCGCAACCTCCCCCCAGGCCCCGGTTCCGGACGTACCGACAGGTGTCGGGTCGGTACGCGTCGATCACGCTACGTATCTAACCGGCTCAGGGCAAGGTTGATGCTGTCAGTTCGGAGTGTCGAAAAGTGGACTTGACCTGCTCCTACGGTGATCGGCGAGTGCAGGCCGGGTCAGTGACGGAGCGTGCGGATCAGGTCGAGCACCTGTCGGGTCACCGGTCGGAGGACCCGGAGCCGGGACAGCGCCACGAGCCGGTCGATCAGTGGTACGGCCCCGTCGATCAGCTGCCGGGTCTTGGTCTGGCCCGGTGATCGATCGTGGACCCAGTAGAGGATCACGCCCATGTACGCGAGCCAGAGCAACTCGGGCAGTTGGGGGCGAAGCTCGGCGTCGACCTTGGCCGTCGAGCCCGTCAACACCTCGCCGAAGAGCTCGATGGCCGCCTGTCGGGGGCCGGAGGACTCCGCCGAGAAGGGACTCAGCGGCGAGGTGGGCTCGGCCGCCGTCTTGAAGAAGGTCGCCGCGAAGCCGTGCGACGGCGTCAACACGTCGATCCCCGCGTGCAGCACTCCGGCCAGCCGGGCGCCGAACGCCTCCTCCCGATCGAGTACGGGCTGTGCGGCCGCCCGGTGTGTGACCTGGGACTGGGCGTAGAACTCCTGGATCAGGTGGTCCTTGGAACCGAAGTAGTAGTAGGCGTTGCCGACCGCCACGCCGGCCTCCTGCGCGATCGCCCGCATGGTGGTCTGGGCGTAACCGCGCTCGCGGAACAGCCGCATCGCGGTGTCCCGGATCAGCTGCCGGGTCTGCTCGCCTCGGGCGGTGGCTGGGTCACCCGCAGTGGTCGTCTGCGCAGGCTGCTCGGTCATCGAGGTCACCGTATCCCGCCAGGTCGTTTGTCGGCTCGTCCCCCGGGTCGCGGACCCGCTCCCGGATCGCCGAGGCGGCGGCCACCGCCTGTCGGGCGAGGGGCAGCAGGTGCGGTCGGGCCAGTCGCTCGGCCATGGACCGGTGGTCGGCCAACGCCCACAGGCAGGCGAACCAGGCGCCGTCGCCCGCGTACACCTCACCGGTGTCGGCGATCACGGTGAGGTCGCGCAGCGTCGCGTCGTGGTCCAGGCCGGGAAAGCGCCGCCGGGCCTCGACCGATCCGGCCGGCACGAACTCCAGGGGTACGAGTTGGGCGCGGGAGGTCAACCAGCGGCGGGCGGCGCGGCAGAGCGGGCAGGCCGCGTCGAACAGGACGGTGAACCCCCGGATCCCACCGCCGGAGTGGGCGGTGGGATCCGGGAGTCGACCGACGCCACCGGTCGGTGTCTCGGTCATCGGGTCGGCGGGTTGTTCGCCGGCCCAGCGCCGGGCTGCGGTCCGGCCGGGTGTGGTCCGGCCGGTTGCGGGCCGGGCTGGGGTCCGGCCGGGTGTGCGCCGGGCGGCCGCGGTCCGCCCGGGTACGCGCCGACCAACTGTGATCCGGCTGGGGCGGGCTGCATGGGGAGTCGGCCGATCGGGGCGATCGGGGGGTGGGTGGCGAGCTGGCGAAGGCGGGTTCGGCGGTAGCGGCCCAGTGCGAAGACGTTGAAGAAGTGCAGCGCGCCGAGCACCAGCAGCACCAGGCCGACCTTGAGGGACAGTTCCTCCATGGCCTGGGCCGTGGAAACCACCGGGTCGGAGTGCCTCATCGCCACCGTGACGTAGCCGAGGTTGAGCAGATAGAAGCCGACGACCAGGAGGCTGTTGACCGCTTTGGCGACTCGTTCCTCGGCGAACACCTCCTCCAGGAAGACCAGCCCGTTGCGCGACAGTGCCCGAGCCACCCAGATGGTCAGCCCGACGCTGACCGCGAGGTAGACCACGTACATCCAGACCTTGATGTCCATGCGGACGCCCTTCTTGAACGTGTTCAACTACCGACGTCGTCAGCCTAGGGTGAATATTGAACATGTTCAAGAACGGGCGACACGTGACTGTGGAAACTCTGGCGCGGGAGCGCGTCGTCCGGCCGAGCCTCGGGGGCCCGGCCGGAGAACGCCGCGGCTCAGCCGGCCAGTCCGAGAGCCTCGGCCGCCGCGCGGCCGTTGGCGTGGCTCGCGCCGTAGGTGGTGACGAAGGCGCGTACGCCCGCCGGGCGCCACTGCGCCGGCCACCCCATCTCCACCACGGTCACCGAATGCTCGGCGGCCAGCCCGGCGACCAGCTCCGGGCCACCGGGTAGCCGGTGCAGGTGCCGCCCCACCAGCACGATGGGTCGGTCACCGGCCAACCCGCGCAACGTCGCCGGGTCGGTCTCGGTGGCGATCACGCGAATCTCCGGCACGCCGTCGAGGTGGGGACCGAGACCCCACGGCACCCGACCCTCGGCGATCGTCGACTCGGTGTGCAACTGCACCACAAGCGGTCGGTCCAGGCCGGTGAGCACCCCGTCCACCCGGACGGCGCGACGCGCCGCCGCGTACCCCAGCTCGGTGTCCCCGGCTGCCGGCGGCCCGGCGGCGGCCCGGGTCCAGGCGGCGAGCTCGGCGGCGCGGCCGGCGGCCTGCTCGACCCGGGCGGTCGCCAGCCGACCGTCGGTGAGGGCGTCGACGATCTCGGCGGCCACCCGCTCGACCAGCTCGGCGTCGACCCGCGCGCCGATGCACAGCAGGTCGGCGCCGGCCGCCAGGGCGCGGACCGCGGCCGGGCCGACCCCGCCGGCGGCCACTGCGGCACCCTTCATCTCCAGCGCGTCGGTGATGACGGCGCCGGTGAAGCCGAGGTCGGTGCGGAGCAGGTCGACCAGGACGGCCCGGCTGAAGGTGGCCGGATCGGCGCCGGTCAGCGACGGCACCCGGATGTGCGCGGTCATCACGGCGCGTGCCCCGGCGGCGATGACCGCCCCGAACGGCGGCAGGTCCCGTTGGCGGAGCAGGCTCAACGGCGCGTCCACGGTGGGCAGTTCGTGGTGTGAGTCGGTGACGGTGGCGCCGTGCCCGGGGAAGTGCTTCGCGCAGGCGGCCACGCCGGCGGCCTGCAACCCGGTCACGGCGGCGGCCGAGTGGGCGGCCACCCGCACCGGGTCCGCGCCGAAGGATCGGGTGCCGATCACCGGGTTCTCGTCGGCGGTGTTGACGTCCACCGTCGGGGCGAGGTTGACGGTGATGCCGAGCGCGGCCAGCTCGGCGCCGATCGACCGGTAGACGCGTCGGGTGAGCGCCACGTCGCCGATCGCGCCGAGGGCGGCGTTTCCGGGGTACGGGCTGCCGGTGGCATGCGCCAGCCGGGTCACGTCACCGCCCTCCTCGTCGATGGCGATCAGCGCGTCCGGCCGGCCGGAGCGCAACGCGGCGGTGCTCGCCGCCACCTGGGCGGGGTCGTGCACGTTGGTGCCGAACAGGGTGTGCCCGGCCAGCCCGTCGGCCAGCAGGTCGACAGCCCAGTCCGGCGGGACCGGTCCCGGGTACGCGGCGAGCAACGTGCCCAGCGCCAACCGGCGCAGTCCTGGATCCAGCCCCACGTGATCTCCCCCTTCGGTGCCCCAGCGGGTACGAAACGTCGTACCGGTGGTGGTGTCCGCCCTGCCGAATCGGCGGAGCGTCCCGCCTCCGGGTGGCCGATACGCTACGGCTACCCGTTCGCAGGTAGGTTTACAGTTAGCAAAGTTTACTAAAACTAGAGGACGTGTCATGAGTGCGACCCGGCTGCCCGGCACCCCCCGCCTGTTGCGGGCGCTCAACGACCGTGCGGCACTGGAGCTGCTCCTCGAACGCGGCCCGCTGACGAGGGCCCGGCTCGGCGAGCTGACCGGGCTGTCGAAGGTCACCGCCTCGCAGTTGGTCGAGCGGTTGGAGGAGCGTGGCCTCGTCACGCGGGTCGGTGAGCAGGCCGGCGGGCGGGGGCCGAACGCTCAGCTCTACGCGGTCAGCCCCGGCAGTGCGCACGTGGTCGGCGTGGACGTCGGGCCGGACCGGGTGGTGGCCGCGTGTGCCGACATCACCGGCGCGGTCATCGGCCGGGTGGAGCAGTCGACCCGGGACACCGACGACCCGGTGGGTGTCGTGCACAACGCCGTGGTGCAGGCGGCCAGCAGCGCCCACGCGCAGCTCAGCAGCGTACGGCGGATCGTGCTCGGCACCCCGGGCCTGGTCGACCCCGGCACCGGCGACATCACCTTCGCCTTCAACCTGCCGCGCTGGCACAGCGGCCTGCTCGCCGCCCTGCGGGAGGACCTGCACACTCCGGTGGTCTTCGAGAACGACGTCAACCTGGCCGCGGTGGCCGAGGCGCAGTCCGGCGCCGCGCAGGGGCTGGCGGACTTCGTCCTGGTCTGGGTGGGCGCCGGCGTGGGCCTGGCGATCATGCTGGGTGGGCGGCTGCACCACGGCAGCAGCGGAGCGGCAGGTGAGATCGGCTACCTGCCGGTACCCGGCGCGCCCATCCCACGCGACGTCTCCCGCCGCGCCAAGCCCGCCTTCCAGCAGCTCGTCGGTGCGGATTCGGTCCGCGCGGTGGCCCGCGAGCACGGTTATCCGGACACCGACGCCGCCGAGGCGGTGCGCGCGGCCGTAGCGGCCGGCGCCGACGGTGGCCCGATGCTCGACGAGCTGGCCCGCCGGCTCGCGCTCGGCGTGGCGAGCACCTGCGTGGTCCTCGACCCGCCGTTGGTCGTGCTCGCCGGTGACGTGGGCCAGGCCGGCGGTGCCGCGCTCGCCGAGCGGGTGCAGCACGAGGTCGCCGCGATCACCCTGGTCCGGCCGCGGGTGGTGCCGACCGGGCTGACCGAGGAGCCGATCCTGCACGGCGCGCTGCGCACCGCCCTGGACGCCGTGCGCGACGAGGTGTTCGGCTCCACCGTCGGCTGAGCCCGCTGCGCCGGTCATGTGAAGGAATATTTCACCGCAGCTTGACAGGTTGCAAGCTCTTGCCGCGTCGCGATCGCCACCGGCTGCCGCGTCGCGATCGGCCGCCGGGTCGCCCGCGACCACGCGGGCGACCCGGCGGACCGCGACTCAGAGCAGGTCGCGTCGGCGGAACACGGCGAACGCCGCAGCGGTCAGCCCACCGGTGATCACGAGCAACACCAACAGCGACGGCAACCAGGTCAGCGTGTAGAACCCCTCGCAGTAGGAGCCAACGCTGCCGCCCCGGCAGATCCGTGCGTCGTAGAAACGCGCCTCGCCGTTGAGCCACGCCCCGATGTGGCTGGAGAGCATGAACCGGTCCGACTCCGGGGCGTCGACGATCTCCAGAACCAGCCGGCCGCCCAGCTCCCAGACCACCACGTACGCGGCGAGCGCGCCGAGGGCCGCCGAGGTGTGCCGACCCAGCGTGGCAATGGCGAAGCCCGCCGCGCTGGCCAGTAACACCAGCACCAGTCCGCGGCCGTGCACCGCGCCGAGTTCGCGCCAGAATTCCCCGCTCAACCGGCCGGGCAACCCGGCGGTCTGCCCGATCACCCAGAACGTGGCGAGGTAGGCCACCGACGCCAGCAGGGCCAGGACCAGCACCGTGCCGAGCAGGGTGCCCAACTTGGCCCCGAGCACCGTCAACCGGCGTGGCCGCCAGAGCAGCAGGTTCACCACTCCGCCGGAGTTCAGGTCGGCGCCGATGTAGGAGGCGCCGACCAGGAACCCGAACAGCACCAGGAACGCGATCAGGAAGTAGAGCAGCGGCCGCGCCTGCTGGGCGAAGCTGAACACCCCCGGCAGGAAGTCGGCGGCCGTCGGCAGCTGCTCCTGCCGGACCGGGTCGATCTCCGAGCACTCCGCCGGAAAGTACTGGTCCATGTCCCTCTGCGGGAGTGTGCCGTTCTGTCGGGCCAGGCACTGCTGGTAGGCGGTCTCCATCCCCTGTAGCTGCTCGGCGGCCTGCTGCCGCGCCGAGTTCAGCTCGCTCGCGCTCGGCTTGTGCGACCCGGCCAGGGTGGTCGCCGCCGTCACGGCGAACGCCAACGCCAACAGGACGACCATGAGCTGTACGAAGCGACGACTGAACAGCCGCTCCAACTCGGCACGAACCAGGTTCACGCGTCCACTCCCCGATTGAGATCAATCACAGCTTCGCCCTGCTCGCCGTCCGGCAGCGCCGAGCCGTCGACCTGCCGGGGGACCGACGACTGCGCGTACGCGCCCGTCAGCTCCAGGAAGACGCTCTCCAGATCCGGTCGAAGCGGCGTCAGCTCGCCCACCCACAGCCCCTGCTCGCCGAGCACCCGACTGATCACCGTTCCGTCACTCACACCGCTCACCACCAGCGCCTCGCCGTCGACGACCGCCGTCAGCTCGGCCGCGTGCAGCAACTCCACGGCGCGCTCGGGCTCGGCCACCCGCACCACGAACTCGTGTCGGTCGTGGCCGGCCAGCACCTCGTCCACCCGGCCGGCCGCCACCCGCTTCCCCCGCGAAATGATCGTCACGTGGTCGCAGATCAACTGGATCTCACCCAGGATGTGACTGGACACCAGCACGGTCACCCCGTTGGCCGCCAGCGACCGCATCAGGTCCCGCATCTCCCGGATGCCCGCCGGGTCCAGTCCGTTCGCCGGCTCGTCCAGGATCAGCAACCGCGGCTCCTTCAACAGCGCGGACGCCACCGCGAGGCGCTGCTTCATGCCCAGCGAGTAGCCCTTCACCCGCTCGTCGCCCCGGTCGCGCAGACCCACCGTCTCCAGCGCCTCGTCGACCCGCGAGACCGGCACCCCACCGGCGCGAGCCAACAGGCGCAGCGTGCGGTACGCGGTGAAGTTGCCGAAGAACTGGGGGCTCTCGACGATCGCGCCGACCTGTCCCGCCACCCGGGGCAGCAGCTCCGGCGACGGTTGGCCGAGCACGGTCATCCGTCCACCGTCGGCGCGTACCAGGCCGAGCAGGGCCCGCAGGGTGGTGGTCTTGCCGGAGCCGTTGGGCCCCAGGAAGCCGTGGA
Organism: Micromonospora sp. NPDC049204; assembly: GCF_040647935.1. Taxonomy (NCBI): domain Bacteria; kingdom Bacillati; phylum Actinomycetota; class Actinomycetes; order Micromonosporales; family Micromonosporaceae; genus Micromonospora; species Micromonospora sp. NPDC049204. The sequence continues at coordinate 199,485 of NZ_JBEZDC010000011.1, read as the reverse complement.
CCTGGCCCGCCTCGACCAACAGGTCGAACCCGTCCACTGCCACCCGCCGGCCGTTGCGCAGGCTGCGGAAGGTCTTGCGCAGACCCTCGATCTCGATGACCGCGCTCATCCGCGCGGCTCCGAATCTTGACGGAACATCAGCCGTCCTCCGGGTTTGGTGATCAACGACACGGCGCTTCACCCTATGGCCGAGGTGCCGCCCGTGGGGGGCACCACGGCGCTGCGTGGTTGGATGGTGCGGTGACTGGTGACCTGATCCTTGGCGCTGCCGGCGCCCCGCCTGTGGACCCGGATCTGGTGGTCAGCCTGGCCGGCGTCGGTGTACGCCGGTCCGGCACCGCCCTCCTGCAGGACCTGACCTGGCGCGTCGAGTTGGACGAGCGGTGGGTGGTGCTCGGCTCCAACGGCGCTGGCAAGACCACCCTGCTCAACCTCGCCTCGGGCCGGCTGCACCCGACCACCGGTGTCGCGCACGTGCTCGGCGAACGGATCGGCCGCACCGACGTCAACGAGCTGCGTACCCGGATCGGGCTCACCACCGCCGCGCTCGCCGAGCGGCTGCCCGCCGACGAGCGGGTCACCGACGTGGTGGTGACCGCCGCCTGGTCGGTGGTCGGTCGCTGGCGGGAGAACTACGACCCGGCCGACGAGGCGCGGGCGCGGGCACTGCTGAGCCAGCTCGGCGTCGGTGGCCTCGCCGAGCGCCGCTACGGCACGCTCTCCTCGGGTGAGCGCAAGCGGGTGCAGATCGCCCGGGCACTGATGACGGACCCGGAGCTGCTGCTGCTCGACGAGCCGGCCGCCGGGCTCGACCTGGGTGGACGCGAGGACCTGGTCGCCCGACTGGCCGAGCTGGCGTACGACCCGGACGCCCCGGCGATGGTGCTCGTCACCCACCACGTGGAGGAGATCCCGCCGGGGTTCACCCACGCGCTGCTGCTGCGCGAGGGTGGGGTGGTCGCCCAGGGTCTGCTCGCCCAGACGTTGACCGGCGACAACCTCTCCAAGACCTTCGGCCTGCCGCTGGTCGTCGAACGGTCGGGCGACCGTTACACCGCGCGGGCCGCCTGAGCGTCAGGACAGGGCGGAGATGACAGTGCCACAGACCCGGGTCGCCGTGGTGGGCAGCGCCAACATGGACCTGGTCGCGATGGCACCCGCGCTGCCCCGGGTGGGTGAGACCACCCTCGGCACCGACTTCGTGATGGTGCCCGGCGGCAAGGGCGCCAACCAGGCCATCGCCGCCGTCCGGGCCGGCGCCTCCTGCGCGTTCCTCGGCGCGATCGGCTCGGACGCCTTCGGCGTCACCCTGAAGGCCCGCATCACTGCCGCCGGCGTGGACACCAGCCAGCTGCGCGTGGTCTACGGCACCTCCGGCGTCGCGCTGGTCATGGTCAACGCCCAGGGTGAGAACGCCATCATGGTGACCCCCGGCGCCAACGACGCCCTGGTCGACCTCACCGAGGAGGACCTGGCCACGGTGCGCGCGGCGGACGTGCTGGTCGCCCAACTGGAGATCCCGGTGCGGACCGTGACGGCCGCCGCGGTTGCCGCCCGCGCCGCCGGCACCCGGGTCATCCTCAACGCCGCCCCGGCCCGGGACCTACCGCCCGAGCTGCTCGCCGCCGTGGACGTGCTCGTCGTCAACGAGGGCGAGGCGCAGGCGCTCACCGGCCGTGGCCGGGAGGACCCCCGGGCGCTGCTCGACCTGACCCCCCGGGCCGTGCTCACACTCGGCGGCGAGGGTGCCCGGTACGTCGACCGCGACGGCACCGACGTGCACGTGCCGGCGGTACGGGTCGACGTGGTCGACTCCACCGCCGCCGGTGACGCGTTCACCGCCGCGCTGGCCGTCGGCTGGGGCGAGGGACGCGACCTGGTCGACGCGGTGCGCTGGGCGTCGGCGGCCGGCGCGGCCTGCGTCCGCAAGCTCGGCGCCTCGGTGGCGCTGCCGCAACGCGCCGAGATCGACGAGCTGTACGCGCCAGCCTGAGCGGGTCCGCGCTACGTCGGCCTGAGCGCGTCCGCGCTACGCCGGCTGGCCCGCGCCGGTTCGGAAGGCCCGGCGGTACGCCGACGGCGAGGTCAGCATGACCCGGCCGAAGTGGTGGCGGTAGGTGACCGGCGTGTCGAAGCCCACGGTCCGGGCGACCTGCTCGACCGGGGCGTCCGTCTCCTCCAGCAGGGTGAGGCTGGCGCGTACCCGCTGGTCGATCAGCCAACGGATCGGGCTGGTCCCGGTGGCCCGGGCGAAGTGCCGCAGGTAGGTGCGGGACGACATGTGCGCCCGCCCGGCGAGCTGGGCCACGCTCAGCGGTTCGGCGAGATGGGCGAGGGCCCAGTCGATGCTGCCCGCGATCCGGTCGTCGTCCGGGTCGGCGGGCACCGGTGCCTCGACGAACTGGGCCTGCCCGCCGTCGCGGTGCGGGGGGATCACCAGCCGTCGGGCGACCGCGTTGGCGATCGCCGCGCCGTGGTCACGCCGGATGACGTGCACGCAGAGGTCCAGCCCAGCGGCGCTGCCGGCGCTGGTGAGCAGGTCACCGTCGTCGAGGTAGAGCACGTCCGGGTCCACCTCGACCCGCGGGTAACGACGCGCCAGCAGCTCCGCGTACCGCCAGTGGGTGGTGGCCCGCCGACCGTCCAGCAGCCCCGCCCCTGCCAGCGCGAACGCGCCGGAGCAGATCGACATGATGCGGGTACCGCGTTGGTGCGCACGGCGCAGCGCGGTCACCAGCTCGGGCGACGGGTCACCGGTCACGTCCGGCACGCCGGGCACGATCACCGTCCGCGCCTCCGCAAGCTCGGCCAGGCCGTACGGGGTGTGCAGGCTCGCCCCACCGACCACCGGCACCGGCCCCGCCCGCTCGGCGCAGACCACCAGGTCGTACCAGTCGACGTCGAACTCGGGTCGGGGCAGCCCGAACACCTCGGTGACGATGCCGGTCTCGAACACCGACATCCCCGGGTACGCGAGCACGGCGACGCGGTGCCCGCCCGCCGGCCGTCGGGGCGTCGACAGCGGGCGCGAGCCGGTGGTGTTGGCCCGGGTCGGCATGGCGAGATGTTAGCGCAGGACGTCGTTCGCGCCGCTCGTCGCGAGGTGGCGTGCCGGCGAGGATCGGTGCATGACCTTCACGTTCGCCGTTCCGCCGGCCGATCCGGCCACCGCCGCCGCCCACTTCCACAATCGGCTCAGCGTCGAGACCGACGTCAGTGACGTGCACGCCGACCTGTCGGCCCGTGCCCCGGGCCTGGTGGTCGTCGACTCCCGGGGCGCGGCCGCCTGGGCGCAGGGGCACCTTCCCGGCGCGGTACACCTGCCCACCGCCGAGATCGCGAGCCGGGCAGCGGACCTGGTCCCGCCAGGCTCGGCGGTGGTGACCTACTGCTGGGGTCCGGGCTGCAACGGCGCGACCCGCGCGGCGCTGGAGTTCGCCCGGCTCGGCTACCCGGTGAAGGAGATGCTCGGCGGGTTCGAGTACTGGGTGCGGGAGGGGCTGCCGGTGGTGACGGAGACCGGGTTGACCCGGCGCCCCGTCGACGACCTGACCGCGCCAACCGCGACGATCACCTGCGCATGCTGATCCCCCACGCCCGCGGGGGAGGGTTCAGCCGACGGGTTCGTCGCTGAGCTTTTCGCCGCGTCGACGCAGCATGCCCAGCCCGGGGATGCCGGCCACGGCGAGCTTGAGGTCGCGGGTCACGTCCAGCAGGTCGTGCAGGTCCGGCCCGACCCGGTCCAGGGTGGCGAGGATCGGCAGGATGTCGGCCGTCAGGTGCTCCCTGAGCTTGGGCAACTCGTCGATCAGGTGGATCGCCGCGCTGATCTCCTCGTGGCTCAGTTCCTCGACGAACGTCCGCGCCATCGGCGCGGCCCGGCGCAACGCGGGCTCGTACGCCGCCAGCAACTCGGCGGCGGTGGCCGCGGCCTCCGTCGCGGTGCCCACGGTGGCGGCGGCCCGGCCGGCCACCCTGTCGGCCTCGGCGACCACCGAGCCGGCCGACCGGGACACCCGGTCGGCTTCGGCGACCACCACGGCGGCGGCCGTCGCCACCTCGGTGGCCGTGTCGATGGCGGTGGTCGCGGCGGCGCTGATGACGGCCACCTCGCGGACCGCCGCCTCGGCGTCGGTGAGCACCTGGTCGGTCCGGTCCAGGGTCGTCTCGATCCGGTCCACCACGCCGTTGATCCGGGCCAGCAACGCCTCCACCCCGTCCAGCACCGCGAACGCGCGGGCGGGCACGGCGGCCATCGAGGCGGCCGAGCCGAGCGCCTGGTCGAGAGCGAAGCGGGTCAGACCGACAACGGCGGTCGGGGTGGGGAGGGGAATCGCCATGGGACCAAGTGTGCGTCGGCCGCGCCGCAACCGCCTGACGGAGCCGGTCAGCGTGAAGGTCGGCCGGCGGTGTCGGCGCGGGCCACCCGCAGCGCCCACCAGACCAGCGGCGCCTGCAACGGCACCCGGCCGTACGCGATGGCCCGCTTCGTCGGGCGTCGGTGCCGCCAGTCCACGGCCATCTTCACGTTCGCCGGCAGGACGGCGACGAAGAGCGCGGCGGCGGCCCGACCGCCGGCCCGCCGGGTCGCCGGGTTCGCGACCGCCGCCGCCACCGCGAGTTCGGCCACCCCACTGGCGTACGTCCAGAACCGGGCCGGGCCGGGCAACGCCCCCGGCACGATCGGGTCGTAGAAGCCGGGCCGTACCAGATGGGTGACGCCGGCCGCGGCGAGCAGGCCGGCCAGGGCGACGGCCTCGCCGCGGCGGGTGGTCATCGGTGGTCCCCCTGCTGTTCGACGGCGCGCTGCACGGCCCGGTAGATCTGCCCGAACCGTAGCGCGTCCGGGGTGCGCACCAGCAGGTCCTCCCGGCCGTGGTGCTGCACCCACAGCTCGTGCACGTGGCTGCCGCGCTCGTAGGAGCGGTCCAGCCAGCCGAGGGGGATCTCCAGGAACGGCAGGGCCACCACCGCCCCGACGGCGCAGGCGGCGAGGATGATCAGCGCCAGCTTCCAGTTGCCCCGGTCCTGCGCGGACCACGCGAGTGACAACACGCAGACCACGGCGACCAACGGCGGCAGCGAGAGCAGCAGCACCAGGACGCCACGCCCCAGCACGCGACCGCGGACGGCGAGAGTCTTCTGCCCCCGGGAGTGCCAGACGAACGTCACGTCGGACAGGGCGATCACGTGACCACCGGCCCGGATCGACTCGGAGGTCACCTGCACCGCGTCGTCCCGGTAATAGAGGGTCATCACTAAGCCTAACCACCGGCAGGCAACCCGCGCCTCGGCAAACGTGGACGGTTCTCCGTCAGCGGCTGACGGAGACTGTCCACGATTGGCAGACCGCTAGCGGCGGGTGCCGGGGCGGGCCGGTTGGCTGTGCTCGACCGCGCGCTGCACCGCCCGGTAGATCTGCCCGAAACGCAACGCGTCGCCGGTGCGCAGCAGCCGCACCGGCTGGCCGCGCCAGCGGGCCCAGATCTCCAGTTGGCGGCTGCCGCGGGCGTACGAGCGGTCCAGGTGCTCGAAGAGGAAGTCGGCGACCGGCCCGACGGCCAGCCCGACCAGCACCGACGCGCCGACGATCGCGATCGTCACGGTGGGTGAGCGGTGCAGCCAGATGGCCACGCCGATGCCGAGCACCGCCGCGACCAGCGGACCGGCCAGGGCGGCGCCGATCGCGCCACGCCCCACCAGGACGCGCCAGGAACGGCTGCCGCGGCGGTGCCAGATCATGGTGATGTCGGTGAGCGCGTAGCTGCGGCCGTCGGCTCGGAAGGTGGTGGAGGTGACCTGCACCGACCTGTCGTCGTAATACGTGACCATGTCTGGACTCCCGCCCACGGGGCTGACACCACACTACTTACCCAAACGAGCCGGGTCGTAAGGTTGGCACGCGACTTCGACGAGGAAGTGAGGGCAGCGTGGGCGAGTTCGTTCGGCTGGAGACCACTGACGGCATCGGCACGATCCGGCTGGAGCGGCCGCCGATGAACGCGCTCAACACCCAGGTGCAGGAGGAGTTGCGCGCCGCCGCCACGGCGGCCACCGCCGACCCCGAGGTCCGCGCCGTCATCGTGTACGGCGGGGAGAAGGTCTTCGCCGCCGGTGCGGACATCAAGCAGATGGCCGAGATGTCCTATGTCGACATGGCCGACCGGGCCGCGAACCTGTCCAGCGCGCTCGGCGCGATCGCCCGGATCCCGAAGCCGGTGGTCGCCGCGATCACCGGGTACGCCCTCGGTGGCGGCTGCGAACTGGCGTTGGCCTGCGACTGGCGGGTGGTCGCCGAGGACGCCAAGCTCGGCCAACCGGAGATCAAGCTGGGCATCATCCCCGGTGCGGGCGGCACCCAGCGGCTGGCCCGCCTGGTCGGCCCGGCCCGCGCCAAGGACCTGATCATGTCGGGGCGGATGGTGGACGCGCAGGAGGCGCTGCGGATCGGCCTCGCCGATCGGGTCGCCCCGGCCGCCGAGGTGTACGACACGGCTGTCGCGCTGGTCACCCCGTACCTGAACGGGCCGGCGCAGGCGCTGCGCGCGGCGAAGCTGGCGGTCGACGGCGGCCTGGACATGGACCTGAACTCTGGCCTGGCCTGGGAGAGTCAGCTCTTCGCGGCGCTGTTCGCCACCGACGACCGGCGCGAGGGCATGGCGGCCTTCGTCGAGAAGCGCAAGCCGGACTTCACCGGCCGCTGACCCGTCGGTCCACCCTCCAACCGCCCCCTGACCTCGGTAGCGTCCACCGGCCGGGACCACTGTCGGACGGCCAAGTGACTGGCCGGTAACCTGTGATCCCGGCCACGGACGATGGGAGCGACATGACGGAGCGGATCGAGGGTCACGGCGGCGAGCTGGCGCTCGCGGCCCTACGCGCGCACGGCGTACGGGAGATGTTCACACTCTCCGGCGGGCACGTCTTCCCGCTCTACGATGCCGCGTACAAGACCGACTTCCCGATCTACGACGTCCGGCACGAGCAGTCCGCCGTGTTCGCCGCCGAGGCGGTCGCCAAGTTGCAGCGCCGGCCCGGCCTCGCGGTGCTCACCGCCGGACCCGGTGTCACCAACGGCATCTCCGGCATGACCAGCGCGTTCTTCAACGCCTCCCCGGTGCTGGTGCTCGGCGGCCGCGCGCCCGCGTTCCGCTGGGGCTCCGGCAGCCTCCAGGAGATGGACCACCTGCCGCTGGTCACCCCGGTCACCAAGCACGCCGAGACGGTGTTCAGCACCGACGACATCCCGCGTGCGGTGGGTGCCGCGCTCACCGCCGCGCTCACCCCGCACCGTGGTCCGGCCTTCCTCGACTTCCCGCTGGAGACGATCTTCTCGGTCGCCGAGGTCGACCAGCCCACCGCCTCCGGCGTCGACCCGGTCGTGCCGGACCCGGAGGAGGTCGGCCGCGCCGCGATGCTCATCGCCGGGGCACAGCGACCGGTCATCATCGCCGGCTCCGACGTGTACGCGGGCGACGCGATCGCCGCACTACGCGAGGCGGCCGAGGCGTTGCAGGTGCCGGTCTTCACCAACGGCATGGGCCGCGGCTCACTCCCGCCCACGCACCCGCTCGCGTTCGCCAAGGCCCGTCGGGCAGCGCTCTCCGGCGCCGACGTGGTGGTGGTGGTCGGCACCCCCCTGGACTTCCGGCTCAGCTTCGGGGACTTCGGCGACGCCAAGGTGGTGCACATCGTCGACGCGCCCAGCCAGCGGGCCTCGCACGTGCAGCCGGCCGCCGCCCCCGCCGGCGACCTGCGCCTGATCCTCTCCGCGCTGGCCGACCACTCCGGGGACCGGGCCGACCACACCGACTGGATCGCCGACCTGCGCGTGGCCGAGGACGCGGCCAAGGCCCGGGACGCCGCCGAGATGGCCGCCGAGACCGACCCGATCCGCCCCGCCCGGATCTACGGCGAGCTGCGTCGGGTGCTGGACCCGGACGCCATCACCATCGGCGACGGCGGCGACTTCGTGTCGTACGCCGGGCGGTACCTCGAGCCGGCCCAGCCCGGCACCTGGCTGGACCCGGGCCCGTACGGCTGCCTGGGCACCGGCATGGGCTACGCGATGGGCGCCCGGGTCAGTCACCCGGACCGGCAGATCTGCGTGCTGATGGGAGACGGCGCCGCCGGCTTCTCGCTGATGGACGTCGAGTCGCTGGTCCGCCAGAAGTTGCCGGTGGTGATCGTCGTCGGCAACAACGGCATCTGGGGACTGGAGAAGCACCCGATGCGGGCCATGTACGGCTACGACGTGGCCGCCGACCTCCAACCGGAGTTGCGCTACGACACGGTGGTCAGCGCGCTCGGTGGGGCGGGGGAGACGGTCGCCAAGGCGGCCGACCTGGGTCCGGCCCTCCAGCGGGCGTTCGACGCCGGAGTGCCGTACCTGGTCAACGTGCTCACCGACCCGACCGACGCGTACCCCCGGTCGTCGAACCTGGCCTGAGGCGCACCCGCCGCCGCCGTCGTCCCTCGCGGGCGGCGGCGGCGCGGCGTCTTCCCGCAGCTAAATACACGGAAAGTTAGCTCCGGTCGTCGTAACGTCAGCGCGGGAACGGCGGGACGTCAACCTGTCGCCCGACGACAGGAGTTGCGATGGACCACGCGATCCGCGCCGAGGGCCTGGTGCGGCGTTTCGGCGCCACCACCGCCCTCGCCGGAGTTGATCTGGAGGTTCCGACCGGGACCGTCTTCGGTCTGCTCGGGCCGAACGGCGCCGGCAAGACCACCGCCGTGCGGGTGCTCGCCACCCTGCTGCGGGCCGACGAGGGGCACGCCACGGTGGGTGGCTTCGACGTCGTGCGCGACGCGCACCAGGTGCGTCAGCTGATCGGTCTGACCGGCCAGTACGCCTCGGTCGACGAGACCCTGACCGGCGCGGAGAACCTGCTGCTGATCGGTCGGCTGCTCGGCCTGAGCAGGTCCGACGCCCGACAGCGCGCCCGCCGACTCCTCGCCGACTTCGACCTCAGCGACGCCGCCGACCGGGCCGCCAAGACCTTCTCCGGTGGGATGCGGCGCCGGTTGGACCTCGCCGCCAGTCTGGTCGGCCGGCCGCAGGTGCTCTTCCTGGACGAGCCGACCACCGGCCTGGACCCGCGCAGCCGCAACGACCTGTGGGAGATCGTCCGCACTCTGGTCTCCGACGGCGTGACGGTGCTGCTCACCACCCAGTATCTGGAGGAGGCCGACCAGCTCGCCGGTGAGATCGCCGTCGTCGACCACGGCCGGGTGATCGCCCAGGGCACGCCGGAGGAGCTGAAGTCCAAGACCGGTGGTCAGACCCTCACCGTGCGGCCGGCGGACGGCGGCGACCTGGGCATCGTGACCGCCATCGTCGGCGAGGTGTCCGGTGCGATCCCCGAGGTGGCCCAGAGCGCCGTCACCGTCGCCGTGAACGATCCCGGCGTCCTGCCCGCAGTGGTCAGACGCCTCGACGCCGCCGAGATCGCGGTCGCCGAGCTGGCACTGCGCGGCGCCAGCCTGGACGAGGTCTTCCTCTCGCTCACCGGCCACCGGGCCGAGGACTCGCCGGCCACCACCGATCTGGAGAGGACCCCGGCATGACCGCCGCCACCATCCCCGCTCCGCTGGCGCCGACTCGCCGGGTCAGCCCGGTCGCGGGCGTCCGGCACACCGTCACGCTGGCCTGGCGCAGCCTGGTACAGATCAAGCACAACCCGATGGAACTGCTCGACCTGAGCATCCAACCGGTCATGTTCGTGCTGCTGTTCACCTATGTGTTCGGCACCGCCATCGCCGGGTCGTCGGGTGAGTATCTCACCTTCATGCTGCCCGGCATCATGGTGCAGAACGCGCTGTTCGCCACGATGACGACCGGGTTCGGGTTGAACAACGACCTGACGAAGGGCGTGTTCGACCGTCTGCGGGCGCTGCCCATCGCCCGGTGGGCGCCGTTGGCCGGCCGGATCCTCGCCGACACCGTCAAGCAGGCCTGGTCGATCGCGCTGCTGCTGGGTGTCGGGTCGATTCTCGGTTTCCGGGTCGGCAACGGGCTGCTCGGGGTGGTCGGGGCGTTCGCGCTGCTGCTGGCGTTCACGTTGGCCGCGTCGTGGATCTCGGTGCTGGTCGGCGTGCTGGTCAGCGAACCGGACAAGGTGCAGATCTTCGGCTTCACGGTGATCTTCCCGCTGACGTTCACCAGCAACATCTTCGTACCCACCGACCAGATGCCGAGCTGGTTGCAGAGGTGGGTGGAGCTCAACCCGGTGACCGTGGTGGCCGACGCGCTGCGCGGGCTCCTGGTCAGTGGGCCGGTGGCCGGTCCGGTCCTCCAGACGCTGCTCTGGGGCTTCGGCATCGCGGTGATCTTCGCGCCGTTGGCGGTGCGCGCGCTCAGGCGTCGAGTCTGAGCCTCACACCTCCGGCCGGTCCCCCTCGCGGGGCGGCTCACCGTCGTGCCGCCGCAGGTCGTCCTCGCGTCGGCGCAGGTCCTCCTCCCAGCGGCGGAACAGCTCCTGGTCCTGCTGCTGGGCGCGATCCTGCACGGAGCGGAGGAACTCCGGATCGTCGTCGGGGGCGACCGGCCGGGGGCGCTGCCGCTGGGGCGAACCGGCACCGCCGGGCCAGCTCTTCCCGGCGCCGGGGCTGGGCTCCCGGCCCGCGACGAACCAGGCGATCGAGCCGACCAGCGGGAAGAACAGGATGATCAGCACCCAGGCGATCCGGGGGAGGGCGCGGATCTGACCCTCCTCGGCGGAGAGGCAACTGATCAGCGCGCAGACGGCGAGGACAATCTGCGCCAGGAAGAGGAGAACGTACAGCCGGGCCATCCACCCATCATGGCGCACCGAGGCTCGTCACCACAGTCCGCGAAGCACCAGCAGCACTCCCAGTAGCGCGAGCCCCACGGTGCCCACCGCGGCCAGCGGCAGTGTCCGACCGCCGGTGCGGGCCGGGCCGGTGCCGGTGCCGCGCGGCCAGCAGAGCAGCAGCAGCAAGCCCCAGACCAGCACGGCGACGCCGGCGATCAGCGCTCCGGCCGGGCCGCCCGCCGACGCCAACCGGACGGCGAGCGCGGTCACCACAGTCAGCGTGAGCAGGGTGCGTCGCCAGGCCAGACGGGTGCGCTCGGGTTGCAGCCCGGCGTCGCGTCCGGTGCTCACCGCCCGCCGACAGCCCGGACCAGGACGGCGATCACCAGCAGCACCGCCCCGGCGCCCACGGCCAGGGCCAGGATGGCGGGAAACCGGGACGCGGGCAGCTCCTGACCGAGCCGGATGGCCCGCTCGGTTCGCGCCCAGTGGTCCACGGCCCGGATCGCGACCGCCCCGCCGAGCAGCAGCAGCGCCACCGCGATCACCTCCCGCAGGTGGCTCATCGGCAGCGGCGGCAGGAACTGCGCGGCGGCCAACCCGCCGCCGACCAGCGCCAACCCGGTGCGCAGCCAGGCGAGGAAGGTCCGTTCGTTGGCCAGCGAGAAGCGGTAGTCCGGCGGTTCACCGACCGTACCCAGCTCCGCCGGGTCGAACCATCGCCTGATCGCCGCCCACACGGGGGGAGAATATCCGCTTCCCATCCCGCTTAGCCTGACTCGGTGACTGATCTCGACGTGTCGACCCTGCGTGCCGCCTACGACAACCAGCTCCGCCCGGAGATCCCCGACCCGGTTCCGGCCGGCGTGACGGTGGAGCGGGACGGTCCGTTGGTCCGCATCGTCGGGCTCGACGCCGGCGGCTTCCTCACCTACCGCGACCTGGGCGGACTCACCGGGGGCGCGCTGGACGAGCTGATCGCCCGGCAGGTCGCCCTGTTCCGCGAGCGCGGCCAGTCGGTCGAGTGGAAGCTCAACGAGCACGACGAACCGGCGGACCTGGCGGACCGGCTGCGCGCGGCCGGCTTCGTGCCGGAGGACCGGGAGACCGTCGTGGTCGGGCCGGTCGCCCCGCTGGCCGCCGCGCTGCCGGTCACCCCCGAGGGGGTACGCCTGCGTGAGGTGTCCTCCCGCGCCGACCTGGAGCGGATCGCCGCCATGGAGGAGGAGGTCTGGCAGGAGGACCGTTCGCACCTCGTCACGGGTCTGGGCAAGGAGATCGACGCCGACCCGAACTCGATCACCGTCGTGGTGGCCGAGGCGGACGACACGGTGGTGAGCGCCGGTTGGGTGCGGTTCCCGGCGAACACCGGCTTCGCCACCCTGTGGGGCGGCTCGACCCTGCCGCAGTGGCGGCGCAGGGGCATCTACCGGGCGTTGGTCAACTACCGGGCGCGACTGGCCGAACAGCGAGGTCGGACGCTCATGCAGGTCGACTGCTCCGAGGACAGTCGGCCGATCCTCCAGCGGCTCGGCCTCGTCGCGGTCACCACCACCACCCCGTACGTCTACACTCCGTGATCATGGAGCAGCGGTTGACGGACGAGGAGCGTTCGATCCTCAAGACCGGCGCCTTCGGTGCCGTCTTCCTGGTGTCCAACGCCGACCCGGGGGTGCTGGGGGTGATCCGGGAGAGCGTCGCCGCGTCCAGCGCACTCGCCAACGCCAGCGGGACGGTCAAGGAGGCGCTCACCACCGGTCCGCTGCCGCGGATTCCCCGGGACTCGCAGTTGGAGATCGAGTCGGTGGTGCTGCCGGCGCTGCGGCACGCGGTGCGGATCCTGCGGGACAAGTCACCGCAGGACGTGGAGGCGTACCGCTCGGTGGTGTTGGGTGCGGCGGACCGGGTGGCCCGGGCGCACGCCGGGGTGGCGCCCGCCGAGGCGGCGGCCATCGACCAGATCCGGGGCGCGTTGGCCGACCCGGCCTGACCGTCCGCCCCGCGGTGAGCTGTGTCACTCCGAGTGCCCCGGGGAGCGCAAGCTACCGACAGGTAACATTGCGTCGTGGGCAACTGCACAGCAGCCCGCGGTTGACCTGGCGTCGACCGACGCGCGACGCTGCGCCCCAGACCGGGCGAGCGAATCGCATCACCACACAGGAGGGTCGTCGAAGCGCGATGAATATCGTCGTACTCGTCAAGCAGGTGCCTGATTCGGGCGCGGACCGCAACCTGCGCAATGACGACAACACCGTCGACCGCGGTTCGGCGAACAACGTGATCAACGAGATGGACGAGTACGCCATCGAGGAGGCGCTGAAGATCAAGGAGGCGCACGGCGGCGAGGTCACCATCCTGACCATGGGTCCGGACCGGGCGACCGAGTCGATCCGCAAGGCGCTCTCCATGGGTCCGGACAAGGCCGTGCACGTGCTGGACGACGCCCTGCACGGTTCCTGCGCCGTCGCCACCTCGAAGGTGCTCGCCGCCGCTCTCGGTCAGCTGAACGCCGACCTGGTGATCTGCGGCGCCGAGTCCACCGACGGTCGGGTCCAGGTCATGCCGCACATGATCGCCGAGCGGCTGGGCGTCGCGGCGCTCACCGGCGCCCGCAAGCTCACCGTCGACGGCGGCACGCTGACCGTGGAGCGGCAGACCGAGGAGGGCTACGAGGTGGTCACCGCCGCCACTCCGGCCGTGGTCTCCGTCTGGGACACGATCAACGAGCCGCGCTACCCCTCCTTCAAGGGCATCATGGCCGCCAAGAAGAAGCCGGTGCAGACGTTCTCCCTGGCCGACCTGGGTGTCGCGCCCACCGAGGTGGGCTTCGACGGGGCCACCAGCGCCGTCGTCGAGCACACCAAGCGCCCCCCGCGCTCCGGTGGCGCCAAGATCACCGATGAGGGCGAGGGCGGCGTCAAGCTGGTCGAGTTCCTCGCCACCGAGAAGTTCGTGTGAGAGGGGGTTCCGACATGTCTGAGGTTCTCGTCGTCGTCGAAGCCACGAAGGAATTCGGCGTCAAGAAGGTCACCCTGGAAATGCTCACCATCGCCCGTGAGCTGGGCACCCCGAGCGCGGTGGTGCTCGGCGGCGCCGGCGCCGCCGAGGCGCTGAGCGGCAAACTGGGCGAGTACGGCGCGGAGAAGATCTACGCCGCCGAGGGTGACGAGATCGACGGCTACCTGGTGGCCCCCAAGGCCAGCGTGCTGGCCGAGCTGGTCCAGCGGGTGCAGCCGGTCGCCGTGCTGTTGGCCTCCGCCCAGGAGGGCAAGGAGATCGCTGCCCGGCTCGCCGTCAAGCTGGACAACGGCATCCTGACCGACGTGGTCGGCCTCGACGCCGACGGCACCGCGACCCAGATCGCATTCGCCGGCTCCACCATCGTCAAGTCCAAGGTCACCAAGGGCCTGCCGCTGGTCACCGTCCGGCCCAACTCGGTCACCCCCGCCCCGGCGGCGGCCACCCCGACGATCGAGCAGCTCACCGTGTCGGTCACCGACACCGACAAGCTGGCCAGGGTCGTCGAGCGGGTCGCCGAGCAGAAGGGCTCCCGGCCCGAGCTGACCGAGGCCGGCGTGGTGGTCTCCGGTGGTCGCGGTGTCGGCAACGCCGACAACTTCAAGCTGGTCGAGGAGTTGGCCGACCTGCTCGGCGGCGCCGTCGGCGCGTCCCGCGCGGCCGTCGACTCCGGCTTCTACCCGCACCAGTTCCAGGTGGGTCAGACCGGCAAGACGGTCTCCCCGCAGCTCTACGTCGCGCTCGGCATCTCCGGTGCCATCCAGCACCGGGCCGGCATGCAGACCTCGAAGACCATCGTCGCGGTCAACAAGGACGGCGAGGCGCCGATCTTCGAGCTGGCCGACTTCGGCGTGGTGGGCGACCTGTTCAAGATCGTCCCGCAGGCCGCCGAGGAGATCCGCAAGCGCAAGTGACCCCGCGCTGAGACCGGTGGCCGCCCCCGACGGGGGCGGCCACTGTCTCTCGATGGGAGCTGATCGGCGGGCCGGGGAGCTGAACCGGCCCGCCGATCAGCCCGTCAGGGTGCCCCTCAGCAGGCTGTCGCCGGAATGGGCGGTGTTGTTGTCGTACTGCTCGGCGGAGACGTCGACCACCGAATAGCTCTTGAGGTCGACATTCGGGGGCAGGGGTAGCAGCGCATCCGCGCCGCCACCCAGGGTGCCGACCGAAAACATCTTCATCGTCGTCGGGTTGATGAGCCAGACCTCGTAGTACCCCGGGACGCGCGGGAGATTCGCCACATGCAGATGTAGTTGGCCGTCCCGCAGAACCCGGGCGTCACCCTTGGCCGCCGGGGGCGTCGACCCGTACGCCGCCAGCGGCGCACTCGCCACCACCACAGGCGTCGGAGCGGGCGCCGGGTCGTCCGGCCGCAGCACCGAGACCGTGCCCAGCACACCCACCGCCGCAGCGGCTGCCGCGGTGACGGCGGTGGCCGCCCAGCGCGACCAGCCGGCCCCCCGGCGAGATCGCCGCGCCGGATCCAGCCGGATGACTGTCGGCTCGCCGGTCGTGCCGGTGGACGGTGCGGCCGTGCCGGTGGGGCGCTCACCCGTCGTGTCGGTGGACGGTGCGGCCGTTTCGGTGGCCTGCCCGATCGGCGTGTGGTTGATCGGCTCGGCCCGGGTGCCGACGGCTTGCCCGGGGAGCTGCCGCGGACGTGCCTCGATCGGTGACGGCTCGGCCTCCGCCGCCCTGACCTGGGCGGCGATGCCCTGCCAGACGTGCTCCGGCGGGTCGGGCAGGTCGGCCAGACCCTGCGTCTCGGTGCCGAGGCCGGCCACCTGCTGGAGGGTCGACACCTCCGCCCGGCAGAGCGCGCAGGTGCCGAGGTGGGTGCTCTCCCCGTTGTCCGCCTCGCTCTCACCGAGCGCCAGAAAGACCAGCCGCTCGTGGCCCAGGTGCTGCACCGTCCACCTCCCATCTGCGTTTCAAGCTCGCCATGCCGCGCCGGATGTGGCTCTTCACGGTGCCCAACGGCACTCCGGTCACCGTGGCTATCTGCTGGTGTGTCAGATCGTCGTAGAAGGCCAACTCCAGCATCCGCCGCTGGTCGTCCGGGAGACGAGCCAGCTCGTCGGCGATCACCAACCGGTCCACCACGCGGTCCGGGTCCGGGTCGGCGGGTTTCGGCTCCGGCAGTTGCCGGACCGTCTCCACCACCCGGGTCTCCCGGGCGGAGGCGCGCATCCGGTCGATCACCTTGCGCCGGCCGATGCCGAGCAGCCAGCCGATCAGCGATCCCTTGGCCGGATCGAACGTGTCCCGACCCAGCCACGCGGCGACGAACGTCGCCTGGGTGACGTCCTCGGCGTCGGCGCGGTTGGCCAGCATCGAGGTGGCCAGGTGGAACACGGCCCGACCGTACCGGTCGTACGCCTCGCGCAGCGCCACGTCGTCGCCCGCGCGGAAGCGGAGGTCGAGGTCGTCCACCGGGGGGTCCGGTTCCTCGTGCGGGGCCGTCATCGGGCGGCTCGCCTTCGATGGGGCATGCCCGACTGTAGCTGCCACAGTCTCCGCCCCACTCTCCCGGTCGATGTCATCTCAGCAGCTATTCGTCTCGCGACCCCAGTTCGGATGCAGTCGGGGCCGAAGAAGAAAAGTCCCTCCGATCCGCATCCGCCCGTCCGGACGGCGGCGTAACCAGTTCTGCAAGCCAGGCCTGACGAATCAGCACCAATCACCAGGAGGCAGACATGCAGCTCTCGTACTTCCGTCGGGTCGCGGCGGGCGGCGCGGTCGCCGCGTTGGCCTTCGCCGGAGTCGGCGCACTCAGCGCCACCCCCGCGTACGCCGCAACGTCGAAGGTCTCCGTCGTGCACGGCATCCCGGACACCCCGGTCGACGTCTACGTCAACGGTAAGAAGACGCTCGACAACTTCAAGCCCGGTGACGTGGCCGGCCCGCTGAACCTGGAGGAGGGCGACTACGACATCGCGCTCACCAAGCCGGGCGAGCCGATCGGCAGCGCGATCCTCAAGGTCGACAACGCGGCCGTCCCGGGCGGCGCGAACATCAGCATCGCGGCCCACCTCGACGCCGCCGGCCAGCCGAAGATCACCCCGTTCGTGAACGACGTCTCGAAGGTCGCCGCCGGCAAGGCCCGGCTCATCGTCCGGCACACCGCCGCCGCCCCCGAGGTGGACGTACGCGCCGGTGGCACCCCGGTCTTCGAGGGCCTCACCAACCCGAACGAGGCCAAGGGCGACGTCGCCGCGGGCAGCGTCAAGGCGGACGTGGTGCTCGCCGGCACCGACACCGTGGCCATCGGCCCGGCGGACCTCAACCTCAAGGAGGGCACCGCGACGATCGTCTACGCGATCGGCTCCGCCGAGGGCAAGACGCTCGGCGTGGTGGCGCAGACCATCACCGGCCTGCACTCCGCCCCGGGCGGCGTGCCCAGCGGTGACGGCGGTCAGGCCGGCACCGGGGTGGACACCTGGTGGTACGTGCTCACCGGTGCCGGCGTACTCCTGCTGTTGGTCGGTGGTGTGCGGATGGCGACCGCACGGACCGGTCGCAGGTGACGGTGCGCAACCGCGGCGCGCTGGCGGCCCTGGCCGCCGGCGTTGCCGCGCTCACCGTCGCCGCCGTGGTGGCGTGCGGTTCCCAACCGGCGGGGAACGTGGGTGCCGAGGAGGCGAGCACGCTGGCCAGCACCCCAGCGGCCACCGCCAGCGCCCCCTCGGTGCCGATCACCGCCGGTGAGCTGCCGGCCGACGCGGCGATCATCCCGCCGGTACGGCTGGTGATCCCGGAGATCGACGTCACCGCCACCGTCAACGCGGTCGGCATCAACGAGCGGACGAACGAGTTCGAGGTGCCGCCGAGCGTCGACCAGATCGGGTGGTACCGCTACGGACCCGGCCTGGAGGCAACCGCTGGCTCGGTGGTCGTCGCCGGTCACGTGGACAGCGCCAAGCAGGGCAGGGGCGCGTTCTTCCGACTCCGTGAACTCGACCAGAACGACACCCTGACCGTGACCGGCAGCGACGGCACGGCCCGGCGGTACCGGGTGGTCGCCCGGGAGGAGTACGCGAAGACCAAGATTCCGTTGGACCGGTACTTCGCCCGGGACGGCAAGCCCCGGCTGACTCTGATCACCTGTGGCGGACCGTTCGACGCCAAGGCGCGCAAGTACCGCGACAACATCGTCGTCACCGCGGTGCCCGCCTGAGCGGGGCCGCAGCCGGGGCCGGGGTGGAATTTTCCACCCCGGCCCCGGCACTGGGTCCCTCCGCCATCCGGGCGCCGCGGTGTCGGCCGTAGGCTGGTCGGTGATGGCTTACCTGGATCACGCGGCGACGACTCCGATGCTCGATGAGGCACTGGAGGCGTACGTCGCTACCGCCCGCGAGGTCGGCAACGCGTCCTCCCTGCATGCGGCGGGTCGTCGTGCCCGCCGCCGGGTCGAAGAGTCCCGCGAGAAGGTGGCCGCGGTGCTGGGCGCCCGGCCGTCCGAGGTGATCTTCACGGGTGGGGGCACGGAGAGCGACAACCTCGCGGTCAAGGGCATCTTCTGGGCCCGCCGGGGAGCCGCCCAGGGCCGCCGTCGGGTGGTCTCCAGCTCCGTCGAGCACCACGCGGTGCTGGACGCGGTCGACTGGCTCGTCGAGCACGAGGGGGCCGAGGTCGGTTGGCTGCCGGTGGACGCCGCCGGTCGGCTCGACCCGGAGGACCTGCGCGCCGAGCTGGCCGCGCACACCAACCGGGTGGCCGTGGTCACCGCGATGTGGGCCAACAACGAGGTGGGCACCATCCAGCCGGTCGCCGAGCTGGCCGCTGTCGCCGCCGAGCACGGGGTGCCGTTCCACACCGACGCCATCCAGGCGGTCGGTCAGGTGCCCGTCGACTTCGGCGCCAGCGGCGTCGCCGCGCTGACCGTGACCGGGCACAAGCTGGGTGGCCCGACCGGAGTGGGCGCGTTGCTGCTCGCCCGGGACGTGCCGGCCACGCCCCTGCTGCACGGCGGTGGCCAGGAACGTGACATCCGTTCCGGCACCCTGGACACGGCCGGCATCGTGGCCTTCGCGGTCGCCGTCGAGACGGCGGTGAAGGGCCAACAGGAGTACGCGGCCCGGGTGGCCGCACTCCGCGACGACCTGGTCGAGCGGGTTCGTCGGGCGGTGCCCGAGGTGATCTACAACGGTGAGCCGACCGACCGTTTGCCGGGCAACGCGCACTTCTCCTTCCCGGGCTGCGAGGGCGACGCCCTGCTGCTGTTGCTCGACGCCCAGGGCATCGCCTGCTCGACGGGGTCGGCCTGCTCCGCAGGGGTGGCCCAGCCCTCCCACGTCCTGCTGGCGATGGGCGCCGACGACGACCGCGCCCGCTCCTCGCTGCGCTTCACCCTCGGTCACACGAGCACTCAGGCCGACGTCGACGCCCTCATCGCGGCCCTCCCGGCAGCGGTGGACCGAGCCCGCCGGGCCGCCGCCCTCCGCACCCCCCGCTAACCGCCCCCGCCCGCGCCCCCGCCCCGCCCCCGCCCCCGCCCCCGCCCCCGCCCCCGCCCCCCGCCCTTGTCGATCAAGGAGTTGTGGTGGGTGACAAAGGCCGCCGTCCACCTCATTCCAGGCACCACAACTCCTTGATCAACGGTGGGGGTGACGGGCGTTGGTGTGTGGGCGTGGGGTGGGGTTGGGGTGGTGGATAGGGTTGTGGCGGGGACGGGGAAGGGAGTTCGCTGGTGAAGGTTCTGGCGGCTATGTCGGGCGGGGTCGACTCGGCCGTGGCGGCGGCGCGGGCGGTGGCGGCCGGGCACGACGTGACAGGCGTACACCTGGCGCTGGCCCGTAACCCACAGACCTATCGGACCGGGGCGCGCGGCTGCTGCACCCTGGAGGATTCCCGGGACGCGCGGCGGGCCGCCGACGTGATCGGCATCCCGTTCTACGTGTGGGACATGGCCGACCGTTTCCACGAGGACGTGGTGGACGACTTCGTCGCCGAGTACGCCGCCGGGCGCACGCCGAACCCCTGCCTGCGCTGCAACGAGAAGATCAAGTTCGCGGCGGTGCTGGACCGGGCCGTGGCCCTGGGCTTCGACGCGGTGGTCACCGGGCACCACGCCCGACTCGGCCCGGACGGGCTGCTGCGACGCAGCGTCGACATCGCCAAGGACCAGTCGTACGTGCTGGCCGTGCTCACCCGCGAGCAACTGGACCGGTCGATCTTCCCGTTGGGCGACTCGACAAAGGCGCAGGTGCGCGCGGAGGCCGCCGAGCGTGGTCTGGCGGTGGCCGACAAGCCGGACTCACACGACATCTGCTTCATCGCCGACGGTGACACCCGTGGCTTCCTCGCCGGCCGGCTCGGCGAGGCGCCCGGCGACGTCGTGGACGCCAGCACCGGCGCGGTGGTCGGCAGTCACAGCGGCGCGTACGCGTACACCGTGGGGCAGCGGCGCGGCCTGCACCTGGACCGGCCGGCCGCCGACGGACGGCCGCGTTATGTGCTCTCCATCACGCCGAAGACCAACACCGTGACCGTCGGCCCCGCCGAGGCGCTCGAGGTGTCCGAGGTCCGGGCCGTTCGTCCGGTCTGGACCGGCGGTGCGCGCCCGGACGCGCCGGTGGAGTGCGAGGTGCAACTGCGTGCCCACGGCGACGTGGTGCCGGCGACCGTCGCGCTCGACGGTGACCTGCTGCACGCCGAGCTGCGCCGGCCGGTGCGCGGCGTCGCCGCCGGTCAGGCCGTGGTCGCGTACCGGTCGGACCCGGCCGGCGACGTGGTCCTCGGCTCCGCGACCATCACCGGCTGACCGCACGGCCCCGGTGTTCGCGGGATAGCCTTCGCCCGTGACAGATCAGGCGTGGCCCTGGCCGACCGGCGCGGCAACCGGAATTGGTTCGCTGCCCGGCACCGACATCGGCGAGGCACAGCGGGTGGTCCTCGGTGAGCTTCCCGAGCTGCCCCACCTGCCCGAGCTGCCGGCCCGTGGTCCCGGCGCGGACCTGATCGGCCGGTCCGCCGGGCTGCTGGTCGAGCTGCCCGTCGAGGTGTACGCCGGACGCTGGCGGGTCGCCCCACGCCCCGGCCGCGACCTGCGCCGGGCCGCTGACCTGATGGAACGTGACCTGGACCAGCTCGCCGAACAGGCCGAGGAGTACACCGGGCCGATCAAGGTGCAGGCCGCCGGCCCACTCACGCTGGCCGCGTCCCTGGAGTTGCCGATCGGCGGCCGAATGCTGCGCGACCCCGGCGCGGTCCGCGATCTGACCGGCTCCCTCGCCGAGGGGCTGCGCGCGCACGTCGCGGCGGTGACCCGGCGACTGCCCCGGGCGTCGGTGCTGCTCCAACTGGACGAGCCGTCGTTGCCGACCGTGTTGGCCGGGCGGGTGCCGACCGAGAGCGGGCTGGGCGCGTACCGGCCGGTCGACGGGGTGGACGCCGCCGCGCTGCTGCGCACGGTCGTCGACGCGGTCGGCGTACCGACGCTCGTGCACTGCTGCGCCCCGGACGTGCCGCTGGAGCTGATCCGCTCCACCGGCGCCGTCGCGGTCGCCCTCGACCTGGATCTGGTCACCAAGCTGGACCCGCTCGGCGAGGCGCTCGACGCCGGCCTCGGACTGCTGGCCGGGGCCGCGCCCACCCGACCGCCGTCGGCCGGTGGCGCGCCGACGTCCGCGCAGATCGCCGACCGGGTACGCCAGGTCTGGGACCGCCTCGGCTTTCCCCGTCGGCAACTCGCCGAGCAGGTGGTGGTCACCCCGGCCTGCGGTCTCGCCGGTGCCACCCCGGAGTACGCGCGGGCGGTGCTCGCCGCGTGCCGGGACGCCGGCCGGCGGCTCGCCGAGGTGTGAGGTTTCCTGTCGTACCCGGTGGGCAGGATGACGCTCATGATTGGACAGCTGCGTTCAGTGGTGATCGACTGCCCGGACCCGCGGGCGCTGGCGATGTTCTACGCCGAGCTGCTCGGCGTGCCTCTCGCCGAGGGTGAGATGGAGGACGACTGGGTGGTGTTGGGCGGCCCGCCCGGTCACCAGCCGCGGCTCGCCTTCCAGCAGGCGCTCACCCTCCGGGCACCGGCCTGGCCGGATCCGGAGCGCCCTCAGCAGTTCCACCTGGATGTGACGGTGGACGACATCGAGAGCGCGGAGAAGGCGGCACTCGCGCTCGGGGCTCGGCGACTGCCGGGCGAGGGCGAGGGTTTCCGGGTCTACGCCGACCCGGCCGGCCACCCGTTCTGCCTCTGCTGGGACTGAGCCCGACGGGGTTGCGGCGGCCGGGCATCATGGCCGCCGTGACTCCCACCTCTTCGCTGCGCGCCTCCGGTTCACTCTTCGGCCTCGCCTACGGTGACGCGCTCGGCAAGCCGACCGAGTTCCTGACCGTCGCCGAGATCGAGCACCGGTACGGCCCGACCGGCCCACGTGAGCTGTCCGGCGAGCCGGCACTGGTCACCGACGACACCCAGATGGCGCTCGCGGTGGGCTGGGCGCTGTACGAGGCACCGACGCTCACCCCGGAGGCGGTGGAGCCGCTGCTGCGGCAGCGCTTTCTGGCCTGGGCGGTCAGCCCGGACAACAACCGCGCCCCGGGGATGACCTGCCTACGTGCCTGCGCGGAGTTGAGCCGTGGGCTGCGCTGGCAGGAGGCGACCGTGGCCGGGTCGAAGGGGTGCGGGGCCAACATGCGCGTCACCCCGGTTGGCTTGCTGAAGGTGGACCTGGACACGATGGCCGGGTTGGCCCAGTTGCAGGCCGGGTTGACCCATGGGCACCCGACCGGGCTGGCCGCCAGCGAGCTGACCGCGTACGCCGTCTTCGCGCTGCGCGCGGGCGCCACGTTGCCCGAGCTACCCGCGATCCTCGCCGAGCGGGCGCGGTCCCAGCGCCTGGTCTACCGGGAGCAGTGGCTGGGTGATCTCTGGCAGCGCCCGGGGGTCGGGACGCCGGAGGAGTTCATCGCCCGGGGCTGGGACGAGTGCCTGGCGGTGCTGGACCGACTGACGGACGCTCTGCGCGAGCCGGACGACGGCGGCGACCCGTGCCGGGCCACCGGGGAGGGCTGGGTTGCCGAGGAGGCGCTGGCCACCGCGCTGCTCTGCGCCGTACGGCACGTCGACGACCCCGTCGCGGCACTGACCCGAGGCGCGACCACCGCCGGCGACTCCGACTCGATCGCCGCCCTGGCCGGCGCGTTCGTGGGCGCGGCCGCCGGCATGGCCGCCTGGCCGACCGGCTGGGTCGACCGCATCGAGTACGCGAACCAACTCGCCACCCTGGGCGCCGCCTGGGACTGACCGACCCGCCTGGCCCACGCGGCCCTGCCCTGCTCGCCCTGGCCCGGCCCTGGTCTGCCCGGCCCTGGTCTGCCCGGCCCTGGTCTGCCCGGCCCTGGTCTGCCCGGCCCTGGTCTGCCCGGCCCTGGTCTGCCCGGCCCTGGTCTGCCCG
>NZ_JBEZDC010000011.1:0-176192 GCF_040647935.1 Micromonospora sp. NPDC049204 | reverse complement strand
CTGGTCTGCCCGGCGCTGGTCTGCCCGGCGCTGGTCTGCCCGGCGCTGGTCTGCCCGGCGCTGGTCTGCCCGGCGCTGGTCTGCCCGGCGCTGGTCTGCCCGGCGCTGGTCCGCCCGGCGCTGGTCCGCGGGCGTGATCCACTCGGGTTTCTGGAAGTCGGGGTGTCCCGTGGTGTCGGATGCCGCGGTGTGCAGGAAACCGAGTCGATCACGCCGTCTTTGGTCGGGCCGCGACGCCGCGACGCGGTGACGCGGTGACGCGGTGACGCGGTGACGCGGTGACGCGGCGGTGCGGCGGTGCGGTGGTCAGGGAGTGGGCAGGTGGCGCAGGTTGCGGACCTTCTTCCACAGGTCGGCGTCGCAGCGCCCGGCGTGGTCGGCGAAGGCGGCCGAGCTGAGTCGGACCGGCTCGGTCAGGCTGAGGTAGCTGTCGTGCTCCGCGCCGGGGTCCCAGTCCCGGGTGGGGATTCGCACGTGGTCGTCGCGGTCGCTCTTGTCCTGGCTGGTGATCTTGAGGACGTCGGCGCCCCGGGAGTCGGCGCGCAGCACCAGACAGGGGCGGACCTTCGAGCCAGTGCCGTCGGCGTACGGCACGTCGGCCCACCAGATCTCGCCCGGCGCCGGGGCATCCCGCCGCTCGGTGTCGCGTGAGCGGGGCTTTGCGCCCGGCCGGTCGGTGCCGCGCGGTCGAGGTGGGGTGGGCCGACGACCGCCGGTGCCGGCCGTGGCACGGCGATCCGGTCGGGCGCCCGACGGTCGGGTGGAAACCCGGTGCCGCCAGCTGTTCCAGGCCCAACCCGCACCCACGGCCAGCAGGATCGCCACCGCCCAGAGCAGTGCCTCGCGCATCGCACAACCTCCTGCCCACCGACGGACGAATCCCCGCCGCTCTGCCCACCGGCGGGTACCCCGCCTCGTGCGTACCGGCGGATGTGCCTCCGCCTCGTGCGTGACGGCGGATGTGTCGCCGCCTCGTGCCTGACGGCGGGCGTACCCCCGCCTCGTGGCGGCTCGCGGGCCGCACCGTCCGGCGATCCTCGCACGCCGTCGCCCGTGCCGCCCGCCAACCACACCGCGGCTGCCCCGACGCCCCGCGGCACCCTGGGGACACCCCCTTGATCACTTGAGGGTGAGCAGCCGGATCGGGCGTCGACGACTACCGAGCATCGAGTGACCACGGAACGCGGCGGAGAGGAACGTCGCTGCGAGTGCGGGCGGGCAACGGATTGTCTCACCGGCCCGATACCGTGCCGGAGTAGCGTGATCAGGGAGGTCGCAGGCGTGTCCGAAGGTGGCGGTGTGTCCGAGGAGCAGATCGGTCAGCAGGTCAGCCCGGCGCAGGAGGCGGCCGCCGGGGCCGAGCCGACGCCGCAGGCCCGGGAGCGGCATGCCACGCTCAGTCAGGAGCTGACCGAGCATCAGTACCGCTACTACGTGCTGGACTCGCCGACCATTCCCGACGCCGAGTTCGACAAGCAGCTGCGTGAGCTGGAGGCGTTGGAGGCGGAGTTCCCCGCCCTGCGGACACCCGACTCGCCGACCCAACGCGTCGGCGGCACGTTCTCCACCGACTTCACCCCGGTCACCCACGCCGAACGGATGATGTCGCTCGACAACGCCTTCGCCGACGAGGAGTTGGCGGCCTGGGCCGAGCGGGTCGAGCGCGACGCGGGCGGCCCGGCGCCCTACCTGTGCGAGCTGAAGGTCGACGGGCTGGCCATCAACCTGACCTACGAGAAGGGCAGGCTGGTCCGGGCCGCCACCCGGGGCGACGGCCGCACCGGTGAGGACGTCACCGCCAACGTGCGCAGCATCCAGGACGTGCCCGGTCAGCTCACCCCGTCCGCCGAATTCCCGGACATTCCCGAGCTGGTGGAGGTTCGGGGCGAGATCTACTTCCCGGTCGCCGCGTTCGCCGATCTCAACGCCGGGCTGGTGGAGCAGGGCCGGGCGCCCTTCGCCAACCCCCGTAACGCCGCAGCGGGCAGCCTTCGGCAGAAGGATCCGCGGGTCACCGCCTCCCGGCCGCTGCGCCTGGTGGTGCACGGCATCGGCGCGCGTCGCGGGTTCCAGCCCACCGCGCAGTCCGAGTCGTACGCGGCGCTCAAGTCGTGGGGGTTGCCGACAAGCGACCGTTGGCGGGTCGTCCCCGACCTGGCCGGCGTCGCCGAATACATCGCCTACTACGCCGAGCACCGGCACGACGTCGAGCACGAGATCGACGGGGTGGTGGTCAAGGTCGACCCGGTCTCCATCCAGGGCCGGCTGGGCTCGACCAGCCGCGCGCCCCGGTGGGCGATCGCCTTCAAGTACCCGCCGGAGGAGGTCACCACCAAGCTGCTCGACATCGACGTCAACGTGGGGCGCACCGGCCGGGTCACCCCGTTCGCCGTGCTGGAGCCGGTGCGGGTCGCCGGCTCGACCGTCGCGCTCGCGACCCTGCACAACGCCCGTGAGGTCGAGCGCAAGGGCGTGCTCATCGGTGACACGGTGGTGCTGCGCAAGGCCGGCGACGTGATTCCCGAGGTCCTCGGCCCGGTGGTCGACCTGCGTCCCGCCGACGCCCGCCCGTTCGTCATGCCGACCACCTGCCCGGCCTGCGGCACCCCGCTCGCGCCGTCGAAGGAGGGCGACGTCGACATCCGTTGCCCCAACACCCGCAGCTGCCCGGCCCAGTTGCGCGAGCGGGTGTTCCACCTTGCCGGTCGCGGTGCCTTCGACATCGAGGCGCTCGGCTACAAGGGCGCGGCGGCCCTGCTGGACGCGGAGGTCATCGCGGACGAGGGCGACCTCTTCCAGCTCGATGCCGAGCAGCTGTCCCGATCCCCGTTCTTCGTCAACAAGGACGGCAGCCTGGGCAGCAACGCCAGCAAGTTGCTGGACAATCTGGCCGTCGCCCGGGAACGGGACCTGTGGCGGGTGCTGGTGGCGCTCTCCATCCGGCACGTCGGCCCGACCGCCGCCCAGGCGCTCGCCCGGCACTTCCGCTCGATGGACGCCATCGACGCGGCCACCGAGGAGGAGCTGTCCTCGGTCGACGGGGTCGGGCCGACGATCGCGGCGAGCCTCCGCGAGTGGTTCGCGGTGGACTGGCATCGCGAGGTCGTCCGCAAGTGGGCCGAGGCCGGCGTACGGATGGTGGAGGAGGCGGGTGACGAGGGGCCGCGCCCGCTGGAGGGGTTGACCGTCGTGGTGACCGGCACGCTCGCCGGTTTCTCCCGGGATCAGGCCGCCGAGGCCATCCAGAGCCGGGGCGGCAAGGTCAGCGGGTCGGTCTCCAAGAAGACGAGCTTCGTCGTGGTGGGGGACAACCCGGGGTCCAAGGCCGACAAGGCGGCCAGCCTGAAGGTGCCGGTGCTCGACGAGGCCGGGTTCCAGCTCCTGCTGGACGCCGGCCCGGACGCCGCACGGGAGGTCGCTCAACCGGGCGGCTGACCGCGCGGGCGGCGATGCGCGGCGACTGGTCGCGTATACCAACTTAATTACGACTACGACCGATTCGTGACTGTCATACCGGGAAACCGGGGGCCGAGGGCGTTTCATTGGGTCACGGCGTGCGCACCCGCACGCCGACCGTCGGTCGGGAGGTGTCGTGGAGGTCGCCGACCCACGCAACTCGCTGCCCCCGGGACGGGTGGCGCCGTTCGCCACCTTCGTCGTCGGCATCCTGGTGGTGGCCGCGGTGACCGCCGCCGTTCCACTCGCGACCCTTCCCGACGAGGTGTCCCGGCTGCCGGTGGCGTTCTGGACGATGGCCGCGCTCGCCGTGGTCTGCGACGCCCGCCCGTTCGTCCCGCCGGGGCGCCGGCAGACCTCGGCGGTGTTCCCCTCCACCTGCTTCACCTTCGCGATCCTGCTCGGCTGGGGCCTCGGTCCGGCGGTGCTGGTGCAGGCGGTGGGGGTGGTCGTGTCGGGCTGGCGGATGCGGCACGCGGCGTGGCGGACGGCGTTCAACGTCGGGCAGTACGCGTGCGCCCTCGCCGCCGCGTACGGCGTGATCCTGCTCGGGCCGGGCGCCATCTTCTCCGGCGGGCGGTTGCACTGGACCGACGTGGCAGCCGTCGGCGGGGCGACGCTGGCCTGGTTCGTCGTCAACTACGGGCTGGTCAGCGGGGCGGTACGGCTGCGCTTCGGAGACCGGTGGTGGCCCACCCTGCGGCAGGGGCTCGGCTTCGAGTTGCTCTCCACCGGCTCCCTGCTGCTGCTCGCCCCGGTACTCGTCGCGGCGGCGCGGGTCAGCGCGGCGCTGATCCCGCTGGTGCTGGTGCCGCTGTTCGCCGTCTACCGGATGGCGCGGCTGACCGTCGAACAGCAGCACCTCGCCGCCGCTGACCCGCTCACCGGTCTGCCCAACCGCAAGGCGCTGTTGACCGAGGTGGCCGAGCAGGTGCACGTGCATGCCGAGCGGACGGCCCGCGGCGAACCCGACGGTCAGTTGGCACTGCTGTTGATCGACCTGGACCGCTTCAAGAACGTGAACGACGCCCTCGGGCATGCCGTGGGCGACCGACTGCTGGTCGAGGTGAGCGCGCGGCTCACCGACGTGCGGCCTCGACCCCAGATGATCGCCCGGCTCGGCGGCGACGAGTTCGCCATCGTGATGACCGGGCTGACCGACGTCGGTCAGGCGCGGGAGTTGGCCGACGAGGTGGTCGAGGCGCTGGCCGAGCCCGTGCCACTCGACGGGCTTCCGTTGGACGTGGGCGGGTCGATCGGGATCGCCCTCTTCCCCGAGCATGGCGAGGACTTCGCCACTCTGATGCGCCACGCCGACGTGGCGATGTACGACGCCAAGCACCGCAACGACACGGTGGCCGTCTACGCCCCCGAGTCCGACCACAACTCCGCCGAGCGTCTCGGCCTCCTCGCCGACCTGCGCCGCGTACTGGAGTCCGGGCCGCCGGTCGACGGGCCGTTCGACGCCGATCCGGCCGGCCACAGTCGCCTCGGAGGGGCGCCGGACCAGGCCGGGCGCGGCCGGAACGGCGTGCCGGGTGAGGTGGTCGGCGTACCCCTCGATGTGACGGCCGAGGTGCGCGGCGGCGATGGGGCGGCGCTGCCCACCGGGACGCCGGCCGAGGCCGCGCCGCACACGGACCCGGCGCCGGCGACCGCGACGGCACCCCCGTCCGGTGGCCGGTGGTGGGGACGCCGGCGGCGCGACGACGCCGACCTGGTGCACGCCGACGAGCTGATCAACCAGATCGCGACAGGTGCCGACCCGATCCGGGGCCGCAACACCCGCGGCGCGGTCGGCGGCAACCGGCCGGGTCGAGGTCGGGAGCGGCGCGCCGGGCTCGGCCACGGCAGGCGGTCGCCGAACGGGAGCGCGGTCGCCGCGCTGGGCGCCGGCGGGCTCGGGCCACGGCGGGACGTCGGACCGGACGCACCGGGGCGACCACTCGAACCGACGGGGTGGGCGCACGCGGACGACGGACCGGCCGACGACGCCGGGGAGATCACGATGTACTACCAGCCGCAGATCGCCATCGCGACCGGCGAGGTGGTCGGTGTCGAGGCCCTGCTGCGGTGGCGACACCCACGGCGGGGCATGGTCGACCCGGAGGAGCTCATCCGGGTCGCCGAGCAGAGCGCCGTGATGCGGCTGCTCACCCGGCGGGTGGTCGACGACGTGGTGGAGCAACTCGCCACGTGGTCGGCGGCCGGTATCGGCCTGCGCGCGGCGCTGAACGTCAGCGTGCGCGACCTGCACACCGGCGAGATCGCCGACCAGATCGCCGACCGGCTGGCCCGCTACGGGGTGCCCGCCGAGCGGCTTCAGGTGGAGATCACCGAGGGTGCGTTGATGGCCGACCCGCGCCGGGTGCTGGCGACCATCTCCCAGTTGCACCGGATCGGGGTGGGCATCGCGCTCGACGACTTCGGCACCGGCTACTCGTCATTGCAGCACCTGCGTCGGCTGCCGCTGTCCGAGGTGAAGGTGGACCGGTCGTTCGTCCTCGGCATGGCCGACGACGCCGACGACGCGGCGATCGTCCGGTCGATGATCGAGTTGGCCGGCGCGCTGGGGTTGCGGGTGGTGGCCGAGGGCGTCGAGGACGAGCGGACCTGGCGGATGCTGCACGCCGCCGGTTGCGACGCGGCGCAGGGCTGGTTCTACGCCCGACCCATGCCCGCCGCGGAGCTGGTCACCTGGCTGGCCCGGTATCGGCCGGTGCGCCCCACGGGCGGGCACCCGCAGGCCGACGTCACGCGCCGCCCCACCCGCTGACCCGGCACGGGGGCCGTCGGAGGGGGAGTCCGGGGACGCGGCACCGGAGCGGAACAATAGACTCGCTCCGGTCACCGCGCGTCACGCTTCCGTCGTCGTGCGGCCGGCACACCGCCCGACCAGCAGGACATCAGAAGGGGGCACGGATGGCCGCCATCTCCCGCGAGGAGGTCGCGCACCTGGCGCGCCTGTCGCGGCTCGCCGTCACCGAGGAGGAGCTGGACACGTTCGCCGGCCAGCTCGACGTGATCCTCCAGGCGGTCGCCCAGGTCGGCGAGGTCGCCGCCGCGGACATTCCGCCGACCTCGCACTCGGTGCCGTTGACCAACATCTTCCGCGAGGACGTCGTCACGCCGTGCCTGACCCCGCAGGAGGCGCTGTCGGGCGCGCCCGACGCCGAGGACCAGCGGTTCCGCGTGCCGCGGATCCTGACCGAGGATGTGGCTTCATGACCGATCTGACGCGAATGACCGCGACGGAGATCGCGAGCCTGGTCGCCGGCGGCGAGACCTCCGCCGTCGAGGTGACCCAGGCGCACCTGGACCGGATCGCCGCGGTCGACGACCGGGTGCACGCCTTCCTGCACGTCGACAGCGACGGCGCGCTCGCCGCGGCTCGCGCGGTGGACGAGCGCCGGGCCGCCGGTGAGGAGTTGGGTCCCCTCGCGGGTGTGCCGGTCGCGGTGAAGGACGTGCTCGCCACGCGGGGTGTGCCGACCACCGTGGGATCGAAGATCCTGGAGGGTTGGCGTCCGCCGTACGACGCGACGATCGTGCAGCGCCTGCGGGACGCCGGCACGGTGATGCTCGGCAAGACCAACATGGACGAGTTCGCGATGGGCTCCTCCACCGAATACTCGGCGTACGGGCCGACGCACAACCCGTGGGACCTGACCCGGATCCCGGGTGGCTCGGGTGGCGGCAGCGCCGCCGCGCTGGCCGCGTACGAGGCGCCGTTGGCGATCGGCTCGGACACCGGCGGCTCGATCCGCCAGCCCGGCGCGGTCACCGGCACCGTGGGTGCGAAGCCCACCTACGGCGGCACCTCCCGGTACGGGCTGGTCGCCTTCTCCTCGTCGCTGGACACCCCCGGCCCGTGTGCCCGTACGGTGCTCGACGCGGCCCTGCTGCACCAGGTGATCGGTGGGCACGACCCGCGGGACTCCACCTCGATCCCGCAGCCGGTGCCGGACGTGGTGGCGGCGGCGAAGCTCGGCGCGACAGGTGACCTGACCGGCGTACGGCTCGGCATCGTGAGCGAGTTCGTCGGCGAGGGTGCCGAGCCGGGTGTGATGGCCGCGTTCCGTGAGTCGGTGGACGCGCTGACCAAGATGGGCGCCGAGGTCGTGGAGATCTCCTGCCCGACGTTCGCGTACGCGCTCCCGGCGTACTACCTGATCGCCCCGAGTGAGTGCTCCTCCAACCTGGCCCGGTTCGACGGCGTCCGGTTCGGCCTGCGGGTCGGCGACGACGGCAACCGGTCGCTGGAGGAGGTCATGTCGCTGACCCGCGAGACCGGCTTCGGCCCGGAGGTCAAGCGCCGCATCATGATCGGCACGTACGCGCTGTCGTCGGGTTACTACGACGCGTACTACGGGCAGGCGCAGAAGGTCCGGACGCTGATCACCCGGGACTTCACCGCCGCGTTCGAGCGGGTCGACGCGTTGATCTCGCCGACCACCCCGTCGGTGGCGTTCCCGATCGGCGCGCGCACCGCCGACCCGTACCAGATGTACCTCGCCGACCTGTACACGATCCCGACCAACCTGTACGGCGGGCCGGGCATCTCGGTGCCGTGCGGGCTCTCCGAGGGGCTGCCGGTCGGCCTGCAGGTGATGGCCCCGACGATGGCCGACGACCGGATGTACCGGGTCGCCGCCGCGTTGGAGTCCGCGGTCGGCACGTTCACCCCGCCGACGCTGTAGCGCCGCCGCGACCGGCCCCGACGGATCCGTCCGTCGGGGCCGGTGGTCTGTCCGGGGGCGCTCAGGTGGTGCGGTGGTTGGCGAGGTAGCGGTCGGCCTCCCGCAGGTCACGCCAGCGCAGCCAGCCCTGGGCCGCCCAGAAGACGCCGAGCACCACCGCGATCACCCGGGTGGAGGGGCGGGACGCGCCGACGACCAGCAGCGCCTCGGCCAGCACGGCGACGCCGAGGACCCACAGCACCCAGCGTCTGCCCCGGCGGCGTTCGGCCTCCTGACGGGCGAGGGCGTCGACGCGCGGGTCGTCGGTGTGCCCGGCGCGCAGGGCCTGGCGGGCCGCCGGGCTGGTGGTTCGGGGTGCGGGTAGCCGGTGGCTGGCCAGGAGGGCCACTGCCGCGCCGAGCACCCCGAAGACGAGCGCGATCAGGAAAATCTTGAGTAGGCCGCCCGGCGAGGTGTCCCGCCCGTCGAGGGCGATCACCGCCACCGCCACCGCCGGGAGCCCCACCGCCAGACCCGCGGCGACCAGCACGGCGCGGCGGCCGATCGGCTGTCGCCGCGGGGGAGGCGGCGAGGTCACGACCCGGTCCGGTCACGCTGGCGCCAGGCCGTCAACCTGCCCGTCCCCCAGGCGACGGCCAGCCCGATCAGGCCCGGGATGATGAGCAGCACCACCAGGAGCCGGAGGTCGTCCGGCTGCCGCTCGCCGCCGGCGACAGTCCAGCCGATCAGGGCGACCACCGCCCCCACCGCCCATGCGGCCAGCACCACCAGCAGGACCCGCCTGTTGTCGTGGCGCCGCCCCGGCCCGGCCCGGCGAATAGATCGATCATTCCCCGTATTCGTCATGGTCGACAGATACCCACGTGTCGGCGCGGACACACCCCGTCACGGCCATTGCCAGGTGTCTCGGGAAACCCGGGCGACGGGCGGCCCGACAACCCCACTAGGCTGGACCGGTTCTGTCCGGATCGCGCCTGGAGCGTCTCATGACCACGACACTGCCCGCGTACGACGAGGTCGTCGCGCGCTTCGAACCGGTGATCGGCCTGGAGACCCACGTCGAGCTGGGCACGAACACCAAGATGTTCTGCGGTTGCCCGACCGACTTCGGTGGCGAGCCGAACACCCGGGTCTGCCCGGTGTGCCTGGGCCTGCCCGGTTCGCTGCCGGTGGCCAACAAGGCGGCCATCGAGGCGATCATCCGGATCGGCCTGGCGCTGAACTGCTCGATCGCCGAGTGGTGCCGCTTCGCCCGGAAGAACTACTTCTACCCGGACATGCCGAAGAACTTCCAGATCAGCCAGTACGACGAGCCGATCTGCGTCGACGGTTACCTGGACGTCGAGGTGGGCGGCGAGACGGTGCGGATCGAGATCGAGCGGGTGCACCTGGAGGAGGACACCGGCAAGACGCTGCACGTCGGCGGCGCCACCGGCCGCATCCACGGCGCGACGGAGTCGCTCGTCGACTACAACCGGGCCGGCATCCCGCTGGTCGAGATCGTCACCAAGCCGATCACCGGCACCGGTGCGCTCGCCCCCGACGTGGCCAAGGCGTACGTCGCCGAGCTGCGCGACGTGATCCGTACCCTCGGCGTCTCGGACGTGCGGATGGAGGAGGGTTCGCTGCGTTGCGACGTGAACACCTCGCTCAACCTGCCGGGCGCGGAGTGGGGCACCCGTACCGAGACGAAGAACGTCAACTCGCTGCGGTCGGTGGAACGGGCGGTCCGCTCGGAGATGCTGCGCCAGGCGTCGGTGCTCGACGCGGGCGGCCGGATCACCCAGGAGACGCGCCACTTCCACGAGGACACCGGTGACACCACCCCGGGGCGCTCGAAGGAGACGGCCACCGACTACCGGTACTTCCCCGAGCCGGATCTGGTGCCGATCGCTCCGGACCCGGCCTGGGTCGCCGAGCTGAAGGCCGCCCTGCCGGAGCTGCCCCGGGTGCACCGGCGTCGGCTCCAGGAGCAGTGGGGCCTGTCGGACCTGGACATGCAGTCGGTGCTGAACGCCGGCGCGGTCGAGCTGATCGAGGCCACCGTGGCGGCGGGCACCACCCCGGCCGCGGCGCGCAAGTGGTGGCTGGGTGAGCTGTCCCGCCGGGCCAACGAGAGCGGCGTGGAGCTGGCCGAGATCGGCGCGACCCCCGCCCAGGTCGCCGAGCTGCAGGGGCTTGTCGACGCCGGCAAGCTCAACGACAAGATGGCCCGCACGGTGCTGGAGGGCGTGGTCGACGGTGAGGGCTCGCCCACCGAGATCATGACCAGCAGGGGCCTGGAGGTCGTGTCGGACACCGGCGCGCTCACCGCCGCCGTGGACGAGGCCATCGCCGCGAACCCCGGCATCGCCGACAAGATCCGCAGTGGCAAGGTCGCGGCGGTCGGCGCGCTGGTCGGCGCGGTCATGAAGACCACCCGGGGTCAGGCCGACGCCAAGACCCTGCGTGAGCTGATCCTGGAGCGCCTCGGCGTCCAGGGCTGAGAGACCCACCCGGAGCAGGCCGTCGCCGTGACCCGGCGGCGGCCTTCCGCAACCCTGTCGACTATGCGGCCACCCCGCACACCCCTCGCGAGGGCGTCAACGGCGACGCCCGGATGGAGCCACCGTGACCCAGCACGACCTCGATGTCCTCGACGAGATCCAGCGGCGGGTGCTCTGGCTCGCGATCCGGATCGTGGACGCCGCCAACCACGACCGGGCCACCGGCGACGGGGTGAAGGTCGGCGGCCACCAGGCGTCCAGCGCCTCGCTGGTCACGGCGATGACCGCGCTGTGGTTCGCGCACCTGGACGCCGAGGACCGGGTCGCCGTGAAGCCGCACGCCTCCCCGGTGTTCCACGCCATCCAGTACCTGCTCGGCAACCTCGACCGCTCCTACCTGCCCCGGCTGCGCGCCCGTGGCGGCCTCCAGTCGTACCCGTCGCGCACCAAGGACCCGGACGAGGTGGACTTCTCCACCGGCTCCGTCGGCCTGGGCGCCGCCGCGCCGCTCTTCGCCGCGGCCACCCGGCGGTACGTCGACGCGCACTTCGGTGCCCGCCCGCACTCCCGGTTCGTGGCGCTGATCGGTGACGCCGAGCTGGACGAGGGCAACATCTGGGAGGCGGTGGCCGACCCGGCGACCACCGGGCTGGGCAACGTCATGTGGCTCGTCGACTTCAACCGGCAGTCGCTGGACCGGGTGGTGCCGGGCATCCGGATCAACCAGTGGCGGGGCCAGTTCGAGGCGGCCGGCTGGCACGTCGTGGAGGTCAAGTACGGCCGCCGGCTCGCCGAGGCGTACGCCCGGCCGGGTGGCGAGGCGCTGCGCGACTGGATCGACGCGATGCCCAACGAGCAGTACCAGTCGCTGTTCGGGTTGACCGGCCCGCTGCTGCGCAAGCAGTTCCTGGACGGCGCGCCGGCCGGCATCGACGAGCTGATCGCCCACGTCGACGACGAGGAGCTCGGTCCGCTGGTCACCGACCTGGGCGGGCACGACCTTCAGGCGATGCTCGACGCGTACGCCCAGTGCGACGCGGTCACCGACCGGCCCAGCGTCGTCTTCGCGTACACCGTGAAGGGTTGGGGGTTGCCCATCGCCGGCAACCCGCGCAACCATTCCGCGCTGCTCAGCCCGGAGCAGGTCGACACGTTGCGCGCCGCGCAGGGGTTGACCGCCGAGACCGAGTGGGACCGTCTCGACCCGGCGTCACCCGCCGGCATCCGGGCCGGCGCCCGCCGGGAGGCGCTGTCCCGCGCGCCGCGCGAGCGCGCGCTGGGGGTCACCGTCCCGGAGAGCACGGGAGTACGCGCCAACAAGCCGATCTCCACCCAGGAGGTCTTCGGTCGGGTGCTGGTGGACCTGGCGCGGGACCGGGAGGTGGGCCGCTACCTGGTCACCACCGCCCCGGACGTGGCCACCTCCACCAACCTCGCCGGGTTCATCAACAAGACCGGGGTGTTCGCCCCCACCGAGCAGCGCTCCTGGACCGAGGACCGGATGCTGCGCTGGACGGAGAGCCCCGCTGGGCAGCACATCGAGCTGGGCATCTCGGAGATGAACCTGTTCCTGCTGCTCGGCCAGCTCGGGTTGTCCTGGGACCTGTCCGGGCAGCCGCTGCTGCCGGTGGGCACGGTCTACGACCCGTTCGTGCTGCGCGGCCTCGACGCGTTCCTGTACGGCACCTACTCCGGCTCCCGGTTCGTGGTGGCCGGCACTCCGTCCGGCATCACCCTCGCCCCGGAGGGTGGCGCCCACCAGTCCACCATCACCGCGTCGGTCGGCCTGGAGCTGCCCGGGGTGACCTTCGTCGAGCCGGCGTACGCCACCACCCTGGACTGGCTGCTCTGCGACGCGCTCGGGCAGATCGCCGGCGGGTCGACCCCGGCCGCGACCGCCGCGCCTGCCGAGGACGGCGCGTACTACTTCCGGTTGAGCACCCGCCCGCTGGACCAGGCGCCGTTCGAGGCGGCCCGGGCGCGCCTCGGTGACGCGGTCCTGCGCCGGCAGGTCGTCGCCGGGGCGTACCGGCTGGTCGACGCCCACCAGGCGTACCCGCACCTGGTCGACGCCCCGGTGGTGCAGCTGGCCGCCTCCGGCGCGGTGCTGCCCGAGGTGCTGGCCGCCGCGGCGGAGTTGGCCGACGAGGGCATCGCCGCGCACGTGGTGGACGTGACGAGCCTCGACCGGCTCTACCGGGCCTGGCAGCGCACCCTGCGCCAGGGCGTACGGACGGCCACCGTGCCCAGCGTGCCGGGCGCGCTGCGGTCCGCGTTCGCCGATCGGGTGCCGGTGGTCACCGTGCACGACGCCGCGTCGCACGCGATGGCCTGGCTCGGGTCGGCGGTCGGCGCTCCGGCGGTGCCGCTCGGCGTGGACGAGTTCGGCCAGTCCGGCACCGTCGCCGAGCTGTACGACCTGCACGACCTGCTGCCCGGCAGCATCGTCAACGCCGCCTTGGCCGCCATCGCCCTACGCTGACCCGGCCGGGGCTGGGTTGGTGGGCACACCGACCTGGTGGGCAGCCAAAGTACAGCCCGCCAACGGAAAGGCGACCATGACCCGGGCGTTCCTCCAGCCGGACGATGTACGCGACCTGGTGGCGCACCAGTTCGGCGCTGACCGCAAGCTCGCCGCCCTGGACCGACTGACCGGCGGCAGCAAGAAAGGTGTCTACCGGCTTCAGTTGGATGACCAGACCACGGTGATCCTCTACCTGTGGGCGGCCGGCGAGAACTACTGGCCGCCGTCACCCACTGTTCCGGACGACCCGTTCACTGACGCGTCGGGCGCGGAACTGTTCGCCGTCAACCACGCGGCACTCGCCGCCGCAGGCGTGCGGACCCCCCGGCTTCTGATGCTCGACCGCGACGGCGGTTATCTGGACGCCGACATCGCGCTGGTGGAGGACGTCGGCACGAGGACGCTTGAAGCCTTGCTCGAAGGTGACCCGGCCGCTGCCGCCACCCCGCTGTCCACCCTGGGTGAAGCCTTGCGCCGCATGCACACCACGCTGAGCCCGCAATACGGCAAGCTCGCCGCTGTCGCGCGCGGCGAGGCGCCCCAGACTCGACGTACCGAGGACATCATCGCCGACCGGGCCCTCGGCCACCTCGCCGCAGCGGCGGCTCGCGACACCCGGCTCTCCGCCGCGCACGACCAGATCGCTGATCATGTGCGGCACCTGCACGGCGCGGTTACCGCCCGCCACGCATACGGCTTGGTCCACGGCGAACTCGGACCAGATCACGTGCTTGTCACACCCACCGGCGAACCCGCCATGATCGACATTGAAGGGCTCGCCTACTTCGACGTCGAGTGGGAACACGCCTGGCTCCAGATGCGCTTCGGCGACGCCTATCCGGCCCTGCGCCCAGTAGACCTCGATCCCCACAGACTTGACCTCTACCGGTATGCGCAGGTGTTGTCCCTGATCGACGGCCCCCTTCGCATCGCCGACACCGACTTCCCCAACAGGCAGTGGATGCTCGATCTGGCCGAGTGGAACATCACCAAAGCACTCCGGATCAGCCGGTCGGGGTAGGGGTCGGGCTTTCCAGGGGTTGGGGTGACTCCGGCGCGCCCCCGGTCGGCGTCGGGGTGACCGACGCGGGGGCGCCCTGCGCCGGATCGGCCACCACGTGCCGCTCCAGGTTGACCTGGGACTGACCGGTGCCGCCCACGGTGATGTCGTCGTACGCCTGGAGCATCTTCTGCTGGTCGAAGTAGAGGACCGTCATCGTCAGCGGGGTGGGCTTCTCGCCCTCCAGGCCGCGCAGGCCCGCGCCGCCGGTGGAGCCCTCGACCATCAGCGCGGTGGGCTGCTGGCCGGGCGCCTGGGGCAACCGGGACACCTGCCGCGCGTGGGTGTGCCCGGCCAGCACCAGCGGGCAGGTGCCGGCGAGTGGCCCGGCCGACGCCGGGTCGTGCACCAGCGCGATGTTCACCGGCTGGGGTGAACGGCGCACCGTGGTCGCGAGCTGCTCGCCCGCGTCGATCACCTGGTCGGCGACCTGCTGGGTCAGGCCACTGCCGGCGGGTGAGGTGTTCTTGTCCGGGGTGAAGCGGGGGTCGCCGATGCCGGCGATGGTCAGGCCGGCGACCGTCGTCGTCGAGTTGTTCAACACGATCGCGTTCGGCTGACGGGCGACGGCGGCGGCGGTCTTGCCGGAGTCGTGGTTGCCGCGGATGAAGACGTACGGCTTCTTGAGCAGGCTGATCGAGCCGACGAAGGACGCCTCCGGTTCGCTGCCCCAGTCGGTGATGTCGCCGGTGTCGATCACCACGTCGATGCCGAACTGCTCCACCACCGTCCGGATGAGTTGCCAGCCGGTCGGGTTGAGGTGCATGTCGGAGACGTGCAGCACCCGCGTGGTGCCCGGGGTCGGCTCCAACAGCGGAAGCGCCGACACGGTGGTGTAGAGCTGGCTGACGTTGCCGACCAGGCGTTGCAACTGCTCGGCGTACTTGGTGTAGTCGTTGGCGATCCGGCGGGCGTCACCGACGATGGCTGGCGCGTTGACCAGCAAACCCTCGTAACGTGGCTCCTCGATCGCCTGGGGACGTACGGTGGCCGCCGCCGTGCCGAGGCTCCCGGCGGTGACCAGCAGCGCGAGCCCACCCGCCCAGGCGGTCCGTCGGACGTTGCGGAAGATCAGCCCGGCCAGGATCAGGGTGACCAGCACCGACGCGCCGAGGGTGCGCAGGCCGAGCCGCATCACACCGGAGCGGACGTCCTCCACGGCGCTCTGGCTGGCCCGGCTGATGCTGGCCGGGTCGTCGATCAGCGCCTCGGTGCGTCCCTGGTCGAGTGCGCCCAGCCGCACGGTGAGGTGGGTCGGCCCGTCGTGGCTGTCGAGCAGCAACGCGCCGAGCGGCGGAATGTCGACGGTGGTGCCACCGTCGCGGGCGGGGGAGATGCTGAGGTTGGCCCGGAACGGCCCGATGTCGGTGTCGACCTGACCACCGGCCAGCACCCCGAGCACCGCCCCGGACAGGGCCACGGCGAGGACGGCGACGATCAGCCCGATGCGGCGCAGCGGCCCGCCGGGGCCGACCAGCGAGCGCGTCGAACGTGGCGAATCGCCGTCGGTCACCGGGACGTCCCGATCACTGGCGTCGTCGTGCTGCTCGTCGCGCTGCCCGTCCATGCTGAAATTCTGACCTGCCCGTCGGAAGATCTTGGTAAACCTGAACGGATGGTGACGAAGGTCAGCTCCGGCCGCCGTCGCCGCCCGCGAAGACCACCCGCAGGAGCCGGTCGTCGTCGCCCCCGGGGTTGCCCCGCCCGTCGTGGTTGGAGGTGCTCACCCAGAGCGAACCGTCCGGCGCGGCGGCCACCGCGCGCAGTCGGCCGTAGCGGTTGGTGAGCAGCTCACTGGGCTGGCCGAGCAGCGTGCCGGTGTCGGTCAGCTCCATCACCCAGAGGCGTTTGCCGCGCAGGCAGCCGGTGACCAGCAGCCGGTCCGTGGCGGCCAGACCCGAGCAGGACGCGTCCTCGGTCGCCCACTGCGTGATCGGGTCGGTGAACCGCTTGTCGCCGGCCCGCCCCTCGACCTCCGGCCAGCCGTAGTTGCCGCCCTTGGTGATCTGGTTGATCTCGTCCCAGGTGTTCTGGCCGAACTCGACGGCGAACATCCGCTTGGCGGCGTCCCAGGCGAAACCCTGGACGTTGCGGTGACCCTGGGACCAGACCGGCGAACCGGGGTACGGGTTGCCCGGGGCGGGCTTGCCCTCCCGGGTGATCCGGAGGACCTTGCCGCCGAGGCTCTTCACGTCCTGCGAGAGGGGACGTTGACCGGCGTCACCGGTGCTGACGTAGAGCTGCCCGTCCGGGCCGAACCCCAACCCGCCGCCGTTGTGCACGTTGGCCTTGGGGATGCCGGTGAGGATCGGGGTGGGCTGCCCACCGAGTTGCAGCCGGGCGACCCGGTTGTCCCGCTCGGCCGTGTAGTAGACGAAGACCGTCCGGTCCTTGGCGTAGTCGGGGGAGACGGCGATGCCGAGCAGGCCGCCCTCGCCGGCCGCGGCCACGTCGGTGATCGTCTGCACCGGGCGGACCCGCAGCCCGTCCGGCCCGGACTCGGGGCCGACCTGCAGGATCCGACCGCTGTCCCGTTCGGTGACGAGCGCGGCCCCGTCCGGCAGGAAGGCGATGGCCCAGGGCACCCGCAGACCCTTCGCGAGGACCGTCGCCACCGCCTGCTGGCCGGCGCCGCCGGGGCTCGCCGACACGGACGGGGTCGGGAGGTTGGGCGGCTCGCCGGCCGGGTCGGGATCCGGTTCGCCGAAGCTGCAACCCGCGCTGAGCAGCAGCGCCGCGCAGGACGCCGCGAGGGCCAGCCGGAGGTTACGAACGCGAGGGTACGGGGGACGGGCTCTCACCCGGCCCAGGGTAGCCCGCCGGACGGCTCGGTCGAGCCCGATGGGTGTCGGCCAACCCGGACGCTGCATCGTTCACCGTGCCCGCACGGCCAGCAGCGCGGTGTCGTCCTCGCGGTGGCGGATCGAGGCGAGCAGCAGGTCGCACAGCTTGTCGAGGGGCAGCGTGTCGGTGCCGTTCAGGCGGACCACCAGCTCGGCCAGTCCCTCGTCGATGGACCGGTCCCGCCGCTCGATCAGCCCGTCGGTGTAGAGCAGCAGGGTGTCGCCGGTGGTCAGGCTCGTCGACTGGCTGGTCCGCGACGACGGCCGGGCCAGACCGAGCAGTGGTTCCGGTGTCGCCACGAGAATCTCGACAGTCCCACCGACACGGACCACCAGGGCCGGCGGATGCCCGGCGTTGGACCAGGTCACCTCGTGGCCGCCGGCATCCTGCGGACAGATCCGGACCAGCGTCGCGGTGGCGGCGATCGGCAGCCGCAGGCCGCGGATCGCGCCGTCCAGGTTGCTCAGCAGCGCCCCGACCGTGTCCGGCCGGCCGTAGGCGTTGCCCCGCACCAGGTTGCGCAGCTGGCCCATGGTCGCCGCCGCCTCGATGTCGTGCCCGGCCACGTCTCCGATCGCCGCGATCAGATCGCCGTTGGGCTGGACGAACGCGTCGTACCAGTCGCCGCCCACCTCCACCCGGTCGGCCGCCGGCTGGTAGCGGGCCGCCAACTCCAGCTCCGGCACGACCGGGAGCCGCGGCAGCATGCTGTGTTGCAGGACCTCGGCGACGTGTCGCTGCTCGCCGTACATCGAACTGTTGCCGACGGCCTGGCCGGCCCGGCGCCCGATCTCGACCGCGGTGAGCAGGTCGCGGTCGTCGAACTGCTGCCGCCCGGTGCCGTTGACCAGGGTGATCGCGCCTAGCACGGTGCCGCCGACACCTGGCACCGGCACACTCAGGTAGGACGCGATGCCCAGGCGGGCGGCGATCGGCGCCATCTCCGGGTGGGTGGTGCCCCTCGTCACGTCGGCCAGCGACGCGATGCTGCCGAGCCGGGGCTGGCCGGTCCGCAGCACCGCCCGGATGGACGAGTCCGGGCTCAGCCCGGTGCGCAGCAACTCACCGAAGCGGTCGATGTCCGCTGCTCGGGCCGGGTCACGGTGCACCGAGACCACCTCGCGCGGCAGGCCGGTCGGGCCGATCAGGGTGAGCAGGCACCAGTCGGCGAGCAGCGGCACCATGGCGGCGGCGAGCCGGCGCAGCGCGGTGCCCACGTCCAGGGTGCCGGCCAGTGTCTCGCTCACCCCGGCCAGCAACTCCAGCCGCTCGTGCGCCTGCACGACTCGCCGCCGTGCCTCCTGCGCGCCGTCCAGGGCGATGCGCAGCCGCAGCTCCGACGAGCAGGCGGCAGCCAGGTCGGCCAGGGTCCGCAGCTGCGCGGCCGTCCAGGCGCGGGGCTTGTTGTCGATGGCGCAGAGCGAGCCGAGCACCCGGCCGGAGAGGTCGGTCAGCGGCATCCCGGCGTACGCGACCACGCCGAGGTCGTCGATGGCCAGGTTGTCCCGAACGCGGGGGTAGAGCCGGGCGTCCGGCAGCACCATCGGCACCTCGATGTCCACGACGTGCTGGCAGAACGAGTGGCTCAGCGGGGTCTGCCGGTGCTCCGACCAGGGCTCCGGCAACCCGACCGCGCCCGGGAAGAACTGCCGGTCGGCGGAGACCAGGGAGACCAGCGCGACCGGCACGTCCAGCAGGTCGCTGACCAGCCGCGCGAACCTGTCGAACGCCTCGTCCGGGACGGCGTCGAGCCCGGTGTCGGCGAGCGCGCGCAGCCGCCCCGGGTCGCCGAGCGCCGCAGGTGAGGCGATTGGACGCCGGGCGGTGCCGGGGGAGCCGTCGGTCATCGAGCACCTGTCTGCTGGGGCGGAGGCCGACCGGCCCTCCGACCCTTCGTTATACCTCGTCCAGGCCCGGGTCGAACATCGGTGTGCTGAGTCTCGCCCGCCCCGGCCCGGCGCGCCATCCCCCGGGACGCCGGTTCGTGCCCGCGCCCACTCCGGCCGCGGCGGAGGGGACTATCGTCGGCTGACGTGAAGGTATGGATTCCGAACCAGGCCGGCCTGAAGCTGATGGGTGAGCTGCCCCCGGATGTGACGGTCGAGGTTCTGGAGCACGCCGACCGGTTGCCCTCGGAGGTGGCGGACGTCCGCGTCTGGGTGCCACCGTTCCTGACCGGCACCGACGCGACGGCGCTGCTGCGTGAGCTGCCCGACCTGGCGGTGGTGCAGTTGCTCTCCGCCGGGGCGGACGCCTGGGCCGGCCGGACACCTCCGGGTGTCACCCTCTGTGATGCCCGGGGCGTGCACGACCCGTCCACCGCCGAGTGGGTCGTCACCGCGATCCTCGCCCAACTGCGGGCGTTCCCGGCGTTCGTCCGGGCCCAGGCCGACCGGCGCTGGGCGAACCAGGGGAACACCCCGACCGACGAGCTGACCGGCAAGCGGGTGCTCATCGTCGGCGCCGGTTCGATCGGCACCGCGGTGCGCGACCGGCTCGCCCCCTTCGAGGTGACCTTCACCCTGGTCGCCAGGACGGCCCGCCCGGAACAGGGGGTGCACGCGGTCGAGGAGTTGCCCCGGCTGCTGCCCGAGGCGGACGTGGTGGTGGTGCTGGTGCCGCTCACCGACCAGACGCGTGGCCTGATCGACAAGGACTTCCTGGCCGCGATGCCGGACGGGGCGCTGCTGGTCAACGCCGCCCGTGGGCCGGTGGCACACACCGAGGCGCTCGTCGCCGAGTTGGGCACCGGCCGGATCTCGGCCGCGCTGGACGTCACCGACCCGGAGCCGCTACCCGCCGACTCTCCGCTCTGGCTGATGCCGAACGTGCTGCTCACGCCGCACGTGGCGGGCTCGGTGCGCGGCCTGCTGCCGCGGGCCTACCGCCTGGTCGGTGACCAGGTTCGCCGGTTCGCCGCCGGACAGCCGCTGATCAACGCGGTCGTGGACGGCTACTGACCGGACACCTCAGTTGGCGTGGGGCAGCGTCTGACCGGTGGCCGAGATCAGCCGGGGCAGGTCCGCGCCACGGACGGCCGGCAGGGTGATTTGCTGGCCGTCGTCGAGCCGGGCGACGGCCCTCCCGCGCTGGTCGGCGGTCAGCTCGACGACCCGGTCCCAGGTGACGCGGCGTTGCCCGACCAACGCGCGTATGCGTAGTTCCCGCGCGTCGGCGTCGGTGCCGGCCCGCCAGGCCCACACCCCGACGGCGAGCGGGACGAGCAGCACCGGCAGCAGGTAGGTCCGGGCGTTCGCCAGGGGCAGGGCGCCGATGAAGGCGATGACCGAGGCGACCAGGATGGCTTGGTTGTAGCGGAAGCGGACCGTGTCGGGCTTACTCACCCTCCGATGATCCCACCCCGGACCGGTCCGGCTCGCGGCGGGCGGTGCCGAGGGGGTGGTACGTCGTACAGTGACACAGGTCATTGCCTCCTCTGGGTGACCGGCACGTAACCGATGTGGCCGCCGATCGTTCACAATTGTTGGACAGCGGACCAGGAATGGTCGATGTCCCGCACCGTCGTACCGCCCCGTGCCCCCTCACGAAGGCGACCGCCGTGCTCCTCGCGTACCCGTTCCGCGTCCTCGCCCCCCGCCGGGCACTGGAGACCGCCACGTCCGCGGCGGTGGCGCTGCTTCTCGTCGCCGGTGCCCTCGACCTGGTGCCGACTCCGGTGGTGATCGCGCTGGCGGCTGGCGCCGGTGCCACGCTCGCCGGGGTGCGGCTCTCCCGGCTGGCCGTCTCGCGTCGCGTCGACAGCCCACTGCGGCGAGCGGGCGTGCTGCTCGACGCGGCGGTGGTGACGGCCGGTCTGACCGCTGTCGCACTGCCGCTGGTCGCTGGCGGGCACACCGTCACT
Organism: Micromonospora sp. NPDC049204; assembly: GCF_040647935.1. Taxonomy (NCBI): domain Bacteria; kingdom Bacillati; phylum Actinomycetota; class Actinomycetes; order Micromonosporales; family Micromonosporaceae; genus Micromonospora; species Micromonospora sp. NPDC049204. The sequence goes on along the minus strand of NZ_JBEZDC010000011.1, from coordinate 155,260 downwards.
GTGCTGGTCGGGTCTCTGGTCGTGGCAGCTCTCGCCGGGGCGGGGCTGTGCCGGCTTCCCGGCCGGACGCGCCCGTCCGCCGGGGTCCGGCTGCGCGGGCTGGTCGAGTCGAGCGGCCCGGCCGTCGGGTTGGCTCTCGCCGGTTGGCTGCTGCTACCCCGTGCCGGTCCGCCGGTTCCGCTCCGGCTGGTGGCCGCGTTGGCGCTCGGTGGGCTGGGCATGGCCGCGCTCACCGCGTTCGCCGGGCCGCGGCGACGTACGGGCACGGCGGTCTGCCGGGGCGGTGTCCTGCTCACCCTGGGTGGGCTGGTGCTGCTGGCCACGCTGCCGTCCACGCCGAGCGGGCGGGTGACCCTGCTGGCCGTACCCCCGCTGGTGCTCGGAATGTTGCTGGTCGCGGTCGGTGCGGTCGACGCGGCGGACGCGGGCGACGGCGAGCCGGTGGAGCCGATCGGTTCGGCGTGGCCGCGGTCGGTGCTCCCCGCCGCGGTGCTTCTGCTGGCGACGGCTGTGCATCTGGCCGCCGGCCGCGCGCCGGATCGGACGAGCGTGTTGCTGGCGCTGGCGGCGGTGCCGCCCCTGGTGCTGCGCGAGCTGCTGCGAGCGGGTGACGCCCCCACCTCCGCGCGTCCCGCCGCCCATCGCCGACCCGCCGGCAGCGCGGTGCGGCACCGCCACGCGGTCCCACCACGCTGGCTGGGTCATCTCCCGCTGGCCGATCCCGCACACGACAGGCGCGACCCGGCTGACCCGGTGACCGCGCACGGCACCGGCTCGGCCTGGCCGGCGGAGGAGGACGCCGGCTGGTCGGCGCTGAACCGGCGGCCCGCTCCGGCGGGAGGTGGCGCGCCCGGTGACCGGGCAGCCCTGCTGGACGCCCTCGCCGCGATCGGCGACGTGCCGGCACCGTCAGGTGCGCTGCTGCTGGTGGACCTGCACGTCACCGACGGGATCAGCCCGACCGTCCGGGAGGACGTGCTGGCCGAGGCGGTGCACCGGGTCCGCGCCGTCATCGCTGCCGACGATCTGGTCACCGGCTGCACGGGTGCCGGCTTCGCCGTGGTCACCGCAGCCGGCCCGGTACTGGCGTACGCGCTGGGCACCCGGCTGCTGGCCGCGCTCGCCCCGCCCTACCCGATGGCCGGTGCGGAGGTGCGGGTGCAGACCAGCATCGGGCTGGCCGAGGTGAGCGGTGACCGGCCGGCGGACGTGCTCCGGCAGGCCGAGCTGGCCCGACGGCGGGCCGTGCAACTGGGCCGGGACCGGGTCGAATGGTATGACGCGTTCCTGGAGGAACAGCTGGTACGTCGGCTCGACCTGGAACGCGAGTTGCCGGGTGCGGTGGCCCGTGGCGAGTTGGATCTCGTCTACCAGCCGGTGGTCGACCTGGCCGACGGGCAACCGGTGGGTGCGGAGGCGCTGCTGCGCTGGCGCAGCCCGGTGCTCGGCACGGTGCTCCCGGCGGAGCTGTTGCCGGTCGCCGAGGACCTGGACCTGGTCGGCGAGTTGGAGTGGTGGGTGCTGGACCGGGCCTGCCGGCAGTTGTCCGACTGGTCGGTGGGCGTCCGGGAGTTGTGGATGGCGGTGAACGTCACGACCCGGGAGCTGACGACACCCGACTTCGTGCAGCGGACGGCGGCCGTGCTGGCCGCGTACGGGGTGCCACCGGAGCGGCTGGTGGTGGAGGTGAGCGAGCCGAGGGTGGCGGGTGACCTGCCGACAGTGGTGGCCCGGTTGGCCGGGCTGCGGTCGTTGGGCGTCCGCACCGCGTTGGACGACTTCCGGGCCGAGCACGCCTCGTTGGCCCAGCTCCGCCGGCTGCCGATCGACCTGCTCAAGGTGGGCCCGGAGGTGGTGGGCGCCCGGCCGGACGGGCAGCCACCGCTGATCGACGTGGTGGTCAACGTCGGTGAGCGGCTGGGCGTCGAGATCGTCGCCGAGGAGTTGGAGTCGTCGACGCAGGTCGAGGTGGCCCGCCGGGGCGGCTGCCGGTACGGGCAGGGGTTCGCGCTGGCCCGCCCGGCGACGGCCGAGCGGGTGGAGGCGTACTTCGAGGAGTTTCCCTCCGCCTCCCGCTGAACCGGTTCATCTCCCTCGGGGCGGTGGTGCGGTGCTGCCCCGCGGGGTCAGGCGCGGTGTCTCGTCCTGCACCCGGCTCACCGGCTCCCCGCCAATGACGGCGAGCAGCTGCCGGGCGGCGTGCGCGCCGTACGCCGAAATGTCCCGGCCCAGCGCGGTCAGCGGTGGGTGCACCAGCCGGCACAGTGGCGAGTCGTCCCAGGCCACGATGGACAGATCACCGGGCACGGTGAGCCCCATCTCCTGGGCCACGGAGAGCCCCGCGATGGCCATCACGTCGTTGTCGTAGATGACCGCCGTGGGCCGCTGGGCGGCGCTGAGCAGCCGGCGGGTGGCCCGCCCGCCCTCCTCGCCGCTGTAGTCGGACCAGACGGTGACCGCGTCGACCAGGCCGAGCCGTCGACACACCGCCGCGAACGCGTCGGTACGGATCTCGGTGTGCCGCAGGTCGGGCAGGCCGGCGACCCGGGCGATCCGCCGGTGCCCGAGCGCGACCAGGTATTCCACCGTCTCGGTCAGCGCTGCCGCGTCGTCGGACCACACGCTGGCCAGCGCACCTGTGCCACCGGGGCCGCCGATCACCACCGCGGGCAGTTGAAGCTGCTCCAGGGCGGGGATGCGGCGGTCGTCGGTGCGCAGGTCGCAGATCAGCACCCCGTCCACCCGACGTTCGCCCCACCAGCGCCGGTAGACCGCGATCTCGGCGTCCGGGTCGGCCACCACCTGGAGGGTCAGCGCGTACGAGCGGGCGGACAGTTCGGCCTCGACGCCACTGATCAGCGCCATGAAGAACGGCTCGATGCCGAGGATCCGGGCCGGCCGGCACAGGGCCAGGCCGACCGCCCCGGCGGTGGCGGCGGAGAGGGCGCGGGCGGCGCTGCTGCGGCTGAAACCGATCTCCGTGGCGATGGCCAGGATGCGCTGCCGGGTGGCCTCGGAGACTCCGGGCTGCCCGTTCAGCGCGTACGACACGGCGCCCTTGGACACCCCGGCGTGCCGGGCGACGTCGGCGATGGTCGGCCGCTTCACCGGCGTACTCCTTCGCTCTCGGGCCGTTGACAGTCCGAATTACCGAACCGTACGGTGGCTCAGCTTATCCGGTTCAGTAGGCGTCTTTCGATGCAGAAGGTGCGGTGCGGAGTTGAGCCGACAGGCACTCTACGACGGTTGGACCCTGCGGGCGGCATCCGAAGCGGAGGTGCCCGCCGACATCGCCGGGCGGGCCGTGCCGGCGACCGTACCCGGTTGCGTGCACACCGACCTGCTCGACGCGGGGTTGATTCCCGATCCCTACCTCGACGACAACGAGCTGGCCGTGGCCTGGATCGGGCGCACCGACTGGCACTACCGGACGAGCTTCCGACGCCCGACCGGCGACCACGACCGAGTGGACCTGGTCTGCGCCGGCCTGGACACCGTCGCCACGCTCACCGTCAACGGCGTCGAGATCGGCCGCACCGCGAACATGCACCGCGGCTACCGGTTCGACGTCCGCGCGCTGCTGCGCGACGGCGACAACGACCTGTCCGTGGCGTTCGACTCCGCGTACCGCTACGCCGAGGCGCAGCGCGAGCGGCTCGGCGACCGGCCCAACGCGTACCCGGAGCCGTTCCACTTCATCCGCAAGATGGCCTGCAACTTCGGCTGGGACTGGGGGCCGACCCTGGTCACCGCCGGCATCTGGCAGGACATCAGCCTGCACGCCTGGTCCACCGCCCGGCTGGCCACCGTCCGTCCACTTGTCACCATGGACGGCCGCGACGGCCGGGTCGAGCTGCACGTCGACATCGAGCGGGTCGCGGACGTGCCACTCACCGTCCGGGCCGTCGTCGCCGGCGCCCACGCCGAGACGGTCGTCCCGGCCGGGCAGCGCACGGCCGTGCTGATCCTCGCCGTCCGCGAGCCCGCGCTCTGGTGGCCCCGGGGGTACGGCGAACAGGCCCGCCACCCGATCGAGGTGACGCTGCACGCGCCGGACGGCGACACCCTGGACACCTGGTCGCACCGGATCGGCTTCCGCTCGGTACGACTGGACACCACTCCCGACGACCACGGCACCCCGTTCACGCTGTCGGTGAACGACGTCCCGGTCTTCGTCCGCGGGGTCAACTGGATCCCCGACGACACGTTCCCCACCCGGATCACCCGGGACCGGCTCGCCGAACGGTTCGACCAGGCCGCCGAAGCCAACGTCAACCTGCTGCGCGTCTGGGGCGGCGGCCGGTACGAGTCGGCGGACTTCTACGACCTCGCCGACGAGCGTGGACTCCTCGTCCAGCAGGACTTCCTCTTCGCCTGCGCCGCGTACCCGGAGGAGGAGCCCTTCGCCAGTGAGGTGGCCGCCGAGGCCGCCGAACAGGTGACCCGGTTGACGCCCCACCCGTCGCTGGTGCTGTGGACCGGCAACAACGAGAACATCTGGGCCTGGCACGACTGGGACTGGCAGTCGGCCCTCGCCGGCCGCACCTGGGGGCGCGGCTACTACCTCGACGTGCTGCCCCGGATCGTTGGCAACCTGGACCCCACCCGCCCGTACTGGCCGGGCAGCCCCTGGTCGGGCACCGAGGCGATCCACCCCAACGACCCGGCACACGGCACCACCCACATCTGGGACGTGTGGAACACCGACGACTACACCAAATACCGGGAGTACGTGCCGCGCTTCGTCGCCGAGTTCGGCTACCAGGCCCCACCGACGTACGCGACCCTGCGCCGGGCACTGAGCGACGAACCCCTGGCGCACGACTCACCCGGCATGGCCCACCACCAGAAGGCGGCCGGCGGTGACGTGAAGTTGCAGCGTGGCCTGGACGCGCACCTGCCCGCCCCGGCGGACTTCGACGACTGGCACTACCTGACGCAGCTCAACCAGGCCCGGGCCATCCAACTCGGGGTCGAACACTTCCGCTCCCACCGGGGCATCTGCGCGGGCACCATCGTCTGGCAGCTCAACGACTGCTGGCCGGTGACCTCCTGGTCGGCCGTCGACGGCGACGGCCGCCGCAAACCCCTGTGGTACGCGCTGCGCCACGCGTACGCCGACCGGCTGTTGACCGTCCAACCCCGCGACGGTGGGCTGGTCCTCGTCGCGGTCAACGACGGCGGCACGACCTGGCGGGCGTCGGCCTCGGTGACCCGGCTGACCCTCGACGGGGAGCCCCGGGCGAAGATCTCCGTCGACCTCGACGTCCCGGCGTACTCCTCGGTGGTGCTGGCGCTGCCGACGGACCTGGTCCGGCCGGACGACGCCCGGCGGGAGCTGCTGCTCGCCGAGGCGGGGGAGACCGCCGAGCGGGCGCTGTGGTTCTTCGCCGAGGATCGGGACGTGGAGTGGCCTGTGGCGGCCTGGGAGGCGGCGGTCGAGCGTTTCGACGGCGGTCAGCGGGTCCGGGTCACGGCCGGGACGGTGCTGCGCGACCTGACGCTCTTCCCGGACCGGCTGGACGGGTCGGCCACTGTGGACGATGCGCTGGTCACGCTGCTGCCCGGCGAGTCTGTCACCTTCACCGTGCGGGCCGACGGTCTGTTGGACGACGCGGTCCTCACCACCCGACCGGTGCTGCGCTGCGTCAACGACATCGGCTGATGCCCGCGTCGCAGCGCTGCGTTCGCGCTTGATCGCGCTCGATCCATGTTGTAGTGGCCTCGTTCGACAGGGAGGCCACTACAACCATGTTCGAGCACGATCAACGTGCGGTACCGCCGTGCTCGAACAACTACCGCGAGGCGTTCCCATGCGGCCCGACGACCTGCCGTACCCGCCGAGCGTGGCCGCCGCCCTGGCCTGGCGTCGGGACTACCTGGCCGCCGCCGTCGCGGGAGCCGGCAAAGGGTCCACATCCACCAAGGATGACGGACCGTAAGGCGGCCTGTCCGCTCCGGCAACCTTTGCCGGAGTATTGACACTTATCGTCCTGATGTTTTCCTTACTCGTGGTCACCTAGCCTTCCGGTGTTCCTCACCTGACCGTGATCGATCCTGGAGGTTGCAACGTGCGGATCAACGGACGGCTGCTCGCGCCGGTCGCGTTGGCGTTGGTGCTGGCGACCGCCGCCTGTGGTCTGGCGTCGACGCCGGCTTCCGGGGGCGCCGACGCCCCGCGTCCAGGTCCGAGTGAGTCGCGCCCCAGCGATCCGCCGACCTCCAGCCCGAGTCCGGAGATCCCGACCGACGCGGAGATTCCCACCAGGGCTGCCGGCACCTTCACCACCGCCACCGGCAACGGTCGCGTGATCGGTACGGGTAAGAAGCGGGTGCGCTACAGCGTCTCGGTGGAGAAGGGGATCGCCTGGGGTGGCATCCCTGCCTGGAAGCCGGACCGGTTCGCCGAGAGCATCGAGCAGGTGTTGGCGGCGCCGAACGGGTGGGCCGATTCGGCGCAGCACCCGGTCACCAACGAGGCGGTGAATCTGACCCGGGCGTCGTGGTCCTTCCAGCGGGTGGGCGGTGGACGTGTCGACGTCGATGTCCGGCTCGCCACGCCGAGGACGGTGGACCGGCTGTGCGGTGCGAGCGGCGTCGACACCGAGGGGGTCTACTCCTGCAAGTACGGCAAGACCATCATGATCAATCTACGGCGTTGGCTCCAGGGCTCACCGGGATACCCGGTCAGCATCGAGGATTATCACGCCGGCGTCATCAACCACGAGTTCGGCCACTTCCTCGGCTTCGCGCACATGAAGTGCGGCGGGCCGGGCAAGCCGGGGCCGGTCATGATGACCCAGACGATCGACCTGGGCGGGTGCCTGCCCAACGTCAGTCCGTTCAGTGCGAACGGCACGTTCATCAGCGGCCCCTGGGCACCGTCCTGATCGGGCGACCCCCAAGGCGACCACAGAGACGGCGCTGCCCGGCCGGTGAGTCTCCTCGCCGACCGGGCAGCAATCCGGTGCTGGTCAGGTGCCGGTGGTGGTCATGCCCTTCAGCATCTCGGCCAGGTCGGCGGTCTCCGCTGCCGGCGGCGCCTCGATGGTCACCGCCTTGCCGTAGTCGGTGTAGTCGATGACCATGTCGCCCATCTTGCCCATGCCCAGGGCCGCCCGACGCGGCCGGTACTGCTCGTCGACCCACAGGTCGACCTTGATGTCCTTGACGCCCTGCTGGGCAAACATCTCTTCGGTGCTCTCCCGCCGCTTGGAGTCGATCTGCGCGAGGTACGTCGCCACCGGCGTGGTGACGGTGTAGTGGACGGTCGGCGCCCCGTTCACCGTCTCCTGCCCCACCACCGTCGTGCCCTCGATGGCGAGCAGCGTCTTGACCTGCTTGATCGGGTCCATCTCTTCGAACTGCTTGCTGAAGTCCGCGCCCGCCTTGCTGCCGGCCACCGCGGTCAGATCCATCTTCACCCAGCGCTTGCCGCCCGTGTTCGCGCGGTCCTCCGCGGGAATCTCGACGAAGAACACCGTGCCGATCATCCGGACGGCGACCGTGGTGCCCTCCGGGTCGGTCACCGTCATCTCGGCCTTGGGAGCGCCACCCAGGTCCAGGACACCCTGCATCGAGATCTGCTGACCGCTCATGGTGCCCGTCATCTTCACGGTCACCGAGTCGGTCTTGGTCGTGGTGTCGACCGTCTTCTGCAGCGACCCCTTGAGATCACTGGCAAGCAACTCCAGGACGCCGGGCTGCTTGTCCGGCGTCTCGGTCGACCCACCCTGCGGGCCACAGGCGACGCCAGTCAGCGCCGTGAGCGCCGCGACCGCCACCCCGGCGGTCTTCTTCCACAATGCCACGTGCACGCTGTTTCCCCCCGTAGGAATCTGGGTCCTCCCAGATAGATCGACGCCACGCTAACCCATGCGGTCGATCCGAAGGTACCGCCTTTCGCCGGCCCGTCCGCTCTACCCGGGCACTCATCGGCGCCGTCGCCGGCTGGACCGTCGGTGGCCGCCGCACTGCGACGGTGCCGGCTGATGTCTCGGGCCATGGCCAGCTCGTCACCCAGTCCGCTACTGCTGCCGGTCGCGGGAAACGCCGGAACCCAGTCGGGTGTCGGCATCGTGGCCCCAGTCGTTCAGAGCACTCTCCACCTCGTCGATGGTGATGCGGGTGGAGATTCCCCAGTGCGGGCGTGCGGCGTTGAGCTTGGCCGCCAGGGATTCCAGCATTGTCACCTTCGCGTAGGGCCAGGGGCCGTTCGCGACGAACAGTTGCGAGTACCGCACCGTGTCGACGATCGCCGACTTGATCTGCTCATGGCTGAGGTAGGCACGGAGGTCGGGCTGCCAGCCCGCAACGTGCTGCGGAGGCATCCTCGCCGACCAGCGAAGGAGCAGCTCTTCCCGCTCGTCGTCCACATAGTCCATTTTGTGCAGGTGTACGGCCATGTCGTAGACGGGATCGCCCCAGAGCGCCAGCTCCCAGTCGAGAAAAACGCTGCCGCCCTCGTTGACGATGATGTTCTTCCGATGAACGTCGGCGTGCACGCAGACCGAAGGCCGTGCGGTCAGCGTTGACCAAATCTCCGTCAGGCAGGCCAAGGGCTGGTCGGGTATGTCGAAGCGGGCGAACAACGGCCGGTACTGCTCGGCGAAGGTGTCATAGACCCATTGGGTGAGCGAGGTCAGCCGTCGGGCGAACGCGGCGCTGTCGGCGTCTGCCGGCCACTCATCCGGTATCGGGGGAAGGGCAGCACGGGGTACGTCAACAAGTTGCAGGAACAAGTCGGCAACGTCACTCAGCACGTGTCGCGGACACGGCACGCCACGCGGTGCGATGTCGTTGAGCACCGCGCCCTCGATGAACTCGTGAATCTGGAACGGAGGTGCGGTGGAAAGGTAGACCAGCCGGGGCGCCCGGGCCACGTAGGGGGCTATTGCGGGTAAGAGCTCCTGCTCGTGCCACAGCCGTAGATCCATGACATCGGCGCCCTCGATCGGAATCCGTACGATGACTGACTCCGTGCTGAGGTCGACGCGGACGTTGTGGTTGTAGTACCCGGCTGCGGCATCGAGGCGAGTGCGTGCCCGCTCGTAGATGTCGGACCATGTCATGGTCATTCCTCCAGGAGTGCTGTCACGATCCGGCGGCTACGGCCCTCTAACGCTGACAGCGAGTCCAGAGCATCGATCCGCTCACGAGCGACGGTTGCTGCCGTGGTGATCCTCTCGTCGTGCAGGCCGCTGGCGGCGAGGAGCTGATCAGCCAGCACGATGAGCGTCGGATAGACCTCGGCCTCGATGAGTTCGGCAACGGCCCACCGGGCCGCGGCCAATGCGGAGTCCAGGTCGTTGAGTCGCGCGTAGAGGAATGCCCGGAACAGCTCGGCCCGGGCGCGACCCGACCGGTAGCCGGCAGCGTCCAGTGCGGCGGCGGCTGCGCCGAAGGCGAGACCTGCGGCCTCGTAATGGCCGAGCCGCGTCCGCGCTATCGCCAGCCCGGTGAGCACCTTGCCGAGCTCGTGTTGCGCACCCATGTTGCGTTGCTGCTCGATTGCCTCGCCAGCCACGCGCACTGCCTCGGCAGGATCGGTCCAGGCCAGCAATTCCACCCGGTTGGTCCGCAGGTTGGCCAACCCGACCACCGTGTCCGCCTCCTCATAGAACGCCCAGGCGCGGTGCCACTCGCGCCAGGAGGAGTCGAAGTCGAGCGCGAAGCGGTAGCCGAGGTGGAGTAACCGGCTCACGTCACCATGCAAAAGCGGGTCGTCGGCGGTGTTCTCGGCGAGGATCTGGTTGGCCATGGTGAACGCGTCCCGGCACCGGCCCTGCCACATCTCGATATCGGCGAGGCAGATCCCAGCCCGGTGCCGGACGGGTCCGCTGTGCTCCTGCCAGACCCGGGCGTAAAGGAGGCGAGCAGCCTCCGTTGCCCCCGCAATCCGCCTGCCGTGGGCGGCAGCGATAGCCAACCGGGCCTGAACCACTTCGTCGACCGGCCAGTCCACCTCGGGAGTGATCGCCGTGGCCGATGCTGCGTCTCCCAGCACGATGGCGGCCTCGGCGTCCATGCAACGCAACGCCGCAGTCAGATCCTCGTCGGACCGAGCATCGACCACCTCCGCCAGATCCTGTCGTACACCGTCGAAGGCCTGCTTGCCACCGCAGTTCAGCGCTTTGTCCGCGTAGGCGAGCAGTCCCGCACCGGAAACGAGACCGGAATGCAGCGCCGAGTAGGCGCCCTCCCGAATGGCGCGGGCCCGCGTCGCAACGCCATCCTCTGTGCGTTGGGCCTGCTCCGAGCGAACGTCCCAAATGTCTCGCAGGAGTGCATGCACGTCGCGGGTGGTAGCTGCGGAGACGTGCGTGCTGAGGGCTGCTCGCATCAGTTGGTGCAGTCTGCGGCCGTGCGCGCCGGACGGGTAGACGAACGAGTAGGCGGTGAGGGATTCCCAGGCCGGCCGGTGCTTCGGTAGGTCGAAGGCCCGGGTGAGCGCCCGGAAGATCTCAAAGTCGAAGAGCCGTGGAACGCTCAGGAGCTCGAGGGTGCGCACCTCGCTGCTCTCAACGTGCTGAAGGAAACGCTGCACGATCTCTTCGGGCGAGACTGCGAGGGGACGCCCGACTGCGGTCTGCGTGTCGATCGCCAGATGCAGGTAGAATGGCAGGCCGGCGCTGGCGTGTGCGATCGCGAGCTGGTCCGTCGTCTCGGTGACTCCACACTCGGTCAGCAGGTCGATCCGGGCCTTCATCGGTAGGCCGCCCACGTGGCGCACGCGCGTCACTGATGCCCAGGTCGAGTCGTACACCTGCCAACTGAGCGGCTCCCGGCTGGCTACGACCACCAGTCCGCGGTCGAGTTGAGCCACCAGGTCGCGCAGCCAGGCGTCGGCGGTCGCGGAGCGACCTGCTTGCGGTGCCGCGCGGCTGATCGCTTCGTAGGCGTCAATAAAAATCGCGTAGGGGTGATCCTCGCTGGCCTCCCGAAGATCCTCGGCGAACAGGTAGGTGACCGCGTCGGCGAGGTCGACGCTGGACAACTCATCCAGCGAGCGCAACGTCTCGTCGATTCTGATCCGCCGCCGCCGACGCGCACCGGACGCGGCCTTCTCTGCTAGACGGAGAAGGCTCACGCCGGTGCCGAAAACGGGAATCCCCGACGCCGTGTCGAGGATCTGTGTCAGCGCCTCGCTCTCGTCGATGAAGGGCAGTTCCGCCGGGTTCAGTCGCAAATGAGGGTGAAGTCGCTGCCAGAAGACCGCGTAGCCGATGTCGAACCGGTCGAACTTGACGCCTTGTCGACCCAACTCGACGCGGAGCACGGCCAGGGCATCTTCCTGCTGACGCAGAGCCGGCACTTGCAGATCCAGAACAGCGGTCCGGTGGGTTTTTGCCGGTGTCCGGTCCCGAAGTTCCCGGAGCAGGCGGGACTTTCCGATGCCACCAACCCCGACCAGGTTGAGGATCCGTACGCCGGCCCCGGCAGCCGCCAGTTCGTCGGCATAGTCGGCCAGGATCGACTCGCGGTTGACGAATGTGCGGCGGAGAGCGGCAACCCGACGAAACCTCGGCTTGAGGGTCACCAATCCTCCTTCTACCGCACATCGAACCGATGACGCTCGTGACTGTAGCGATCGATGGCAATGCGAGCAGTCCCATTTCCGCTACTGTCAGCGACAGCTGTGCCTCTGTCGGCTGAGCAGGGGAGGGCACGCCTGGGTGCACTGATGTCGCCCTACCTATACGGGACGGGTTCGGCCTGATCGACACGAGATTGCTGATATCGGGATGTCCGCCTACAGGGGACACCCCGATATCGCTGAACTCGTGTCGATCGGGCAGACGTGGCCGCGCGGCGTCCCTACTCCGGGACGCGGCGGTAGGCACCGTCGCTGGCCGAGGTGGCCATCGAGGCGTACGCGCGCAGGGCCGCCGACACCGGCCGCTGCCGATCGGTCGGGGTGTACGGCTTGTCGCGCTTCTCCTCGGCCACCCGTCGCGCCTCCAGCTCGTCGGCTGGCACGTTCAGCTCGATGGACCGGGCCGGGATGTCGATGACGATCTCGTCGCCCTCGCGGACCAGGGCGATCAGCCCGCCGGAGGCCGCCTCGGGGGAGGCGTGGCCGATGGAGAGCCCGGAGGTGCCGCCGGAGAAGCGGCCGTCGGTGAGCAGCGCGCAGGACCGGCCCAGCCCGCGGCCCTTCAGGAACGAGGTGGGGTAGAGCATCTCCTGCATGCCCGGCCCGCCCCGGGGGCCTTCGTACCGGATCACCACGACGTCGCCCGCAACGATCTCCTTCGCGAGGATCGCGGTCACCGCGTCGTCCTGCGACTCGTAGACCTTCGCCGGGCCACGGAAGGTCAGGCAGTCGTCCGGCACGCCGGCGGTCTTCACCACGCAGCCCTCCGGTGCCAGGTTGCCGTGCAGGATGGCCAGGCCGCCGTCGGCGGAGTAGGCGTGCTCGCGGTCCCGGATGCAGCCACCGGCCGCGTCGGTGTCCAGCGACGACCACCTGTTGGTGGTGGAGAACGGCTCGACGGTACGCACACCACCGGGCGCCGCGTGGAACAGCTCGACCGCCGTCGGGGTCGGGGAGCCGCCGCGCACGTCCCAGTCGGTCAGCCACTGGGCCAACGAGGGGGAGTGCACGGCGTGCACGTCCCGGTTGAGCTGCCCGGCCCGGTCCAGCTCGCCGAGGAGCGCGGGGATGCCACCGGCCCGGTGCACGTCCTCCATGTGGTAATTCGGCGAGTTGGGCGCGACCTTCGCCAGGCAGGGCACCCGCCGGGAGATGGCGTCGATGTCGGTGACGCCGAAGTCGAGCTCGGCTTCGCGGGCCGCGGCGAGCAGGTGCAGCACCGTGTTGGTGGAGCCGCCCATCGCCACGTCCAGGGCGACCGCGTTCTCGAAGGCGGCCTTGGAGGCGACCGTGCGGGGCAGCACCGAGTCGTCGTCGCCGTCGTACCACCGCTTGGAGATCTCCACGACGGTGCGGCCGGCCTCGACGAAGAGGGACCGGCGCGCGGCGTGGGTGGCCAGCGTCGAGCCGTTGCCGGGCAGCGCCAACCCGATCGCCTCGGTGAGGCAGTTCATCGAGTTGGCGGTGAACATGCCGGAGCACGAGCCGCAGGTCGGGCAGGCGGAGCGTTCGATCTCGCCGAGCTGCTCGTCGGTGACCGAATCGTTCGAGGAGGCGATCATCGCGTCGATCAGGTCGATCTTGCTGTGCACGACGCCCTCGATCGCCATCGTCTTGCCGGCCTCCATCGGGCCACCGGAGACGAAGACGGTCGGGATGTTGAGCCGCAGCGCGGCCAGCAGCATCCCGGGGGTGATCTTGTCGCAGTTGGAGATGCAGACCAGGGCGTCCGCGCAGTGCGCGTTGACCATGTACTCCACCGCGTCGGCGATCAACTCACGGCTGGGCAGCGAGTAGAGCATGCCGCCGTGACCCATCGCGATGCCGTCGTCGACCGCGATGGTGTTGAACTCCCGGCCCACCCCGCCGGCCTCGGCGATCGCGTCGGCGACCAGGCCACCCATGTCCTTGAGATGGACGTGACCAGGCACGAACTGGGTGAAACTGTTGGCGATGGCGACGATCGGCTTGCCGAAATCGTCGTCGGTCATCCCGGTGGCCCGCCAGAGGGCCCGGGCGCCGGCCATCGTCCGACCGTGTGTGGAGGTCCTCGACCGCAGCTCAGGCATACGTACCAGCATGCCACCGTCGCCGCGCTTACCCTCCCGCGTATGCGCCGTGTCCCAACAGTTGCACACCCAGCCCCCCACGGCGTGCGTCGATCCGGCACTCTTTAAGGCGTGCAACTCCCCCCGGGCATGGTCGCTGTCGCGGGGCTCAGCGGGCTCGTCGCCGCTGCGGCCGCCGTGTTGCTGACCCTGGTCGCCCGGCGGCGCACCGGGCCGCGTCGACCGGCACACGTGCTGCTCGCGGTGGCCGCCGGGGTCGCCCTGCTCAGCCTGCTGGCCGGGGTGGTCGCCGCGCTCAACGCCAACCCCCACTGGACCCACGAGCAGGGGCAGCGCACGGGCTGGGCGACCGTGGTGGCGATCGGCACGGCGGTGAGTGGGCTGGCCTTCGCCGCCGGGCTGCTCCGGCTGCCGGGGGTGGCGGCCACCGCGGCGGGCACGGCCCGGCTCGCCCTGGACGGGCTGGTGATGGCGGCGGCGCTGTGGTTCGTCGGCTGGGTGCTGTTCTCCGAGCCCACCCGGTTGCTCGGCGCCGCCACCCCGACTGCCTGCCCGGCGATCCTGGTGGTCACGGTGAGTGCCGCGCTCGGTGCCGGGCTCGCCGTGATCGTCATCTTCCGGGCTGCCGCCCCACGTCGACGGCTCGCCGCACTGGGCGTCGGCGTCAGTGCGGTCAGCTGCGGCGGGATGGGTCTCAGTGCCGGGCTCTGCCAGACCGGGCCGACCATGGCGTTCACCGGCGCGGCAGTGCTCGCCGCCGGACTGCTGACCGTCGCGCTCGCCGTGCACCGGGCCGACCGGCCGGGGCAGGTCGAGGTGGATCTGATCGGTCGCGACGGCGAGTACGCGATCGCCCCGATGGTCGCGATGGCCGCCTCGGCGATGTATCACCTCGCCCAGAACGGCCGCTTCACCGCGGCGGGCATCGTGGCCGGCAGCGTGGAGGGCTTCGCCCTGGTGGCGCGGCAGTACCTCACCCTGCGCGACGTCCGGGGGTACGCGAGCCGCCTGGCCGAGCGGGAGGCCCACTTCCGCGAGCTGGCGCACACCGACCCGCTGACGTCGTTGGCCAATCGGCGCGGACTGCTGCGCGCACTTCACGACAGCGCCGCGGCGGGCACTCCGTGCGTGCTGCTCGGTCTCGACCTGGACGGCTTCAAGAACGTCAACGACATGCGCGGCCACGACGTGGGTGACGCCGTGCTGGCCGAGGTCGGGCGGCGGCTGCGGAGCAACCTGCGCCCCGGCGACGTGGCCGCCCGGTTGGGTGGCGACGAGTTCGCCGTCCTCATGCAGGGCCGCCCGGCCGAGGCGGACCGTGTCGCCGAGCGGTTGCTCGGGGTGGTCAACCGGCCGTACGACGAGCCGGAGGGGCCAGTCTTCCTCTCGGTGAGCATCGGGGTGGCCGGTTGGGTCGGCGAGCCGGACGTGGACCTGCTGCTGCGCCACGCCGACCTGGCGTTGCGCTACGCCAAGCAGCGCGGCAAGAACCGGATCGAACGCTACGACGCCACGTACGACAAGCTGCTGCGCCGGCGGACGACGGTGGAGCACGAGCTGCGCGGCGCCATCGATCGCGACGAGCTGCGGTTGGCCTTCCAGCCGGTGGCGTCGCTGCCGTCGGTGCGGCCGGTGGGCGCCGAGGCGCTGTTGCGGTGGCACCACCCCGAGCTGGGCAACGTCGGCCCGGACGAGTTCATCCCGCTCGCCGAGGAGTGCGGCATGATCGCCCCGCTGGGTGCGTGGGTGCTGCACCAGGCCTGCTACCAACTGTCCCGTTGGCTGGCGGACGGCCACGACGTCTGGGTGTCGGTGAACGTCTCTCCGCGCGAGCTGCACGCCCCGGAGTACGTGGTCCAGGTCGCCGAGGCGCTGCGGGCCCACCACGTGCCGCCGCAGCGGTTGGTGCTGGAGGTCACCGAGCACGCGGTCGCCACCGACCTGGACGAGCTGATCCGGCGGCTGACCGCCCTGCGGTTGACAGGTGTCCGGATCGCGCTCGACGACTTCGGGGCCGGCTACTCGTCGCTGGGGCAGCTGCGCCGGCTGCCGATCGACATTCTGAAGATCGACCACAGTCTGGTGGCCGAGCACGAGCCGGTCCGGCCGGTCGGTCGGGACGGTCCGGCGTTCGCCCCGATGGTCGACATCGTCATGCGACTGGGCCACCAGTTGGGCCTGGAGGTGATCGCCGAGGGGGTGACCACGCCTACCGAGCTGGCCGCGGTGGTGGCCGCCGGCTGCCGCTTCGGCCAGGGCGCGCTCTTCGGCTGGGGGGTGCCGGCCGAGCACCTGGAGGCGATGCTGGAGGCGGCCACCTCACCGGGTGCACGGCCCACGCCGGTGCCCCCGCCACGCCGGGTTCCGGGCGGTTACGCGCAGGTCAACCCGGCTGCCGATGGCGAGTCGCCGGGCGACTCGCCGACGTCCGTTGACCAACATGTGGGAGCAGTTGACTCATCGCGTGAGATGCGTCAGGCTTAGCCGCATGTCGTCGTACCGGTCGCTGCGAGTACTTACCTGAGCGCACTCTCCCCATTGAGAGTGCGCTGGCCCCGTGCATCTGCACGAGGGCCGTTTTTATTGCCATCGGAACCTGGCGAGGCGGGCACAGCCCGCGTCGCATCGCTTGACTAGCCACCAGCCACTCCAGCCGAAGGCCAGAACCGTCATGACGAGACCCACGCCCGAGACCCTCGCCCACTCCGCCCGCCGGGCCCGTGCGGCCGTCGACCCGACCGTCGACGTCGACCCGGCCGCCGCGCGTTCCGCGGCCACCCCGGCCACCCCGGCCGTTCCGGCGGTACGGCCCTCCGCGCCGGCCCAGGTCACCGGGGCCGGTTCGCTCGTGCGGTCCCTCGAGGCGCTCGAGGTCGACGTCGTCTTCGGCATCCCGGGCGGCGCGATCCTGCCGGCGTACGACCCGCTCTACGACTCCAGCGTCCGGCACATCCTGGTGCGCCACGAGCAGGGCGCGGGGCACGCGGCGACCGGGTACGCGCAGGCCACCGGCAAGGTCGGCGTGTGCATCGCCACCTCCGGCCCGGGTGCGACGAACCTGGTCACCCCGATCGCCGACGCGTACATGGATTCGGTGGCGATGGTGGCGATCACCGGGCAGGTGGCCCGCCCGTCGATCGGCACCGACGCCTTCCAGGAGGCGGACATCCAGGGCATCACCCTGCCGATCACCAAGCACAACTTCCTCGTGCAGAACGCCGAGGAGATCCCCCAGGTGCTGGCCGAGGCGTTCCACCTGGCCAGCAGCGGCCGGCCCGGCCCGGTGCTCGTCGACATCCCCAAGGACGTGCTCCAGGCGCAGACCACCTTCGCCTGGCCGCCCACCCTGGACCTGCCCGGCTACCGGCCGACCCTGCACCCGCACGGCAAGCAGATCCGGGAGGCGGCGAGGCTGATGGCCGCGGCCCGCCGGCCGGTGCTCTACGTCGGTGGCGGTGTCCTCAAGGCCGGCGCCACGGACGGGCTGCGCCGACTGGCCGAGCTGACCGGCATCCCGGTGGTCACCACGCTGATGGCGCTCGGCGCGTTCCCCGACTCGCATCAGCAACACCTGGGCATGCCCGGCATGCACGGCACCGTCGCCGCGGTCTACGGCCTGCAGAAGGCGGATCTGATCGTCGCGCTCGGCGCGCGGTTCGACGACCGGGTCACCGGCAAGCTCGACTCGTTCGCCCCGGACGCGACAGTGGTGCACGCGGACATCGACCCGGCGGAGATCGGCAAGAACCGGCACGTGGACGTGCCGATCGTCGGAGACGCCAAGCACGTCATCGACGAGCTGATCGCCGCGGTGACCGTCGAGCGGGCGGCGGGTCGCAGCACCGAACTGGGCGACTGGTGGACTCAGCTGGACGACCTGCGCAACCGCTACCCGCTGGGCTACGACGAGCCGGCGGACGGCACGCTCTCCCCGCAGTACGTGATCAAGCGCCTGGGCGAGATCGTCGGCCCGGACGCGATCTTCGTGGCCGGGGTGGGCCAGCACCAGATGTGGGCGTCCCAGTTCATCTCCTACGAGAAGCCGTACACCTGGTTGAATTCCGGCGGCCTCGGCACGATGGGCTACGCGGTGCCGGCGGCGATGGGCGCGAAGGTCGGCAAGCCGGACACGGTGGTCTGGGCGGTGGACGGTGACGGCTGCTTCCAGATGACCAACCAGGAGTTGGCCACCTGCGCGTTGGAGGGCATCCCGGTCAAGATCGCCGTGATCAACAACGGCAATCTCGGCATGGTCCGGCAGTGGCAGACGCTGTTCTACAACGAGCGCTACTCCAACACCGACCTCGGCACCCACAAGCACCGCATTCCGGATTTCGTCAAGCTCGCCGAGGCGCTGGGCTGCATCGGGTTGCGGTGCGAGACCGCCGACGACGTGGACAAGACCATCGCCGCGGCCATGGAGATCAACGACGCTCCGGTCGTGATCGACTTCGTGGTCGGCAAGGACGCGATGGTCTGGCCGATGGTCGCCGCCGGCACCAGCAACGACGAGATCATGTTCGCCCGCGGCGTCCGCCCGGTCTTCGACGAGGATGACATCTAATGACCATGCACACTTTGTCCGTGCTCGTGGAGAACAAGCCCGGTGTGCTCGCCCGGGTCTCCGGCCTGTTCTCCCGGCGCGGGTTCAACATCGACAGTCTCGCCGTCGGTGAGACCGAGAACCCGGACGTCTCCCGGATCACCATCGTGGTCAACGCCGAGTCGTCTCCGCTGGAGCAGGTCACCAAGCAGCTCAACAAGCTGGTCAACGTGCTCAAGATCGTTGAGCTGGATCCGCAGGTCTCGGTCGCCCGGGAGTTGCTGCTGGTGAAGGTCCGCGCCGACCGGTCCGCCCGGTCCCAGGTGCTGGAGACCGTCAGCCTGTTCCGCGCCCGGGTGGTCGACGTCGCCCCGGACACGCTGACCATCGAGGCCACCGGCACCCCGGACAAGCTCGACGCGCTACTCCGTGATCTTGAATCCTTCGGGATCAAGGAGATGGTCCAGTCCGGGCTGGTGGCGATCGGGCGCGGCTCGCGTTCGATCACCGCCGGGCCCGCGCTCCGGGCCGCCTGACCGCCACCGGTCGGCCCGGCCGGGCCGTACCCGAACCCATCCGCACAGCCACGACGGGCCGCCCCGGCCGTCGTACGAAAGGGAAGTTCTCATGAGCGTTGAGGTGTTCTACGACGACGATGCCGACCTCGGCCTGATCCAGGCCAAGAAGGTCGCGGTCATCGGCTACGGCAGTCAGGGCCACGCCCACGCGCTGTCGCTGCGGGATTCCGGCGTCGACGTGGTGATCGGTCTGCCGGAGGGCTCGAAGAGCCGGCCCAAGGCCGAGGAGCAGGGCTTCCGGGTCCTCACGCCGGCGCAGGCCTCCGCCGAGGCCGACGTGATCATGGTGCTCGCGCCGGACACCGCCCAGCGTTCGATCTACTCGGAGTCGATCGCCCCGAACCTCGCCGCGGGCAAGGCCATCTTCTTCGGCCACGGCTTCAACATCCGGTACGACCTGATCAAGCCGCCGGCCGACGTGGACGTGGCGATGGTCGCGCCGAAGGGCCCCGGCCACCTGGTCCGCCGCCAGTACGCCGACGGCAAGGGTGTGCCCTGTCTCGTCGCCGTCGAGCAGGACGCCAGCGGCAACGCCTTCGCCCTCGCCCTCGCGTACGCCAAGGGGATCGGCGGCACCCGCGCCGGCGCGATCAAGACCACCTTCACCGAGGAGACCGAGACCGACCTCTTCGGCGAGCAGGCGGTGCTCTGCGGCGGTGCCTCGGCGCTGGTGCAGACCGGTTTCGAGGTGCTCACCGAGGCGGGCTACGCCCCGGAGGTCGCCTACTTCGAGTGCCTGCACGAGCTGAAGCTGATCGTCGACCTGATGTACGAGGGCGGCATCGCGAAGATGCGCTACAGCATCTCCGACACTGCCGAGTACGGCGACCTCTCCCGTGGCTCGCGCATCATCGACTCCCGGGTCAAGGACGAGATGCGCAAGATCCTGGGCGAGATCCAGTCCGGCGAGTTCGCCCGCGAGTGGGTCGCCGAGGACGAGGCCGGCCGGCCCAACTTCACCAAGTGGCAGGCCGAGGGTGCGGCGCACCCGATCGAGGAGACCGGCAAGAAGCTGCGCGGCATGATGAGCTGGGTCGACCGCCCGATCACCGAGACCGCCTGACCCGTACGACCCGAAACGGTCCACCAGCGGCCGGCGATCCCGCGCTCTCCCCAGCGCGGGTCGCCGGCCGCTGGCCGTAACGCCCCGCGTCAGCGGCTTTCCGTCGCCTCGGCCTCAGCGGCTGCCCAGGCTGCCCTCTCGTACCGCCCAAGGGCGTTGAGGATGCCGGCCAACGCGCGTAGCGCGACGACCAACCGACTGTGATATCGAACGGGGTCGTGTTCGGCCAACCAGCGGTAGTGCCCGACCGCCTCCTCGGCCGCCGCAACAGCCGCCTCCGGTTCGCCGAGCCCCACGTGGCACTTGGCGATCACGAACAACAGTCTGCCGAGCATCGGCCGGAACCGCAGTGGCTCCACACGGCTCATGAAGGTCAGGTCCTCGCGGGCACCCGTGGTCAGCGTCAGCGCCTCGGCCCACCGACGATGCGAGACGAGGGATTCCGCCAGCCCGGTCATCGCCTCGAGTCGGGCGGGCATGTGCTTCAGCCGCATCCAGAGGGGAAGCCGCCGGAACAACTCGACCGCCTCCTCCCGGGCGGCGAGCGCCGCGGCCGGCTCGCCCAGCACCGCCCGGCAGTAGCCGAGCTCGGTGAGGGACCGGGCCAACGCCATCCGCTCACGGGCGCCGAGCGGCGCGCACCGTAGCCAGGTATCCCGGGCCTGGTCGGCGAGCAGCAGCGCGTCGCGGGGTGCGTCGGAGCGGAGTTGCATGGCCACCATCAGCTGCGCCGCGGCCAGGACGACGAGGCCGTCTCGGTCGGTCGCGTTCCCGACGTACCCGATCGCCTCCCGGCCCTGCGCGACCGCGGATTCGACCGTGCGGTCGTCGGGGACGGATCCTTGCGCGACGAGCGCCCGCGCGAGCCCCACCTCGTGCCGGCCCGGCCGGTCCTGGACCAGCCGCCGGTAGAGCGCGACCGCCTCGTCCGCGGCGGCGGTGCGCCGGGACACGAAGCTGCGTCGGATTTTCACCTGTTGGGACCGGGTGACCAACGCCTCGGCCAGCTTCGGACCGAACCGCGTGAGATCGATGCGGGTCAGCTGTCGCAGCAGCGTGCGACGCACGGCGAGCAACAATTGTGGCTCCTCCCGCAGGGGTGTGTCTCCGGTTGTAGCGGGCGCGGGCAACCGTGTCGGTGCGGTGAACGGCCGATGTCCGTCGCTCGACCGGGCGTGTGAGGGCACTCACCCCGAAGACCGGAACACGTCGACCAGCCCGGCCCCTACGATCGCCTGTAGGTGCAGCAGCCGGCACCTGACGGCCACGGCACGGATCAGCGCAGGGCGCAGTGCTGCGCCCGGCCGCCCGCGCCGATCGCAAACACGACCTCTACGAGGACCGATGAATCCTGTCGTACTGATCGCCGAAGAACTCGCCCCCGCCGCCATCGAGGTGCTCGCCCACGACTTCGACGTCCGGCACGTCGACGGCACCGACCGTCCGGCCCTGCTCTCGGCGCTCTCCGAGGCCGACGCCGTCATCGTGCGCAGCGCCACCCAGATCGACGCGGAGGCGGTCGCCGCCGCACCGCGACTCAAGGTGGTCGCCCGGGCCGGCGTCGGGCTGGACAACGTCGAGGTGGCGGCCGCCACCGCGCGGGGCGTGATGGTCGTGAACGCGCCCACCTCCAACATCGTCTCCGCCGCCGAGCAGGCCGTCGCGCTGTTGCTCGCCGTCGCCCGGAACACCGCCAGCGCCAGTGCCGCGCTCAAGGCGGGGGAGTGGAAGCGGTCGAAGTACACGGGCGTCGAGGTGCAGGGCAAGACCGTCGGCGTGGTGGGGCTCGGTCGCATCGGCGTGCTCTTCGCGCAGCGCATCGCCGCGTTCGGCACCCGGCTGATCGCGTACGACCCGTACATCCAGCCGGCCCGTGCGGCGCAGCTCGGCGTCCGCCTGGTCGGGCTGGAGGAGCTGCTGCGGGAGAGCGACTTCATCTCCATCCACCTGCCGAAGACGCCGGAGACGGTCGGCCTGATCGGTGAGAAGGAGCTGGCGATCGTCAAGCCCGGCGTTCGCATCGTCAACGCCGCCCGTGGTGGCCTCGTCGACGAGCAGGCGCTCGCCAACGCCATCGCCGAGGGCCGGGTCGCCGGCGCCGGTGTCGACGTGTACAGCAAGGAGCCGTGCACCTCCTCGCCGCTGTTCGCCTTCGACAACGTGGTGGCCACCCCGCACCTGGGCGCCTCCACCAACGAGGCGCAGGACAAGGCCGGTCTCGCCGTGGCGAAGAGCGTCAAGCTCGCGTTGCAGGGCGAGTTCGTGCCGGACGCGGTGAACGTGCAGGCCGGCGGCGTGGTCGCCGAGGACGTGCGGCCACTGCTGCCGCTGGCCGAGAAGCTGGGCCGGGCGTTCACCGCTGTCGCCGGCGGCATCGCGGCCAGCGTCACCGTCGAGGTTCGCGGCGAGATCGTCGCGCACGACGTGTCGGTGCTGAAGCTCGCCGCGACGAAGGGCCTGTTCAGCTCGGTGGTCGAGGAGCAGGTCACCTACGTCAACGCGCCGCACCTGGCCGCGGAGCGGGGCGTCGAGGTCACCCTGGCGGCCCTGGCCGAGACGGCCGAGCAGCCCACCCTGGTCACCGTACGCGGCGCGCTGCCGGACGGCCGGACGGTGAGTGTCTCCGGCACGGTCACCCACTCGGGTGCTCGGGACGTGCTCAAGCTGACCGAGGTGGACGGCTTCGACGTGGAGATCGGCGCGGAGGGCATCCTGCTCTTCCTGCGCTACGCCGACCGGCCCGGTGTCGTCGGCACGGTCGGCACCCTGCTCGGCGAGTCGGGCATCAACATCGCCGCCATGCAGGTGGCCCGGCGTGAGGCGGGCGGCGAGACGCTGATGACGCTCACCGTCGACCAGGCGCTCGGCGCCGACCTGCTCACCTCGGCCGCCGAGTCGATCGGCGCGACCGCGGCCAGCGCCGCTGATCTGCGCGACGAGTAGTAACCGACACGCACCGTGGGGGGCCTGGCGATTCGCCGGGCCCCTCGTCATTTCCCAGGCCGTGCCGCCGGTCAGGTCAGCCGGGCAGTCGCGCCGGGGGCGGGTAGACCGAGCCGTCCTGCGGGTCGAAGAGCATCAGCCCGTGCTCGCCGGCCAGCCGCTCGATGTCCAGCAGCACCTGGTCCGCGCAGGTCGGGTGCAGGTTCAGCTCGACATGATCGTGGGCTGCGTGCAGTGGTGCCACCGCCCACGGGCTGTTCGCGCCGGGGTGACGGTCCGGATAGGACGCGGTGATCGCCCGGTAGAAGCTGACCACCCGCGGATCCGGGTAACGGTCCACGTGTCGCCCCTGCCGGCAACCGTTGACCGCTGTCCGCACGTCCTCGGGCGTCGCCCCGGCCTCCAGGGCCCACACGCTCAGATCGAAACTCACGGCGGATAGCGTGCCATCCGCCGTTCACCATGTCGAAACTGCCTCGCCGCCGGTCAACCATCGGGTCCGGAGTCTCCCGTCCCGACGGTCCGGTGTAGAGACTCTTGCGTCGAGTTGCGTCGATTCGCTAGCGTACGTACTGCGGTCACTGGCCGAGTTCGAGGCGCCGGCCCGTCTTCGGGTGGCGCGGTCGGCATCCGGCGCGACCGGTCCGCACCCCTCGATTGTGCGAGCCACGCGCACTCGTCGCTGATCGGCCCCCACGATCGTTGCCGAGAGCGTGGGGGCCGATCGCAACACTCAGCGTCGGTGGGCGAAGAGCACCCGATAGTGGGAGTTGCCCCGGAACCACGCCAGGCCGGTGGGGCCGGCGGCGTACAGCGCGGTGGCGTAGGCGTCGGCGATCGTCAGGTCGGGGCCCACGACCGTGGCGGCGACGAGCTGGTCGGCCGGCTCGCCGGTGTGCGGGTCCACCACGTGCCCCTGTCGCCCGGTCACCCCGGAGGTGCCGACCGCGCCGGCGGTCATCTCCAACACCAGCGGTGCGCGCTCGGGTGCGGTGGGGTGGTGCACCGCGACCCGCCACGGCCCACCGTGCGGCGCGTGGCCGCGGACGACGAGGTCGGCTCCGGCCAGTACGGCGTAGTCGTGGATTCCCGCGGCCCGAAGCCTCTCGGCGGCCCGTTCCACCGCCCAGCCACCGAGCAGACCGCCCGGGTCGAAGCCGCCGGGCACCGCCCAGGCGTCGAACCACCCGTCGGTGGCCGCGCGCATGGCCGCGCAGCGGTCCACCAGGTCGGCGAGCGGGGCGTACGAATCCGGGCTGATCTCACCGCGGCGCAGCCGGGAGACCAGGCTCTCCGGCCGGTTGGGGCCGTAGGTGAGGTCGATGGCGCGCAGCTCCGCGACGCTGTCCCGCAGAGCCTCGCCCACGCCCCGGCGACCGAGCCACTCGGGCGCGTTGAGGAGGAGGGTGTATTCGGCGGTCGCGGTGCGGACGGTGTGCTGCACGGCGATCCGGCCCTCGGTGGCGCCGGCCGGGTCGATCCGCTGTCGGCGGCTGCCGAGGCGAAGGTCCGGTCGACGACTGCGGAATGCCGACGGGTCCGGCCAGCGGGTCCGCGGCTGTTCGTCGATGCGCATCGCATCTGTCCCCTCGCACTCGGTGCCGCGTCGTCGCGACCCGGCGGTCAGCAGGCCCCCGTGACCCGCTGACCACACCGTAGGCAGCGGACATGACCGCCTCATGAGTCCCAGCTGAGAGGCTGCTGTGCATCACAATTTCTCAGATGTTGGACCCCGCGTACCGGGAGGCGGGACAGCGACGTACCGTTGCCGGGACGGACCCGTTGAGCAGAGGAGTGCGGTCGTGGCGCGGATCGCGGTGGTGGCCGGAGACGGCATCGGGCCCGAGGTGGTCGCGCAGGCCCGCAAGGTCCTCGACGCGGTGCTGCCGGGCGTGCAGGCCACCGAGTACGACCTCGGCGCGGCCCGCTGGCACCGTACCGGAGAGGTGCTGCCCGACTCGGTGCTGACCGAGTTGGCCGGGCACGACGCGATCCTGCTCGGCGCGGTCGGTGACCCGACGGTCCCGCCCGGTGTCCTGGAGCGGGGGCTGCTGCTCAAGCTCCGGTTCGCGTTCGACCAGTACGTCAACCTGCGCCCGTCCCGGCTCTGGCCCGGAGTCGCCGGCCCGCTCGGCAACGTCAAGCCGGGCGAGGTCGACCTCGTGGTGGTCCGCGAGGGCACCGAGGGCCTCTACGCCGGGGCCGGTGGAACGCTGCACCGGGACACTCCCGCCGAGGTCGCCACGGAGGAGAGCCTGAACACCCGGCACGGCGTGGAGCGGGTGATCCGCGACGCGTTCGCCCGCGCCGCCCGCCGGGAGCGACGCAAGGTCACCCTGGTGCACAAGACCAACGTGCTCACCCACGCCGGGTCGCTCTGGTCGCGCACCTTCGACCTGGTCGCCGCCGAGCACCCGGACATCGCCACCGAATATCAGCACGTCGACGCCGCCGCGATGTTCCTGGTCACCCAGCCGCAGCGCTACGACGTGGTGGTCACCGACAACCTCTTCGGTGACATCCTCACCGACATCGCCGCCGCCGTCACCGGTGGGATCGGGCTGGCGGCAAGCGGCTGCATCAACCCCGAGGGGGCGTACCCCTCGATGTTCGAGCCGGTGCACGGCTCGGCGCCGGACATCGCCGGGCGGGGCATCGCCGACCCGGTCGCCGCCGTGCTCTCCGCCGCACTGCTGCTGGAGCAGCTCGGGCACACCGAGTCCGCGGCCCGGGTCAACGCGGCGGTCGCCGCCGAGCTGGCCGCCCGCACTCCGGGCGTCGCGCTGCGGACCGAAGAGGTCGGGGATCGGCTCGCGGCCCACGCCGTAGCCTGACCGCCCCCGGCCCCAGCAGCGGCCGGCCCAGCCGTCGGCTCGGCCGGACCGTCCGTCCCGCCCGAGCGGCGCTACCCGCTGAACGGCCGTTCGGGTAAGTTTCTGGCACAGCCAATTCGGTGTGCGGTCCCGCATGCCGTTGTCCCGCAGGGAGGTCAGCCCGATGAGCGGTGGTGACATGCTCGACTTCGAGATCCGTCCGAATCCCGCGCCGGTATCCGCCGCCGACCGGGCCGCCCTGCTGGCCAACCCCGGGTTCGGCCGCGTCTTCACCGACCACATGGTCACCGTCCGCTACGCCGAGGGCAAGGGCTGGTACGACGCCCGGGTGGAGGCGCGAGGCCCGATCCCGATGGACCCGGCCAGCGCGGTGCTGCACTACGCGCAGGAGATCTTCGAGGGACTGAAGGCGTACCGGACGGCCGACGGCGGCGTGACGATGTTCCGGCCGGACGCCAACGCGGCCCGGTTCGTCGCGTCGGCACAGCGGATGGCGATGCCGGAGCTGCCGCCCGAGGTGTTCGTCGACTCGCTGCACAAGCTCATCGAGATCGACCAGGAGTGGATCCCCACCGGCGAGGACGGCAGCCTCTACCTGCGGCCGTTCATGTTCGCCAGCGAGGTCTTCCTCGGCGTCCGCCCGGCCAACGAATACCTCTACCTGGTGATCGCCTCACCTGTCGGCGCGTACTTCACCGGTGGGGTCAAGCCGGTCACCGTCTGGGTCTCGCCGGACTACACCCGGGCCGCGCCCGGCGGCACCGGCGCGGCCAAGTGCGGCGGCAACTACGCGACGTCGCTGGCAGCCCAGGCCGAGGCGATCGAGGCCGGCTGCGACCAGGTCGTCTTCCTGGACGCGGTGGAGCGCCGGTTCGTGGACGAGTTGGGCGGCATGAACGTCTTCTTCGTCTACGACGACAACTCGATCGTCACCCCGCCGCTGACCGGCACGATCCTGCCGGGCATCACCCGCGACGCGATCCTCACGCTGGCCGGCGCGGCCGGGCACGTGGTCGAAGAGCGACCGGTCAGCTTCGCCGACTGGCAGGCCGACGCGGCCAGCGGTCGCCTCCGGGAGGTGTTCGCCTGCGGCACCGCCGCGGTGGTCACCCCGATCGGCGGGGTCCGCTTCCCCGACGGTGAGTTCCTGGTCGGTGGCGGCGAGCCCGGCCGGGTCACCATGAGCATCCGCGAGCAGTTGGTGAACATCCAGCGCGGCAAGGCGGCCGACGAGTACGGCTGGGTGCAGCGGGTCCTCTGACCTCCGTGGCCGTGCCGGCCCGTCCCCATCAGACGGGCCGGCGCAGTCGGCGGTCTGGTCGGCCCCGGCCCCGGCGGGCTACGCCTCGGTCGGCTCCTCGAGCAGGTGGTCGCGGAGGGCGGCGAGCTGCTCGTCGGTCACCCCGGCGTGCCGCAGGTACGCCTCGACCGAGCCGTACCCCTCGCGTAGCTCGTCGAGGAAGAGCTGCATCGCCTCGGCGGGCGAGGCCAGAAACGGCGCCGGCACGGCCGGGCCAGTCGGGCTGGTGGTCGCCAGCCAGGCACTGAACCGGGCCGACGCCTCGGAGCTGAGCGCGTAGTCCGCGGTGATGTCCGCGTCGTCGACGCCGAGCACGGAGAGCGTCAGCGCACAGACGATGCCGGTGCGGTCCTTGCCGGCGACACAGTGCACCACCGCCGGGGCATTGGCGGAGTCGGCGATCAACCCGACCGCCTCGGCCAGCCCGGCGGTGCCGGTCTGGGCCAGGTCGGCGTACCGGTCCGCGAGGTAACGGGCCAGGCTGGCACCCTCCTGGTGCGGTGTGCTCGCCCAGTCGGCGTGCTCCGGGTGGATGTTGCGGTAGGTCAGCCCCTGGTATGCCGGCACCCGGCCGTCCCGCTGCACCTCGCTGGGGCGGCGCAGGTCGATGACGGTGCGGATCCCGATCGCGGCGAACGCGTCCCCGTCCTGCTCGGTGAGGCGGTGCAGCGAGTCGGAACGGAAGAGCCGGCCCCGGCGTACGGGTCGGTCGCCGTGGCCGAGGTGGCCACCGACGTCGCGGAAGTTGAAGGTGGCGGGCAGCAGCGAGGTCTGACGATTTTCGTCGATGGCGTCCACGCTCACACGGTAACGGCCGGTGGGACCACACCCCACCGGCCGTCGGGTCGAACAGTCAGCGGGCCGTGCCCGGCGGGAGGGCGCCGTACGTCTCGTCGTAGTAGCCGCCCAGCTGATCCCGGTAGCTCGGGTCGCTGTGGCTGCTCTCGTCGTACTCCGGGGCGGCCTTGATCTGGTCCCGGGTGCGGTCGACGGAGACGGTGCGCTGGTCGTGGTCGACCTGGTTGACGGTGCCGGCCGGCAGCATCACCTTCTTGCCGAAGATCCAGGGGCCGGTGTCGACCACCAGGTAGCTGCCGCCCACCTCGTGGCTGGCACTGTCGATCTTGCCGACGCCACCGTCGCTGGCCTCGACCTTGTAGCCGACCAGGTCGGCGTCGGCCACCCCGGCCTGGTCCCGGTACCGCCAGGGGTCGAACGTGCCGGCTGGCGCGCCACCGGGCACGACGCCCTGGTCGCCGCCGTGCAGCGGGTCCGGCCCGGCGTGCGTGGCGTGCGGATCGATCCTGTCCATGCCGTTCACTCCTGACTGTCACCGATCAGCTCATGTCTTGGCAGGAGCTACCCGGCTGTCGGGGGCCGGAAACGGCGGCCTCGGCGTCCAGGGTGACCGCCGCGGCGTGCACCACGGCGGAGATCCGCAGGGTCTCGTGCAGTTGCTCCCGGGTGAAGCCGCTGCCGCGCAGCTTCTTCTCGTGCAACTCCAGGCACACCCCGCAGCCGGCGATGGCCGACACGGCGAGGCACCAGAGCTCGAAGTCGCCCTTGTCCACCCCTGGCCTCGCGATGATCCGCATGCGCAGGCGGGCCGGCATCGAGGCGTACTGCTCGTCGCCGATCAGGTGCTTGGCCCGGTAGTAGATGTTGTTCATCGCCATGATCGCCGCGGCGCCCTTGGCCGCCTCGACACCCTCCGGTCCGAGGTGGCCGAGCGCCTCGGCCGCGATCTCCCGCAGCACCACCGGGTTGCGGGCGGTCACCGCGCAGGCCAGCGCGGTGCCCCAGCTCTGCGCCGGGGTCAACGCCGAGGTGCCGATGGTGGCGCCCAGGTTGAGCGCGATGTCCCTGGCGTACTCCGGCAGGGCCGCCCTGATGGCGTCCAGGCCCATGGTCAGACCCCGATCTCCGTCGGGCCGATGGAGGTGAACTCCATCGGCCCGACGAGGACCAGACGCCACGTGCCCTCGTGGGACGGGTGGCTGATCGTCGTGGACGCGTTGGTGGCGTCCAGCGATACGCAGGCGGTGGGTCCGTGCTCAGGTAAGCGGTCACTGACGGTGAGCACAGCCCTCCTTGCCGACGGCACGGTGGCCGCCACTGGATCCGTTGCAGATGCTTCCGCACGGCTGTTTCTGCCGATGAGGGGCCTGGTGGCTTGTGAAGCCGATCACGAGCGACCGTTCGGGGTGAACGAACGCTCAGTCACTGTCCCGCCATGTGGATTGATCCTCCCAAAAAGGGGTGAGGAGTGGCAGAGTGGCCATCGTGACCAGCACCGCCCTGATTATTGCGACCTAGCGCGCCGGCTCTCCCCTCCGCCGAGCGCGCAGACCTCCCGCACCCGCGGGAGGTCTTTTTGTTGCTCCGAGAAAGGATCCTGATGACGTTCCAGGTCTTCGACACGACCTTGCGCGACGGCGCCCAGCGCGAGGGGCTCACCTACTCGGTGGTCGACAAGCTGGCCGTGGCCCGGCTGCTCGACGAGTTCGGCGTCGGCTTCATCGAAGGTGGCTGGCCGGGCGCGGTGCCCAAGGACACCGAGTTCTTCCGTCGGGCGCGCACCGAGTTGGATTTGCGGCACGCCGTGCTTGTCGCGTTCGGCGCCACCCGCAAGGCCGGTGTCGCGGTCGCCGACGACCCCCAGGTGCGGGCCCTGCTGGACGCGCAGACCCCGGCGGTGGCGCTCGTCGCCAAGGCCGACAGCCGGCACGTCGAGCGGGCGCTGCGCACCACCGGCGCGGAGAACCTGGCGATGATCCACGACACCGTCAGCCACCTCGTCCGCGAGGGCCGGAGAGTCTTCGTCGACGGCGAGCACTTCTTCGACGGCTACCGGCACGACCCCGCGTACGGCGCGGCGGTGGTGCAGACCGCGTTGGCCGCCGGCGCCGAGCGGATGGTGCTCTGCGACACCAACGGCGGCATGCTGCCATCCCAGGTGACCGCCGTGATCGGCGACCTGACCGACCGGCTGGGGATCGACGCCGGTCTGCTCGGCATGCACGCGCAGAACGACACCTCCTGCGCGGTGGCGAACACGATCGCCGCCGTCGAGGCGGGTGTCCGCCACGTCCAGGGCACCGCCAACGGGTACGGCGAACGCCCCGGCAACGCCGACATCTTCGCGGTCGTCGCCAACCTCCAACTCAAGCTGGGCATGCCGGTCCTACCGGAGGGCTGCCTGGCGCAGATGGTGCGGGTCTCGCACGCCATCGCCGAGATCGCCAACATCGCCCCCGACACCCACCAGGCGTACGCCGGGGCCGCCGCCTTCGCCCACAAGGCGGGGCTGCACGCGAGCGCGATCAAGGTCGACCCGTTGCTCTACAACCACGTGGACCCGTCGGTGGTGGGCAACGACATGCGGATCCTGATCACCGAGATGGCCGGCCGGGCCAGTGTCGAGCTGAAGAGTCGTGAGCTCGGTCTGGACCTGGCCGGCAGTCCGGAGGCGCTGACCCGGGTCACCAAGCGGGTCAAGGAGTTGGAGGCCGGCGGCTGGTCCTTCGAGGCCGCGGACGCCTCCTTCGAGCTGCTGGTCCGTTCCGAGCTGCCGGAAGGGGGTCCGGCGCGACCGTTCACCCTGGAGTCGTACCGGGTGCTCGTCGAACATCGGGAGGACGGTTCGGTGGTCTCCGAGGCGACCGTCAAGATCCGGGTACGCGGGGAGCGGGTGATCGCCACCGCCGAGGGCAACGGCCCGGTCAACGCGCTCGACGAGGCGCTGCGGGTGGGGCTGGCCAAGCACTACCCGCAGCTGCGCGGCTTCGAGCTGGCCGACTACAAGGTGCGCATCCTGGAGGGCAGCCACGGCACCGGCGCGGTGACCCGGGTGCTGCTGGAGACCGCCGACGGCACCGGCCGCGACTGGACCACGGTGGGCGTACACCCCAACGTGGTCGAGGCCAGCTGGCACGCCCTGATCGACGCTCTCACCTACGGCCTGGCCCCCGCCTCGGTCTGACCCGGCGGCAGGATCACTGTGGGAGGGTGAGCGTGGCCAGGACCGGGCGGTGGTCGCTGCCGGGGAGGGTGAGCACCCGCACCGACCGGACCGCGATGCGGCGGTCGACGAGGACGTGGTCGATGGTGACAGGTGGGATGAGGTCACCGTCGTACGGACCCCAGGTGCCGGTCAGGCCCTCGCCGGTGGCGTCGGCGGCGTCCACGTAGCCGGTGCGCAGCAGGGCGCGCAGCGGACCGTGGTCGAGAGTGGCGTTGAAGTCCCCGGCGAGGATCCGCAGGCCACCGTCCGGGGTGGCCGGGGGTTGGGCGGTCAGGTCGGCCCGCCAGTTGCCGACCTGGTCCAGCGCGTACGGGGCCGAGGGGTGGGCCGACTCGACCCGTACCGGGGGTGCGCCGGGGACGGCCACCGTCCCGTACGCCTGGGTGAAGCCCCACCCGTTGAGGTTGCGCCGCAGGCCGACGTCGGTCAGCGGCCACCGCGAGTAGAGCCCGGAGCCGGGCGTGCCGATCTCCGGGTTGAGCTGCCGGTGTGGCAGCAGCCGGTCGAGGCCGGCCTGATCCAGGGCGGCCCGCGCCTCCGGCGTGAACTCCTGCACGGTGAGCACGTCCACCCCGTGCCGCCGGACCAACTCGACAAGCGTCCGGGCGTCGCCGGTCCCGGCGAGCAGGTTGGCGGTGAGCAGCCGCACGGTCGGCCCGGCCGCCGCGGGTTGCGGGGAGGCCAGCGCCCGGGGTGCGACGACGCCGAGCAAGGCCACCGCGGTCAGGGCCGCGACCGTCGCCGGCCACCAGCGCCGCAGGGCGAGTGCGAGGGCCAGTGGCAGCACGCTGAACCCCGCGACGTACGGCGTGAAGGCGAGCGCCTGCACCAGGGGACCCCGGTCCAGGCCGAGCAGTCGGACGGCGGCCCAGAGGGCGATCGGCGCGACCGTCAGCCAGCAGAGCACCGTGCCGAGCCGAGCGCTGCGGTAC
The DNA here is from genome assembly GCF_040647935.1 of Micromonospora sp. NPDC049204. Lineage (NCBI taxonomy): Bacteria > Bacillati > Actinomycetota > Actinomycetes > Micromonosporales > Micromonosporaceae > Micromonospora > Micromonospora sp. NPDC049204. The sequence goes on along the minus strand of NZ_JBEZDC010000011.1, from coordinate 123,378 downwards.
CACCGCGCTGAGGGGATGGGTGTGGGTGGCCCGTCGACGATCATGACGCTGATCCTAATGGGTGTGCCGAAACCATTTCGTGAATGGCGAAACGTTCACCTTTCACAATTATCTGACGGCTGATCGACAACTCGATAAAGTGAGATCAACTATTGACGTCCGGCTTTTTGCGGTGCTACGTTCCATCTGGCTCATACGACGCAACTCTGAGTAGTTATCGCAGCTCAGATGGGATGTAGATTGTTCAGAAACCAACCTCACCAATTGCCGGTGGGCTAGGTTTCCCGCACCCCAGTGTCGTCGTCCGCCTATTCATGGGCAGTCATCCGTCCCGCCCCGCGGGTCGGCCGAATTCGCACGGTCACACAAGGGGGACCTGTCATGGAAACATCCTTCCGACGCAAGGCGGCAGCGGTCACGTTCGCTGTCCTGGCGCTCACTCTGGTCGGCGGGGGGATCGCCGTCGCCCAGCCGTCGGCGAAGGCGCCGCAGGCGGCCGCCAAGCCGACGGCCCGGGACACGAACAGCCAGCCGCCGGTCACCGCCGAATCCGCCCGCTCGGCGAAGGCCGCGCTGAAGTCCGGCGGGGTCACCACGATGGCGGCCGCCAGCTGGTTCACCGTCGTCAACGCCAACGGCACCAAGGCGCGCGGCACCGGCACGGTGCTCAAGTACGGCGTCGGCGAGTACGAGGTGCAGTTCGGCTACAACGTGTCGCCCGGCGCCTTCCTGGCCACCATCTCCCGGCAAGACTCCTGCTGCATCCCGCCGGGTGGTGAGGTCGCGGTCGCTCGGCGGCTGGGCACGCCCAACGCGGTCTTCATCCAGACCCGTGACTCGGCGGGAGTGCCGGCCGACCGGGGCTTCACCCTGCACACCCACACGCCCTGATCGAATCGAGACCCGGCCCCCGCGCTTCGTGCGCGGGGGCCGTTCGCTTCGATCAGCCGTTCTCGCGATGCCTCGCGCCGATCGTCACGCTTGCGTGCGACTCATCCCCGTTCGGGCCACTCCGGGCCGGTCCGGGCCGCACAATCCCACGTTTGCCGAGGCCCCGCCCCGGGAAGCAAGCACCGTGACGGACATCTCGGACACCCTGGCCAGCATGCCCAGCTCGGTCGATCCCGAGCCGACCGGCGTCGAGCTGGAACAGACCCTCTTCGAGGTCAAACGCGTGATCGTCGGGCAGGATCGGCTCGTCCAACGCCTGCTCACCGCACTGATCGCCAACGGGCACTGCCTCCTGGAGGGCGTACCCGGGGTGGCCAAGACCCTGGCCGCGCAGACCCTCGCCACAGTCGTCGGCGGCACCTTCTCCCGGATCCAGTTCACCCCGGACCTGGTCCCCTCCGACATCGTCGGCACCCGGATCTACCGGGCCTCCAAGGAGACCTTCGACATCGAACTGGGTCCGATCATGGCCAACCTGGTGCTGGCCGACGAGATCAACCGTGCCCCGGCCAAGGTGCAGTCGGCGCTGCTCGAGGCCATGGCCGAACGGCAGGTCTCCATCGGCGGGCGCAGCTGGCCGGTCCCGGAACCGTTCCTGGTGTTGGCCACCCAGAACCCGATCGAGTCCGAGGGGGTCTACCAACTCCCGGAGGCGCAGCGCGACCGGTTCCTGATGAAGGTGGTGGTCGACTACCCCAGCGACGCCGACGAGCTGGCCATCCTCTACCGGATGAGCACCGACCGGCCGGTCCCGCGCCCGGTGCTCGACGCGCAACGACTGCGGGACCTCCAGGCCCACGCCGAGCGGGTCTTCGTCCACCACGCGCTCGCCGAGTACGTGGTACGGCTGATCCTCGCCACCCGTGACCCGGGCCGCTTCGGGCTACCGGAGATCGCCCCGCTGTTGGCGTACGGCGCCAGCCCGCGGGCCACCCTGGGCCTGGTCGCCGCCGCCCGGGCACAGGCCCTGCTGCGGGGACGGGAGTACGTGCTGCCCGAGGACGTCCGTGAGCTGGCTGTCGACGTCCTCGCCCACCGGCTGGTGCTCTCCTTCGACGCGGTGGCCGACGGGGTGTCGGCGGAGAGCCTGGTGCGACGGCTGGTCGAGGCGGTGCCACCGCCCCGGCTGGCCACCAGTCACCCACAGCAGACGCCGGACCTGGCGGCGGCATGAGACGAGCGAACGTCGCGCCGGCTGACCCCGGCCTGGCCGAGTTGGCCCCGGACCAGCGGGTCCGTCGCCTGGAACTGACCGTCACGCGCCGGCTCAACGGACTGCTGCACGGCCAGTACCGCGGCCTGCTGCCCGGGCCGGGCAGTGAACCCGCGGGCAGCCGCGAGTACCGACCGGGCGAGGACGAGGTCCGCCGGATGGACTGGGCGGTGACCGCCCGCACCGGCGTACCGCACGTCCGCCAGATCGACGCCGACCGGGAACTGACCACCTGGCTGCTCGTCGACGGCAGCGCCAGCATGGAGTTCGGCACCGCCGAGCTGGACAAGCGGGAGTTGGCGGTGGCCGCGGTCGCGGCGGTCGGTTTCCTCACCGCCGGCATCGGTAACCGCCTCGGCGCCCAGGTGCTGCGCGCCGACGGGGTACGCCGCTTCCCGGCCCGCAGCGGACGTACCCATCTGCTCACCCTGCTGCGCACGCTGCTCGCCGCCCCGCGACCCACCGCGCCCGTCGACCGGCCGGGGTGGCGGCCGCCGGACCTGGCCGACGGGCTCGACGCGCTGCACCGGATCGCCAACCGGCGCGGTCTGGTCGTGGTGGTCTCCGACTTCCTCGACGGCCTGCCCGACGACCCCGGCCAGCCAGCGCCCTGGGAACGCACCCTGCGCCGGCTCGCCGTCCGGCACCAGGTGCTGGCGATCGAGGTCACCGACCCCCGTGAGCTGGAGCTGCCGGACGTCGGCCTGATCACGCTCATGGACCCGGAGACCGGCCGACGCCGCGAGGTGTGCACATCGGACCGCCGGCTGCGCGAGCGGTACGCCGAGGCCGCCGCCGCCCAGCGCGACCAGATCCACCATTCGTTGCGCCGCAGCGGCGCCACCCACCTGCCCCTGCGCACCGACGGGGACTGGAGCGCGGACATCGTCCGGCACGTGCACGCCCAGCGTCGACTGGCCACCGCGCCGGTCGCCCCGGCACGGGGAGGTGTCGCGTGACCTGGCAGTCGCCGCTGCGACTCTGGCTGCTGCTCGGCGTACTCGCCCTCGTCGGCGCGTACCTGCTGATGCAACGCGGGCGCAGCCGGTACGCGGTCCGCTTCACCAACCTGCGGCTGCTGGACCGGGTGGCGCCGGAGCGGCCCGCCTGGCGTCGGCACGTACCGGCCGGGCTCTTCCTGGCCATGCTGGCCCTGCTGGTCGTCGGGTTCGCCCGCCCCAGCGCCGAGGTCCAGGTGCCCCGGGAACGTGCCACGGTGATGGTGGCGGTGGACGTGTCCACGTCGATGCTCGCCACCGACGTGGAACCGGACCGGTTGGCCGCGGCGAAGCAGGCGGCCCGGCGGTTCGTCGAGGGCCTGCCCGACGAGTTCAACGTGGGTCTCGTCGCGTTCGCCGGCAGCGCGGCCGTGCTGGTGCCGCCCGGCACCGACCGCGACGCCCTCGACGAGGGGATCGGCCGGCTCGCCGAGGGAATCACCGGCGTGCAGGGCACCGCGATCGGCGAGGCCATCAACACGTCCCTCGGCGCGGTCAAGAGCCTGGACAGCGAGGCCGCGAAGGAGACACCACCAGCCCGGATCATCCTGCTCTCCGACGGTGCCAACACCTCCGGAATGGACCCGATGGAAGCGGCCGCGGAGGCGGTGACGGCGGAGGTGCCGGTGCACGCCATCTCCTTCGGGACGCCGTCCGGGTTCGTCGACCGAGGCGGACGGCCCATCCAGGTGCCGGTCGACGGGCAAACCCTCAAGGAGGTCGCCGAGGAGACCGGCGGGATGTTCCACGAGGCCAGCACCACCGACGAGCTGCGGGCCGTCTACGACGACATCGGCAGCTCGGTCGGTTACCGCACGGAGCGGCAGGACGTCTCGGCTCGGTTCATCGGCCTCGGACTGGTGTTCGCGATGGGCGCCGCCGCCGGATCGATGCGCTGGTTCTCCCGCCTGCCCTGACCGCCGCGCACCACCGCCGTCGACCGTGAGGAGTACGCATGGCAGTACAGACCGGACTGGGCGAACCACGCGGTCCCTGGTTCGTCTCACCCCAACTCGACCCGGACGGGCGCGGGTGGTGGGACCCGCCCGAGCGCGACCCGGGCGAGCGGAGGCCGCGACGGCTGCTCGCCGCACTGGCCGTGGTGGCGCTCTCCGCCGTCTCGGGGGCCGTCGCCGGGGGCGTGGTGGCCGCCCGGGACGGGGCGCCCGGCCCGGCTGCCGCGTCCGCCGCCCCGGTGCCCGCCGAGCTGGTCACCGCGGCCGAGAAGACCGTGCCCGGGGTGGTGTCGGTGCTGGCCGGCGGCACGTCGGCCGGATCCGCGACCGGCTCGGGCTTCGCGGTGGACGACCAGCAGCACCTGATCACCAACGACCACATCCTGGCCAAGGGTGGTGGCGGGCCGGTGACTGTCGAGCTGCCCGACGGCCGCCGGTTCGCCGCCGAGGTGGTGGGCCGGGAGCCGCGCAGCGACCTGGCGGTGCTGAAGGTGCCGGCGGCGGCCGGTCTCACCCCGTTGCCGATGGCCAAACCGGGTGCGACCCGGGTCGGTGAATCGGTGCTCGCGGTGGGCTCGCCACTCGGCCTGGCCGGAACGGTCACTGCGGGAATCGTCAGCGCCTTGGACCGCGAGGTACGGCTGGGCAACAACCGGCACCGCGCGGTGCAGACCGACGCGTCCATCAACCCCGGCAACTCGGGAGGGCCGCTCGTCAACGCCCGCGGGGAGGTGGTCGGAGTGAACACCGCCATCGCCACCATCGACGGGAGCGGCTCGATCGGCATCGGCTTCGCCATCCCGATCGACCAGGTGCAGCAGACCGCCGACACGATCATCGGTAAGGGCGGCTGACCTGCCCGGACAGCCGCTCGCGCGGCCAGTGTCGGATATCCGGCCGGACCGCATCGGGCTATGGAAATATCACTGTCGGTATGGATACTGGCGGAGGTGGAGCGTCCTCTTCTCGCGGTCCTCCTGCTGGTGGGCCTGGTCATCGGATGTGCGGTGGGGTCGGCGTACGCCCGGGCACGACGCGGGTGGAACGACTACCAGACGGTCCGGAAGTCGGTCCCGGGCGCCCGTCGAGGCGCCTGGTCGCTGATCCGTGGGGTCGCCGTGAAGGCCGGGGTGATCGCGCTCCTGCTCTTCGGCGCGGTGGCGTACGCGGCGGTCGGCTCCGACGAGGAGGCCGCCGGGCCGGCGCCCAGCCAGTCGCCCACGCAGAGCAAGACCCCGCACCGATGACCCCTGGCGGGTCGCCGCGGGTTAGCCTCGGGGCGTGGACGACGGACTGCGGGTGACCGATCGGTGGATCGTTCCCGCCGGGGAGCTGCGGGAGCGCTTCTCCCGCTCGTCCGGGCCGGGTGGGCAGGGTGTGAACACCGCGGACTCCCGGGTCGAGCTGAGCTACGACCTGGCCAACTCCCCGGCCGTGCCCGATTGGCTGCGGACACGGGCACTCGCCCGGCTGGCCAACCGCCTGGTCGACGGGGTGCTGACGATCGCCGCCAGTGAGCACCGGGCCCAGCTGGCCAATCGGGAGGCGGCCCGCGAACGCATGACCGCGCTGCTGCGGGAGGCCGCCGCACCTCCGCCGCCACCCCGCCGGGCGACCCGCCCGTCCCGTGGGGCCAAGGAACGCCGGCTGGCCGAGAAGAAGCGCCAGTCCCAGCGCAAGCGGGACCGCCGCGCCGACGGCGACTGAGCGGCCGCGCCCCCGGCATGCCCGGGCGGCGCGGAGTCAGCCGGTCAAGGACCAGGCCTGGTTCTGGCCGCCGATGCACTCCCACTGCTGCACGAAGGCGCCGGGCGCCGGTGCCGTCAGGGCGGAGTTGGCCGCGTCGAGGCACTTGTCGCTGTGCCCGGCCCGCAACTCCCACTTGTCGTCTGCGCGGCGCTGGAGGTGCCAGGTCTGGTTCGGCTGCCAGCGGCAGTTCCCCAGCACCAGTCCCGCCCCATTCCCTGTCGAGGCGTCGCGGACGCTCAGGCATTGTCTGCTCGCGGCGTCCATTATCTGGAAGGCGTTCTGGTGGGCGACCCGTCCGCCTCGACGCAGAAAACGGAACCGCTGCGTCGACCGATTCATATCCGGTTGCACTTTCATGTCCGCCGTGTCGACGGCCAGATTGTCCCGGCCGCTGTAGGCGCTGTGCAGTCGCTCGGTGTAGTCGAACAGGACGAATGGCACCGATGTTGTCTCGCCGCGCTTGGAAACGGTGGCCACCCATCGGTTGGCCGCGCTTTCGTTGAGCTTCTTGTGTGCCTCGCGCACCTGGGGCGCGACGCAGAGGTGGTCCTTGGGCGTCGCCTCGCGCCACACGAACCCCTGCTGGCAGGTGTCGGGCCCGTAGGTCCGGTCGGCCGGGTTGCGGAACTGGTTGGGGTTCCGGTTGTCCAATTTCACGAATTGTCGGGTCTTCAGGTCCACGCAGACGTGGTCGTCTGGTCTGGCTTCCCGCCAGACGGTCCCCGCGACGCAGGTGGAGGGGCCGAATGGCCCAAATGCGGTCGCCGCGCCACGAACTGCGGTTCTGTCAAACGTTGTGCCGCCGGTCGCCGCACTCGCGGACGCCGTTTCGGGCACCGTTATGCCGATCGTCAGAAGACCGGCAAGGAACATCAGTCTACGTGCACCGGTAATCATAAAAATCAAGCTAACACGATGCCCCGCGCGGTCGATGGGACAACGCAATGATCCGTTCGGGGCAGACCCGGCTGACGGAACTGAAATCTGTCCGCCGGATGGTGTGTGACTGATTGTCGACGACCGGGCGGCGACTGGGTGAGCCGAGCCCCGATCAGCCCGGGACGGCGACGAGCAACCGGTCGCGCAGCACGGCGGCCCGCTCGGCGAACCCGCGTTGCGCCGCCGCGTACTCCGCCCGACCGTCCGGAGTCTCCACCCGCACCGCGGGGTAACCCAGCGCCGCCAGGTCGTACGGGCTGGCCCGCATGTCCAGCGTGCGGATGTCCCGGGCCAGCTCGAAACAGTCCGCGACCAGCTCCGAGGGCACCAGCGGCGACAGCTTGTACGCCCACTTGTACAGGTCCGCGCGTATCCTCATCACAGGCAACTTCAAGGGAGGGAACGCGGGGATGGACGTCGTCATCTACGCACGGCTCAGCCTGGACAAGCTGGGTAACGAGCTGGGCGTTGATCGGCAACTCGAAGCCTGCCGGGAGCTGGCAGCTCGTCAAGGCTGGACGGTGACGCGGGAGCTGATCGACAACAGCATCAGCGCTACGACCGGCCGTGTCCGGCCGGCGTTCGAGAAGCTGCTCACCCTGAGCCCGAAGCCGGACGCCATCATCGTCTGGCATCTCGACCGACTCGTCCGCCTAACCCGTGAGCTGGACCGGGTGATCAGCTACGGCGTACCCGTCCACGCCGTGACCGCAGGGATGCTGGACCTGAGCAACCCGACAGGCGTCCTGATGGCGAACGTGGTCACCGCGTTCTCTCAGTTCGAGGGCCAGCAGAAGGCTGCTCGTCAGCGCCTGGCAGCCACGCAGCGCGCTTCCCAGGGCCGGCCCTGGTGGTCGGCTCGACCCTTCGGATACGAGCGTGACGGATCGCCTCGTGCTGGCGAAGGCGACGCCGTTCAGCGTGCGTACCAGGATTTGCTGGCGGGGCGCTCCCTGTTGTCGATCGCTGACGAGTGGAACCGCCAGGGCATGCATACCACCAGGGGGAGGAGCTGGACGGGCGCGACTGTTCGTCAGCTCCTCATGTCTGCCAGGAACTGCGCTATCCGTACGTACGCAGGGGATGAGGTCGGCCCTGGGAACTGGGATGCCTTGGTGCCCGAGGAGATCTACCGTTCCGCTGTCCGTGTGCTCAACTCCCCTGCCCGCAAGACTGGTGGTGGCGGTCCCCGTCGCAGCCTGCTGACGGGTGTCGCTACCTGCGCCAAGTGCGATGGCCCCATCCGCACGGCACGGCGTGGACGGAAGGGCGAGCAGGGTAGCTACGCCGTGTACGAGTGCAAGCTCAAGCACTGCGTATCTCACCGTCAGGACGAAGCTGACACCATGGTCAGCGAGCGTGTGATCCGGTTCCTGACCGCGCCTCAGTTCGCGGAAGCGTTCGAGCAGAGCGAGGATGACCTGCCCGTTCAGCAGATGAGGGACGAGCTGGGGAGCCTGCGTTCACGGCTCGATGATCTGGCCACCGACTACGCCGCCGGGCTCGTTACGCGATCGCAGTTCCTGACTGCATCCCAGACCATGCGCAGTCGGGTGGAAGGGTTGGAGGATCAGCTATCTCAACTGGGGAGTGACAGCGCGGTCAAGGGCGTCACCGGGATGACGGACGAGCAGGTACGGCGTCACTGGGATGGGTTGGATGTAGACCGCAGGCGGTCCCTGATCCTCGCGGTTGTCGTGAGCTGCCGTCTCCGCCAGAAGGGGCGTGGCGTCCGCCGCACCGATGAGCGGCATGTCGATGTGTTGTTCAGGGCGGGAGATCCGGCGAAGGTCGCGAGCATCTGAACAAGGGAGGAACCGAACCGGGGAGAGGGCCCCGAAGTGCCCATCTCGGGCTCCTGATCTTCGGGGTCTATCTAAGATCTACTGCGTACAGGTTGTGGATCTACAGCAGAACAGCACTACTCCTACGGAGTAGTTCCTTAGGTACGCGCACGCGGGGGCGCGCGCCTACGCGCGTAGGAGGACATACTCCCCGGCTTCCGGCCGCTGCATCACCCTGCCGACGCTGGCGCTCCTGACAGCTCAGCCAGCAGTTCCTGCGAGAGCCGCAACGGTGCGAGGAGGTCTCGCACGTATGCCGCACGTTGTTCGTCGTTGGCGTCCTGCCACCACTCGCCCGCCTGAGTCAGGTGAGCGCGGATGGCCTCTACGCGGTGGGGGTGCGCATCGGCGTTCCGCCAGGTGCGCCACCCTTGGCCGGGGTCGGCGGCCTCAAGGGCGTCAACCAGGCGATGCTGGATGGCGGCTATGAACGGGCTGCCTGCGTAGACGCTGCCAAGATCCTCGGACTTGCACTCCATGAGCATGCGATGAAGCGCCAGGACCTCGTAATAGCCCTCGACTCGTACCGCCTCGACATCCACTGCTCAAGCTTGCCCGATGCCGTCGGCTTAGCTCTTGGCCGGCTCCATCACTCCCTGAGATGTTCAACCCTCCCAGGGCGCCGCTGGGCCATCGAGTTTACGTTGGGTATACCCCTACACTCTCCGGGCTCGTTCGGCCGTCAGTCTGGCTCTCAGGTCGGCCTGCGGGCGTGCGTGGGTGATGATCCAATCCCTCACCATACTGCCGTCGTCTCTCCTTGGGCAAGGAACTGGCCGTTCGAGCCTGTTATGGCTGGCGGGCCAGCGTTGTCTTCCCAGGTCAAGAGTCAGATCCCCGCTTCTGGGCGACCTTGGAACCGGGGCAAGATGGCGGATGCTATGACATAGCGGTGCGGGAAGGGTGTCTCAGAGGGTCATGCCCCACCCTTGCCGGTGGCTCCGCTCCCTCAAGCAGCGCCGCACACACATCGATCAACCGGGAGCGTAGCCGGCCCGCACGCTGCGAGAACTCGCGTTGACGAGCGACGTACTCGGCCTTGCCCTCAGGTGTCTCGATGGCCACCGCCGGTTCCCCATAGGAGGAGAAGTCGTACGGGGACGCCTGCATGTCGAGTAGTCGGATGTCCCTCGCCAACTCGAAGCAGTCGAGCGCCAGATCCCCCGGAACCGCAGGGCCCAGCTTGGTTGCCCACTTGTGGCAGTCCATCGAGGCATGCAAGCAGCCCGGCTGGTCAAGCTCTACCTGGCTCTCCCTCGTTGGTTGGAGCCGGTTGAGGCTAACCGCGTCAGGGGTGAAAAACCGGAACGCATCGAAGTGCGTACAGCGGATCTGGTGAGACTCGACTACCGCGTCAGTGCCCTCTTGCCCAAGTCGCAGGGGGAGTGGATGCCGATGCTCGCGTTGGCGGTACACCATCGCCCACTCATGCAGGCCGAAGCAGCCAGTGAAGGCTGGTCGCGACGCGATCGCGGACAACAGCCGATGGATGAAGCGCACCGAATCAACCCGGTCGGCGAGGAACGCTGTGACGTCGAAGCTCACGACTCCGTCCGCGTCCGTGGCGTACCAACGCCACTGTCGGTGTGGGGCAGAGCCGTTCGGTCCGGGCTCCAAGGAGATGCCGACGCCCGGGTGCCAGCGTCGGAGCACGGAGGGCCTGGTGCCGTAGTAGTCGTACAAGAAGTCATCGATCGCGTGGCGTTCACTCGTGGCCTTGCGGGCGCGGTGGCCTGCGGTAAGGGAGTCGGTGCGCTTCTCGTGAGCTTCCAATTGGGGAAGCCAGCTTGCGGCGGGGATGCTTGTCAACGGTTCGGGCCCTTGTTGTCCGCTTCGTGCCGCTTGCATACCCCCGACCTCTGAGGGGTGCCTGAGTTGCGCTTATGCAGGTCCATGTTGGCGTGCAGGCAGCCCGGCTGTTCGTGCGCGTGCTGCGTCTCCCGGGTCGGGGTGAGCAGGTTCAACGGCCGGGCCGGCGGCGTGAAGAACCGGAACGCGTCGAAGTGGCTGCACCGCACGCCCCGCTCCTCGACGACGGCGGCGGTCCGCTCCGGGGTCAGCCGCAGCGGCCAGGCGTTGTGCCGCACCTCCTCGCGGGTCTGCCGGTAGACCATCGCCCACTCGTGCATCCCGAAGCAGCCGAAGTGCGGCGCCCGCCCGGCGGTGGCCGCCAGCAGGGAGCGGATCCAGGCGACCGAGTCGCCGCGCCGCGCGCGTACCCCCTCGGTGTCGAGAATGACCCCGGCGGTGGTGGCGCGGTAGTCCCGGCCGAACTCGGCCGGATCGGCATCGCGCAGCTCGACCCCGGCGCCCGGGTGCCAGCGACGGAGCTGGGCCGGGCGGTGCGAGTAGTAGGTGAACAGGAAGTCGGCCACCGGATGCCGCTCACCACGCCGCCGGCGGGCCAGGTGCGGGGTCAGCCAGACGTCCGCCCGCTCCTCGTGGGCGCGCCGGCGGGCCTGCCACTGCGCCGCGTCGAGCACGGCGGGAGCGAGGGCGGCGGTCACGCACCCCAGGGTACGACCGCCGCCGCGCATCCGGTCAGGGCATGTGCACCCGCACACCCGCGGAGAACACCCCACTGCGCAGCTCCAGCTGCTGCGGCGGATCCCGTCCGTCGACGGTGAAGACCAGCGGCAGCACCGTCCGACTGCCCGCGGCCATCGGGTCGGCGAAGATGTCCCGACCCAGGTTCGCCGCCCGGGTGGCCGACTCGTCGGTGCTCACCCAGCGCCCACCGGGCAGGTACGCCCGTTGCAGTTGGCCGTGCCAGGGTTGGTGGTCCCCGGTGACGTTGCGGACACCCACGGTGGCCTGGCAACGTCGGCCGTTGGCCGGCGCGGCACCTCCGCCGTCGCCCTTCCCGGCGGTGCCGGGCGCTCCGCACGACATCCGGTACACGGTGAACTCGAACGCCGACTCGCGAAGGGGCACCCCCACCGGCCCGGTGACCCCGGTCCCCGTCCACGCTCCGCTGGTGGGCTGCTTCTGCGTGTCGATCGCCGAGACCTGCCGGGTCGCCGTCCAGCCCGCGGTGCCGACGACGCCGGCGAGCACCGCCACGGCCGCACCCACCAACAACCAGACCGGCGGGGTACGCCGACGCCGCGTCGCACTCGGAGCTGCCGGTCGCGGGTAGATCGTTCCGCGACCACCGTCGGCGGGTCCGCTACGGCTGGCGAGCGCGGTGGCCGTGACCCGGCCCGCGCGCCGACGTCGCCACACCCACACCAGGGCGGCGCTGATCAGCAGCAGGACCACCAGTCCGGCGAGCAGCACCGGGTACCGGCGCCACGGCGGCGCGTCGGTGACCTCGGCCGCAGGGGCGGCCGCCGCGTTCCAGGTGGCCGTGGCGCAGTCGTACGGCCGGGTGCCGTCACTCGTGAACGCGCAGGCCGGCGCGGTCAGTGGCCGGCCGGGCGCGGTCGTGGCGAGCGCGGTGCCCAGCGTGGCGCTGCTGTGTGCCGGCAGTCTCAACCGCCAGGTCACCTCGGTGCTGGACCCGCCCGCCTGGGTGGACCGGCCACCGGCGCTGATCGCGGTCGGCGACGACCCGGGCGGCAGCTCCTGCCGCACGGTGGTGTCCACCGGCGCGTTGCCCACGTTGCGCACCTGGATCCGGTACTTCGGTGCGGGGCTGCTCTCCGGCGCGACCGCCACCGTGACCTGCTGCGGCGGCGCCGACGCGGGCGCCCGGGACGGAGGCGCCACCGCCGGTGGCGCCGACGGCGGGGTGGGCTCGGCGGACATCCGCGCGACCACCGCGACCGGTGGGCGCGTGGTCCGCCCCGGCGCGGCCGTCGGCACCCCGGTCGGCGCGGCGCTCGGTCGGGTCGCGCCGCCCGGTGGCCGTGCGGTGGCGTCCGGCGGTCGGGCTGTGGCTTCCGACGGTCGTGCGGTGGCGGCCGGTGGTCGCGACGTGGCGTCCGGCGGTCGGGCTGTCGCGGCCGGTGGTCGCGGCGCGGCCTCCGGCGCCACTGCCGGCAGGGCCGGCACGGCGGCGAGGATGCCGAGGCAGTGTACGAACACTGCGAGGGCTCTGTGGTGTCGTGTCGATGCAGGCATACGAACGAACCTCCGGAGCCGACGCTAGGGGCGCGCTGCCTCCGTGCGGGTACGAAGCCGCGAACCCCACCCCGGTCACCTTCAGCCCCGGTAGGGTGCCGCGCGCTGACGGGTTGCGCACACCCGACGGCCGGTCCTGGCCGGTCGAGGGGGTGGCGGGGCTAGATTGGCGGGGTGCGTATCGCTCGTTTCGCCCATGCCAAGGGAATGTCGTTCGGAGCCGTCGAAGGCGAACCGGAGGCCGGGCCGCAGGGCCTGACCATCGCCGAGATCGAGGGCCACCCGTTCGGCAACCTCTCCTTCAGTGGGGCCCGCTGGGCCCTCTCCGACGTCCGACTGCTCTCGCCGATCCTGCCCAGCAAGGTCGTCTGCGTCGGCCGCAACTACGCCGACCACGCCGCCGAACTCGGCAACGACGTGCCCAAGGAGCCGCTGCTCTTCCTCAAGCCCTCGACCTCGGTGATCGGCCCCCGGGACGCCATCCGACTGCCGATCTTCTCCAAGCAGGTCGAGCACGAGGCGGAGTTGGCGGTCGTCATCGGGGCGCCCGGCGCGCGTCGCGCCGACCGGGCTGCCGCCGAACGCGCCATCTTCGGCTACACCTGCGCCAACGACGTCACCGCTCGGGACCTCCAGCGTTCGGACGGGCAGTGGACCCGGGCCAAGGGCTTCGACTCCTTCTGCCCGATCGGCCCGTGGATCACCACCGGACTGGACGTCTCCGACGTGGAGATCCGGTGTGAGGTCGGTCGCAACCCGGAGGAGATGGAGGTACGCCAACTCGGCCGCACGAAGGACATGGTCTTCGACGTGGTGGGTCTGGTGTCGTACATCTCGCACGTGATGACCCTGTTGCCCGGCGACGTCGTTCTCACCGGCACTCCGGCCGGGGTTAGCCCGCTCGTCGAGGGGGATACGGTCACTGTGCGGATCGAGGGCATCGGCGAGCTCACCAACCCGGTGGTCCCCGTCGCCTGATCCGTCGGATGCCCCCGTTTTCGCAGCTCACACGCGTTTCGGGGGGATCCGATTTGGCCTGCTGGCACCGGGAGGGTAAAGTTCACTCCCGGCACCGCAAGGGGCCAATGGGGTATGGGGTAATTGGCAGCCCGACTGATTCTGGTTCAGTTAGTCTAGGTTCGAGTCCTGGTACCCCAGCGCTGCTGGAATTCGCGAGAGTTCCAGACGCTGGATTCTGACGAAGTTCGGCTCCGTCCCTTCGGGGGCGGAGAGTGGTCTTCGGTAGAGTGCAGCTCCTCTGCCCGTCAGGGTGGGGGAGCAAGAGTTAGTTCTGGCCCCGTCGTCTAGTGGCCCAGGACGCCGCCCTCTCAAGGCGGTAGCGCCGGTTCGAATCCGGTCGGGGCTACATCGTGCACAGCCCGTCTCACCAGGTGAGGCGGGCTGTTTCGTTTCTCCGCGCCGCCCGCTGTGCCCCCGCACCCCGCGATCATGCCGGTGCGACGGTGCCGCTAGACTACAGCCGTACCGCCCGCGAGGGCGGTGAACGGAAAAGTTCTGGCCCCGTCGTCTAGTGGCCCAGGACGCCGCCCTCTCAAGGCGGTAGCGCCGGTTCGAATCCGGTCGGGGCTACAACCAAAGGCTCATCTCGCTCCGCGAGATGAGCCTTTCTCGTACCCACCCTGTCCCGCCCCCCATGCCTCGGTGATCAAGAGCTTTGCGTCACCGGCTCCGGCGTGTCGTGACGCAAACTTCTTGATCACCGCGGGTGGGGTGGGGAGGGGTGGGGGGGTGGGGTTAGAGGCCGGATAGGCGTTGGCCGGCTCTTACTACGGCCATGGCGTGGCGTTCGCCGGGGCGGCGGCCCAGGCGCTCGATCGGGCCGGAGATGCTCACCGAGGCGATCACCCTCCCGGTGCGGTCGCGGATCGGGGCGGAGACGCTCGCCACACCGGCCTCCCGCTCGGCGACGCTCTGTGCCCAGCCACGGCGGCGCACCTCGGCGAGCGTGCGGCCGGTGAACTTGCTGCGCGGCAGTAGCGGCATCACCGCCTCCGGCGGCTCCCAGGCGAGCAGGATCTGCGCCGCGGAGCCGGCCGTCATCGGCAGCACCGAGCCGACCGGAACGGTGTCCCGCAGGCCACTGGCGCGCTCCGCCGCGGCCACGCAGATCCGCTCGTCGGCACGGCGCAGGTAGAGCTGTGCGCTCTCGCCGGTGGCGTCGCGCAGCGCGGCCAGCAACGGCTCGGCGGCGGTCAGCAGAACGTCCGGTGCGGCGTTGGCCAGCTCGCCGAGGCGGGGGCCGGGGCGCCATCTGCCCTGGGTGTCCCGCACCAGCATCCGGTGTATCTCCAGGGCCTGGGCCAGCCGATGTGCGGTGGCTCGGGGCAGCTTGGTGCGATCAACGAGTTCGGCCAGGCTGGCGCCGTCGACGCAGGCGGCCAGGATGACCACCGCCTTGTCGAGAACGCCGACACCGCTCATACTGTGTCCCACAAGCCGAAACTTACCTCCCAGAATTTAGGATGTCCAGATGGTGGGAGTCACTCCTGAGCCGAGGACCCTGGCCGAGAAGGTCTGGGACGCGCACGTCGTACGGTCCGCCGCTGGTGAGCCGGATCTGCTCTTCATCGACCTGCACCTGCTGCACGAGGTGACCAGCCCGCAGGCGTTCGACGGGCTGCGGCTCGCCGGTCGCCGGGTGCGTCGTACCGACCTGACCCTCGCGACCGAGGACCACAACACCCCAACCGGGTACGCCGACCCGGCGTTCCGCCTGCGCCGTGGTGACCTGCTCACCATTGAGGACCCCACGTCGCGTACGCAGATCGAGACGTTGCGGCGCAACTGCGCCGAGTTCGGGGTGCGGTTGCACCCGCTCGGCGACGACAACCAGGGCATCGTGCACGTGATCGGCCCCCAGCTCGGTGTCACCCAGCCGGGCATGACGATCGTCTGCGGTGACTCGCACACCGCCACCCACGGCGCGTTCGGCGCGCTGGCCTTCGGCATCGGCACCAGCGAGGTGGAGCACGTGCTGGCCACCCAGACGCTGCCGCAGAGCCGGCCGAAGACGATGGCCGTGAACGTCACCGGGCGGCTGGCCCCGGGCGTCACCGCCAAGGACCTGGTGCTCGCGCTGATCACCCAGGTCGGTACCGGTGGCGGGCGTGGGCACATCGTCGAGTACCGCGGCGAGGCGATCGAGGCCCTCTCCATGGAGGGGCGGATGACCATCGCCAACATGTCCATCGAGTGGGGCGCCAAGGCCGGCATGATCGCGCCGGACGAGACCACCTTCGCGTACCTCAAGGGTCGGCCGAACGCGCCGCGGGGCGCGGACTGGGACGCGGCGCTGGCGTGGTGGCGGACGCTGCCCACCGACGAGGGCGCGAGCTTCGACGCCGAGGTGACCCTGGACGCCAGCCGGATCACCCCGTTCGTCACCTGGGGCACCAACCCGGGGCAGGGGGCGCCGCTGAGCGCGCCGGTGCCGGACCCGGAGGACTTCCTCACCGACTCGGAGCGCACCGCAGCCCGCCGCGCCCTGGAATACATGGACCTGCGCCCCGGCACCCCACTGCGCGAGCTGCCCATCGACGTGGTCTTCGTGGGGTCCTGCACCAACGGCCGCCTGGAGGACCTGCGGGCCGCCGCCGACGTGCTGCGGGGCCACCAGGTCGCCGACGGCGTCCGGATGCTCGTGGTGCCCGGTTCCGCAGCCGTCCGGGAGGCCGCCGAGGCCGAGGGACTGGACAAGGTCTTCGCGGACGCCGGGGCCGAATGGCGGTTCGCCGGCTGCTCCATGTGCCTGGGCATGAACCCCGACACGCTGAAGCCGGGCCAGCGCTCGGCCTCCACCTCGAACCGCAACTTCGAGGGCCGTCAGGGCCGGGGTGGGCGTACCCACCTGGTCTCCCCGCCGGTCGCCGCCGCCACCGCCGTGGCCGGCCGACTGGCCGCCCCCGCCGACCTGTAGAAGGGACCGAGGAGATGGACAAGTTCACCACCCACACCGGCACGGCCGTGCCGCTGCGGCGGTCCAACGTGGACACCGATCAGATCATCCCTGCCGTGTACCTCAAGCGGGTGACCCGAACGGGCTTCGCCGACGGGTTGTTCAGCGCGTGGCGGGAAGATCCGACATTCGTTCTCAACGATGAGCGCTATTCCGGCGCGTCGATCCTGATCGCCGGCCCGGAGTTCGGCACCGGCTCCTCCCGGGAGCATGCCGTCTGGGCCCTGCGGGACTGGGGCTTCCGCGCGGTGGTGGCGCCGCGCTTCGGCGACATCTTCCGCGGCAACGCCCTCAAGGAAGGTCTGTTGCCGGTCGAGTTGGAATTGAAAGCCGTCGAAGAGCTGTGGGACCTGATCGAGTCGGACCCGACCACCCCGGTGACCGTCGACCTCACCGCCCGCCAGCTCCGCGCCGGGGACGCCAACTGGTCGTTCCCGCTTGACGACTTCAGCCGCTGGCGGCTGCTGGAAGGCCTCGACGACATTGGACTCACCCTCCGCAACGTCGCCGACATCGACTCGTACGAGGCCCGGCGACTGCCGTTCCTGCCCTCCGTGGCATAGCCGTACGCCCGGCCGCACAGCGGATTCCACCCCCATCGGTCCGACCGGTCGGGGTGAATCCGTTACGACACAAGGGCTTTTTTCTACCGAATGTTTGTGTCCCGGCAGCACAGGGCATAACGTGCGCGCAGAATGGCTCGCGAAGAGTCAGTTGCACAATCGGGAGGAAGTCGTGAACAAGGCCGAGCTCATCGAGGCGCTCGCCGTTCGCCTGGGGGACCGGAAGACGGCGACGAACGCCCTAGAGGCGGTCCTCACCGAGGTCCAGGCGGCGGTCACCAAGGGCGAGAAGGTGGCGATCACCGGATTCGGAGCGTTCGAAAAGCGTGTGCGTGGTGCGCGAACAGCGCGCAACCCGCGTACCGGCGAGGCGGTGAAGGTCAAGAAGACATCCGTCCCGACCTTCCGCCCCGGCGCCGGGTTCAAGGAGATGGTGGCCAGCGGCAAGGTGCCGAAGGCCACGGTGGCGACGAAGAAGGCCGCCACCACCACCGCCACGGCCAAGACGGCCGGCACCAAGGCGGCGGGCACCAAGACGACAGGCACCAAGGCGGCGGGCACCAAGGCCACCGCGGCGACCAAGACGGCCGCCAGCAAGAAGACCGCCCCGGCCAAGGCGAGCAAGACCACCGCGGCGACCAAGACGGCCGCCAGCAAGAAGACCGCCCCGGCCAAGGCGAGCAAGACCACCACGGCGACCAAGACGGCCGCCAGCAAGAAGACCACCGCCGCGGCGAAGAAGACCACCGCGGCGACCAAGTCGACCGCGGCGAAGAAGACCACCGCGACGGCGAGCAAGAGCACGGCGGCCAAGAAGGCGCCGGCGAAGAAGGCTCCGGCCAAGAAGGCGGCCAGCAAGCGCTGACCGACCAGCTCCGAAAGGGCGTCCACCCACGGGTGGACGCCCTTTCGGCGTACGGGGGCCGTTGACCCGGTCGGCGCGCTCACGCAGAATCGCCGTGCCGGTCCCCTCCGCCGGCCTCGCCGACACCGAAATGGGGCGCCGGTGCGCTACCGCCAGGTCACCACCGGGACGCTCGCGCTGGGCGTCATCCTCCTCATCGACGTGCTGCGCGTCTGGCTGCCCGGCATCATCACCATCTTCGGTCAGGCGGCGTCCACCCCGGCCGAGCTGATGGGCGCGTTCGCCCTCGGCTGGTTCGTGCTCGCGCTCGGCGCACCCGCGGTGGTTCGCCGGGTCGGCGCCCGCCCGGTCACGGTCGTCGCCGCCGTCGCGCTCGCCGTCGCCCGGCTCGCGCTCACCGCCGCCCCCGGCGGGCGTACGCAGCTCTGGCTGGCCACCGCCGGGCTGCTCGCCGGGCTCGTCTGGTTGGTCGGCGTCGCCGCCGACACCGACCGCCCGGTCCCGGGGCTGGCATTGGGGTTCGCGGTCAACGCGGCCCTGCACGCGGTGCTGGACACCGTCGACCTGGTCTGGCGGGGCGACTGGGTGGCCTGGCTGCTCAGCTCCGTCGCGGTGGCCCTGTTCCTGTTCGGTGCGGCGCGGTCCGGCAACGGGGACGGTACGGCGCGGTCCGGCAGCCGGGCGGGCGTCGGTGGGGTTCGGGCGTGGCTGCTGGCCGGACCGGCGCTGCTGCTGGCCGGAATGGTGGCGCTCTCCCCGGCGCTGGCCGAGACCGGAATGTCGTACCTGCAGGTCGGCGGTGCGGTGGCGCGCTCGCCGCTGTTCGGCATGGCGCCGGTGCCGGTGGCGGTGGCGGCCTTCCTGTGCACCGCGTTGACCCGACCGCAGCGGTGGAGCCGAGTGTACGGACCGGTGGCGGTGGTGTTTGGAGCCGTGCTGTTCGCCCTCGACCAGGGTGACCTGCTCCTCCCCGCCATTCTCCTCGCCGCCGTCGGTCTCGGCGCCTGCCTCGCCCGCACCGATGACGCCAGCCTCCCGACGAGCGACCCCGCCGCCGGTACGGCGGACAGCGCCGGTCTCGCGGACGGTGCCGGTCTCGCTGCTGCCGCCCCGGCTGACGGTGCCGGCGACGAGGGAGTCGACAGGCGGTCGGCGGCTCGTCGGGGGTACGCGGTCGCCGCCGGCATGCTCGTCTTCGCGCTGGGTGCCGTCGGGTACTACTCCGCCTACGACCTCGGCTACCCCAACGCCTCGGTGCCCGTGCTGGTGGCCCTGCTGGTCGCCGTGGTCGCGTTCGCCGCCCGTCCCGTGGCCGACCCGACCCCCGGACCGTTTCCGCCGCTCCGGGCCGCTGGCGCGGTCACCGCGCTGGCCCTGCTGGCGCCGGTGCTCGCCGACGAGGTGCCGGTCGCCAGCAATCGGGAGGGTCCACCGGAGCGGCTGACCGTGGTGGCGTACAACATCCGGATGGGTTTCGGGCTGGACGGCCGGTTGGACCTGGCCGGGCTCACCGAGGCCGTCGACGGACAACGACCGGACGTGGTGTTGCTCAGCGAGGTGGACCGGGCCTGGCTGCTCAACGGTGGGCACGACACCCTGGACCTACTGGCCGACCGGCTCGGCATGTCGTACGTCTTCGGGCCGGCCGCCGACCCGGTCTGGGGCGACGCGGTGCTCAGCCGTTGGCCGGTCACCGATCCGCGGACCCTCGCCCTGCCGGCCGTCGGGGCGCCCACCGGCGCGCAGGCGCTCGCCGTCACGCTTGACCTCGGTGACGGCGTCCGCACCGCTGTGGTGAGCACCCACCTGCAACCTCCACCCGGGCGGGGTCCGGTGGTCCAGGCCCGCGCGGTCGCCGACTTCGCCACCGGGTACGCGGCCGGCCGGCCCCTGGTGGTGGCGGGTGACCTGAACACGGAGCCGGGCGACGAGGCGTTCGGACAGTTCACGGCGGCCGGTCTGGTCGACGCGTTGGCGTCGGCCCGACCGCTGGCGACGAGCCCCGCCGACGATCCGCGCGAGCAGATCGACCACGTCTTCGTCTCGCCCGATCTCACCGCGACGAACCCGGTCGCACCGCGCGGCACAGCCAGCGACCACCTGCCGGTGGCGGTGACCCTGACCCTGCCACCCCGCTGACCGCGCGTGGGCGGGGACTAGAGGCGGTCGGCGGCGAGCAGCCGGTCGCCGCCGAAGGCGAGCAGCCAACCGCCGCCCTTGGGGGTGTTGAACTCCTCGTCGGTGCGGCCGGTCAACCGTTGCAGGGCACCCGGCAGCACCTTGCCCTGGCTGCACACCGCCACCTGCCCACCGGCGGTGGCCAACTCCAGCAGCCTCGCGGCGGTGGCGAGGATCTGCTCGTCGGCCTGCTGGCCGGGCTGTGGCTCGTCCAGGTCGCCGCAGATCTCGATCGGCAGGTCGAGCAGCGCGGCGGCCGGATCCAGTGTCTGCACGCAGCGTCGCGGTGACGCCGACACCAGCCGGGCCGGTCGGATCAGGGCCACCAGATCGGCCAGCGCGGCCGCCTGCGCCCACCCCTTGGCGTCCAGGGGGCGGCCGACGTCCGGGCCGGACCAGGTGGCCCGCTTACCGGCGTGCGCGTGCCGGACCAGCGCGACAGTCGCGGTGACCGCCGGCAGCGCGGCGAACGCCGCCAGCACCTCGGCATCGTGCGGGTAGCTGACCAACTGGATCGCGTCGTCCACCGCGAGCCACCGAATGTCGTCCACCTCGGTGTTCGGTTGGAAACCGCCGCGGGCCACCGCGAGCATCGACCAGTAGTCGACGAGCTTGTCCTGCCCCTCGCTGCGGTACCGCACCGACGGCAGCCGCACCTGCGGTACGCCCCGGACGTCGGCCTCCTCGGCGACCTCGCGTACGGCGGCGGCCAGCGCGTGCTCACCCGGCTCCAACTTGCCCTTCGGCAGCGTCCAGTCGCCGTAGCGGGGGCGGTGCACCACGCAGACGCGTACGCCCTCGGGGGTCGGCCGCCAGGCCACCCCGCCCGCCGCCCGGATGCCGATCACGGCAGCCAACTGGTCCGCCGCCGTCGGGTGGCCCGGTGCCAGGCGGCCGGGAAGAGGTCCCGCATCCGGCGTACCGACAGGCGTTCCCGCTCGGCCAGCCGCCCGGCGGTGACCGCCAGCTCGTGATCGTCCGGCCGCTCGGCGGCGACCTCCAGCCAGGTGTCCGCCGCCACGGCCGCATCCTGGTGCTCGCCGAGCACGTCCTGCACACCGGCCAGGGCGCGGGACAGCCGGCGCGCGCCCTTGCCGACGGTCGTCGCCACCGCGTTCACCGCGTACCGGGCCTGTTTGCCCTCCTTGCGAACGGCGTGCCAGCGCTCGTCCGGCGCCTGGGCGTCGAGCCCGTCGACGCCGTCCGGCCCGGTCAGCCGCCGCCAGGGCCGGGCCACCAGCGCGGGCAACGCCTCCGCCGCGGGCGCAGCCGCCGCGCGGGTGAGTCGGGGCGCGCGGGCGGCCAGCACCAGAGCGTCCACCAGGGCCAGGTAGCGCGGGGAGCGCATCGCCTCGTCGATGGCGGCGAGCGCCTGCCCCTGCCGTTGGGCGAGCACCTCGTCCAGCCGGTCCACCGCGCCCTGGTCGAGAGGGCTGAGCGGATCGGCGCTGGCGGTGTCCCGCAACCGCTTGCGCAGCACCTCGGCGTCGCGGGCCGCGCCGAGGACACCGGCCAGCCACCGCAGCTCGTCGCGCAGCGGGCGGGACCAGGTCTTGCGGATGAGCGGCTTGAAGGTACGCAGATCACTGCGCAGGCGTCGACAGGCCACCCGCATCTGGTGCACGGCGGTGTCCCCACCGCCGGCCGGGGCGCGCAGCCGGACCAGGGGGTCGTGCGCCAGCAGCCGGCGGATCTCCTTGCGGACCGCTTCGGTCACCACGTCGCCCGCGCTCGCCTCGGCGGTCAGCCCGGCCGGCGCGACCAGGTCCGGATCGGCCTGCGCCGCCGCGCCCAGCGCCCGTACGTGCTTCGGGGTGAACGACCCGCCCTGGGCGCCCGCCTCCCGCAGCACCGCCCCGATGCGGTCGAGCAGCTCGCGGTCGCCGGCCTTGCGTTCCACCTCCAGCTCGCGGAACGTGTCGGTGGTGGCGCCGGAGTCGTCCAGCACGGTCACCCGATCGTCCACCACCTCGGCGAGCACGGTGCCGGCCTTGTCGCACACCTCGTACGCGTGCCGGACCGTCCGCACCACCGTCACCGGGGCCAGCGGCGCACCTCGGTGCAGGACGGTGACCAGCTCCACCAACTCCGGTGGTGGTTGCCCCTTCGGCCCCGGGCGGGAGATCTCGTGCCGGACGCCCGGCGTCCCGGTCGGCAACTTCACCGTCCAGGGCAGCTCGTCGCCCTTGCGGTGACGCAGTGAGGCGCCGGCGCGGGCCAGCCGCAGGTCGACGGTGTCGAGATAACGGGCGACAAGCGTCACCGCTGGCAGTGCCCGGACCCGACCGCCGGCCGGGGCCGTGGCGGCCAGATCCGGCAGCACGTAGGCGTCGTCCACCTCGTACTTCTGCTCCTCCTCAACCATCAGCCAAGCCTATGCGGTGATCGGTCAGCCGGCCGTGCCACCGACGCGGCGCAACAGCAGTTCCTGCAGGTGCGCCCGGGCGTTGTCGTCGGCGCTGGTCCGCCGGGTCCAGCTGCCGTCGCCGGCCAGCTCGAACGCGTCCACATCGGGGCTCATCGCGGCCGTCAGCACGTGATCCAGCTCGGCTCGGGCGATCGGGTCGGTCACCTGCACCAGCGCCTCCACCCGACGGTCCAGGTTGCGGTGCATCAGGTCGGCCGAACCCATCCAGAACTCGGCCTCGCCGTTGTTGCCGAACCGGAAGACCCGCGAGTGCTCCAGGAAACGGCCGAGGATCGAGCGGACGCGGATGTTCTCCGACAGCCCGGGCACCCCGGGACGCAGCGTGCACATGCCCCGGATGAGCAGGTCGACGTGGACGCCGGCCTGGGAGGCCCGGTACAGCGCGTCGGTGATCCCCTCGTCGACCAGCGAGTTGACCTTGAACTGGACCAGGCCGGGCATGCCCAGTCGAACGTGCGAGATCTCCCGCTCGATCCGCTCGATGAGCCCGCTGCGAATGCCCTGCGGGGCGACCAGCAACCGCCGGTACGCGGTCTGCCGGCTGTAGCCGGTGAGGACGTTGAACAGGTCGGTGAGGTCCGCGCCGATCTCCGGGTCGGCGGTGAGCATGCCGAAGTCCTCGTACAGTCGGGCGGTCTTCGGGTGGTAGTTGCCGGTGCCGATGTGGCAGTAACGGCGGATCTGGTTGCCCTCCTGGCGGACCACCAGCGCGGTCTTGCAGTGCGTCTTCAGGCCGACCAGGCCGTACACCACGTGGCATCCGGCGCGTTCCAGCGTGCGGGCCCAGCCGATGTTGGCCACCTCGTCGAAGCGGGCCTTCACCTCCACCAGCACCACCACCTGCTTGCCGGCGGCGGCCGCGTCGACCAACGCGTCGACGATCGGGGAGTCGCCGCTGGTGCGGTAGAGGGTCTGTTTGATGGCCAGCACGTTCGGGTCGGCGGCCGCCTGCTCGATGAAGCGCTGCACGCTGGTGGCGAACGAGTGGTACGGGTGGTGCACCAGGATGTCCCCGTCGCGCAGGGTGGCGAAGACGCTGCGCGGCACCTCCCCCTCGGCGAGCCGGGGGTGGGTGGAGGGCACGAACGGTGGGTCCTTGAGGTCCGGCCGGTCGGCCTCGCCGTAGACCTGCCACAGCGCGGACAGGTCCAGCAGGCCGGGCACCCGCAGGACGTCCTGGTCGTCCATGTCCAACTCGCGGACGAGCAGCTCCAGCACGTGGTCGGAGATGGACGCGGCCACCTCCAGGCGCACCGGCGGGCCGAACCGCCGCCGGGCCAGTTCCCGTTCCAGGGCCTGCAACAGGTCCTCGTCGCGGTCCTCGTCGACCTCCACCTCGGCGTTGCGGGTGACCCGGAACAGGTGGCACTCGACCACCTGCATGCCGCTGAACAGCTGACCCAGGTGCACCGAGATCAGGTCCTCCACCGGCAGCATCCGCACGCCCGGCTGGTCCCGGTCCACGCGGACGAAGCGGGGGACGTTGTTGGGCACCTTCACCCGGGCGAACAGCTCCGAACCGCCATCGGGGTCGCGAACCGCCACCGCCAGGTTCAGCGAGCGCCCCGAGATGTACGGGAACGGGTGCGCCGGGTCCACCGCGAGCGGGGTCAGCACCGGGAAGATGTGCTCCCGGAAGTAGGTGCGCAGGCGTTCCCGCTCCGGGTCGCCCAGCTCAGCCCAGCGCAGGATGCGGATGCCCTCGTCGGCCAGCCTGGGCAGGACGTCGTCGACGAAGCAGGCGGCGTGGCGGGCACCCAGTGCCCCGGTGCGCTCGGCGATCAGCTCCAACTGGGTCCGCAGCGGCAGCCGGTCCCCGCCGCGTACCGGCAGGCCGGCGGAGAGCCGCCGCTTCAGCCCGGCGATCCGCACCATGTAGAACTCGTCCAGGTTGCTGGCGAAGATCGCCAGGAACTTGGCCCGTTCCAGCAGCGGGGTGCGCTGGTCCTCGGCCAGGGTGAGCACCCGGGCGTTGAAGTCGAGCCAGGACAGCTCCCGGTTGAGGAACCGGTCCTCCGGCAGCGGCGTCGGCGGCGGGGCGTCCTCGTCCTCGTCGCCGGCGCCGGTCGGCAGGTCGTCGGGCAGGACCTGGTGGACGCCGCCGGCGGTCGGGCCGGTCGCCTCGACGGTCGGCCCGGGGTCGAGGACCTCGTCCAGCCCGGAGGAGGCGCCGCCGGGATCGTCGGCGAGGGTGTCGGCGCGGGCGGCGCCGGCCCGTTCGGCACGGGTCGGGCGGAAGCGGCCGTCGGTGCCGCGCGTACGGGAGCCGTTGCGGAGGTCGGTGGCGGGCGGGTTGGCCGGGTGCTCGCGAGGGGTGCTCACCCGCTCATAATCACCCGATTACGGTTAACGCAAAATGAACTTGGGCCCGCCGGCTCAGATCATCGTCGGCAATGTCACCCGGACGACCTCTCCGTCGGGATCGGTGTCGATGCGAACCCGCTGGCCGAGCCGGAGCAGCCGCAGCCCGGAGGCGTCGAAGGCCTGGGCGGGGAAACGCATCTCGGTGCCGTCGTCGAGCAGCAGGACACCGCTGCGCGTCGCCGCGTCGTAGCTGGCCACCGTGCCTTGCATGCTGGCACCGTACACCCGGCGGGCGGACCGGGCGGGTCAGCCCGCCGAGCGGGCCGGGCGGGTCAGCCCGCCGAGCGGGCCGGGCGGGCGGCGGTGACCAGCGCGGCGGTGCGCGGCCCCAGCCCGAGCCGGGCGGCGGCGGTCAGGTCCGCGGCGGTGTCCACGTCCCGGCGCAGGCTGGGCCAGTCGCCGCTGAGTGGTAGCGCCCCGCTCGCCGCGTGCGCGGCCGCCGAGCCCACCCCGAAGCGGGGGTCCAGCGGTACCGCCGGCGGCGCGGTGAGCAACACGGTGCCGGTGCCCGGCGCGTCGGGCACGAAACGGCGTACCACTTCTCGCCCGTTCTGCGCCGCGAGCAGCGCGCCGGCCAGCTCGGCCGGGCGCAGCGCCGGCAGGTCCGCCGTGAGCCCGGCCACCCACCCGGTGGTCGTTCCTGCCGCGCCGTGCCGGAACGCGGCGTTCAGTCCGGCGGCCGGCTCGTCGGGCAGCACCCGCGCGCCGGCGGACCGCGCCGCCGCCGCCACCCGGTCGTCGTCGGTCACCACCAGGGCCTCGGCGACCGCCGGGCAGGCCAGCACCGCGCGGAGCGTGTCGGCCGCCAGGGCCAGCGCCAGCTCCTCGTGGGGTACGTCCGGCAGAGCGCCCCGCAGCCGGCTCTTGGCCGCCGCCAGATGCTTCACCGGCACCACCACGGCCCACCTCGGCTGACTCACGCCCGCAATCCTGCCAGGGGGACGGCGGGACCCTCGCTGGCCGTACCGGGGGCGAGCAGGCATGATTTCCGCTGCGGGTGTCGCGGGCGGGGTTTCGCGGCGGGTTGGGGCGCGACGAGGAGGCAGAGTGGCACGGCGGAGGCTGGGGTTCTGGCAACGGTTCGCCGTGGGGCTGGTGAAGCCTGTGATGACCGTGTGGACCCGGCGGACCTGGCGTGGCCAGGAGCACCTTCGACACGACGGCGGCATGATCATCGTGGCGAACCACATCTCGCACGCCGACCCGCTGGTCTCCGCGCACTTCATCTACGACTCCGGGCGCTGGCCGCAGTACCTGGGCAAGGCCAGCGTGTTCCGGGTGCCGGTGGTCGGCTGGATCCTGCACCGGTGCCGGCAGATCCCGGTCGAGCGGGGCAGCGTCGACGCGGTCCGCTCACTGGACTCCCTGGTCGCCGCGCTCGACCAGGGAGGCGCCGTGGTGATCTACCCGGAGGGCACCACCACCCGGCAGCCCGAGCTGTGGCCGATGAGGGCCAAGACCGGTGCCGCTCGGCTGGCCCTGGCCACCGGGGCTCCCGTCGTACCGGTGGTGATGTGGGGACCGGAACGGCTCTTCGACCCCCGGACCAGCCGCGTCAACCCGCGCCCCCGGATTCCGGTGACAGTTGTCGCCGGGGAACCGATCGACCTGAGCCGGTGGGCGGATGCCCAGCCGACCCGGGCCACCCTCGAGGAGATGACGGACACCATCATGTTGCGGCTGCGGGACATGCTCGGCGAGGTCCGCGGCGGCACCCCGCCGCCGCTGTGGGAGCGACCGGCCCGGTCCTCCGGCGGGCGCGAGCAGCAGGGCGAGGCGGCGTGAACGGGCGAAGCGTCAGCTCCGGCACCGGGGTCGCCCCGACGCGCTCCGGAGCGGTCGCGTGACCGGCCACGTCGCCGTACTCGGTGCTGGTTCCTGGGGCACCGCGTTCGCCAAGATCCTCGCGGACGCGGGGCGGGACGTGACCGTGTGGGCCCGTCGCGCGCCGGTCGCCGAGAGCATCCGCACCGAGCGCCGCAACCCGGAGTACCTGCCCGGTGTGCTGCTGCCGGCTCGGGTCACCGCCACCGCCGACGCCGCCGAGGCGATCACCGGCGCCGAGGTGGTGGTGCTGGCCGTGCCGTCGCAGACCCTGCGCGGCAACCTCGCCGAATGGGCCGGTCACCTGCACCCCGACTCGACCCTGGTGTCGCTGATGAAGGGCATCGAACTCGGCACCACCAAACGGATGAGCGAGGTCATCGTGGAGACCGCCGGGGTCGCCGCCGACCGGGTGGTCGTGGTCTCCGGCCCGAACCTGGCTCCGGAGATCGCCGCCGAGCAACCCGCCGCGACGGTTGTCGCCGGAACGAACAGCCACCGCACCGTGCTCGTGCAGTCGTCGATCCGGACGCCCTACCTGCGCCCCTACACGAACGACGACGTGATCGGCTGTGAGCTGGGCGGGGCCGTCAAGAACGTGATCGCCCTGTCGTACGGCATCGCCACCGCGATGGGTTTCGGCGACAACACCCGGGCCATGCTGATGACCCGGGGGCTGGCCGAGACGGCCCGGTTGGGCGTGGCACTCGGCGCGGACCCGATCACCTTCGCCGGCCTCGCCGGCATGGGTGACCTGGTCGCCTCCTGCTCGTCCCCGCTGGCCCGCAACCGCACCTTCGGTGAGCATCTGGGCCGCGGGGAGACGCTGGAACAGGCCCAGGCCGCCACCCGGCAGACCGCCGAGGGTGTGAAGAGTTGCCTGGCGATCCGAGACCTGGCCCGGGCGCACGGTGTGGAGATGCCGATCACCGAGCACGTCGAGCGGATCTGCCACGAGGGGATGGACCCGCGGCTCGCCGTGGACACGCTGATGAGCCGGACCGCCAAGCCCGAGTCGTACGAGTGAGGAACCGATGAGCGAAATGGGTGACGGCACCCGCTGCGTACGCGCCGGCCTGCCCGAGCCGGCGCCGGGGGACCCGTTCCTGCCCGGCCCGGTCTTCGCCGCGCCGTACCACCTCGACCCGTGGCAGGGCCAGGGCGAGTCGCCGAACGGCTACGGCCGCCCGGACAACCCGACCCGGCGGCTGCTGGAGGCGGCCGTGGGCGAGTTGGAGGGCGGGGACTGCCGGGTCTTCGCCAGCGGCCAGGCCGCCATCACCGGGGCGCTGCTCACCCTGCTGCGCCCGGGGGACACCGTGGTGCTGCCCGCCGACGGTTACTTCCCGGTCCGGGCGTTCGCCACCTCCGTGCTGGAGACGATCGGCGTGCGGGTGCTCTTCGTGCCGACCGTCGGGCCGTACCCGTCCTTCGAGGGGGTCCGGCTGGTGCTGGTGGAGACCCCGGCGAACCCTGGCCTGGACGTGGTCGACGTGGCCGCCCTGGCCGAGCGGACCCACGCCGCCGGCGCCCTGCTGGCCGTGGACAACACCACGGCCACCCCGCTCGGTCAGCGCCCGCTCGACCTCGGCGCCGACCTGGTGGTGGCGTCCGGCACCAAGGCGCTCACCGGTCACTCCGACCTGCTGCTGGGCTACCTGGCCAGCCGGTCCGCCGAGGTGATCGACGCGGTGACGCTCTGGCGTACCGGCACCGGGGCGGTACCGGGCGCGTTCGACGCCTGGTTGGCACACCGGTCGCTGGCCACCCTCGACCTGCGCCTGGCCCGGCAGAGCGCGAACGCCGCCGCCGTCACCGATCTGCTCGCCGGCCGGTCGGACGTGACCGGGCTGCGCTGGCCGGGGCGGCCGGACGACCCGGCGTACCCGGTGGCCTCGGCGCAGATGCGCCGGATGCCCGGGGTGCTCTCCTTCGACCTGGGTACCGCCGACCGGGTGGGCCGCTTCGTCGAGGCCGCCCGGCTGGTGGCGGCGGCGACCTCCTTCGGTGGCCTGCACACCACCGCCGACCGGCGGGCGCAGTGGGGTGACGACACCACGCCCGGCTTCGTCCGGTTGTCCTGCGGTGTCGAGGACACGCCCGACCTGGTGGCCGACATCGCCGCCGCTCTGGACGCGGCCGGACCGCTTTGAGGGGGCGTGTGACAGTCACCGATCGGCCTGCGCTGGTACGCCGGCTGCGTGCCGCCGGCTGCGTCTACGCCGAGGACGAGGCCGATCTGCTGCTGGCCGCCGCCGACTCCCCGGCGACGTTGGTCGACCTGACCGACCGTCGGGTGGCCGGCGAGCCGTTGGAGTACCTGCTCGGCTGGGCGGAGTTCTGCGGTCTGCGGATCGCCGTCGACGCGGGCGTCTTCGTGCCCCGCGGTCGGACGGCCCTGCTGGTCGAGGTGGCGGCCGGATTGACCGGGCCGGCGCCGGCGGTGGTCGACCTGTGCTGCGGCTCCGGGGCCACCACCGTCGCGTTGGCGCATCGGCTCGCGCCGCGCTGGCTGGCCGCCGCCGACATCGACCCGGCGGCCGTGGCGTGTGCGCGCCGCAACCTCACCGGCCTGCCCGCCGAGGTGTACGAGGGTGACCTGTTCGTGCCCCTGCCATCGGAATGGCGGGGTCGGCTGGACCTGGTGGTCGCCAACGCCCCGTACGTGCCGACCGACGCGGTGGCGCTGATGCCGCCGGAGGCGCGGCTGCACGAGGCCCCGGTGGCGCTCGACGGCGGCCCGGACGGGCTGACCGTGCTGCGCCGGGTGGGTGTCGGGGCGGCCGACTGGCTGGCCCCCGGTGGGCACCTGGTGGTCGAGGCGGGCGTCACGCAGGTGGACGCGCTCTGCGCGGCGTTCGAGGCAGCCGGCCTGGTGCCGGACGTGCGGCACGACGAGGACCTGGACGGCACCGCGGTGACCGCCCGACGTCCCGACTGAGTCCGCGTTGCGGGTGGCACCGCGTTGGGCCGCCGCTCGGCGGAGGCCACGGCGTTGTCGAACTGACCGCGTCCCGCGTGGAACCTGACTTTGTGGTCAATCGGGACGTGCGGTGACGCCTGTCGGTGCCTCCACCCGCAAGCGGGTGGCCGGGCGTGGCGGGGAAGAGGGGTTGGCACTAGCCTCGGCTCACACTCATGACGGGCGGGAGGCGGTTTTCGGTGGGCAGCGCAGGGGTGCCGGTGGTCGTCGGGCTGGACAACGGCGGCACCAGCAACAACGCCACCGTGCTGACGGTGGACGGCCGCTTCCTGGTGGACGGGCTGTTGGAGATCCCCAGCGAGGTGCGGTCCGGGCCGGAGGCGGCGATCGAGGCGCTGGCCCGAGCGCTGGACGGCGCACTGGCGCAGACCGGCGTGCCGCGCGAGTTGGTCCGGGCGGTCGGGTTGGACACTCCCGGCCCGGCCAGCGCCGACGGCGTCATCTCGTCGCGGGGTTCCACGAACTTCTCCCAGCCGGCGTGGCGGGGCTTCGACGTGCGGGGCGCGTTGGAGCGACGGCTCGGCCTGCCGGTGGTCTACCACAACGACGGCAACGCGGCCGCGCTCTACGCCCACCACGTGCACTTCGGCGACGACGCGATGAGCCGCTCGTCGGTCTCCGCGATCGTCGGCACCGGCCTCGGCGGCGGTGTGGTCGAGAGTGGTCGGGTGATCGCCGGCGCCGCCGGGATGGCCGGGGAGCTTGGTCACGTGCACATCCCCCTGGGCGGGCTGCTCGGCCCGGAGCAGTCGGAGCCCACCTGCGCCTGCGGCTTCACCGGGGACGTGGAGAGCATCGCCTCGCTGACCGGCATCGAACGCAACCTGCTGCCGTACTGGCTGACCCGCTATCCCGACCACCCGCTCGCCGCCGAGCCGGTGGCGCGGGCGGCGAAGTTGGTCCGGGGGTACGGCGAACGGGGGGACGCCCTCGCGCGGGACCTCTTCACCCAGCAGGCGATGGCGTTGGGCCGGCTGTTCACCGTCGCGGCGAACTTCACCGATCCGCACGCGTACTTCGTCGGTGGTGGGGTGGTGGAGGCGGCAGTGGAGTTCCGGGACTGGTTCCTGGCGACCGTCCGCGAGCACACCGTGCTCCGCGAGGAGCAGGCGGCGGTCGCGACCTTCGCGCTGGTGCCGGAGCGGGACATGGCAGGTGCCCGGGGCGTGGCGATCGCCGCGTTGGAGGCGCTGCGTGCCGTCCCGGAGCCCCGGCCACTGGTCGCCTGAGACCGGCCCCGCCCCGGCCGCCGCGCCGAGTGGTCGGCGGCGCGGGGGCCGGGGCGGCGGGTGCTGGCGCAGCCGGTCGGATCGGCGGCTCGGCCTCCCGGTCAGCCCAGGGGCGGCGCCTGGGCGAAGGCGGCCCAGGCGGCCGGCGGGAACAGCAACGCCGGCCCGGACGGGTCCTTGGAGTCGCGGACGGCCACCAGCCGAGGGATGGCGGCCACCTCCACGCAGGCGCCCTGGTCGCCGCTGCGGCTGCTCTTGCGCCACGCCGCCGCGGCGATGGCCGCTGTGATCGTCGGTGTCATCGGTCCTTACCGTCCCTTCAGGGTTGTCAGGAGCATTCCGCGGCTGTCCGCCGGGCTGAGCGCCACGCTGCGGAGATGCTCCATGATCTTGGTGCAGGTACGTGTCTCGCCGGCGCGGTCGAGGATCATCTGACCCGCCACGGTCTCCACCGACGCGATGATCGGGTCCTCCGGGTCGGCGAACTCGAGGATGTGCAGGGAACCCCGGGTGCCCCGGTGGTAACCGGCGGAGAGCGGGATCACCTGGACGCTGATGTTCGGCAGCTCGGCCATCTTGACCAGGTGCCGGAGTTGCCCGTCCATCACCGACTGGTCGCCGACCGGGCGTAGCAGCGCGCCCTCGTCGATGATCGCGTCGAGGATGGGTGGTTGGTCGCCGGTGAGCCGCTGTTGCCGGTCGAGCCGGACCTTGACCCGCTGCTCCACCAGGTCGTCGCCGAGGGTGTGCGGCCCGCCGCGCATCACGCCACGGATGTAGTCCGCGGTCTGGAGCAGACCGGGCACCACGGAGGGCTCGAAGTTGGCGATGGCGGTCGCCTCGGCCTCCAGCGCGATGAAGTCGATGGTGCGGGGATCCAGCAGGTAGGAGTACGACACCCACCAGCCCGGTTTGCGGGCGTCCTTGGCGAGCTGCACCGCCGCGGACACCTCCTCGGCACCCACCCCGT
Source organism: Micromonospora sp. NPDC049204 (assembly GCF_040647935.1). Lineage (NCBI taxonomy): Bacteria > Bacillati > Actinomycetota > Actinomycetes > Micromonosporales > Micromonosporaceae > Micromonospora > Micromonospora sp. NPDC049204. The sequence goes on along the minus strand of NZ_JBEZDC010000011.1, from coordinate 91,283 downwards.
ACGACGTGAGCAGCGCGCGCACGGTCGCCGGGGTGATCAGGGTCTGGGCGTTCTCGTAGCGGGAGAGCGTGCTGCGGGTGCTGTTGATCTCATCTGCGGCGGTTTCCAGCGTCAGGCCGGCGGCTTCCCGGTGGTGGCGCAGGGCGATGCCGAGCCGGCGGGCGCGGGCTGTCTTCGGGGCCATGCATCGATGGTCGCACACATCGATGGGAACGTCTGCATGGGAGGAACCTCGACGAGAGTTGCATTCATGGCCGTGAACGTGTCAATCTGTTAGCGCGTCCTCACCGCCGGTTGTCGTGGCGACGGTGGTGGTGAGCGACCGGAGGGATGGGGCGCGCGGCGATCGGGTTTCTCCCCCGTGCCCGATCGTCGCGTGCCGCGCCATCCCGGCCCACCGGAAGGAGACGACGACGTGCGTACCGTTCCGGAGTCCTGTGCCGTTCACCCGGTCGGCCGCCGATGACCCGCTTCCTGGTGGTGCTCACCGACGTACGTCCGGTCGAGGGTGTCGACCGCGACGAGCGGACCGTGCCCGAGCGGCGGCGGCAGGTGGTCGGCGCCAGCAGCCGAGAGGCCGCCGACCGGATCGCCGGAGCGTTCATGGCGCTGGGGATGGTGCGCGCCGGTCGGCAGCGGGTGAAGGTGATCGCGGTCGGCCGCCGGCACTCCCGCGACTGACCACGTACCGGCCACCCGTCCAGCGCAGGGCAATAGTCCGATCACGCACCGTATATGCTCTGCTGACCGATCGCCGTGTCGCGCTGTGGCTCGCCGGGTATCGCCTCGTCCCATCGCCACGCACAGTAAGGTCAACCGGGTGAGCGCCATCGGCGAGCACGACCAGCCCCAGTCGCGTACGAAGAGGTGACCGGAGTGACCACCCCAGGCAAAACCCGCGTGGCGATCGTCTTCGGCGGCCGCAGCCCGGAGCACGGCATCTCCTGCGTCAGCGCCGGCAGCGTGTTCGGCGCGCTCGACCCGGACGAGTTCGAGGTGGTGCCGGTCGGCATCACCCGAGCCGGCCAGTGGGTGCTGACCAGCGGAGACCCAGCCCAGCTCGCGATCGACGCCCGTCGGCTGCCGGAGATCACCGCCGACTCCGGGGACGACATCGTGTTGCGTGCCGACCCGACCGGCAACGGACTGATGGTGCTCGACCCGACCGAGGGCCCCCGGGTGCTGGCCGACGTCGACGTGGTCTTCCCGGTGCTGCACGGCGCGTACGGCGAGGACGGCACCATCCAGGGAATGCTGGAGATGGCCGGCATCCCCTACGTCGGGGCGAACGTCTTCGCCTCCGCCGCCGCCATGGACAAGGAGTTCACCAAGAAGCTCTGCGCCGTCGAGGGCATCCCGGTCGGCACGTACGCCGTGCTGCGCAGCGGGATGACACTCAGCGAGCAGGACAAGGAGCGGCTCGGCCTGCCGGTCTTCGTCAAGCCGTCCCGGGCCGGATCGTCCTTCGGAGTCAGCAAGGTCACCGACTGGGCGGATCTGGACACCGCGGTCGCCGCCGCCCGGCAGTTCGACCCGAAGGTCATCATCGAGTCCGCGATCGTCGGCCGTGAGATCGAGTGCGGCGTGCTGGAGGGCGAGGCCGGTGGCACGCCCGAGGCGTCCGTGCTGGCCGAGGTGCGGGTCGTCGCGGACCACGACTTCTACGACTTCGAGGCGAAGTACCTCGACGACTCCTGCGAGTACGACATCCCGGCCGAACTGCCGGAGCGGGTGACCCGCCAGGTGCAGGAGTACGCGGTCCGCGCATTCACCGCGCTGGACTGCGCCGGCCTGGCCCGGGCCGACTTCTTCGTCACCCCCGAGCTGGACGTCTATCTCAACGAGATCAACACGATGCCCGGGTTCACCCCGACGTCGATGTTCCCGCGGATGTGGGCGGCTTCCGGCCTGGAGTACCCAAAGCTGGTCAACCGGCTGATCCGTACCGCCCAGCGGCGCGGCGTCGGCCTGCACTGAGCCACCCGGTCCCCCCACGCGGCTCGGTCGGCGTGGGGGGCCAGCTCAGCGTTGGCAGCCGGACGGGATGGCGCCGCCGGAGGGCACGCTCGCCACGATCGTGCTGGAGATCGACGGCACCCACTGCAACGGCTGCGCGTACGCCTGCGGGACCCGTACCTCGATCGACGTCTCGCGGTCGACGGTGGTGAGCACCGTCTGCTCGCCCTGCTCGGTCAGGTGCCAGCAGACCCGGTTGACCGTCCAGACCTCGTCGGTGGCGGGGAAGGTCGGCTCGGTGCCCCCGCAGGCCACGGTGAGCGCGGGGTCGCCGTACGCCGCGTTCTGCTCCGGGCCGGCGGTGACCGGCCGCTGGGCCAGGTCGCGGATGCTCGTCGGCAACTGGGAGAGCAGAGCTCGGCAGACCGTCGCCGGGCGGGCGGCCAGCGCCGGGGCGGCCATCTCCACCGGTGCGGTGGACTGCACTTGGGCGGTGGTCGCGGACGGCGACGGCGTGGCGGCCGGTGCGTCCGGGGTGAGCTTGGTGAAGGCCAACACGGCCACCAGCAGCGTGATCGGCAGCGCGATCAACGTGGCCAGCAGAGCGGCGCCCCGGATGGTCCGGTCCCGCCCGGCCGGCGCGGCGGCGGCCGGGTCGGCCGACGCACCGGTACCGTCAGCCGGCTCGGGTGTCCCGTCGGACTCGTCGCGCGCGCCGTCGTCGTCCAGAGCAGCGGAGGAGTTCGTCATCTCGTCCACCTACAGCCGCACCACCGAACACGTGAGGGTGCGGGTGATGCCAGGCACCATCTGCACCTTGCTGACAATGAGTTTGCCGAGTTCGTCGACGGTGTTCGCCTCGGTGAGGACGACCACGTCGTACGGACCGGTGACGGCGTCGACGCGCACCACGCCGGCGAGGTCCGCGATGAGACCCGCCACGTCACGTGCGCGGCCCACCTCGGTCTGGATGAGGATGTACGCCTGTACCACGACTAGACCTCCGTCCGTCGCCGCCCGGGAGCGGCCCGAAGGGTGAAACTACCTTACGGACCAGGTCTGATCCCTATCGGTCGTCAAGGAGCAGCGGTGAGCGAGCACGGCGGGGCCGGGCGGAACGGGCGGAACGCCGGCGGCGGCGCCAGCGTGTCCGGGATCGGGGAGTTCGGGCTGATTAGCAAGATCACCGCCCGGCTGACGTACGGACCGACGACGCTGCTCGGCCCGGGCGACGACGCGGCGGTGGTGGCCGCGCCGGACGGGCGGGTGGCGGCCTCCACCGACGTTCTGGTCGACGGACGGCACTTCCGGCGGGACTGGTCCTCCGCCCGTGACGTCGGACACCGGGCGGCGGCGGCCAACCTGGCCGACATCGCGGCGATGGGTGCCACCCCGACCGCCCTGCTGGTCGCCCTCTGCATGCCTGCGGACCTGGACACCGGCTGGGCGGAGGAGTTGGCCGACGGCCTCTCCGCCGAGGCGGCCACCGTCGGCGCGAGCGTCGTCGGCGGCGACATGTCGGCCAGCCCCACCCTGACCGTCGCGGTCACGGCGCTGGGCGACCTCGCGGGCCGCCCGCCCGTGCTGCGCTCCGGTGCCCGACCCGGGGACGTGCTCGCCCTGGCCGGGCGCACCGGGTACGCGGCAGCCGGGCTGACCGTGCTCACCCGGGGCTTCCGCACTCCCCGGCTGCTGGTCGAGGCGTACCGGCGGCCGCAGGTGCCCTACCCGGCCGGCCCGCAGGCCGCCCGGCTCGGCGCCACCGCGATGATCGACGTGTCGGACGGGCTGCTCGCCGACCTCGGGCACGTGGCGGCGGCCAGCGGCGTCGCGATCGACGTGCGCCGCGACGCGTTCGAGGTGCCCCGGCAGATGGCCGACGCGGCGCGGGCGCTCGGCGTCGACCCGTACACCTGGATCCTCGCCGGTGGCGACGACCACGCGCTGGCCGCGACCTTCCCGCCGGCGGTGGTGCTGCCGTCGGACTGGCGGCCGATCGGGATGGTCACGGACGGTGTTGGTGTGACGGTCGACGGCGCGCCCCACGAGGGCCCGGCCGGCTGGGACCACTTCCGGTGACGCCCGGCGCCGGTCGTATTCTGGGTACCGTGAGTGAGATTGAGATTCGGACCGTGCGGTTCGACGCACCGGTGGCGCAGCAGTTGATCAACGCCGCGCTGGGCGACCTCGCGGTCCGCTACGGGGGCTCCGGTGACGACACCCCGGTCGACGCGACCGAGTTCGAGCCGCCCGACGGCGCGTTCCTCGTCGCCTACCTGGCCGGCGAGCCGGTCGGCTGCGGTGGCTGGCGCAGCCACGGGGCGGACACCGCGGAGCTGAAGCGGATGTACACGGCCCCGGCGGCGCGGGGGCGGGGCGTGGCTCGGGCGGTGCTGGCTGCCGTCGAACGTTCGGCCCGCGACCAGGGCCGCAAGCGGGTGGTCCTGGAGTGCGGCGACAAGCAGCCCGAGGCGATCGCCATGTACGGCTCCGCCGGTTACGAGCGGATCCCGAACTTCGGCTTCTACAAGGACTCGGAGGGCTGCGTCTCGTTCGGCCGCACACTCTGACCGGCGGCGGGTGGCGGGCACACGACAGAGCCGGCGGACCTCAGGGTCCGCCGGCTGAGCCGTACGAGAAGTGTGTGGTGCCGCCGCGTCAGGCGCGGGTGACCTTGCCGGCCTTGATGCACGAGGTGCAGACCTGCAGCTTCTTGGTGTTGCCGCCACCGGCCGGGGTGCGCACCGACTGGATGTTCGGGTTCCAGCGGCGGTTGGTCTTCTTCTTGGACCAGGGCACGTTGTGGCCGAAGCCCGGCCCCTTGCCACAGACGTCGCACACGCTAGCCACGGGATACTCCTGGGATTGAAACGTTCATGAGGTTGTCGGCAGAGGTGCTGCACGGGCAACCGCGTCAGCCTACCCGATGTCCCGCCGAGGTGACCAACCGCCCTGGCCCGGTGAAACGGCCGCTCCTCCGCGAGTGGGCGGTGGTCGGCCCGCCGGGTGACGGCGGTGGTTCCGGCGGCAACTGTACCTGGAGGGCGGATCCCGTCCCTCCGGGCCGGGGGTGGGCCTGCCGTGCGCGGGGGCAACCGGACACGCCGGACGAGCCCGGCGCGTGTCGGTGCGCGCCAGTAGGCTTCTGGCCGTGCTGGACACCCTCGACGCCGCCGCGGTGCGCCGTTGGTGCGCGGGTGGGTTGGCCGCGCTGAAGCGTCACCAGGGCGAGATCGACCAGCTCAACGTCTATCCGGTGCCCGACGGCGACACCGGCACCAACCTGGTGCTCACCCTCACCTCCGCCCAGCAGGCCCTCGCGATGGATCTGGACACCCTCCCCGACAGCGGCCCGACGGCGCACGGGCACGCGCTGCGGCTGATGGCCCAGGGCGCGTTGCTCGGCGCACGGGGCAACTCCGGGGTGATCCTGTCGCAGATCCTGCGAGGTTTCGCCGACGAGGTCGCCGTGGCCCCGGCGGTGCGCGGCCGGGAGTTGGCCGCCGCGCTGCGGTCCGGCGCCGCCGCCGCGTACACCGCGGTTGCCCGGCCGGTCGAGGGCACCCTGCTCACCGTGGTCGCGGCGGCCGCCGCCGCGGCCGACCGGGCGGACAGCGACGACCTGGTGGCGGTGGCCCAGGTCGCCGCGCGGGCGGCGGCCGAGGCCCTCGCCCGGACCCCGGAGCAGCTGCCGGCGCTGGCCCAGGCCGGTGTGGTCGACGCGGGTGGGCGAGGGCTGTGCGTGCTGCTCGACGCCCTGGTCGAGGTGCTGACCGGGGAGAGCGCCGGCCAGCCGGCACCATCGCCGCGCACCGCCCGTCCGGCGGCCACCGTCGCCCGGGAGACCGGTTCCGACGAGTACGCCTACGAGGTGCAGTTCCTGCTCGATGCCCGGTCCGAGGCGGTGGCCGGGATGCGGCGAGCGCTCGACGCACTGGGGGATTCGCTTGTCGTCGTCGGCGACGGGCGTGAGCCGGAGAGCACCTGGAACGTGCATGTGCACGTCAACGACGTGGGCGCGGCGGTCGAGGCGGGCGTCGCGGCCGGCCGCCCGTACCGGATCTCGGTGACCCGGTTCGCCGACCAACCGGAGCCGCCCCGCGGCCCGGTCTCGGACGGCCGGGCCGCGGTGGTGGTGGCCACCGGCGGCGGCATCGCCGAGCTGTTCGCCGCGGAGGGCGCCAGCGTGGTGCCGGGCAACCCCTCCACGGGCGAGCTGCTCGACGCGATCCGCGGCACCGGCGCGGCCCGGGTGGTGGTCCTGCCCAACGACCCCGACACGGAAGCGGTGGCGAACGCGGCAGCCCGCGAGGCCCGTCGGCACGGCATCACGGTGAGCGTGGTGCCGACCCGCTCGCCGGTGCAGGCGCTGGCCGCCCTTGCCGTCCGGGACGGCGACCGCCGCTTCGAGGACGACGTGATCGCGATGGCCGAGGCCGCCGGGGCCTGCCGTTACGCCGAGGTCTGCCACGCCGGGCGCGAGGCGCTGACCGTGGCCGGCCCGTGCCGTCCGGGCGATGTGCTGGCGCTGGTCGAGGGGGAGGTGCACCTGATCGGCACCGACCTCACCGACACCTGCGCCGCCGTGGTCGACCGGATGCTCGGCGGCGGTGGCGAGATGGTCACCCTGCTGTCCGGGGTGGACGCCCCGGCCGGGCTCACCGATGCCGTCCGCGCGCACGTCGCGCGACGTTGGCCGTTCGTCGAGGTGCACGCGTACCCGGGCGGCCAGCCGTTCTATCCGCTCCTGGTAGGGATCGAATGACCGAACCAGCCACCGTCGACACTCCGCTGAAGAAGCTGGTCGGGGACAAGACAGCCAAGGCGCTGGCCGCGCACCTCGATCTGCACACGGCGGGTGACCTCGTCTACCACTTCCCGCGTCGCTACGACGAGCGGGGCGAGCACACCGACATCCGCTCGTTGGACGTCGGCGAGCAGGTCACCGTGCTGGCCCAGGTGCAGCGCACCGCCGTCCGCCCGATGCGGCAGCGACGGGGCAACCTACTGGAGGTGACCGTCGGTGACGGCTCCGGTGGGCTGCTGACGTTGACCTTCTTCGGCAACCAGGCGTGGCGTGAGCGGGAGCTGCGCCCCGGCCGGTGGGGGCTGTTCGCCGGCAAGGTCACCGAGTTCCGGGGCAAGCGGCAGCTCAACGGCCCGGAGTACGTCCTGCTCGGTGACGGTGGAGACGGCGAGGTGGCGGCCAGCGACGAGATCGAGGAGTTCGCCGGTGCGCTGATCCCCGTCTACCCGGCCGCCGCGGCCGTGCCGACCTGGGTGATCGCGCGTTGTGTGCGGGTCGTGCTGGACACGTTCACCCCGCCGGACGATCCGCTGCCGGACGGCGTGCGGGCCAGCCGCAAGCTGGTCGGGCTGGGCACCGCCTTGACGGAGATCCACCGGCCGTCCAGCAAGGAGGCTCTGCACCGGGCGCGGCGGCGGCTCAAGTGGGACGAGGCGTTCGCCGTCCAGGTGACGCTTGTGCAGCGCAAGCACCGGGCGGCCGACTGGCCGGCGAAGGCCCGCGAGGCCCGCCCGGGCGGGCTGCTGGACGCCTTCGACGCCCGACTGCCGTACGAGCTGACGGACGGTCAGCGTGACGTCGGCGTGGAGATCGCCGGGGATCTGGCCAACCCGCACCCGATGCACCGGTTGTTGCAGGGTGAGGTGGGCTCGGGCAAGACGGTGGTGGCGTTGCGGGCGATGCTCCAGGTGGTCGACGCGGGCGGGCAGGCGGCTCTGCTGGCGCCCACCGAGGTGCTGGCCGCCCAGCACCACCGCGGCATGCTCGACCTGCTCGGGCCGTTGGGGCGGGCCGGGGAACTCGGGTCCGCGGAGCACGCCACCCGGGTCGAGCTGGTCACCGGCTCGCTCGGGGCGGCGGCGCGGCGGCGGGCGCTCGGCGAGGTGGCCAGTGGCGCCGCCGGCATCGTGCTCGGCACCCACGCACTGCTCTACGAGGGGGTCGACTTCGCCGACCTCGGCCTGGTCGTCGTCGACGAGCAGCACCGCTTCGGTGTGGAGCAACGCGACGCGCTGCGAGCCAAGGCCGACCAGCCGCCGCACGTGCTGGTGATGACGGCCACCCCGATCCCGCGCACGGTGGCGATGACCGTCTACGGCGACCTGGAGGTGTCCACCCTCTCCCAGTTGCCCCGGGGTCGGTCGCCGATCGCCTCGCACGTGGTGCCGGCCGCCGAGAAGCCGGCCTACCTGGACCGGGCCTGGCGTCGGCTGCGCGAGGAGGTGACCGCCGGCCACCAGGCGTACGTGGTGTGCCCGCGAATCGGGGATTCGAGGTCCGGGGCCGGAGCGGCCAACGCGAAGGCGCCGGACTTCGAACTCGGGCCGACCAGCGACGAGGAACCGCCACCCGAGGACGACAACGGCCGACGGCCGCCGCTGGCGGTGACCGAGGTGGCCCCGCTGCTGGCCGAGGGGCCGCTGCACGGGCTGAAGATCGGGGTGCTGCACGGCCGCCTGCCGGCCGACGAGAAGGACGCGGTGATGCGCTCCTTCGCCGCCGGTGACCTGGACGTGCTGGTGGCGACCACCGTGATCGAGGTCGGCGTGGACGTGCCGAACGCGACCGTGATGATCGTGTTGGACGCCGACCGGTTCGGTGTCTCCCAACTGCACCAGCTCCGGGGCCGGGTCGGCCGGGGCGCCGCCGCCGGGCTCTGTCTGCTGGTCAGCGAGGCGGCCGAGGGTTCGTCGGCACGGGAACGCCTGGACGCGGTGGCGTCCACCAGCGACGGTTTCACGCTCGCCGAGCTGGATCTGGAGCAGCGCCGCGAGGGCGACGTACTGGGGGCCACCCAGTCCGGGCACCGTTCCCACCTGCGGCTGCTGTCGCTGCGCCGCGACGCGGACCTGATCCGCGACGCCCGCGCCGAGGCGATCACCCTGATCGAGGAGGATCCGGACCTGACCGGCAACCCGGCGCTGGCCGCCTCGGTCGCCGCTCTGGTCGACGAGGAACGTGCCGAATACCTGGAGAAGGGCTGACGCGTCCGCCACGCGGCAGGGGATTGGCGAACACACCGAGGGCGCGTCGACCGGATGGTCGACGCGCCCTCGGTTGCTAGTCAGAGCGGGTTGTCTCAGGCGGTGAAGCGAACCTTACGACGACGCGCCATCACGAACAGACCAGCACCAACGGCGAGCAGCACCGCGGCACCGGCGATGATCCCGCCGGTCGCGGCACCGGTCAGCGGCAGCGCCGGCCCGTCGTTGTCGCCGCCACCCTGGCCCGGGGTGCAGTTGGCCGGCTTGACCCACTTGACGGCGTCGGCCGGGTCGGCCTGCTCACCATCGACGCTGGGGGTGACGGTCAGCCCCTCGTACGCCTCGAAGGAGACCTCGGTCTTCTTGCCCGGGACCAGCTCGAGCTTCTTGACGACGTTCTTCTCCGAGGTCAGCACGACGGTCTCGGTGATGCCGTCGGCCGGGTTGTCGGCGGTGATGACGAGCTCGTCACAGTCGAAGACGATCTCGAACACCGGAGCGTTGGGCTCCTCCGGCACCAGCGGGCCGGTGGGCTCGCTCGGCTGCGTGGTCGGCACCGGGCTGGTCGGGACCGGAGTGCTCGGCGTGGTGGTCGGCGTCGCGCTCGGCGTCACCGACGCGGTCGCGCTCGGCGTCGCGCTCGGCGTCACCGACGGCGTCGCACTCGGCTTCACGGTCGGCGTGGTCGTGGGCTTCGTCGGCGTCGGGGTGGCCGTCGGCGGCGTGGTGCAGTTCGTGCTCAGCTTCGCGGTGCCGGAGGCGATGTGGGTGATCTCCTGACCGTTGCGCATCCACTTGGCGGTGACCTTCAGCTCGAGCGCGGAGCCCTTGGTGGTGAGCTGAGTGCCGGAAACCTTGCCGTTGGCCGCAATCTTGGTGCCCTTGGCGATGCCGTTGATGGTGGTGCCGGACGGGGTCCACACCTCGCTGATCTTGGCTTCGAGGTCGCGCTCGCTGTTGACGACCTTCCACTCAACGCGGTGCACGCCGTTGGTGGTGAGGCAGGCGGTGCCGCTGATGGTGGTGTGGTGCGCGGACGCCGGCCCGGCGAACGTCGCTGCGCCGGTGAGGCCGATCAGCGCGCCTGCGGCGATGGCCGCGACGCGCCGCATCGGAGACTTGGGGAGGTTCAACGCCTGCTCCTGGTGAGGGGTACGGATCGCGCGCGGGAGGTCGGGAGACGGGGCGACCGGTGGGTCGTCTGCTCACCGGGACGTCGCGCGACGCGGGGGTGCTCCCCGCGCTAAGCGGGGACAGAGGGTGACTGTACTGACGAGTCATGAATGAGGGGAGTTCTCATCATTGCCATCGGGCAATGTAATTGATTCGTGATCTTTGATGAACGGAAGGTCGTTGATTGATCACTGAGGACGAGTGGTGTGGTCGTTCGATCGGCCGCTCCGCAGTGGACCGAACGGTGCGGAGGGAGGTCACCGGGCCTTTCCGGCCCGACGGGCCACGTCAAGACCCCACCGAGGCGTCGGGCGGTCAGATCGGGGGGACAGCCACCGGCCCGGCGATACTGGCGGTGTCGGACGAGGTCGGCGTCGACTCGCGTAGCGTCGCGGGCATGAACAGGAGGAGACGGTGACCCGGATCGTCGCCGGGACGCTCGGCGGGCGGCGGATCGCCGCACCCCCCGGCGCCGGCACCCGACCAACGTCCGACCGGGTCCGCGAGGCGCTGTTCAGCGCCGTCCAGGCCGAGGTCGACCTCGACGGCACCCGCTTCGCCGACCTGTACGCGGGCTCCGGCGCGGTCGGGCTGGAGGCGCTCTCCCGGGGCGCCCGGCACGTCCTGCTCGTCGAGTCCGACCCCCGGGCGGCCCGGGTGATCCGCGAGAACGTGGCGACCCTGCGCGCCGGCCCGGCCGTTCGCCTGGTCGCCGGGAAGGTGGCGACCGTGCTGGCCGCCGGTCCGGACGGCGGGCCGTACGACGTGGTCTTCGCCGACCCGCCGTACGCGGTGCCGGACGCGGAGATCACCTCGCTGTTGACGACGCTCGTCGATGGTGGCTGGCTGGTGCCCGACGCGCTGGTGGTGGTGGAGCGGTCCAGCCGTACCAGGCAGTTCGACTGGGTGGAGGGGATCACCCCCGAGCGCAGTCGCCGGTACGGCGAGACCACCCTTTGGTACGGTCGCCGATCATGAGACGTGCGGTCTGCCCCGGTTCGTTCGACCCGGTCACCAACGGACACCTCGACATCGTCGGGCGGGCCAGTCGGCTCTTCGACGAGGTGGTGGTTGGCGTCCTGGTGAACCAGTCGAAGAGTGGCCTGTTCTCCGTCGAGGAGCGGATCGACATGCTCCGCGAGGTGACCTCGTCGTACGGGAACGTGCGGGTCGAGTCGTTCCGCGGGTTGCTTGTCGACTTCTGTCGGGCACAGCAGGCGAGTGTGCTGATCAAGGGCCTCCGGGCGGTCAGCGACTTCGACTACGAGTTGCAGATGGCGCAGATGAACATCGGGCTGGCCGGCGTCGAGACCCTCTTCATGCCGACCAACCCGCTCTACTCGTTCCTCTCCTCCAGCCTGGTGAAGGACGTGGCGAAGTGGGGCGGCGACATCTCCGCCCACGTACCCGACCTGGTCCGTGAGGCCCTGCAGGCCCGCCTACGCCCGAACCCCTAACCACCCCACCCCCACCCCCACCCCCAGCCCCACCCCACCCCCACGCGGGCGGCGATCTTGCAGTTTCGGTCGCCGGATCGTGGTTGTTTGCGCCGATTGTCGCGGCAGAAAGTGCAAGATCGGCGGGGCGTGGGCGGGCGCGGGCGGGCGCGGGCGTGGGCGGCTTGGCGGGGGTGGCGATGTCGCGACGCGCCGGATTGGGGCGGATGGGGCGTGTGTGGGGCCGGCACGACATGATTGATGACGCGGGGAACGGCCGTAGCCCGCATCATGGAGGTCGGCCGAGGAACGACAGGAGTGAGGTACCGGTGGACCCGCTCGATCGCATCGACGAACTGATCGCCATGGTGGAGCAGGCCCGCTCCGTCCCGATGTCGCGCAACAACTGCATGGTCGACCGGGGTGAGATGATCGCTGCCCTCGACGAGATGCGCGCCGATCTCCCTGCCGACCTGCGTCGCGCCGCAGCGCTCCTGGAGGAGCGCGACAAGATCATGGATGCCGGCAAGCGTGAGGCGGACCGGATCATCAGCGAGGGTGAGGCAGAACACGCCCGCCTGGTCTCGGTGAACGAGATCACCGTGTCGGCCGAGCACGAGGGTGCCCGGATCATCGCCGAGGCCCGGGCCGAGGCCCAGCGCCTGCGTGAGGAGGTCGACGACTACGTCGACACCGCGCTTGCCAACTTCGAGCAGTTCCTCACCCGGGCGCTGGCCTCGATCGAGCGAGGTAGGGACAAGATGCACGCCCTACGGGAGATCGGCACCTTCGGTGGGGATGAGGCGGATCGCCCGCTACCCTTCTGAGCGGCACCTCACCAGCCGACATTCTCACCCGGGTGTCGCCCCCGGTTCGACGGTCCGGTGGTCACCCAGGTAACCTTTTTTGTCGGCCTCTCACCGGCCGGAGTCTAACTATGCCCAAGCACTCGCCATCGACACTCAACCCCAGGTCGCCGCTGGTCCTCGACACGAGAGACCTGCCGCGCCGCCCTGGTGCGTTGCGTGAGGTCCAGCGGGTCGTGCCGGCACCGGCGGACCTCGGTGTGGAGTTGATCGGCGTGCCGGAGGGCGCGGACCTCGACCTCGATCTGAGGTTGCAGTCGGTGTCCGAGGGCGTGCTCGTCTCCGGGACCATCACCGGTCCCGTCCGGGGCGAGTGCGGCCGTTGCCTGCGCGAGATCAACGACTCGATGGGCGTGACGATCCAGGAGCTGTACGCGTACGAGGACAGCACCACGGACGCCACGACCGACGAGGACGAGGTGGGCCGGATGCAGGGCGATCTGATCGACCTGGAGCCGGCGCTGCGGGACGCGTTGGTGCTCACGCTGCCGACCAACCCGCTCTGCCGGGAGGACTGCCCAGGGTTGTGCCCCGAATGTGGGGCGCACTGGGACGATCTGCCGGCCGACCACAGTCACCAGCAGATCGACCCGCGTTGGGCGGGCCTGTCGCAACTGACCGTTACAGAGGAGTAAGAACCGTGGCCGTCCCGAAGCGCAAGATGTCGCGCAGCAACACCCGGTCCCGCCGGGCGAACTGGAAGGCGACGGTGGTCGCGACCATCGCGTGCCCGCAGTGCAAGTCCCCGAAGCTGCCGCACGCCGCCTGCTCCGTCTGCGGCACCTACAACGGCCGCCAGGTTCTCGAGGTCTGACCTGGACGCCGAGTGACGCCCCCGACCTCAGGTCGGGCGGCGCGCGCACCCTGGCATTCGCCCGGTGCCCCGGCTTCCTCCGACGCTGGCCGGCCCACTCCGGCCGGCGTTCCGATGGAGCCGGGCACCGCGCGGATCGCCGTTGACCTCCTCGGCGGGGACGACGCTCCCGCCGTCGTGGTTGACGGCGCTCTGCGGGCCATGCGCGCCGACCCTGACCTGCACCTGCTCCTCGTCGGCCCGGCCGAGGTCGCCGACGAGCTGATTGCTGCCCTCGATCCGCCGCAACGTACGCGGATCACGGTGCGGCCCGTCCGCGATGTCGTCGGCATGGCCGATCATCCCAGCGCCGCCCGTGCCGAGAGCACGGTCCGCGCCGCGGTCACCGCCGTGCGCGACGGGACCGCCGACGCCCTGGTCTCCGCCGGTGCCACCGGTGCCACCGTCACCGCCGCCGTGCTCGGCCTCGGCCGCTGGCCGGAGATCCGCCAACCCGCGCTCGCCGCGACCCTGCCCACCGTGGCCGGCCCGGTCGTGCTCCTCGACGTCGGCGGCTCGCTGGAACCCCGTCCGGCCACCCTGGCCCGCCACGCCGTGCTCGGCGCCGCGTACGCCGCCGTGGCGCACTCGATCGCCGCGCCGCGGGTCGGGCTGCTCTCGGTCGGCACCGAGGCCGGCAAGGGCGACCGGGTCCGTCGCGCCACCGACCCGTTGCTCGCCGTCGAGCCGCTGCCCGGTGGGGCGCGCTACGTCGGCCTGGTCGAGGGGTACGACGTGACCCTCGGCGCGCGCGTCGATGTCGTCGTCACCGACGGCTTCACCGGTAACGTGCTGCTCAAAGCCATCGAAGGCGCGTACGCGATGGCCGGTGGCCCGCCCGCGGAGGGCGGCGCGCCCCGCGCGGCCGCCCTGCTGGGCGTCGCGGGGACGGTGGTCGTCTGCCACGGTTCCGCCCGCGCCGACGATGTCGCCTCCGGCATCGCCCTCGCCGCCCACCTGTGGCGGCGGCGCGCCACCGATCTGGTCTCGGCGTTGCTCGACGGCGACGCCGCGATGAACCGCACCGACCGCTCCACCGACACCGAGGTACGCACATCATGAGCAACGACAAGCGGCGGCGGGCGTCCGTCGGTCATCTGGAAGCCGCGTTCGGCGTGAGCCTGGAACCCGAGCTGCTGGAGCGCGCCCTGACCCACCGCTCGTACGCGTACGAGAACGGCGGGCTGCCCACCAACGAGCGGCTGGAGTTCCTCGGCGACTCGGTGCTCGGCGTGGTGATCACCACCGCGCTCTTCCACAACCACCCGGACCTGCCCGAGGGGCAGTTGGCCAAGCTGCGGGCCAGCGTGGTCAACATGCGGGCGCTCGCCGACGTGGCGCGTGGCCTGGGCCCGGACGGCCTCGGCGCGTACCTGCTGCTCGGCAAGGGCGAGGAGACCACAGGTGGCCGGGACAAGGCGAGCATCCTCGCCGACACGCTCGAAGCGCTGCTCGGGGCGATCTACCTCCAGTACGGGTTGGACACCACCGGGATCGTCATCCACCGGCTCTTCGACCCGTTGATGGCCGAGTCGGCCGGTCGGGGCGCCGCACTGGACTGGAAGACGAGCCTCCAGGAGCTGACGGCGGCGCTCGGGCTCGGCGTCCCGGAGTATCGGATCGAGGGCACCGGCCCGGATCACCTCAAGACGTTCACCGCCTGGGTGGTGGTGGCCGGCAACCGGTACGGCGGCGCCGAGGGGCGCAGCAAGAAGGAAGCCGAGCAGCGGGCCGCCGAGGCCGCGTGGCGGACGCTCGCCGAGCAGAACGGCCAGGCCGGCGACGACGGCCAGGACGGCGACGACGGTCGGACCGGCGACGATGGTCGGGGCCAGCTGATCGACCCGGACGGTTCGGCCGACCGGGATGAGCCGTTCGGGCCGCTGGAACGCGCCGGGCGGGCTGCCCAGGCCGAGCAGGCCGACCACCTGGCGCAGGCCCTGCCGGCCGGGGGTGCCGACGGCCACGAGACGGGCCTGCGGCGTGCCTGAGTTACCCGAGGTGGAGACCGTCCGGCAGGGGTTGGCCCAGTGGGTCATCGGCCGTCGGATCGCGTCGGTCGAGGTCCGTCACCCGCGCGCCGTGCGCCGGCACGTCCCCGGCGGCGTGCACTTCGCCGACGTGCTCGCCGGCCGGACCGTGCTGGACGTCCGCCGTCGCGGCAAGTACCTGTGGCTGCCACTGGACAGCGGCGACGCGATCATCGGGCACCTCGGGATGTCCGGTCAGCTGTTGCTCCAGCCACCCGGCACCGCCGACGAGACCCATCTGCGGGTCCGGTTCCGGTTCACCGACGACGGGCCGGAGTTGCGCTTCGTCGACCAGCGCACGTTCGGCGGGCTCTCGGTGAGCGAGGGCGGCGCCGAGTTGCCCGACGAGATCGCGCACATCGCCCGCGACCCGATGGACCCGGAGTTCTCCGACGCGGAGTTCGTCGCCGCGCTGCGCCGCCGGCACACCGAGGTGAAGCGGGCACTGCTCGACCAGACCCTGATCTCCGGGGTGGGCAACATCTACGCCGACGAGGCGCTGTGGCGGGCCGGGCTGCACGGCGGCCGACCCACCGACGCGCTGACCGGGCCGGCCGCGCAGCGCCTGCTCGGCCACGTCCGCGACGTGCTCGCCGAGGCGATCAACGTGGGCGGCACCAGCTTCGACGCCCTCTACGTCAACGTCAACGGTGAGAGTGGCTACTTCGACCGCGAACTCAACGCCTACGGTCGCGAGGGCGAGCCGTGCCGGCGGTGCGGAGCGCCGATCCGCCGCGAGGCGTTCATGAACCGATCCTCGTACAGTTGCCCGCGCTGCCAGCCGCGGCCCCGGGGATCCCTTCGGGGATGACCCGGAGTCGGCTCCGGGTCGGCACCGGCGGGTCGCGGTCGGACCCCCCGGGCCGCACCCCGGTGTACGCCCGAATCGGCGTCTGATGCCCCTCTGGTGAGCCAATCGCCCTCAGTGTGACGGCTCCGGGGCGGGCCAGGGCCGTTCCCCGATGTGACCGCCTCGTCACGCACCTAACGTCAGCACCGTTGACACGGGGTTGACGTGACAGGGGGACCCGAGATGGGGAGAAGACCGGTGACGGTGCGGCTGGCGCGGTGGAGCGCCGAGCACCCGTGGCGGGCGATCGCACTGTGGGTCGTGTTCGTGGCGGTGTGCTTCGTGGGTGGCAGCGCCGCCGGCCTCAACGAGGCCACCAGCGCCGACGAGGGGATCGGCGAGGTGGGGCGGGCCGGCCTGATCGTGGACGCCGGAAGCTTCGACGATCCGGCAGTGGACAACGTGCTCATCACCGCGCGGGACGGCGCGCTGGACCCGGCGGCGGCGAAGGCGGCGGCCGACGACGCGGCAGCCCGGCTGCGTACGGTCACCGGGGTCGCCGAGGTGGGGAAGCCGGTCACCGCCCGGGACGGTTCGGCGCTGCTGCTGCCGATCACCATGTCCGGCGACCCGGAGACCGCCTCGGATCGGGTCCAGCCGCTGCGCGACGCCACCGCCGCCGTGCAGGGCGCGCACCCACAGGTGCGTGTCGAGCAGGTCGGCGGGCCGTCGATCGAGCAGGCGCTCGACGACACCCTGGGCAAGGACTTCAAGCGCGCCGAACTGCTCAGCCTGCCGGTCACCCTGGCCATCCTGATCATCGCGTTCGGCGCGTTGATCGCGGCCAGCGTGCCGGTGCTGCTGGCGCTCTCCTCGGTCGCCGCCGCGATGGGCCTGTCCACGCTCGCCTCGCACCTGGTCCCGGCCACCGACACCACGGCACCGGTGATCCTGCTGATCGGCATGGCGGTGGGGGTCGACTACTCACTGTTCTACATCCGCCGGGAGCGGGAGGAACGGGCCAAGGGCCGCTCCGGCCTGGACGCGGTGGAGATCGCCGCGGAGACCTCCGGGCACGCCGTGGTGGTCTCCGGCATTGCCGTGATCATCGCGATGGCCGGGCTGCTGCTCGCCGGTGACGTGGTCTTCTCGTCCCTGGCCGTCGGCTCGATCCTGGTGGTCGCCGTCGCCGTGATCGGTTCGCTGACCGTGCTGCCCGCCCTGCTGGCCAGGCTCGGCCGCTGGGTCGACCGGCCTCGGGTGCCGCTGCTCTGGCGGCTGACCGCTCCGCGCACCGACCGGCACGGCGAGCCCCGCAAGCCCCGGCTCTGGCCGGCGCTGCTTCGGCCGGCGCTACGCGCTCCGGTGGTGACGCTCGTCATCTCGGTCGGTCTGCTGCTCGCACTGGCCGCGCCGGCGCTCGGCATGAAGCTGAAGTTCCCCGGCTCGGAGGACCTGCCGCGCACCACCCCGGCCATGCAGGCGTACGACCGGCTCACCGCCGCGTTCCCGAGCAACGGCACCAATCACGTGGTGGCCGTCAAGGCACCGGCCGAGCAGGCCGACCGGGTCCACGCCGCGCTCACCGACCTGGCCACCCGGGCCGCCGGGGATCCGCTGTTCGCGCCGGCCGATGCGGACGGCCCGAAGATCGAGGTGTCGGCCGACCGGCGGGTGTCGGTGCTCGACGTCGCCACCCCGTACACCAGTCGGGACGACCGGTCGGTGCAGTCGTTGGACAAGCTGCGCGGGGACCTGGTCCCGGCTGAGCTGCGGGGCATCCCCGGAATCGAGTACGCGGTCGGCGGCGGCGTGGCCGAGAATGTGGACTACGCGGCCCACGTCCGGGACAAGTTGCCGCTGGTGATGGGCTTCGTGCTGGTGTTGACGTTCCTGGTGCTGGTGTTCACCTTCCGATCGGTGGTGGTCGCGGCCAGTTCGATCGCGCTGAACCTGCTCTCCGTCGGCGCCGCGTACGGGCTGCTGGTGCTGGTCTTCCAGCGCGAGTGGGCCGAGGGACTGCTCGGTTTCACCTCGATGGGCGCGATCGTGTCCTGGCTGCCGCTGTTCCTCTTCGTGGTGCTCTTCGGCCTCTCGATGGACTACCACGTGTTCGTGGTCAGTCGGATCCGCGAGGGGATCCGGGCCGGCATGCCCAACCGCGACGCCGTGTCGTACGGGATCACCTCGTCGGCCGGGGTGGTGACCAGCGCGGCGATCGTGATGGTCGGCGTGTTCTCGATCTTCGCCACGCTGAGCACGATCGACATGAAGCAGCTCGGGATCGGTCTGGCGGCGGCGATCCTGCTGGACGCCACGATCATCCGGGGAGTGGTGCTGCCAGCGTTGATGACCATGCTCGGCGATGCCAACTGGTGGGCCCCGCGTTTCCTGCGCCCCCGCCCGGCGGCCGCCCCGGCCGACCCGCCGGCCGCCACCCCGGAGCTGGTGCCGGTGTCCTGAACCAGGCGCTGGTGGCCGGGCTGCGTCGGCGGCCCGGCCACCGCCGTGTCAGGGCAGGGGGCAGGCTTCCCGCCAGGCGTCCAACTGACGGTCCTTGCGGATCGACGCGAAGCCGTAGCCGACGGTGGTGACGCAGAACTCGTCGGTCGAGCTGGCGTACTCCACGTGGAAGACCGGTTTGCCGGCGTCGACGAACGGCAGCAGCTTGGCGCACTGGCCCAGCCGGACACACTCCTCGTTGACGACGAAGTCGAAGTCCGGAGCCAGTGCGGCGAGCTGGGGCACGTCGTTGACCAGCCCGGGGGAGAGGCTCAGTGAGCGGGCCAGCTCGGCGAGTCGGCGGTTGAACAGCAGCTGGTCGTCGAAGTCGAGGGGGAAGCCGGTGCGGGACGCGTACCCGTCGGCGTCGGCGAGCGCCACCGCGCCGAAGCCCTTGCCCCGGCAGAGTCGAAAACGGTCGGCCAGCACCGGCTCGAGCGCGTCCCAGCTCCGTACGTCCAGCCACCGGCTGCCGGGCCGACGCCCGGTCGAGCCCTGGACGATGTCCGGGAACCGGCTGGCGTCCGGGTCGGCGGTGCCGACCGACCCGACGTGCACCTGGCAGATCAGCCGGCGGTCCCGGGACCGCAGTTCGGCGGTCTGCGCGGCGGTGGTGACCACCGGGTCGAGCAGGAAGACGTCCGATTCCACAGCCGGGTCGAGCGGGCCGCTGAGTTGCCACTGCCACTGCCAGGTGCGGGCCGACGCGGCCGGCCACGGGGTGGGCGCGCCGGGCGGGGTCAGCTCGGGTCGGCATCCGTACGCCGGCACCACGAGGACGAGTGCGACGCCGGCCGACAGGACGCGGCGCAGTGGGCGTACGGCGACGCGTCGCCGCGGCCGGATCCGCATCGGCAGCTCCCGGGTCCCGGACGGCCCGTCGCCGCCCGCACCGGTACGCCGCCCCCACGCTCCGGCCCGGCGTACCTCACCGGGTCAAACGAGCGCGGGGGCGCGAACGACGCGCGGTCAGCGCGGCGCCGCGAAGACCTGGGTCCAGTACGGCCCGTTGCTGGTGGCGATCCCGACGCCGATCTCGGTGAACGCGCAGTTCAGAATGTTGGCCCGGTGACCGGAGCTGTTCATCCAGGCGTCCATCACCGCAGCCGGGGTCTGCTGGTTCCAGGCCACGTTCTCGCCGTACGTGCGCCAGGCGTAGCCGACCCGGTCCAGCCGCGTGCCGGCGTTGCTGCCGTCGCTGCCGGTGTGCGACATGTTCTTGTGGTCGGCCTGGTCCTGGCTGTGCTTCTGGGCGGCGGTCATCAACTTGTCGTCGATGCTCAGTGCCCCGCAGCCGGCCTTGGCGCGCTCGGCGTTGACCAGGTCCACCACCTCACGGGCCTGGGCGCTGACAGTGCCGCTCGGCTCGCTCGGCCCGCCGGAGCCGCTCGAACCGTTGGAGCCGTTGCTCGTGGCCGGCGCGCTGGTGCGCGGCGCGCCACGCCGTGACGCGGCGGTGGTACGCGACGCCTCCGGGGTGGGCTTGACGACTCTGCTCGGCGTCGGGCTCGGTGGGGTCGGGCTGGGCGTGCTGGTCGGGGACGGCGCCGCGAGGGTGTCGAGAGTCGGCTCCTCGGTCGGCGCCGTCGACGGGGCGAAGGTGTCGTCGACGGCCGTCGGCCGGCTGGCCCCGTCGTCACCGCCGGGTAGTCCGACCGCGCCGACGCCGAGACTCACCACGAGGGTGGCCGCCGCGGCGGCCCCACCGATCATCAGCGGCCGTCGCCAACGGCGGCGGGAGCGGTGTCGTCCCTCACTGGGCCGGTCGGTGCCGGCGGGCCAGTCACCGGTCGTCTCCGGGCCGGGGTCGGGTCGCCAACCACCAGTCGTCTCCGGGCCGGCGTCACCGTGCCAGCCATGGCTGGCCGGTCCGGCGGGGCTGCCGCCGTGCCAGGAGTCGGCGGTCGCCCCGCTCGGGCTGCCGTCGCGCCAGGCGTCGGTGGTCGGTCCGCTCGGGCTGCCGTCGCGCCAGGCGTCGGTGGCCGGCCCGCCGCCGTGCCAGCCCTCGGAAGCCGCTCCAGCCGGGCGGGTGTCGTGCCAGCCCTCGGCCGGCTCGTGCTCCGGGCGCTGGTCCGGCCAGGCGGCCGTCTGAGCGTCGGCCGGCCCACCGGAGGTCTCGGGGTCCGCCTGCCAGTCGGTCGGGGGCTGCTCCCGGTGCCACCCGTCGCCGGGCTGGTTCGGGTCGTCACCGAACAGGTAGGCCGAGCGGGGCTCCGGACGGTCGTGCAGCCAGGTCGGCTCGTCGGTCGGCCGCTCGGCGCGCCGGGAGGCGCCGTTCGGGTCCATCGGGTCGGTCCAGCCGTACACGCCTATGCCTCCACGGGTCGGTTGCGGGCCGGGGTGACGCTACGGCGCGCCCGCGACCTGCGGCAACGTGGCTAAGGAAGAGTTAAGGGGAACTCGGACGCCAGGGTGCGGAATTCCGTGGATCCGGGCGTACAGTAAAGGCGTCCGGACAGAGAGTGTCCGTGCCATTGCGGCAGCCCCCCGACAAGTGGACAGGTCGACGTAGAGATGATCTACGGCCTGCGAGAACTTGACG
Organism: Micromonospora sp. NPDC049204; assembly: GCF_040647935.1. Taxonomy (NCBI): domain Bacteria; kingdom Bacillati; phylum Actinomycetota; class Actinomycetes; order Micromonosporales; family Micromonosporaceae; genus Micromonospora; species Micromonospora sp. NPDC049204. The sequence continues at coordinate 70,124 of NZ_JBEZDC010000011.1, read as the reverse complement.
AAGGAGGGGTTTGCGGCTCAATATATAGGTGTCGCCAGTCGCGCCCGGTCATGCCCAGATACAGCCTGGAATGACAGCCGCGTACAAATGGGCGCGCGTTGGTCCGGCCTTTCCGGCAGCGCATATCAAGGAGTCAGCATGGCGAAGGCCCTCTACGGCCACGTAGGTGCAGCGCCCGACCGGCGTCTGCTCGACGAGGTCACCCGACTGCGTTCCAGGGTTCAGGCACTGGAGTTCGAGATCACCCGGTTGCGTGCCGACAATGATCGGCTCGCGGCGGCCGCGGCGGAGGCAGACGATCTGCTCCGTCTGGCCGAGCCGGCGCTGACCTGATCTCTGCGTCGCAAAACTGAATCGCACTCTCGCAAAATGCGCGCCGACACCTGTGTGCCGGCGCGCAACACTGTCCGGCCCCTTTCGGCGCCAACTATTTATGATCTTGTGGCCGGTTCCGCCCTTACCGCGTCCCCGGTATCCGAATAGCACGCCCAGCGATAAGCGATCATGAACGGTCCTCGTCCCTGTCGTGATCGACACAACAACGGCGGACCCACGTCTCGCGCCCGGGCCGCACGCGGCCCGGGGCGGGTCGCGTGCCCGACCGCTCCCACCACCGGGTTAGTCTGCGAGTTCACCCAGGTCCCCACAGCCGGCGACGGTACGGCGGCCCCCGGACGAGGATCGAGAAGGTGTATCTCAAGAGCCTGACGGTGAAGGGCTTCAAATCCTTCGCCTCCGCCACGACGTTGAAGCTGGAGCCCGGGATCACCTGCGTGGTGGGCCCGAACGGCTCCGGCAAGTCCAACGTCGTCGACGCCATCGCCTGGGTGCTCGGCGAGCAGGGCGCCAAGGCGCTGCGGGGCGGCAAGATGGAGGACGTCATCTTCGCCGGCACCGCCGGCCGCGCGCCGCTGGGCCGTGCCGAGGTCACCCTCACCATCGACAACACCGACGGCGCGCTGCCGATCGAGTACACCGAGGTCTCCATCACCCGCCGGATGTTCCGCTCCGGCGAGAGCGAGTACGAGATCAACGGCAACACCTGTCGGTTGCTCGACATCCAGGAGCTGCTGTCCGACTCCGGCATCGGCCGGGAGATGCACATCATCGTCGGGCAGGGCCGCCTCGACGGCATGCTGCACGCCAAGCCGGAGGACCGTCGCTCGTTCATCGAGGAGGCGGCCGGCGTCCTCAAGCACCGCAAGCGCAAGGAAAAGGCGCTGCGCAAGCTCGACGCGATGCAGACCAACCTCAACCGCCTCACCGACCTCACCGCCGAGCTGCGCCGCCAGCTCAAGCCGCTGGGCCGCCAGGCCGAGGTGGCCCGCCGGGCGGCCGCCATCCAGGCCAACCTGCGCGACGCCCGGCTGCGCCTGCTCGCCGACGACCTGGCCACCCTGCGGAACACCCTGGACCGGGAGATCGCCGACGAGACGGCGCTGCGGGAGCGGCGTGAGCAGATCGAGGGCGAGCACGTGGAGGTGCAGGGCCGGCTCGGCGAGCTGGAGGCCGCCCTCGCGGAGGACGCTCCGCTGCTCGCCGCCGCCCAGGACACCTGGTACAAGCTGTCCGCCCTCCAGGAGCGCTTCCGCTCGATCGAGCAGTTGGCCCGGGAGCGGCTGCGGCACCTCAGCGCCAGCGGCGACGACGAACGGCCCGGCCGCGACCCGGACCAGCTGGAGGCCGAGGCGGAACGCGTCCGCGAGCAGGAGGAGGAGCTGCGCGCGGCGCTCACCGACGACCAGATCCGCCTGGCCGAGGCGGTCGAGCACCGCCAGGAGCTGGAACGGCAGCTCGCCGCCGCCGAGCGGGAGCTGGTCGCCGCGGCCAAGGCCATCGCCGACCGGCGCGAGGGGATGGCCCGGCTCACCGGTCAGGTCAACTCGGCCCGCGCCCGCACGACAAGCGCCGGCGAGGAGATCGAACGGCTCGCCGTCGCGCACGCCGACGCTCTGGGGCGCGCCGAGCAGGCACAGGCCGACCTGGACGCGGTGGCCGCCCAGTCCACCGAGGCCGACCGGGACAACGCGGACCTGGACGCCCGGCACGCCGAGGCGGTCGCCGTGCAGGAGCGGGCGCAGGCCACCGTGCGATCGCTTGCCGACGCCGAACGGACGGCGGAGAAGGACGCCGCCACCTGGAAGGCCCGGGAGGAGGCGCTCGCCCTGGGGCTGCGGCGCAAGGACGGCGCCGGGGCGTTGCTCGCCCGCGCCGACGACGTGCCCGGCCTGCTCGGCAGCCTCGCCGGGCTGCTCACCGTCGCGCCCGGCCACGAGGCGGCGCTGGCCGCGGCGCTCGGCGGTCTCGCCGACGCGGTAGCCGTCAGCGGGGTGGACGAGGCCGTCGAGGCGATGCGGCTGCTGAAGATCTCCGACGCCGGCCGGGCCGGTCTGCTCGTCGGCAGCCCGGCGGGACCCGGCATGACCGGCTCCGCCGACACACTGCGCCCGAAGCTGCCCGACGCGGCCAGGTGGGCCCCGGACCTGGTGGAGTGCGGCGAGGAGCTGCGCCCGGCGGTGCACCGGGCACTGCGGGACGTGGCGCTCGTCGACGATCTCGCCGCCGCGGCCGACCTGGTCGCCAGCAACCCCGAACTGCGGGCGGTCACCCCGGACGGTGACGTGGTCGGGGCGTACGCGGCGGCCGGTGGGTCGGCCAAGGCCCCCAGCTACATCGAGGTGCAGGCGGCCGTCGAGGAGGCCCGCAGCAACCGGCTCACCGCCGAGCGCGGTGGCGCGGAACTGCGTGACCAACTCGTCGAGGCGCGCGCCGAGGTGGCCGCCGCCAAGGAGGCCGTACAGCACGCCGCCGCCGAGAAGCGCGAGGCCGAGAGCCACCGCAACGCCGCCGCCCGGCGGTTGGCCGAGCTGGGTGCGGCGGCCCGCTCGGCGAAGGCGGAGACCGACCGGCTCGGCGAGTCCCACTCCCGCGCCGAGGCGGCCCGGCAGCGGGACCTCACCGCGCTCGCCGAGCTGGAGGAACGGCTGCGGCTGGCCGAGGAGACCCCGGTCGACGCCGAGCCGTCCAGCGAGGAACGCGACCAACTCGCCGCCATGGTGCCGCAGGCCCGGCAGAACGAGATGGAGGTCCGGCTCGCCGTGCGTACCGCCGAGGAGCGGGTCTCCTCGATCGCCGGCCGGGCCGACTCGCTGACCCGGCAGGCCACCGCGGAGCGGGCCGCCCGCGAACGCGCCGCGGCCCGGCGGGCCGCGCGCACCCGGGGCGCGGGCATCGCCCGCGCCGTCGCCGGCGGCGCCCGCGAGGCGCTCACCCGCCTCACCACCTCGATCGCGACGGCCGAGGAACACCGGGACGCCGTCGCCCGGGAACGCGCCGCCCGGGAGGCGGAGCTGCAGGAGGTACGCGGGGCAGCCAAGCGGCTCGGCGCGGAGCTGGAGCGGCTGACCAGCCAGGTGCACCGCGACGAGGTGGCCCGCGCGGAGCAGCGGCTGCGCATCGAGCAGTTGGAGGCGAAGGCCGCCGAGGACTTCGGGTTGGACGTGGAGACGCTCGTCGCCGAGTACGGCCCCACCCAGCCCGTACCGCCGACCCAGGTGGACGTGGCGGCTGCCGAGCGCGACGGCCTGCCGGTGCCCGAGCCGGTGCGCTACGAGCGGCCGGTGCAGGAGAAGCGGGCCGCCAAGGCGGAACGCGAACTGGCCCTGCTCGGCAAGGTCAACCCGCTCGCGCTTGAGGAGTTCGCCGCGCTGGAGGAGCGCTTCAAGTTCCTCTCCGAGCAGTTGGAGGACCTCAAGGCAACCCGGCGGGACCTGCTCACCGTGGTCAAGGACGTGGACGAGCGGATCCTGGAGGTCTTCGCCAGTGCCTTCGAGGACACCGCCCGGGAGTTCGAGCAGGTGTTCACCGTGCTCTTCCCCGGCGGCGAGGGCCGACTGATCCTCACCGACCCCGACGACCTGCTCACCACCGGTGTCGAGGTGGAGGCCCGCCCACCGGGCAAGAAGATCAAGCGGCTGTCCCTGCTCTCCGGTGGCGAGCGGTCGCTGACCGCGGTGGCCATGCTGGTGGCGATCTTCCGCGCCCGGCCCAGCCCGTTCTACATCATGGACGAGGTGGAGGCGGCCCTGGACGACGTGAACCTGGGCCGGTTGATCACATTGCTGGCACAGTTGCGGGAGAAGAGTCAGCTGATCGTCATCACGCACCAGAAGCGGACGATGGAGATCGCCGACGCGCTCTACGGAGTGACCATGCGCAGCGGGGTCACCCAGGTGATCAGCCAACGGCTCAACCGGGCCGACGAGGACGACCAGCGGCACCGCCGCGGCGAGGAGAACGGGTAGTGGCTCGGGAACGCGCGACGGCGCTCCTGCTGGACTTCGACGGCGTACTGCGCCGGTGGGATCCGGCGGTGGCCGCCGTTGTCGAGCGGGAGTACGGCCTCTCCGAGGGGGTGCTCGGTGAGATCGCCATGCAGTGGGGGCGGCTCCAGCCGGTGCTCACCGGCCAGGTCAGCCACGCCGAGTGGATGAGCAGTGTGGCGGACGCCCTGGCCGAGTCGGTGGGCAGCCCGGAACGGGCCCGCGCCGCTGTCGAGCAGTGGCAGGGCTACCGGGGCGAGGTCGACCAGGAGGTGCTGGCGTTCGTCCGGGAGGTCCGCGCGGCGGGCGTCCGGGTCGGGCTGGGCACCAACGCCACCGACCTGCTCGACGCCGACCTGGCCGCGCTGGGCCTGGTCGGGGAGCTGGACGTGGTGGTCAATTCCTCCACGATCGGCGTGCACAAGCCGGCCCCGGAGTACTTCCAGGCCGCCTGCGTGGCCCTGGCCACCCCGCCGGCCCGGGTCCTCTTCGTCGACGACGAGGACTGGGCCGTGCGGGGCGCCCGCGCCGCCGGGCTGTCGGCGCACCGCTGGGGCGGCCACGCCGACCTGCGGTACCTGCGGGCGGCCCTGGACTACTGAGCCGGACCGCCGCTCAGCCCAGGCCGGGGACCTCGGTCACCGTGAACGGTGGTGCCGGCGCGGTCGCGTTGAGCTGGCTGTTGACCCAGAGCAGCCGGTCGCGGTCGCGGGCCAGGGTGGTCGGGGACTGCTCCAGGCCGGCGGTGCGGGACTGGCGGACCACCCGGGCGGCCCGAAGGTCACCGTCCAGCACCGCCAGGTTCACCGCGAAGCGGTACCCGTCAGCGGGGTCCGGGAAGTTGACCACACCGTAGAGGCGGTTGCCCTCCAGCAGCAGCCCGTCGGCACCGAGCTGTCCACCCGACACGGCGACCTCGCTGGCCGTGGCGTCGGCGAGGTCGATGCGCCAGAGACGTTCGGTGCCCGGCGCGCCGGTGCCCTGGTCGGCGACGAGCGCGACCCGATCGTCGGCGTCGGCGACGATGCCGTTGAGAAAGCCCGGGGCGGTCGGGAAGTCGGACGGCCGCAGCCACGGTTCGAGTGGACCGACGCGCTCACCGTCCAGCGTGGCCCGCCAGATCGTGCCGCCGGCCGAGTCGGTCACGTACGCGGCGTGGTCGGTGATCACCAGGTCGTTGAGAGCCGCACCGGTCACCGCGCTCCGCTTCGCCAGCAGGCGGCCGTCCGGGTCGTACACGAAGAGGGTCGCGGTGTCGTAACCGGCCACGAAGAGCCGGCCGGCGCGATCGACGTGGACCCCGGCGGCGTGGGCCCGCCCGTCCGAGCCCGCGGGGAGGAACGGACGCAGCCGCTGGTGCCGGACGTCGCCGCGGTAGACGGCCCCGGTGGCGAGGCTGGTGACGTACATGGTGCCGGCGCGGGTGACGGCGATGCCCTCGGGCAACACGCCCGGTTCGCGGGAGACGACGTACGTGTCGGGTTGCGCGTCAGCGGCGCGCGCCGGGGTGCCTGAGGTGCCGGCGAGCACGACCACGCTGGTGGCCAGGACAAGGAAGGTGTGCATGGAACGAGGATCCGATCCGGTGGCAGCCTGCTCCATGCCCTTTCAGGCAGGGCCGAAGGGTGGCTAGCGTCGGCTCATGCTGACGTTGCAGCTCACCGCGACGGACCTGAGCCGCACCGTTCTGCGCTCCGACCCCGCGGTGCTGCTGGAACTCGGGGCGGCCGGTCAGCGGCTGTTCGAGGCCGCACCGGAACACCTCACGGCCTGGCGGGCACGCACCCGGGCGGCGCTGCGTCCGGAGATGCGGCCGTACCTCGACCTGTGCCGGCGGCCCGGGTGGTTTCCGGACTTCCTCACCCCGCCAAGCCTCGGCGGCGACCTGCCGGCCGCCCTGGACGAGGTGCTGGCCACCCCGACGGCGACGCTGGCGGCGGAGCTACGACCCCGGATCGTCGCCGGCGACCTGCCGGCCCGGGTCGGTGCTCTCGCCTCTGGTGACACAGCCGCCCGGCGGCGACTCCGCGTGGCGATGCGGGCGTTCCACCAGATCGCGGTCGCGCCATACCAGCAGACGATCACCGCGGCGGTTCACGGCGACCGGACCGTGCGGGCACACGCCATGGTGGACAGTGGGATCGACCGCGTCCTACGCGACCTGAGCCCGTACCTGTTCTGGAAGCCGTACGGCGAGCGGTACGAGTTGTCGTACGAGTGTGGATTCGCCGACGGCATCGCCCTGGCGCCGGCCGGCCGGGGCGTCACCCTGGTGCCGTCGTACCTGCTGCCCCGGCCCTGCGTGCTGGACGACCCGACCGGCCCGCTGGTGCTGGCCTATCCGATCCGTCCCACCGCCCAGCGGGCGCTGGTGAGCAGCAAACCCCTGGCCGACCTGCTCGGGCGGACCCGGGCGGCGGTGCTGGGCGCGATCGCCGACGGCCCGAGCACCTCACAGCTGGCCCGGACGGTCGGCGTCTCCCTCGCCTCGGCCAGCCAGCACGCCTCCGTCCTCCGGTCGGCCGGGCTGGTCACCACCCACCGGGCGGGGCCGGCGGTACGGCACACGCTCACCCCGCTGGGCGAGCACCTGCTCCGCGCCGGGCACCCCGGGTGACGGGACCGCTGGTCAGTCGCCGGTGACGCCGTCGATGCGTTCCCGGATCAGGTCGGCGTGACCGTTGTGCCGGGCGTACTCCTCGATCATGTGCACGTACGCCCAGCGCAGGTTGAAGGTGGGGGTGCCGTCGTGGCGGGTCAGCGTGAACGTCTCGTCCAGGGACCGGCCGGCGGTCGCCGCCCGGGCCGCGTCGACCTCGGCGCGGAAGGCGGCGAAGGCGGCCTCCGGGTCGGCGTCGGCCGCGGCGTGGAACTCGGCGTCGTTGTCGGCGTCGAAGTCGTAGAGGTCGGGCAGGTCCTGGCCGGCGAAGCGCTGGCGGAACCAGGACCGCTCGACCTCGGTCATGTGCAGGACCAACCCGAGCAGGCTCAGGCCGGACGGCTCGACACTCGCCGTGCGTAGCTGCTCGGCGGTCAGGCCGGCGCACTTGTGCAGCAGGGTGTCGCGGTGGTAGTCGAGCCAGCCTTCCAGCATGGTGCGCTCGTCAGCGACGAGGGGCTCGTGGGTGCGGTCGATCTCCGGTGCCGTCCATGTCGTCATCGGGCCATCCTGGGGCTCGGGTACGACAGTCGCGACAGGTTTTCAGGGCACCACGACGACGGGCCAGCGGCCGGCGCGGACCAGACGGGTGGCGACCGAGCCGACCAGCCGGTGACCGGCCTGCTCGGACGCCCCCACCACCACCATGTCGGCCTGGAACTCGTCGGCCGCCGCGCACAACTCGCCGTACGCGTCGCCGCGCCGGGACAGGAAGGTCACCGGGATACCCCACTGCTCGGCCGCTCGCCGGCACTCGCGGCGCAGCTCGTCGGCCACCTCGTCCTGGGAGCGCTGGATCGCGCTGGCGTCCATCCCGGGCACGAGGGAGGTGAACCCGCTCGCCGCGCTGACGAAGACCACCACCAGGGCGGCGCCCTGCCGGCGGGCCAGGCCGGCCGCGTAGGCGCCGGCCCGCTCGGAGGTACGGGTGCCGTCCACGCCCACCATGATCACCCGCGGGCCGTCGGTGCCGCGTTCGAACGGCAGCGGGCGGGTCCGGGGGCCGTACTCCTCGCGGTCCGGTGCTCCCACGCTCATGGCTCTACCTCACCTCTGCTCGCCGGTGCGGACCACGGCGGCGCCAGCGCCGGCTGCGACTGTCGATTCCCGCTCGACCTCGTCGGAAACCGGGTTGCCGTTGTGCTGCCGCAGCGGCACCTCCTTGATGAAGGCCACCGCGATCAGCGCGATCAGCGCGAAGGGGGCGGCGGCCAGGAAGATGTCACCGGCGCCGTGGCCGTACGCGCTCTCCACCACGGCACGCAGCGGGCCGGGCAGGGTGTGCACGTCGGGCAGGGTGCCGCCGCTACCGGAGCTGGACGCGGGGATGCCGAGCTGGGACAGCCCGTCGGCGGTGTAGTCCTTGACCTTGTGGGCGAGTACCGCGCCGAGGGCGGAGACGCCGATCGCGCCACCGAGGCTGCGGAAGAACGCCACCACCGAGCTGGCCGCGCCGAGTTCGTGCGGGCCGACGGTGTTCTGCACGGCGAGGACCAGGTTCTGCATGGTCAGGCCCAGGCCGACGCCGATGAGCGCCATGTAGACGCTGAGCAGGGTGAAGTTGGTGTCCGCGCGGAGGGTGCCCATCAGCGCGAAGCCGATGGTGAGCAGCGCCGAGCCGGCCACCAGGAACCGCTTCCAGCGGCCGGTCTTGGTGATGATCCGCCCGCCCACGGTGGAGGCCACCAACAGGCCGAGGATCATCGGCAGGGTCATCAGACCCGACATGGTCGGGCTCTGCCCGCGGCTGATCTGGAAGTACTGGCCCAGGAAGATCGACGCGCCGAACATGCCGACACCGACCGCGATGCTGGCCACGACGGCGAGGGTGATGGTGCGGTTGCGGAACAGCCGCGGCGGGATCATCGGCTCGGCGGCCCGGGTCTCCACCCGGACGGCGAGGGCACCGAGGGCCAGCGCGCCGACGACCATGACGGCGGTCTGCCAGGAGGCCCAGGCGAACTGGTCACCGGCGAGGGAGACCCAGATCAGCAGGACCGAGACGGCCGCGGTGATCAGGGTGGCGCCCCACCAGTCGATCTGCGCCTTCCGCTTGACCACCGGCAGGTGCAGGGTCTTCTGGAGCACGATCAGGGCGACGATGGCGAACGGCACGCCGACGTAGAAGCACCAGCGCCAGCCGAGCCAGGAGGTGTCCACGATCACGCCGCCGATCAGCGGACCGCCGATGGTGCCGACGGCCATCACGGCGCCGAGGTAGCCGCTGTAGCGGCCCCGCTCGCGCGGCGCGATCATCGTGGCCATGATCACCTGAGCCAGCGCGGTGAGGCCGCCGGCGCCGACGCCCTGGAGCACCCGGCAGGCGATCAGCTCTCCGGTGCCCTGTGCGAGGCCAGCGAGCACCGAACCCAGCACGTAGATGCCCAGGGCCAGTTGCACGAGGGTCTTCTTGCTGGTCAGATCGGCCATCTTGCCCCAGATCGGGGTGGTCGCGGTGGTCGCCAGCAGGGCCGAGGTCACCACCCAGGTGTACGCGGACTGGCCGCCGTGCAGTTCGGTGATGATCCGCGGCAGCGCGTTCGAGATGACCGTGGAGGAGAGGATCGCGACGAACAGGCCCAGCAGCAGGCCGGAGAGTGCCTCCAGGATCTGCCGGTGGGTCATGGTCACGGCGGTCGCCTGGGGCGGCGCTGTCGCCTGGCTCATCGTTGTTGCCTCCGAACGGAGTCGAGGTGGAGCGGCGGCGGGTGGTGCGCATGGGCCGCCTGAGAGTTGCCTGAAGCAACCGTATGCCTTGGTTGCCTGAAGCAACAACTTGGTGGACCGGCACCATATTCCCCGCCGAGCGGGCTACTGCCAGGAGTCGTTGAACCGGCCGAGCAGCCGGGCGAACTCCTCGACGTCCCGGCTCGGCCAGCCGTCCAGCGCCCGCAGGAACTCACCCAACCGGGCCGCACGGGCGACGTCGAACCGCCGCTGACCCTCCTCGGTGAGGCGGATCTGCGCGGCCCGCCGGTCGCTCGGATCGGGGTCGCGGTGGACCAGCCCGAGGGCCTCCAGCGCGTTGATCTGCCGGCTGAGTGTGCCCTTGCCCACGCCGAGCCGCGACGCCAGCTCGGTCAACCGGATCGACCCACTGCGCCGCAACCAGAGCAGCAGCCCGTAGGTGTTCGGCTCCAGATTCGGGTGCACCTCCCGGGCGATCTCCCAGGAAACCGCCCGCCCACGACGCAGCAGAGCGGTCAACTCGTGCTCGACCGCCCGGATCGGCTCCGGCAGGTGCTCATCCACGGCGTAGAGACTACGGCGCGGTCGGCTCGCCGCTACCGGAGAGTCGACGTCGCATCACCGGGCGTAGGTGCCCGTCCTTGGTGGTGCCCTCGATGACCACGTCCGCGCCACGCCCCTGATGGGTGAGCGTGGCGACGGCGTTGCCGAAGTAGGGACCGGCCAACTTGCGCCAGCGCACACCAGGCCGCCGTACGCCCGCCGAGCGGGCCAACGCCCGGGTGGCACCGGCCGGGCCGGCCGACCAGCCCAACCGCATCAGCGGGCGGATGCCGGCCGGCACCTGGTTGTGGATCGGCGAGCAGGTGAGCTGGTGCACGGGCGTGACCACCGCGGGGTCGAAGAACCGGGCCCGAGCCACGTACGAGTGGTGCACGTCCCCGGAGAGCACGCTTATCGACGCCGGGGGGGCGTACGCCGGGCCGGCACCGACCCGTGCGCCGGACTGCCTCGGGGTGCCGGTGCCGATCCGGGCGAAGGTCTCCGTGAGCGCCTCGAAGGAGCGCCGGAACGCCGCCCAGTGCTCCAGGTCCAGGGCGCGGCGCAGCTTCTCCGCCCCGCGGGCCACCCAGGGGCGACGCGAGTCCGCCAGCTTCTCGTTCCACGCCTCGATGTGGTGGATGCCCTGCGGAAGCAGCCAGGGCAGCGACGCGCCGACCACCAGGTGGTCGTAGATCCCGTGCGCCTGGTCGAGGAACCAGGACCACTCGCCGGGGGGCAACATGGCCCGGCTGCCCGGGTCGAGCACCCGGCTGCACCTGTTGTCCAGCATGACCAACCGGGTCCGGCCCAGGTCCAGTGCGTAACTCCACTGGTACTGCACCGCGCGCCAGCGCTCGGTGTCGTGCGCCAGGTCCGACTCCTGGTCGACCCGGTGCCCGAACTCACGCAACACACCTGTTGCGTCCTCGGCGGCGACGACCTTGGCGTAGACCGGGTCGGCGGTGATCTCGTCCGGGGACAGGTTGCCCAGGTGCTGGTAGACCCAGTACGAGGCGAGTCCGCTGCCGATCCGCTCCTGCCACCACGGCTGCTCGCGCACCTCCGCACGCCAGGCCGCCGAGGTGTTCCAGTCGTCGATGATCTCGTGATCGTCGAAGATCATCACGCTCGGCACGGTGGAGAGCAGCCACCGAATCTCCGGATCGCGCCAGGACTCCAGGTAGAGCTTGGTGTACTCGTCGAAGCTCACCACCTGGTCGGCCGGGGCGCCCTTCGGCCGCCGCCGCCGCCGACGCAGCAGCCGGCGCACCGTGGGCGAGGTGACGTCGGCGTAGACCTGGTCACCGAGCAGCACCAGCAGGTCGGGCAGCGGGTTCGACTCCGGGTCGGCCATCAACCGCCGGGCGTACGCGTCGAGCGCGTCCGGCGGCAGCTTCCGGGTGGTGGCGTGCTGGGTGGTCTCCCGGCACGAGCCGAAGATCAGGTTGACCGGCTGGTCCCGGTCGTCGGCGGCCCGGGTGCGGATCACGCTCGGCGGGAAGCCGCTGCTCGGCACCGGCCAGACCAGCTCGTCGTCGACGAGCACCTCGTAGGTGGTCGCGCTGTCCGGGGTGAGCCCCTCCACCACCACCAGCGCGTAGTGGTGCTCGTACGCCGAGAAGGTGGGCTGGGTGCCGGTGGCGCCGTCGGCGGTGCGGACGGTGACCACGGCGGGCCCCGCCGTCTCCACCCAGATGGTGGCGCGGGTGTCCACGACTCGCCGCAGGAGGGGGCCGATGAGGAGGTGTGCGGCGGACATGCGGCCGAGCCTACCGCCGGTTCCGGGCACGGGCCGGATGCGGTGGCGGAGACCGCGAGCACCGCTCAACCGTGCGGTGGCGGAGACTCCCGGCCCGCTCGGGGGTGCGGTGGCTGGGACGCCGTCGTCGCCATCTGACAGGATTCCGGCATGGCCGAATATCTCGTCCTCGCTCTGGTCCTGCTCGGTGTGCTGATCGCCGGCACAGTAGGGCTGGTCGTGCCGCGACTGCGGCGGCGGCCCGAGCCCCCGCTTCCCCGCACCGAGGTCGACACCCGGGCCGAGGAGGATCTCGCCGGCCCGCCGGTCGAGGCACCGGAGTCCGATCTGTCCACCGGCGTCCTGGTCGAGCCACCGCCGGTCATCGAGGCGCCCGCGCCGGTGGAGGTGCCCGAGCCGACCGCCGGACGGCTGGTGCGGCTCCGCTCGCGGCTGTCCCGCTCACAGAACGTCTTCGGCAAGGGCCTGCTCGGCCTGCTCGCCCGCGACCACCTCGACGAGGACGTCTGGGAGGAGATCGAGGACAGCCTGATCACCGCCGACGTCGGCGTCGACGCCACCCGCGACATCGTCGACCGGCTCCGTGAGCGCACCCGGGTGCTCGGCACCCGCTCGGCCTCCGAGCTGCGCGCGTTGCTCGCCGCCGAACTGGTGAACGCGCTCGACCCGAGCCTGGACCGGTCGCTGCGGACCGCCCCGAAGGACGGCGTACCGGCTGTGGTCCTGGTCGTCGGCGTCAACGGCGCCGGCAAGACCACCACCTGCGGCAAGATCGCCCGGGTGCTGGTGGCCGACGGCCGGACCGTGCTGCTCGGCGCCGCGGACACCTTCCGGGCCGCCGCCGCCGACCAACTGGAGACCTGGGGCTCGCGCGTCGGCGCGGAGACCGTCCGTGGGCCCGAGGCCGCCGACCCGGCAAGCGTCGCCTTCGACGCGGTCAAGCGTGGCATCGACACCGGCGTGGACACCGTGCTCATCGACACCGCCGGCCGCCTGCAGAACAAGGTCGGCCTGATGGACGAGCTGGGCAAGGTCAAGCGCGTGGTGGAGAAGCAGGGCCCGATCGACGAGACACTGCTCATCCTGGATGCCACGACCGGCCAGAACGGCCTGGAGCAGGCCCGGGTCTTCACCGACGTGGTGAACGTGACCGGGGTGGTGCTCACCAAGCTCGACGGGACCGCCAAGGGTGGCATCGTGATCGCCGTGCAGCGCAAGCTCGGCATCCCCGTGAAGCTGGTCGGCCTCGGCGAAGGCAAGGACGACCTGGCCCCGTTCGACCCCGCGCAGTTCGTCGACGCGTTGCTGGGGACCGAGGCCACCGGACGGGACGCGTAGTCTCGGGTGACCACCGACGATCGCGCGTACGCGGGCTGGCGCGAGCCCGGCCACCCCTCGCAGCGCCTCGGGAGACCGTACGTGACTTCGCAGGAGATCCCGCTGCACGGCGGCAACGTCAGCACCGTCGTCCGCGTCGGTGACACGGTCCGCCGCAACGCCGGGCCGTGGACACCGTCCGTGCACGCCCTGCTGCGCCACCTGGAGTACGTGGGCTTCACCGGTGCCCCCCGGGCGCTCGGGATGGACGAGCGCAACCGTGAGGTGCTGTCGTACCTGGAGGGGGAGTGCGGCGAATATCCGCTCGCCCCGCACTGGGTGACCGACGAGGCGCTGGTCACCGTCGCCACCATGCTGCGGATGTTCCACGACGCGCAGTACGGGTTCATCCCGCCGCCGCAGGCGGTCTGGCGCTCGTTCGGCCCGCCACCGCCGGACACCGAGGTCATCTGCCACCACGACGCCGCGCCGCACAACGTGATCTGGCGGCCGGACGGCACCCTCGGGCTGATCGACTTCGATCTCGCCTCGCCGGGGGCGCGGATCTACGACGTGGCGTACGCGGCCTGGACCTGGGTGCCGATCTTCGCGGACCGGGACTCGATCACGCTGGGCTGGAAGCACCCGGACCGGCCGCGCCGGCTGCGGCTCTTCGCCGACGCGTACGGGTTGATCCCGCGCGACCGGCACCGGTTGATCCGGACCATCCGTAAACGGATCGTGGACCACGTCGAGGGGATCCGCCGGATGGCTGCCGCCGGCGAGCCGGCGTTCGTCCGGATCGTGCACAAGGGCCACCTGCGCCGGCCGATGCGGGATCTGCGGCTGCTCGACTACGAGCGGCACGCCCTGGAGAACGCCCTCCGCTGAGCGCGGACCGGTCGATGCTCGGCCGGTCCCGTCAAGCGGACCGGTCGATGCGCCTGGCCGGTCAGCCATCGACGCGCGCCGTCCGAACGATCCACCATTGTCCATGTCGATGACTGTGCGGACTTCGTGACACGTACGAAACAACCCGTCACGAACCGGAAACCCGCACGGGACCATGGGTGAAACAGCCGGCCGCGAAGCTTCCGCGCAACCGGCCTACGGGCGACGCTGCCCCGGAAAGCCGCGAAGGAGGACTTCACCTTTTAGGAGGCCAGCGTGCCTGAAGCACCGACGATCGACGGCGCCAATACCACGTGGCTGCTGGTTTCGACCGCGCTCGTGCTGCTCATGACCCCCGGATTGGCGCTGTTCTACGGCGGCCTCAACCGGGCCAAGGGCGTACTCAACATGATGATGATGAGCTTCTCCGCCATCGGGCTCATCTCTATTCTGTGGTGGTTCTACGGTTTCAGCGTCGCCTTCGGGACCGACGTGAACGGCTTCTGGGGTGACCCGGGCGCGTACCTCGGCACCAAGACCTTCCTCGCCGAGACCGACCTGTGGGGTGCCACGGCGGAGAACCCCAGCGGCATCGGCGTTCCGCTCTACGTGTTCATGGCCTTCCAGATGGTCTTCGCGGTGATCACCGTCGCGCTGATCAGTGGTGCCATCGCCGACCGGGCCAAGTTCGCCGGCTGGCTGCTGTTCGCCTTCGGGTGGGCCACCCTGGTCTACTTCCCGGTCGCGCACTGGGTGTGGGGCGGCGGCATCATCGGCGGTGACATCCACGCGCTGGACTTCGCCGGTGGCACCGCGGTGCACATCAACGCCGGTGCGGCGGCCCTGGCCGTGGCGCTAGTGCTCGGTAAGCGGCTCGGTTGGCCGCGCGAGGGCATGAAGCCGCACAACATCCCGCTTGTCGCGCTCGGTGCGGGTCTGCTGTGGTTCGGCTGGTTCGGGTTCAACGCCGGTTCGGAGTTGACCGTCGACTCGGTCGCCGGCCTCGCCTTCATCAACACCCAGCTCGCCACGGCGGCGGCGGTGCTCGGCTGGATCGCGGTCGAGTGGGTCAAGGACCGCAAGCCGACCATGGTCGGTGCCTCGTCCGGCGCCGTCGCCGGTCTGGTCGCCATCACCCCGGCCTGTGGCTTCGTCGCCCCGTGGGCGTCCGTCCTGCTCGGCATCGTCGCCGGGGTCGTGTGTGCGCTCGCCGTCAGCCTCAAGTACAAGCTCGGCTACGACGACTCCCTCGACGTGGTCGGCGTGCACTTCGTCGGTGGTTGGATCGGCTCGCTCTGGCTGGGTCTCTTCGCCACCAACTCGGTGAACGCCGCGATCACCGACGTGGTGGGCGCCTCCGACGGCCTCTTCTACGGCGGCGGCGTCACCCAGCTCGGGCGGCAGGCCCTCGCCGGCCTGATCGTCACCGCCTGGTCGTTCGCCATCGCCTGGGTGCTCGCCTTCGTCATCGAGAAGACGATCGGGTTCCGGGTGAAGGCCGAAGCCGAGGTCGAGGGCATCGACATCGGCGAGCACGCCGAGAGCAGCTACGACCTGTCCCCGGCCGGTGGCGGCACGGGCAGCGCGTTCGCGATGGCCGGCATCGGCACCCCCGGTGGCGGCACGACGAGTGGCGCCAAGCCGGAGGCGGAGCCCGCCGAGCCGGTAAGCGAAAAGGTCGCCGGTTAACGTTCCTGGGATGGAGGGGTTGGACATGAAGCTGGTGACCGCGGTCATCAAGCCGTACCAGCTGGACGCGGTGAAGGAGGCCCTGCACGCCCTCGGGGTGGCCGGGCTGACCGTCAGCGAGGTTCAGGGGTACGGGCGGCAGAAGGGGCACACCGAGGTCTACCGGGGTGCCGAGTACACGGTCGAGTTCCTGCCCAAGATCCGGGTAGAGGTGCTCACCGACGAGATCGACGTGGACAAGGTGGTGGACGCCATCGTCGGCGCGGCCCGCACGGGCAAGATCGGTGACGGCAAGGTCTGGGTCACCGGTGTCGAAGAGGTCGTCCGGGTGCGTACCGGCGAACGCGGCCTCGACGCACTCTGATCTGGAGACCACGACCGACATGACCTCGTTGATCAAGAAGGACGCGTCAGGCAACACCGGTGACGGTGGCGCGAACCCCTTGATCAACGAGGTCGTCGGCGTTCCCGGGGGGATCGGCGAGGCCGCCCGGCTGGCCCGGGCGGCCTCGTACGACACCTATCTGCGCGGCTTGCTGCCGGCGCAGGACGGAGTGGCACTGCTGGCGGTCGGGGGGCTGGGCCGGCGCCAGTGCGCCCCGTACAGCGACCTCGACCTGGTGTTGCTGCACGCCGGGGTACCCGGCACGAACGAGTTGGCGGCCTCGATCTGGTACCCGATCTGGGACGCGGGTCTGCGCCTGGACCATTCGGTACGCACCGTCGCCGAGGCGCTCTCGGTCGCCCAGGACGACGTCAAGGTCGCCCTCGGGCTGCTCGACGCCCGCCTGGTGGTGGGTGACCAGACGCTGGCCGACGCGCTGAGCCGCACCGCCGCCGATCATTGGCGGCGCACCGCCGTACGGCACCTGCCCGGCCTGCGGGAGGTCACCACCGCGCGCTGGCAGGCCCACGGTGAGCTGGCGTTCCTGCTGGAGGGCGACCTCAAGGAGGCCGCCGGGGGCCTGCGCGACGTGGGGCTGCTGCGGGCGATCTCCGCAGCCGGCATCACCGACGCGCTACGTCCCGCCGTGCGTGCCGCCCACCTTCGCCTGCTGGACACCCGGGACGCCCTGCACCAGCAGGTCGGCCGCCGGGTCGACCGGTTGGTCGCCCAGGAACGCGACGGCGTGGCCGCCCTGCTCGGTCTGGACGACGGCGACGCCCTCCTGCGCCGGGTCGCCGGTGACGCCCGCACGGTCAGCCACGCTCTGGATGACGCGTTCCGCGCCGCCGACCGGTTGCGCTCCGACCGGTCCCGAGGCGGCAACGGCCGCTCGGCGCGTCGACCGGTGGCACGTGACGTGGTCGAGCACGACGGCGAGCTGGTGCTGGCCCGGACGGCGATCGGCGCACGCCCCGACCCGAGCCTCTCGTTGCGGGTGGCCGCCGCGGCGGCCACGACCCGCCTGCCGATCGCACGGGCCACCTGCGAGTGGCTGGCGGCGTACTGCCCGCCGCTGCCCGCGCCCTGGCCGGCCGAGGCCCGGGCCGCGCTGACCACCCTGCTCGGCGCCGGTCCCGGCCTGGTGCCCGCCTGGGAGACCTGCGACCGGTACGGCCTGGTCGACGGCTGGCTGCCCGAGTGGACCCGACTGCGCAGCCTGCCCCAGCACAACCCGGTGCACCGTTACACCCTCGACCGGCACCTCGTGCAGGCCGCGCACGAGGCCAGCCGGCACGCCCGCGACGTGGAGCGCCCCGACCTGCTGCTCCTCGGTGCTCTCCTGCACGACATCGGCAAGGGCCTTCCCGGCGACCACAGCACCGTCGGGGTGCCGCTGGCCCAGGCGGTGGCGACCCGGATCGGTCTGCCCCCCAGCGAGGTGGAGCTGATCGGCACGCTGGTCCGTCTTCACCTGCTGCTGCCCGACGTGGCCACCCGCCGGGACCTGTCCGACCCGGTCACCATCGCCTCGGTGGCCGAGGCGGTCGGTAACACCGGCACCCTCGACCTGCTGCACGCACTGGTCCGGGCCGACGCGGCGGCGACCGGGCCGGCGGCCTGGTCGGACTGGAAGGGTCGACTCGTCGCCGAGCTGGTCGCCCGGGTCCGCACCGCACTCGACACCGGCGTACTGCCCGAGCCGCCGGCACCCGATCCGGCGCTGCTGGCCGGGCCACTGCCGGTCGTCCACCTGACCGGGGACCGGGTGTCGGTCGCCGCGGCCGACCGGCGGGGCCTGCTCGCCACGGTTGCCGGCTGCCTGGCCCTGCACCGGCTGGAAGTGATCTCCGCGGACGCGTCAGTGGTCGACGGCCGGGCTCTGGTCGAGTGCCGGGTGCAGCCCCGCTACGGCCTGGCGCCGGACCCGGTGCCGCTCCGTGCCGACCTGCGCCGGGCGGTCGGCGGTGACGTGTCGGTCACCCAGCGACTGCGCGGCCGTGCGCTCGCCGCCCGGGGCAGCGGCGCCGCTCCCCGCGTTGTCTGGCACCGCGAGGCGGCCACCGACGCCGTGCTGCTGGAACTCCGCGCGGCCGACGCGGCCGGCCTGCTCTACCGGGTCACCTGCGCGCTCGACGAGGCGGGTGCCCTGGTCCGCGCGGCACGCATCTCCACTCTCGGCGCCGACGTGGTGGACGCCTTCTACCTGGTCGGCGGTTGGCCGGACGACGAAGCCCGAGCGACCCTGGAGGCCGCGGTCCTCGCCGCCGTCTGATCCCACCGTCGCCGCGGCGCTGCGGTTGCGGTCCGCGGCGGCTCGTACCGCTTCGGTCCCGTCCGGTCGCTGTTCTTCGGAAGCTCCGACGGCGTGCTGCGCAGTCCGCTTGGCCGGAGCCTGCGCCAACCCTCTCCAAACGAGCGTGATGACTGTGCGGCATCTTGATGCCGCACAGTCATCACGCTCGTGGCGGTATCCGCCTCCGACTGCGCGGTCTCGGAGCCTCGCAACCTCCCATCGCAGGGTGAGCGCCGCGTGGTCCGGCGGTGAGGGCAAGCGGGTACGTCCGGGGGCGTAGGGACGGTGCCGCTCGTGGACGCACGTCGGGAGGGCTTGGCGCGGGCAGAATGACGGCCATGCGGTGGGACGGGCAGTGGGGGCGACAGGCGGCGGATGCCGTGCTCGCCCTGGGGTTGCTCGGCTTCGGGCAACTCGCCACCGATCTCGCCGGGGACAACCAACCCGGGTCGAGGCCGGTGGACGGGGTCTGCCGGGTGCTGATCGCGCTCGCCGCGCTCGCCCTGCTGGCCCGTCGGCGCACCCCGGTCACCACCCTCGCCCTGGTCACCGCGGCCACCGCGACGTACCTGGTGCTCGGCTACCCGTACGGACCGATCCTGCTCGCCTTCCTGGTCGCGGTGTACACGGTGGCGGTGCGGCTGCCGGTGCGTCCGGCGGCGCTCGCCGCCGGAGGCGCGTTCGTGGTGCTGCTGACGCACGTCTTCTGGTCCCGGGGTCCGGCCCCGGGCTGGACCGGAGTGCTCCCGGCGTCGGCCTGGGTGGCCGTACCGTTCGCGGTGGGGGTCGTGGTGCGGGTCAACCGCGAGGTGGCGGCGCGCAGCCGGGCCGAGGAGTCCCGCGGTCGCGCCGAGGAGGCCCGGCGGCGGGCCGACGAGGAGCGGTTGCGGATCGCGCAGGAGGTGCACGACGTGGTGGGGCACGGACTGGCCGCGATCAGCATGCAGGCGGAGATCGCCCTGCATCTGCTGCCGAAACGACCCGAGCAGGCCGAGACCGCGCTGACCGCGATCAGCCGGACCAGCCGCGAGGCGCTGGACGAGCTCCGGGTCACGCTGGGCGCGGTGCGGCAGGGGGCAGAGCGCGAGCCGGTACCCGGCCTGGCCCGACTGCCGGCACTACGCGACCGGCTCGCCGGCGCCGGGCTCGCCGTCGACGTACGCGTCGTCGGTGCCCCCCGGGAGCTGCCGGCCGCGCTGGACCTGGCCGCGTACCGGGTGGTGCAGGAGGCGTTGACCAACGTGCTGCGCCATGCGGGGGTGGCGAGTGCGGAGGTGACGGTGGACTACCGCGCCGACGAGGTGACCGTCGAGGTCACCGACCGGGGGATGGGTGCCGGGGCAGCGCCGGCCGCCGACGAGCGCGGGCACGGTCTGGCCGGGATGCGGGAGCGGGTCGCGGCGCTGGGCGGGTGGTTGACCACCGGGCCGCACCCCGGTGGCGGCTTCCGGGTGTACGCCCGGCTGCCCGCGGAGCCGACCCCGTGATCCGGGTGCTGATCGCCGACGACCAGGACCTGGTCCGGCTCGGTCTCCGCGCGCTCGTGGAGAGCGAGGACGACCTGGCGCTGGCCGGCGAGGCGGCCGACGGGCTGCGGGCGGTCGAGCTGGCGCGCCGGGAGCGACCGGACGTGGTGCTGATGGACATCCGGATGCCCGGCATCGACGGCATCGAGGCGACCCGGCGAATCGTCGCGGACCCCGAACTGGCAGGTACGCGGGTGGTGGTGCTGACCACCTTCGAGCTGGACGAATACGTCTTCGACGCGCTGCGGCACGGCGCGAGCGGGTTCCTCACCAAGGACACCCGACCGGCCGAGCTGCTGCGCGCGATCCGGCTGGTCGCCGAGGGGGAGGCGCTGCTCTCGCCGTCGGTGACCCGCCGGGTGGTGCGGGAGTTCGCCACCCGACCGTCCCGGGTGCCGCGCCCGCACCCTCGACTGGACACGCTCACCGACCGGGAGCGCCAGGTGGTCGGCCTGGTCGGTGAGGGATTGAACAACGAGGAGATCGCCGCCCGGCTGGTGGTCAGTCCGGCGACCGCGCGGACCCACGTCAGCCGGGCGATGGGCAAGCTGGGAGCCCGGGACCGGGCCCAGCTCGTCGTGTTCGCGTACCAGTCGGGGTTGGTGTCGGGGTGAGGCCCGGGCCGGGCGACAGCGGCCTTGCGGTGGGGCGGCTACCCTAGCGGTGGCCGGACTCCGCAGTGCCGGCCGCGTTGTGCCCGCCGGAACACTGACAAACGGGATGTTCGCGTGTTTGACACCTTGAGTGACCGCCTGTCCGGGATCTTCACCAAGCTCCGCGGCAAGGGACGGCTCACCGACGCCGACATCGACGCCACCGCGCGCGAGATCCGCCTCGCGCTGCTGGAGGCGGACGTCGCGCTGCCGGTGGTCAAGGGCTTCATCGCGGCCGTCAAGGAGCGGGCGCGCAGCTCCGAGGTCTCCCAGGCGCTCAACCCGGCCCAGCAGATCATCAAGATCGTCAACGAAGAGCTGATCACCGTGCTCGGCGGCGAGGGCCGGCGGCTCCAGTTCGCCAAGCAGCCGCCGACCGTGATCATGCTGGCCGGCCTCCAGGGTTCCGGTAAGACGACCCTGGCCGGCAAGCTGGCCCGCTGGCTCAAGGGCCAGGGACACCAGCCGCTGCTCGTCGCCGCCGACCTCCAGCGCCCCAACGCCGTCGGGCAGCTCCAGGTGCTCGGTGGCCGGGCCGGCGTCGAGGTGTACGCCCCGGAGCCAGGCAACGGCACCGGTGACCCGGTACAGGTGGCGCGCGCGTCGATCGAGCACGCGAAGCGCGCGGCCCGCGACATCGTCATCGTCGACACCGCCGGCCGGCTCGGCATCGACGCCGAGATGATGCAGCAGGCCGCCGACATCCGCGACGCCGTCTCGCCGGACGAGGTCATCTTCGTCATCGACGCGATGGTCGGTCAGGACGCCGTCCGTACCGCCGAGGCGTTCCGCGACGGCGTCGGCATCACCGGTGTGGTGCTCTCGAAGCTCGACGGCGACGCCCGTGGTGGCGCCGCCCTGTCGGTGCGCGAAGTGACCGGGCAACCGATCCTGTTCGCGTCCACCGGCGAGAAGTTGGAGGACTTCGACGTCTTCCACCCCGACCGGATGGCCAGCCGGATCCTCGGCATGGGCGACGTCCTCACTCTGATCGAGCAGGCCGAGCAGGCCTTCGACTCGGATCAGAAGGAGAAGATGACCGCCAAGCTGATGGGCGGCGAGCAGTTCACCCTGGACGACTTCCTCGACCAGCTCATCGCGGTGCGGCGGATGGGTCCGATCGCGAACGTGCTGGCCATGATGCCGGGCATGGGGCAGATGAAGGACCAGCTCGCCGAGCTGGACGACAGCCACTTCGACCGGGTCACCGCGATCATCCGGTCGATGACGCCGGGCGAGCGCACCAACCCGAAGATCATCAACGGTTCCCGCCGGGCGCGCATCGCCAACGGCTCCGGGGTCACCGTGATGGACGTCAACCAGCTGCTCAACCGCTTCGCCGACGCGCAGAAGATGATGAAGCAGATGGGCGGCATGATGGGCCTGCCCGGTGGTGGCCGCCGCAAGGCGACCAAGTCCCCGAAGAACAAGCGCAAGGGCACCAAGGGCGGCGGTCGTCCGCGTACCGGGGCCGGTGCCGGCCTCCCGGGCGGTTTCCCGGGTGGCATGCCGCAGCTCCCGCCGGGGATGGACCCGAACGACCTCGCCGGTGGCCAGGGCCTTCCGCCCGGCTTCAAGCTTCCGAAGATCGACTTCAACAAGCTCGGCAAGGGCGGCGACAAGGGCCCGCGCTGACGCGTCTCGGTGACGGCAGGCGACGGAAGAACGACCTGCTCGCCCCCGACGGGGAGTGATCGGGTAGGACTGTGCGCATGGCTCTTCACGTGCGCGGCGTACTGCTCCCCGACGACGAGGTCCGGGATCTCTGGCTGGTCGGCGACCGGGTGACCTTCACCCCGGTGCCCGGCGCGGAAACCGTCGTGGACGGCGGGTTCGTCCTGCCGGGGCTTGTCGACGCGCACTGCCACATCGGCATCGCCCGCGGTGGCGCCCCGATCACCTCGCTCGACCAGGCCCGCGAGCTGGCCCACGTCGACCGGGACGCCGGTGTGCTGGCGATCCGCGACGCCGGCTCGCCGTACCCGTACCCCGAACTCGACGACGAGCCCGACCTGCCGCGGCTGGCCCGCGCGGGCCGGCATGTCGCCCCGCCGAAGCGCTACCTGCGCGACATCGGCGTGGAGGTCGACGCGACCGAGGTGGCCGCCACGGTGGCCGCGCAGGCGAAGGCCGGCAACGGCTGGATCAAGCTGGTCGGTGACTGGATCGACCGGGGCGTGGGTGACCTGGCGCCGGCCTGGGACGCGGACACCCTCACCGCCGCCGTGCGGGCCGCGCACGACGCCGGGGTACGCGCCGCGGTGCACACCTTCTCCGAGTCGGCCGTCGAGATCATGGTGCGTGCCGGGGTGGACTCGGTGGAGCACGGCACCGGCCTCAGCCTCGACCTGATCGACGAGATGGCCCGACAGGGCACCGCGCTGATCCCCACAATGATCAACATTGCCACCTTCGGCGGCATCGCCGAGCAGGCGCGGGGCAAGTTCCCCGGGTACGCCGACCACATGCTCGCGCTGCGCGACGGGTTCCCCGAGGTGGTACGCGCCGCGTACGAGGCGGGCGTGCCGATCTACGTGGGTACCGACGCCGGCGGCGGCATCGACCACGGGCTGGCCGCCGAGGAGATGATGCTGCTGCACGAACGAGCCGGCATGGCGCCGATCGACGTGCTGGCCGCCGCCTCCTGGGCCGCCCGGGAGTGGCTCGGCTTCCCCGGCCTGGTCGAGGGTGGCCTCGCCGACCTGACCGTCTACCCCGAGGACCCCCGCCGCGACCTACGGGTGGTCCGCGCCCCGTCCCGCACGATCCTGCGCGGCCGAGTGTTGCGCTGATCCGGCGCCCGCGCCCCGCGCTCCCGTGGCTCGCCGCCTGGGGCGTGTCGCCCCGCATGATCGTGCTCGATCCTGGATCTAGTGGTGTCCGACAACGTCGAGGCCACTACATCCTGGATCGAGCACGATCATGGAGGGGCGAGCGAGCTGGCGAGCGGCGGCGGGCGGGCGGAAGGCGGTGGCCTCGGCGGGCGGCGGCCTACGGCAGTAGCTCGTCCGAGCGGCCGGCCCGCACCGCGTGGCCCGGCCCGCACCGCGTGGCCCGGCCCAGGACGCGTGGCCCGCCCCCGGCGCATGACCCGTCCGGCGCGGTGCGGGTTCGTCTGGGCGACCCCTTCGGCGTGGGCAAGAGGGGGTGGGACGCCTCCCGGGCGCGGTGGCGGCCCGCCTGGCGCATAGGATGTGCGGTCATGGCACGCGTGCTCACTCCCCGTGCGGAGGATTTCCCCCGCTGGTACCAGGACCTGATCGCCAAGGCGAAGCTGGCCGACAACGGCCCGGTTCGCGGCACCATGGTCATCCGACCGGCCGGCTACGCCATCTGGGAGCGCATGCAGCTCGAGATGGACGCCCGGATCAAGGCGGCGGGTGCGGAGAACGCGTACTTCCCGCTGTTCATCCCGGAGAGCTACCTCAAGCGGGAGGCGCAGCACGTCGAGGGCTTCTCGCCGGAGCTGGCGGTCGTCACCCACGGTGGTGGCAAGCCGCTCGCCGAGCCGGTGGTGGTGCG
Source organism: Micromonospora sp. NPDC049204 (assembly GCF_040647935.1). Classification (NCBI taxonomy): domain Bacteria; kingdom Bacillati; phylum Actinomycetota; class Actinomycetes; order Micromonosporales; family Micromonosporaceae; genus Micromonospora; species Micromonospora sp. NPDC049204. The sequence continues at coordinate 45,874 of NZ_JBEZDC010000011.1, read as the reverse complement.
TCCGACCAGCGAGACGGTCATCGGCGAGTTCATGGCCAAGTGGATCGACTCGTACCGGGACCTGCCGCTGCTGCTCAACCAGTGGGCGAACGTGGTCCGGTGGGAGCTGCGTCCGCGGATCTTCCTGCGGACCAGTGAGTTCCTCTGGCAGGAGGGGCACACCGCGCACGCCACCCGCGAGGACGCCCGGGCGTACGCGCGGCGGATCCTGCACGAGGCGTACGAGGATCTGATGGTCAACGTGATCGGCATTCCGGTCGTGGTGGGCCTGAAGACGACGCGCGAGCGGTTCGCCGGCGCGACGGCCACGTACACCTGCGAAGGCATGATGGGCGACGGCAAGGCGCTCCAGTTGGGCACCAGCCACGAGCTGGGCCAGAACTTCGCCAAGGCGTTCGACATCAGCTACTCCTCCAAGGAGGGTGGCCGGGAACACGCCTGGACCACCTCCTGGGGCACGTCCACGCGGATGCTCGGCGGCCTGATCATGGCGCACGGCGACGACAACGGTCTGCGCGTGCCGCCGAGGTTGGCCCCGATCCAGGCGTACGTCATGATCGTCAAGGACGGCGAGGGCGTCGCGGAGGCGGCGGCCAAGCTGCGCGACGGCCTGCGCGACGCCGGTGTCCGGGTCGCGCTCGACGACCGGACCGACACCCCGTTCGGCCGCCGGGCCGTCGACGCCGAGCTGCGTGGTTATCCGGTACGCGTCGAGGTCGGCCCCCGTGACCTGGCCGCCGGCAACGCGGTGGTGGTGCGTCGTACGGACGGCTCGAAGTCCCCGACGCCGGTGGCGGACGTGGTCGCCGCGGTGCTGGCCGCGCTGGAGACCGACCAGCAGGTGCTGCACGACCAGGCTCTGGCCAACCGCGAGTCGCGCACGGTGGAGGTGGCGACGCTGGCCGAGGCGATCGAGGCCGCCGCGACCGGCTGGGCCCGGGTGCCGTGGTCGGCGGTCGGCGTGGCCGGCGAGGCCGAGGCGAACGGGCAGGGCGTCACGGTGCGCTGCCTGCTGCGCGCCGACGGTTCGGTGCCGGACTCGGAGGACGAGCCCGACCTGGTCGCCATCCTCGCCCGCGCCTACTGAGCGTAGGAAGGCAGTGCGCTTCGCGCCGGGTCGGCTGATCATGCACCGCAACGTGCGGCACGGTCGGATCGGATGGGTCCGACCGGGCCGCGTGGTCAGCGACGACGAGCGTGGTCTGCTGGTGTGGATCGCCCGGGACTCGCCGGTGGCCCACGAGGTGACCGAGGCGGGGCTGGGGATGCGGGCGATGCCGTTCGCCCAGTGGGTCTCGTCGTCGTACCGATTGGCGCACGGCCGCTGGAACGGGCCGCCGCTGCTGAAGTTCCTGCCCACCGGGGCGGCGCACTCCGTCTGGTGGTTCCGCGACGCGCAGGGGCACTTCCTGAACTGGTACGTCAACCTGGAGGAGCCGGGCGTCCGCTGGGACGACGGCACGGTGGCCGGTGTGGACGTGGTGGACCAGGACCTGGACGTGGTCGTCCACCCGGACCTCAGTTGGCAGTGGAAGGACGAGGACGAGTTCGTCGAGCGGCTTGCCTTCGGTGCCGACTACTGGGTGACCGACGAGAAGGCGGTCCGTGCCGAGGGGGAGCGGGTGATCGCGCTCGCCGAGACCGGCGCGTTCCCGTTCGACGGCACCTGGTGTGACTATGCCCCGCCGTCGGGCTGGGGCGTACCGGACGGGTTGCCCGCCGGCTGGGATCGTCCACCAGTTCGTTGACCTGCCGCGATTACTCTGTGTCGTCCTGCGGACATCGGGCGTGCGTGCGCGGCTGGGCGGCCTAGGGTTCAGGCAACGTCACCACCAGTTATGGGAGGCCCGATGGCCGACCAGATCAACACCTTCGCTGACCTACAGGCCCGAGCCGGCGTGATCCTCGCCAGGCTGAACGCCGCTCCCGCCGTCGCGATCGCGGCAGCCACGAATCCGTTGCTGGCTGTCGAACACCTCGGCTACGAGTTCAACCCCGACACCCGTACCGGCATCGGCGACCGCATCCGACTCGGACCGTCCGCCGCCGAGAAGCTCGCCGAGCTGCGTACCGCGATCGCCCGGCTGGTCGATCGCCAGGTCGACCCCGACGATGGCCGCGCCGTCCGCCGGCTCCTGACCGACCTGGGCGTGCTCCCGTGCCCCGACGGTACTGACCCGGACACCGACCCGCCACGCTGGCAGCCCGGCGGCGCCGGCCCCGACCCGCTGGAACCGCTCCGGGACCGGCACCCGGTGCTGGAACCGCTGCTGGAGTACCGGCGGATCTCCGCCCGCCGGCCGAGGTTCGCGCCCCCGCACGCCTTCGCCGCGATCCTCAGCGGTGCGGTGACCACGCCGTTGACCGCCGTGCGTGGCCGGCTCCAGTCGCCAGCTCCGGATCCGGAACCCGACACCCACCCCCGCTGACCATCGGGCGGCCCGTCGCTCGGCGACGGCCCCGAGCAGTTCCTGACGTCCGGCCCGGCATCCGGCCGTCCACACACCCTCCGGCCTCCACCACACCGGCCCCGAAGGGGGACCAATGGCCGACACCCATGGCTTCGAGGTCGTCATCGAGGCGACCCCACCCGTACTCCGCAAGGCTCTCCAGGGTGCCTGGAAGTCGGCCGAGTGCGGCGACACCAGCACCGACGAGGGACGTATCCCGCAGTACCTGCCGGTCCCCGCCGGCCTCGGCATCGGGGGGTTCACCACGGCCGGCGGCCAGGTGGAGATCCCCCGGGACCAGCTCGACGCCACTCCACGACCCGACATCGACGGGTGCGACCTCACCTTCGGCCTGGTCATCCAGGTGATCGTCGCCGACCCGCCGGTGCCATCCGCGCACCTGCTGGACCTCACCGCCACCGCGCATGCCGTTGCGCCGATCGGGGTGCTGCCCGGTTCGAAGAACGTGGGGCTGCGTTTCGACGGCCTGCCCCGCAGTGCGGTCACCGCGACCCTGACCAGCGGCGACCCCCTCGCCCCGAAGCTCGTCCAGATCCTCGGCGAGTACGTCCACTTCGCCTACGAGAACGGCGGCCTCGGGGGCGTGCTGCACCCCGGTATCCCGGCGATCCCGCACGAGCAGGACGACACCGGGCTGGTGCTGGGCCTGGGCGTCGGCAGTTACACCCTCGACACCCACCTGGAGATCTACGACGACCAGGCCGACCCGGCCCACCGGATCGACGTCAGTCAGCCCGATCCGGGGCATGTCCTCATCAGCATGCCTATCTACCTGCGGATGTTCCACATCGTGGGTGGTGGCGCGGCGCCTTCGCTGGCCGACCCGATGGCTGTGGAAACCCGGCTCGCCATCACGGTGCCGTTGGAGACCCCGCCGGGGGCGTACACGTTGCGGTTCGACACGGCGACCGTGGTCGCGGGACCGATCAGCCCGGCGCCCGGCATCGAGGGCACCCACTTCACCACCAACAACGCCACCCTCTTCGGGTTCCTCGACAACGCGTTGCAAGCCCAGCTCAACCAGCAGGGGGCGGCGCTGGTGCACGGCTTCGGGGCGCAGAGCATCGTGGTGCCGACCGTGGCGCAGATCGAGACGGCCATCGGCGACCTGCTCTTCGACAACCTGGCCGGGCGGGGCTTCCTGGCACTGTGGACGCCGGAGGTCGGGGGCGAGGTGTTCGAGGCCGACAACGTCGCCACCCGGGTCTTCGCCGATCTGCTGGTGATCGCGATCAACGCCGGCGAGGGCGCCGACATCGGGGCAATGACCAACGTCGTACCGGCCGGTCGGGACTTCGCCATCCTGCTCGACGGGACGATCGTGCAGGAGAACATCGACTCCGCCCGGGTCACCAACGGTTGGGCGGACAGCGACCTGCCGCGCCGCGTCGACCAGGGCGACGACAAGGCGGACGTCCGTGAGTTGGACGTCGTCCTGCGCGACGGGTCGATCCGGATGACCGGAGAGCTGACCGTCATCGACGCGATCCTCGGCAGCATCGACGTCGATGCCAGCTTCCGAGCAGACGTGGGACTGCACTGGACCCCGAGCGGCGACCTCGATCCCGACGGTGTCCAGCGAATGGACAACCACCTGATCGGCGAGCCGGACGTCGACCCCGAGGAGTCGGTCCTGTTCTGGGTCATCGCCATCATCTTGGCGATCATCAGCTTCGGCGCCGGAAGCATCCTGATCGGGATCATCATCATCGTGGTCGCCGCGGTGATCACGGCCGTGGTCAACAACATCGGCGGGGCGCGCCTCGTCGACCCGATCACCGGAGCGGTCAGCGGCATCACCGGCTGGCCGCCCGAGTTGGCCCGCATCGGGCGGGTCCGGGCGGTCTTCTTCGACCCGGTCGTGATCAGCGCCGACGGGATCCTCCTCGGCGGTGACCTGGAGGTGCTCAGCTCCTGCGAGAGCACCGAGGTGCTCGCCGCGCGCAGCAGCGGGCCGTACACCGGGACGGCCCAGTCGGCCCTGCTGTTGGCCGCGGGGCACACCAGCGCCGCGGCCGGCTACACCTGGCTGACCGGCGACGGCGCGGCACCGGCCGCCACCGCGGACGTCAACCACGTCTACACGGCCAGCGGCACCTACCTGGCGGCGCACTCGTTGACGATCAACCAGCCCGGCGGCGCCACCAGCCGCCACTTCGCGCTGGTGTACGTCGCCAACGTGCCGCCCACGGTCGACGCCGGCCCGGACCTCACCGTCGACGAGGGTGAGGTGGTGACGCTCGTGGGGCGGTTCAGCGACGTCGAGTACGCCGACACCCACGAGACCACCTGGAACTTCGGCGACGCCCAACCCACCGAGCCGGGAACGGTCGTGGAGACCAACACCCCACCCCGGGCCGAGGGCACCAGCACGGTCCGGCACGCCTGGTGCGACAACGGTGTGTACGAGGTGACCCTGCGGGTCCGGGACCAGAACGGCGGCATGGCGACCGACACCCGGACCGTGACGGTGCGCAACGTCCCGCCCGTGGTCGACGCCGGCCCCGATCTGTTCACCTACCCCTGCACGGTCCTGACCCTCACCGCCCGGTTCACCGATCCCGGCTGGTGCGACACGCACACCGCGGTCTGGGATTTCGGCGACTGCACCCCGCCGCTGCCAGCCGTGATCGACGAGACGCACGAGCCGCCGGCCGGCCGGGGGACCGCCGTCGTGTCCCACCGTTACCCGGACTGCGGAACGTTCCTGGCCCGGTGCACGGTGACCGACGACGACGGCGGGACAGGTGTCGACGAGGTGGTGGTCCGGGCCGTCGACGTGGTCAACCGGCACTTCGAGGACGGGTTCGCCCAGCGCACCACCGGACAGGTCGCCAACGGCTGGGAGCCGTACGTGCTGGCCGGCTCGGCGGCCGGCGGCACCGGCCAGCACGCCGCGAGCAACTTCGTGGTGCACGGTGGTCGCCGGGCACAGGGGCTGGTGCCCGGGCCGCAGCAGCGGATCGGCGTCCGGCAGCAGATCGGGGCCAACCCGGGCTGGGCCTATCAGCTCACCGCCTGGTACGACCTCGACCAGGCCGACCCCTCGACCGCGCGACTCGGCGTCGATCCCACCGGCGGCACCGACCCGACCTCCGCCGCCGTCGTCTGGAGCGACGGTACGAGCGCCCAGCGGTGGAGCCCGCTGACGGTACGCGTCACCGCCCAGGCTGCCGCGCTGACCGTCTTCCTGGAGGCGGCGGCCGACGGGCGTGAACCCCGGAGGGGCGGTGGGCGGGTGTGGTTCGACGACGTGGACCTGCTGGCCGTGCAGCCGTACTGCCCGGCGGAGCCGCCGCCGCCCCGGCCGCGCGACTGCCTCGACTTCGCCGGCCGTCAGCCCGGTACGCAGTTCCCGGCGGAGTGGACGGACCACGAGTTCCTCATCCGTTCCGTGGACGGCGTCGGCCGGGTGGTCGTCGCGGTCGGGCCGCCCACCGGAGGTGCGGCCCTGCAACTCGGCGCCGGCGTCCAGGTCGAACTGACCCACCCGGCGGACCGGGTCATCGTCACCCTGGTCAACCAGGGCGGCAAACCGGTCGAGCTGACCGCGCTCGACGACGACGGTGCGTCACTCGACCGCGTCGACGTGCCGGCGAACTCACCACCGGGTGCGGCGACGGTGACTCTCACCGGTCCCGGCATCGTCTCCGTCCGGATCGTCGGGCGGTCGGCGGAAGGGCTGCTGGTCCGGCTCTGCGCCGAGTACGGCGACGAGACGGGGCCGGACGACGAACACGGCGACCCCACGTCGCACCCGGTTCCGATCGACCCCGGTGCCACCGGCCCGACGCGCCGATCCGACCCGCCGTTTCGTGGTGGTTGCTGTGGCTGAGCCTGGCTCGCTCGACGCCGTCCGTGCCGTGCTGGCCGCGCACCGAGCCGACCTCACCCGGCGGTTCGCCGCCGTCGGCACCGGCATCGGCCGACCCGACCCGGCGGGCCCGTACGTCATCACCGTCTACGTCACCGACCCCGGGTTGGTGGCCGTCACCAGCGAGCGCGTCGACGGTGTCGCGCTGCGCTTCGTGCTCACCGGGCCGTTCGAGGCCCGCCGAACCTGATCCATCACCCCGTTCCACCGGCAGGAGGCGGCCATGTCCAATCCGTTCGACGACAGTTACGTCAAGGCCCGGGCGTTGGCCCGGGCGGCCCGTCAAGGACCACTGGCCGGGCTGCTCGGCGACCCGAACGTCAGCGGGCTCGCCTACGGCCGACGGGAGGTCAGCGGCCGCCGCACGGAGGAGCCGGCCCTGGTGGTGTACGTGGTCCGCAAGGTGCCGAGGCAGTTCCTACCGACCACCCGGCTGCTGCCGCGGCGGGTCTACTTCGGGTCCGACTTCGTCGAGGTCGACGTGGTGGAGACCGGTCCGTTCTTCGCCCAGGAGTTCACCGCCCGGGAACGTCCGGCGCCCAACGGGGTGAGCGTCGCGCACCTCAATGTCACGGCCGGCACGCTTGGCGCGCTGGTCACCGACAACACCGACGGTTCGCTCTGCATCCTGAGCAACAACCACGTGCTGGCGAATTCCAACGCCGGGGCGATCGGCGACGCGATCACGCAGCCCGGCTCTGCCGACGGCGGCACCACGCCCGCCGACACCATCGCCACCCTGAAGCGATTCGTGATGATCAACCCGGCCGGCAACCTGGTGGACTGCGCGATCGGCCAGGTCTCCCAGCCCAACGACGTGATCGACCAGGTCAAGGACAACATCTACCCGGTGGCCAACGGCAACCATCCGGCGATCGGTCTGCTCTTCGCCGGCTCCTGCAACCGGACTCTGATCAACCCCATCGACGAGGTGCTGCGCCAGCTCGACGTGACGTTCCTGAGCGGTGCGGGTGCCATCGCCGGCGTCGACATCGGCAGCAACGTGGAGAAGGTCGGCCGGACCACCGAGTACACCACCTCCACGGTGACCGAGCTGGATGTCAGCGCGAGCATCGACTACGGTCCCGGCGTCGGCGTGGCCACCTTCGAGGGCCAGATCGCCACCGCCCACCTGTCCGAGGGTGGCGACTCCGGGTCGGTGGTCTACCTGGGCGGCGAGGGTGGCAACGAGAGCGCCTGCGGTTGCGCATCCAGCAGCACCGCTCGCCGGGTCCTGGACCGGGACGTCGACCTCGACGTGGCGGTCGAGAAGGAGTTCCGGCAGCGCTACCTGCAGCAGACCAGGGTCGGCCGGTTCGCTGTCGACACCTACTTCGCCAACGAGGACGGGCTGGTGGCCCGGGTCCGGGCGACGAAGGTCTCCGACGCCGACCGGCGGCACCTGCAGAAGCTCTACGACACCTACGCCGAGACGGCCCGCGCGGTGCTGCTCCAGCCGCAGCGTTCCGAGGCGACGCTCACCAGCGAGCACCTCGACGAGGCCCGCAAGACGCTGCGCCGCTTCGCGGACCGGTTGACCGCCGAGGAACTCTCCGCCGCCGAGGAGGTGCTGGCGCTGGCGAACGACGCCGTCGGTCGTACTCCCGTGGAGATCCTGCGGATGCTCGACGACGAGCAACTGCTGCACAAGGCACAGGAGTTGGTCGAGCGGGTGCCCACCCTGTGTGCTCCCGGCAGCGGGCGGCGCGGCGACGGTGGCTGTGGCTGCGGTGGGAGCAGCGGTGACGCCGGCCAACCGGCGGCCGAGAAGCCCACCAAGCCGAAGCCGAAGCGGAAGCGGTGACGATGGGTGCCGCACCCGATCCGGACTGGCTGGCCAGCGCCCCTACCCGAGAGGCGCTGGCCGGCCTGGACCGGCGGATGCGGGAGGCCGTCGCCGCGTCGGACCCGGCGTTGTGGGCGATGGCGACGGCGCTGCAGCGCCGGGGCGGCAAGCGGATCCGTCCCGCGCTGCTGCTGGTCGCGGCGGAATTCGGCACCGTGCGTCCGGCACATCTGCTCGACGCCGCCGCGGCGTTGGAGCTGCTGCACCTGGCCTCGCTCTACCACGACGACGTGATGGACCGGGCCGTCACCCGGCGGCACGGCCCCAGCGTCAACGCCGAATGGGGCGAGCCGGCGGCCGTGGTCGCCGGGACCTTCCTGGTGGCCCGGGCGATCGCCCTGCTCGCCGCCTTCGACGACCGGTACGGCCGGGAGGCGGCCGCCGCGCTTGTCGCGCTCTGCGCCGGGCAGCTCCGCGAGACGGAGAACGCGTTCTACACCGGCCTGACCGAGGCGGAGCACCTGGAGATCATCGCCGGCAAGACGGCGACCCTGTTCGAGTTGCCCTGCCGGTTGGGCGCGCTGCTCGCCGGGGCGCCGCCGGCGATCGTCGAGGCGCTGGCCGGGTACGGCCACGACCTCGGTGTCGCCTTCCAGCTCGCCGACGACGCGCTCGACGTGCGCGGCAGCTACGAGGCGCTCGGCAAGCGGCCGCTGACGGACGTGCGGGAAGGGGTCTACACCCTGTCGGTGCTGCGGCTGCTGGCCCGCGACACACCGGCCGCCGGCCGGCTACGCGACCTTCTGGAGGTACGCGAGCCCACCCCGGCGGAGCTGGCCGAGGTGGCCGAGCTGGTCGTCGCCTCGGGAGCCGTGGACGAGGTCCTCGCCGAGGCCCGGAGCCGGGCCGCCCAGGCCGCCCGACGGCTGGACCCGCTGCCTCCCGGCCCGGCCCGGGACTCGCTGGTCCGGCTCGCCGACTACGCCGTCACCAGGGCGGGTTGAGATGGATACGCCGGACCCGCCGATGATCCCGGACCGGCTCGACGGCTTCGACGCGGTCGTCGTGGGCGCCGGCCCGGGTGGCGCGGCCGCGGCCTACCGGCTGGCGACGTTGGGCCGCCGGGTTCTGCTGGTGGACCGGCGCGAGTTCCCCCGCGACAAGTGCTGCGGCGACGGCCTGACCCGCAGCGCCGTACGTCTGCTCGCGGAGCTGGGAGTGCTCGACGAGCTGACGGGTGCCCAGCGGGTCGGCGGGGTGCGGATTCGGATGCGTGGGCGCGGCGGTCGCGACTTCCACTACGAGGACCCCGACGGCACCGGGTACGGCATGGTGGTGCCCCGACTGGAGTTGGACGCGGTGCTGTGCCGACGGGCGGTGCGCGCCGGTGCGGTCCTCTGGACCGGGGCACGAGCCACCCGGCTGCTCGGCGGCGCCGCCGGGGTCCACGGCGTGCAGGTCGAGTACGCCGGCCGACGTTTCTCGCTGCGTACCCCGGCTGTGGTCGCCGCCGACGGGGCCTCCTCGCGGCTGGCTCACCAGGCCGGGTTGCGCAGCCCGGACCGGGAGTGGACCGGATTCGCCGCCCGGGGCTACTTCACGCACATCGCGGACCTCGACGAGTTGCTGGAGATCCACCTTCCGCTGGCGGACGTCACGGACCGGCGGGTGCTGCCCTCCTACGGCTGGGTGTTCCCGGTCGGCGACGGGACGGCCAACGTCGGCGTGGGCCTCTTCGACCCGGCCCACCGGGAGAACGTCCGACTGCTGTACGAGCGTTTCGTCGCCGAGTTGATGGCGACCGACCACCGGTTCCGGGCGGCCCGTGCGACCGGACCGATGACCGGTGCGCCGCTGCGGCTGGACTTCGACCCTTCCCGGTGCGGTGTGCCAGGGCTGCTGCTGGTCGGCGACGCGGCGGGGCTGGTGAGCCCGTTCACCGGCGAGGGCATCAGCTTCGCACTGGAGTCGGGCCTGCTCGCCGCCGACCGGATCGACACGGCACGTCGCCGCGCCGAGACGGGACCGGTGGACCCAGCCCCGTACGCCCGGCAGTTGGCCGCCCGGCAGTCCGGCTACTTCGAGACCGGCCGGTACTCGGTGCGCCGCTACCTGCTCGCCTGGCGGGTGCTCGACGCCACCTTCGACGACGACCGGCCACTGTTCGCGCTCTGCCGCCGGCTGGCGCTCTTCCCGGACGGGGCACGGGCGGGTGTCCTGCTGGACCCGCTGCCGCAGCCGGCGCCGGAGCTGGCCCGCGACCTGCGGCGCGATCTGATGGCGGTGGGCGAGCTGCTCGCCGGCTGCGTTCGTGAGGACTGGCCGATGTTCGTCCGGCTCGGCGGGGTGGACGAGGACCTGTCGACCCTCTCGCTGCGTCCGGCGGTGCTGCTGCTGGTCGCCGCGGCGGTCGGGGGCCGTGAGCATCCGCTTCGGCACGCCCTCGCCGCGGCGGTCGACCTGGGTCTGCTCGCCGGGCTGGCGGTGGACAGCGCCCGGGAGGAGCCCCGGTCGACCGGGCCACGACCGACGCCGTGGGGCAACCGGTTCGCGGTGCTGGTCGCGGACTTCCTGTTGGCCCGTGCGTACGAGTTCGCCGCGCAGGGCGGCGGCCCGGTGGTCGCCGAGTTCGCCGAGGCGTTGACCGTGGCCTGTGAGGGGCGGGCTCAGGAGTTGCGCGACGACCCGTCGTCGGGCGGCGGGGCCGGCGGTGCCGTCCTGGTCGGGCGCGCCGCCATCGCGTTCGAGTTGCCGTGTCGGCTCGGCGGCCGGCTCGGCGGCGCCCGGGTTCCGGTGGTGAACGCGCTGGCCACCTACGGTCGTGAGGTCGGCGCGGCCTATGCCCTCGGCGAGCAGCTTCGGGAGCTGGCCGGGGCGTCCCGGTGGGGTGGGTCGGCGCAGCCCGGGGCGGTCGCGCCCGACGACCCACGGGTCGCCGGTCTGCTCGGCCTGATCGCCGAGCACGCCCAACGGGCGCGAGAGGCGTTGCGGATCGTGCCCGCCGGCCCGGCCCGTGAACTGCTGGCTCGGCTGGCCACCCCCGGGTTGCCGGGCACCGTGGATCCCGACGGCAGGGTGATGTCGGTCACGTAGCGGCGACGGGCGGGCGGGTCCGGGGCTCCGGTGTGAGTGATCGGCGCTTCATCTGGCAGAATGGGTCGCTGGTATCCGGCGCGCGTCCGGCGCCCTCTAACCCGGGCACGTCGCTAGTCCACCGAGTAGTCTCCGGCCCAACCCCACGGGTCCGGTCGGCGCTCACCCATGCACACCGCCCGCACGGGCCGGTGAGATCGCAACAGGAGCGAAACAACTGTGGCCGTAAAGATCCGGCTCCTGCGGATGGGCAAGATCCGCAACCCGCAGTACCGCATCGTCATCGCCGACTCGCGCACCAAGCGCGACGGCCGGGCGATCGAGTTCGTCGGGATTTACCAGCCCAAGGAAGACCCCTCGATCATCGAGGTCAAGTCGGAGCGGGTCCAGTACTGGCTGTCGGTCGGCGCTCAGCCGAGCGAGGCGGTGCAGCGCCTGCTGGAGCTGACCGGTGACTGGCAGAAGTACAAGGGCCTGCCGGCCCCGCCGCCGCTGCTCGTCGCCCCCGAGCGGGCCGACCGCAAGGCGACGTACGAGGCTGAGGCGAAGGCCGCCGCCGGGCTCGCCCCGGAGACCCCGGCCAAGCCGGCCAAGAAGGCCGCCAAGGCCGCCGAGGCTCCGAAGACCGAGGCTGCGGCCGAGGCGCCGAAGACCGAGGCTGCGGCCGAGGCGCCGAAGACCGAGGCCCCGGCCGAGGCTCCCGCCGCCACTGCCGACGCCGGTGAGCAGGCCTGACATGCCTCTGCGTCCGGCGTTGGAGCACCTGGTCAAGGGCATCGTCGATCACCCGGACGACGTCCGGGTGCGGATGGTCGATTCCCGTCGGGGCAAGCGGCTCGAAGTCCGCGTGCACCCCGAGGACCTCGGCACGGTGATCGGGCGGTCCGGCCGGACCGCCAAGGCGCTGCGCCAGGTGATCGGCTCCATCGGCGGGCGCGGGGTACGCGTCGACATCGTCGACTCGTACTGATGCAGCTCGTCATCGGAAGGATCGGCAAGCCGCACGGCGTCCGCGGTGAGGTCACCGTGGAAGTGCGGACCGACGAGCCCGAGGCACGGTTCGCCCCGGGTTCGGTGCTGCGCACCGAACCCGGGGCGACACCCCCGGCTCCCGCCACGGCGGACGAACCCGGGGTGCCGTTCCGGCTTCCGGCGGAGCTGACCATCGAGGAAGCCCGCTTCCACCAGGGTCGGGTGCTTATCGCGTTCGAGGGCATCCTGGACCGCAACACCGCCGAGGCGCTGCGTGGGACGCTGCTCGTGGTGGACAGCGCCGACGTGGACCCGCCGGACGACCCGGAGGAGTTCCACGACCACCAGTTGGTCGGGTTGGCCGTGGTGACCCCGGCCGGCGAACGGCTGGGCGACGTGGTCCGGATCGACCACGCGCCCTCCTCGGACCTGCTGGTGCTGCGACGCCCCGAGGGGCGCACCGCGTTGATCCCGTTCGTCCGGGCGATCGTTCCGGAGGTCGACCTGGCCGGTGGACGTGTGATCGTCGACCCGCCGGCCGGACTGCTCGATCTTTAGGAACACCCCCATGCGCGTCGACGTCGTGTCGATCTTTCCGGAGTACTTCGCCCCGCTCGATCTGTCGCTGATCGGGCGGGCGCGGGCCAACGGCGTACTCCAGCTTGCCGTGCACGATCTGCGGACCTGGACCCACGACGTGCACCGCACGGTCGACGACACCCCCTACGGTGGCGGGCCGGGAATGGTGATGCGCCCGGAGCCGTGGGGTGAGGCGCTGGACGCCCTCGCGCCGGTCGACGCCCCACCGCCACGGCTGCTGGTGCCGTCCCCGGCCGGTGCCCCGTTCACGCAGGCCATGGCTCACGAGCTGGCGGCGGAGTCGCATCTGCTCTTCGCCTGTGGCCGGTACGAGGGCATCGACCAGCGGGTGTTGGCGCACGCCGCCACCCGGATGCCGGTCACCGAGGTGTCGCTCGGTGACTACGTGCTCTTCGGCGGCGAGGTCGCGGTCCTGGTGATGCTGGAGGCGGTGACGCGGCTGCTCCCGGGGGTGCTGGGCAACGCGGGCTCGCTGGACGAGGAGTCGCACGCGCACGGGCTGCTGGAGGCCCCGATCTACACCAAGCCGCCGAGTTGGCGCGGGCACGACGTCCCGGAGGTGCTCCGCTCCGGTGACCACGGCAAGATCGCCCGCTGGCGGCGCGAGGAGGGTCTGCTGCGGACCGCCGCCCGGCGGCCGGACCTGATCGCCGCGCTGCCCGCCGACCGGCTCGACAAACGGGACATCGCGGCCCTGGACCGGGCCGGATTTCAGTCGCCACCGGGGGATGTGGCAAAGTAGGGGGGTTGCCGCATCCGTCCGCTCCCGCGGGCGGCTGCGAGGATCACCGACCGGGGTCGGCCCGCCGACCACCACCCGGGGATCAGAATCACCCACCCGCGCACCGAGTGACGGTGCGCCGTGAGCCTTACGAGGACGCAGCGATGAACATCCTGGACGCCCTTGACGCCCAGTCGAAGCGGACCGACCTTCCCGACTTCCGGGCCGGTGACACCGTCAAGGTGCACGCCCGCGTCGTCGAGGGCAACCGCTCCCGTGTCCAGATCTTCCAGGGCGTCGTGATCCGCCGCCAGGGTGACGGTCTGCGCGAGACCTTCTCGGTCCGCAAGGTCAGCTTCGGTGTCGGTGTCGAGCGGACCTACCCGCTCAACGGCCCGGGCATCGACCGGATCGAGGTCGTGACCCGCGGTGACGTGCGTCGCGCCAAGCTGTACTACCTGCGCGAGCTGCGCGGCAAGAAGGCCAAGATCAAGGAGAAGCGGGAGAAGCAGCCCAGCTGACTTCCCGCTCGCCACGCCGTCCGAGCTGCGCGTATGCCGTAACGACCAGACCGCACTACCCTGGTCGTCACGGGCGCAGCACGGCGGCGGACCCGCCCACGTGGGCGGGTAGCCGTCCACTGCCGCCCGTGGAGCCTCGACGAGGCTCCCGGGCGGTGGTGTTTCTGCGGACCGGGGAGTGGCGTGGTGCAGACGCTTGATGAGGACGGCACCGTCGATCCGTGGCGCCGACGGGCTCGCCGCACCCGCCGGCAGATGCCGCTCTGGCAGGAGCTTCCGCTGCTGCTGGTGGTGGCGTTCTGCCTCGCGGTGCTGATCCGCACCTTCCTGCTCCAGGCGTTCTACATCCCGTCCGGCTCGATGGAGGACACGCTTCTCGTCGATGATCGGGTGCTGGTCAACAAGGTCGTCTACGACGTCCGTGACCCGGTCCGCGGCGAGGTGGTGGTCTTCCGGGGGACCGACCGGTGGGCGCCACAGGTCGACGAGCAGCCGAAGCCGGGCTTCGTCGGCAAGGTGACCCGGACCGTCGGCGACCTGATCGGGGTGAGTCGTCCCGGTGAGAAGGACTTCATCAAGCGGGTGATCGGTCTCCCCGGCGACCGGGTCAGGTGCTGCGACAGTCAGGGGCGGGTGACAGTCAACGGCACGCCCCTCGACGAGCCGTACGTCCTGCGGGACTCCCCGCTGGACCTGCCGCCGAACCCCTCGGAGTGCCGCTCCCGGCGCTTCGACGAGGTCGTCGTACCGCCAGGTCAGATCTTCGTGATGGGCGACCACCGGGAGGTCTCCCAGGACGCGCGTTGCCAGGGCCCGGTGCCGATCGACAACGTGATCGGCCGGGCCTTCATGGTGGTCTGGCCCTCGTCGCGGTGGCACTCGCTGCCGGTGCCGCCGACGTTCGACGACGTGTCCGGGCCGAGCGTGGCATCCTCGGGCGTGCCCCCGGCGCGACCGACCCCGCAGGGCGGTGTGGTGCTCATCCTCCCGTTGGCGGCCGCTCTCCGCGGTTCCCGCGCGTTCCGGTCGATGACGTCCAGTTCGGCAACGTAGGCTCCTTGGCGTGATTGACGAGCAGACCGACAAGCCGCGCAGCTCCTTCTGGAAGGAGCTGCCGATCCTGCTGGGTGTGGCGATCCTGGTCGCGGTGCTGGTCCGCGCCTTCGTGCTGCAGACCTTCTTCATCCCCTCCCCGTCCATGGAGAACACTCTCAAGATCGACGACCGGGTGCTGGTCAACAAGCTGGTCTACGACTTCCGATCACCGCACCGCGGTGAGGTGATCGTTTTCAAGGCTCCGATCGAGTGGAGCGGCAACCCCAAGGGCGAGGACTTCATCAAGCGGGTGATCGGCGTTCCCGGTGACCACGTGGTCTGCTGCGACCCGCAGGAACGGCTGATGATCAACGGCAAGTCGTTGGACGAGCCGTACATCTTCTCGATGGACGGGGTCCGCGACAAGCCGGCCGACCAGGAGTTCGACATCACCGTGCCGAAGGGTCGGCTGTGGGTCATGGGTGACCACCGCTCGGCCTCCGGTGACTCGCTGGAGCACTGGCAGCAGTCCGGGCAGAACATCACCGAGGCCACCATCGCCGAGGACGACGTGGTCGGGCGGGCGTTCACCGTCTTCTGGCCGGTCAACCGGGCCACCTGGCTGACGGTGCCCGACGGGTTCGACGGCATTCCCAAGCCGTAGGCCGACAGGGCGTGGGCGATCCGCCGTCGGTCTGGCAGGCTGGTGCGGTGACCGTCTACACCCCTCGACGCGCGGCCCGCGTGCTGCTCGTCGACGCGGCCGACCGGGTCCTGCTCTTCGAGGGCTTCGACCCGGCCCGACCAGGGCACCGCTACTGGTTCACCCCCGGCGGTGGGCTCGACCCGGGGGAGGCGCCGGCAGTGGGCGCCGCCCGGGAGTTGGCCGAGGAGACCGGCCTACGACTCGACCCGGTCGAGTTGGGCGAGCCGCTCTGGTCCGACGCGACCGAGTTCTCCTTCGACGGTGTCTGGTACCGCCAGGAGCAGGATTTCTTCCTCGTCCGGGTGGAATCCTGGCGGGTGGACACCACGGGCTTCAACGACATCGAGCGGCGCAGCATCGCCGACCACCGCTGGTGGCTTCCCACCGAGTTGGTGGCCAGCGGCGACCGGTTCTACCCACCGGAGTTGCCCGCCCTGCTGACCCGGCTGGGGATGTCGACCACCGCAGGCCAGGGCGAGGCGCCGTGCTGACCCCGCCGCGCACCGTGGTGCGCCGTGAGGCCGGCCTGTACGCCCTGGAACGGGCGCTGCAACGCCGCGGCTTCCGACACGTCGCCGGCGCCGACGAGGCGGGCCGGGGCGCGTGCGCCGGTCCGCTGGTCGCCGCCGCCGCGGTGTTGCCCGAAGGTCGGCGCGGCGAGATCGAAGGGCTGGCCGACTCGAAGCTGCTCACCCCGGCCAGCCGGGAACGGGTGTACGCCGAGGTGGTGGACCGCGCCCTCGCGTACGCCGTGGTGGTCATCCCGGCCGAGGAGGTCGACGCCCGGGGCCTGCACGTGTGCAACCTCGCCGCGATGCGCCGGGCGCTCGCCTCGCTCACCACCCGGCCGGAGTACGTGCTGACCGACGGCTTCGGCGTGGACGGCCTGGGGGTGCCGGGGCTCGCGGTGTGGAAGGGTGACCGGGTGGCGGCGTGCGTCGCGGCGGCGAGCGTCCTCGCCAAGGTCACCCGGGACCGGTTGATGGTGGAGTTGGACGGGGTGTTCCCGGCGTACGGCTTCGCCGAGCACAAGGGTTACATCACCCCGGAGCACTCGGCGGCGCTGCGCGAGCACGGACCGTGCCGGGAGCACCGGTTCTCGTACGTCAATGTCGCGACGGTCTCCGGCCGCGACGGACGGCCGCCGCGCGCCAGACGTCCCGGCGGTCCCGGCCGGGACGAGCCGATGGAGCGCTCCGGGGCGTCAGGGGGTACCGTCGGCGTGGCGTTGGGCGAGCAGCCTCGGCCTCCGACGCCGGTGGGGGAAGATGTGGCCATGGAAGGCGGAGTGCGATGAGCGCGGAAGATCTCGAGAAGTACGAGACCGAGATGGAGCTGCAGCTCTACCGGGAGTACCGCGACATTGTCCGCCAGTTCTCGTACGTGGTGGAGACGGAGCGTCGGTTCTACCTGGCCAACCAGGTCGACCTGCACGTGCGCAACTCCGACGGCGAGGTCTACTTCGAGGTCGAGATGCACGACGCCTGGGTGTGGGACATGTACCGTCCGGCCCGTTTCGTGAAGAACGTCCGAGTGATGACCTTCAAGGACGTCAACGTCGAAGAGCTGGAGAAGCCCGACATCTCGTTGCCCGCCGACTCCGGCTTCGGCGGCTGACCGCAACCGCACCGCTCGGCCGCGCCGCGGGTCCCCCACCCGTGACGTGGCACCTGCCGGTCACTCGGCCGGCACCACGACCTCGACCCGCTGCACCAGGTTGTTGGCGAAGCCGCCACGGTTCCACGGCTGCTCGACCGGCTGGGTCCGCCCGGACGCGTCGGTCGCCCGCGCGCCGAGCACGTACCGGCCCGGGGTGGCGGTCCACTCGTACCGCCAGCGCCGCCAGGCGAAGTCGCCTCCGCCGGCCGGGTCCAGCTCGGCCGGAGCCCAGCTCAGCCCACCGTCGGTGGTGACCTCCACGGCGACCACCGGCGCGTGCCCCGACCACGCCCGACCGTCCACCGTGCACGCGCCGGCCCGCACGACCCGGCGACGGGACATGAAGTCCGGAAAGCCGGGCGGCCGGACCAGCGCCCGTGGCTCGATCCGGGTCACCGGCACGCCCGGGTCGTCGGCGTCGGTGCGCACCCGGTAGGCGACCGCGTTCTGATAACCCTCGAACGGCTCGGTCCGGACGTCGACGGAGTGGACCCACTTCACGTGCGCCATCCCGTACCAGCCCGGCACGATCAGCCGCAGCGGCGCACCGTGCTGCGGCAGCAGGGGAGCGCCGTTCATCTCGTACGCCAGCAGCACCTCCTCGCGCAGCGCATCGGCGACCGGAAGTGCCCGCTGGTAGTCCTGCTCGATCCCGCGCTCGACGCCGTGGTCCGCGCCGGTGAAGACCACGTCCACCGCGGCCGGGTCGAGGCCCGCCTCTCGCAGCAGCGGAGCAAGGGGAGTGCCGGTCCACTCGGCGTTGCCGACCGCCTCGACCAGCCACGGCTGGCTGACCGGCCGAGGGTGCAGCAGGGCTCGGCCGTTTCCGGCGCACTCCAGCGTCACCTGGTGGGTGACCCGCGGTCGCTCGCGTAGCTCGGCGAGCGTGACCGTCAGCGGCCGGTCCACCGCGCCGCCGATGGTCAGCGTGTGCGTCGCCGCGTCCAGCTCCGGGATGTCGTAGTGGGTGAGCAGGTAGTGCAGCCCGGCCGGGGTGACGTCGTAACGCAGCGCCTCCAACGGGATGCCGTGGTTGCGGGCGGCGAGCTGCAACTCCTCGGCGCTGATCGCCTCGTCCGGCCCCGCGAGCCGGGACGGGCCGCTCACGTCGGCCACCGTCGGCGTCCGGTCATCGACAGTGGTCATACCTGGGCCTCCCCGGTCCACACGGCGGCACCCGCCGTACTCGGCCCAGCCTAGGGCCTGTTTCACAAGGGCGGTCAAGCCGAGGCAGAGTGCGGTCGGCCGGTTGGGCCGTGGACGGCGTCCGCATAACAGATCACCGAAGCTGTGGGGTGGTCGTCCACAGCCACTCCGGTTGTCCACAGCCCCGGCGGCCGGGCTGGCGGACGAGCCAGCCTCGGCCGAGGCTGCCGTCATGCGACCACGATCCGTTCATTCGATCCGCCGCACGCTGCTGTCCCGCGTCGCGCTCCCGCTCGCACTGACCGTCCAGCTCGGCGGGCTGGCGGTGCTGGTCGTGGCGGTGCCCGGCCAACCACCGACGTCGACCGTGCCGGTCGCCGCCCGGACCGTCCCGCTCGCCGACCCACCGCCGGCCGACCCGGCACCGGCCGGGCGGTTTCGCTGGCCGGTCGACGGGCCGCCTCGTCCGGTGCGCCGGTTCGACCCGCCGCCGCGACCATGGCTGCCGGGCCACCGCGGCGTCGACCTGGCCGCCCCGGCCGGAGCGGTGATCCGCAGCCCGGGGCCGGGCACGGTGCTCTTCGCCGGCCTGGTGGCCGGCCGGCCGGTGGTCACCGTGGGCCACGCCGGTGGCCTGCGGACCACCCACGAGCCGGTCCAACCGGCCGTACGACCCGGCCAGCCGGTCACCGCCGGCACACCGCTGGGCGGGCTGCTGCCCGGTCATCCGGGTTGCCCGGCCGAGGCGTGCCTGCACTGGGGACTCCGCCGGGACGAGGAGTATCTCGATCCGCTTGCCCTGCTCGGCCTCGGCCCGGTGCGCCTACTCCCGGTCGGGGGAGCCGGCGGCGGTGAGGTCAGCGCTGGGCGAGCAGCGCCGGCAGGCGCACGGCCAGCCGCTCGTACTCGTCGGCGGTGTTGTAGACCTGACCGGTGAGCCGCAGCCACCCACGGCCGTTCCAGCTCATCACCGCCACCTCGGTGGCGAGCCGCTCGCCGATCCGCGCCTGCAACGCCCGCGCCGCGTCGATCGTGGTGCCCGTGCCGGGCGGCAGCGGGATGAGACGCAGCGACACCCCCGGCCCGCCGGGGTCGGGCAGGTCGGCGGGTGCCACCCCGAGCGAGTCCCCCACCACCCGCTGGCCGTACGCGGCGAGCGCGGCGTTGTGCGCCCGCACCCGGTCCAGGCCGAGACTTCGCAACGTGAACAGCCCCGCCGGGGCGGCCAGCCAGGACGTGTAGTCGAGAGTCGCCTGCCACTCGATCCGGGCTGGGAAACCCGACTCCTGCTCCCAGGAGACGACAAGCGGTTCGATCCGGTCCCGCCACCGCGGTGCCACCGTCAGCAGCGCGGTCCCGCGCGGGGCGTACGCCCATTTGTGCAGGTTGCCGGCCCAGAAGTCGGCGCCGATGCCGCTCACCGGGGTGGCCAGCATTCCGGGGGCGTGTGCCGCGTCCACCAGGACGGGCACGCCCTGCTCGTGGGACGCCCCGACGATGGCGGCGGCCGGGAAGAGCTTCGCGGTGGCCGAGGTGAGCTGGTCGACGACGAGCAGCCGGGTCCGCCCCGGGCGCAGCCCGGCGCGGACGATCTGCACGATCTGTTCGTCGGTGGCGTCCAGCGGGATGGGCAGGACGCGGCTGACCGCCCCCGTGCGGCGACACTCGCGCTGGATGGCCAGGCTCACCGCCCCGTACCCGTGGTCGGTGCTGAGCACCTCGTCGCCGGGTTGCAGGCCCAGCGACTGGAGGACCACGGCGACACCTGTGGTGGTGTTGCCCACCAGGGCGCTGCCGTCGGGGTCGGCGCCGAGGAAACCGGCGAGGTGCCGGCGGGTGTGCGCGATCCGGTCGACCAGGCCCTGGGTGAAGAAGCGCAGCGGGTTGGCCTCCATCTCGTCGCGCAGCCGCTGCTGGGCTCGCTGCACCGCGATCGGGACCGCGCCGAACGAGCCGTGGTTGAGATGGCTGACCGCCGGGTCCAGGGAGAAGAGCAGACGGGCGCCCGGGATCGGCTCAGGGGGCTGCGGGACGCTCACCTGATGATCGTAACCGTCGGGCTCGTTCGCCTCCGGTGCTTGATCGGGCGAGCGGGTGGGCCTGCCGGTGGGCGGCGCGTTTCCGCTCGACATCAGGCGCGCGGGTGGGCCTGACGGTAGGCGGCACGCAACCGCTCCACCGACACGTGCGTGTAGATCTGCGTGCTCGCCAGCGACGAGTGGCCCAGCAGCTCCTGGACGGCCCGTAGGTCCGCACCGCCCTCCAGCAGGTGGGTGGCCGCCGAGTGGCGCAGACCGTGCGGGCTCGTCCGGGGCAGGCCGACGGCCTCGGCGTACGCGCCGACGATCTGACGCGCCGTCGTCGGGTTGAGCCGACCGCCCTTGGCACCCAACAGCAACGCGTCTCCGGAGCGGGCGCCCACCAACGCCGGACGGCCTCGGCGCAACCAGTCGTCCAACGCTCGCTGCGCGGGCACCCCGTACGGCACCGCGCGCTCCCGCCCACCCTTGCCGAACACCCGGATCACCCGCCGGCTGTGGTCGACGTCGCCGACGTCCAACCCGCACGCCTCGCTGACCCGTACCCCGGTCGCGTAGAGCAGCTCCAGCAACACCCGGTCCCGCAACGGCACCGCCTCCGTCGCGGTGTCCTCCGCTGCTCTTGCTGGCGGTGCGGCCGCGAGCGGGGCCTGCTCGGCCGGTGTCTCGGCCGATCGTGGCGCGGGCGTGCGCGGGGCCTGCCGGGCCGGTGCCTCGACCAGGGCGGCGGCCTGGTCGGCGCGCAGGACGGTGGGCAGCTCCCGGTGCGCCCGAGGGCTGGCCAGCGCGGCCCCCACGTCGGCGGGGAGCAGCCCGGCCCGGTGCGCCCAGGCGCTGAAGGCCCGCGCCGACGCTGCCCGCCGGGCCAGCGATGTACGGGCCGCCCCGGTGGTGCGTTGCCGCGCCAACCAGCTGCGCAGCACCGACAGGTCCAGGTCGGCGAGGTCGACGCAACCCATCCGTACGGCGTGGTCGAGCAACGAGACGAGATCGGTGACGTATGCGCGGACGGTGTGCGCCGACCGGTTACGCACCCGGGACAGGTGCGCGGCGAAGTCGTCGACGGCGTCGCGCAACTCGGGCGGCAGCGCCTGGTGCATGGCCCGGGTGCCTCGATCGGGCCGACTCATCGTGGCCGCGCCGGTTTGCGGACCGGTCCAGCGGCCCAGGCACCTCTACCGGCAGCTGGCACGGCACCAGCCTACGGCCGAGCGACGAGGGTCACCGGCCGCCACGGTGCCGGTGTTCGTCGGACCTGGCCACGTTTCGCTGGTTGCCGTGACTCGCCGCAAAGCTGGGCAACGCGACGCTGAGGCGGGCGGTGCGTGCCCCCGCGATCCGGGGGTACGGTCACCTGCGCGGTATTGACCGATGGCCACCCTCGTCGTGGTGGTGCCAAGGTTCGTCGGCGACGAGGCGGTCATCATCGGCAACGCCCGTCGCGGCTGCTGGAGTTGGAGATCGATGAACACAATCGACGCCCTCGGAGCGCTGGTCCGGTGAGCGCCGACTGGAAGCAGGTGACAAGGCTCGACCGGTCGAGCCTCGTCACCTGGCTCCGCTCATCCGAGCCCCACGACGTCCAGTGGACGGGCAACGAATGGCTGGGCGTACTGCAACTGTTCACCTGGCACCTCAGCCAGGAGGGCGCCGAGGTTGCCCCGGCCGAGTGGCCGGCCTACTCCGCCGCCTACGACGTGCTGCTCGATCGGACGCAACGTGCCGATGGCATCGACGCCCGGGAAGCGGCCGTCCGACGGCTGCTCCTGACCGCTGTCGCTCTCACCCACACCGTCCCGACCCGGGAGGTCGCGTTGCTGGACCCCCGGCACGCGATCGACGCGTTCAACGCCGCGCTGCCGATGCGGACGGCGGAGGCAGCTCGGGTCGCGCCGCAGTGGCGTTTGTTGGGTCCCGAAGACATGCGCCGGCTGGTCCGGGCCGCCGGGTTGGTCACCGCGGCCCGCGCGCTCAAGCCGTACCTCGACGAAACCGACGCCGGTAGTAGAGCCTTCGCCGCGGAACTGGCGGCCTGGGAGCGCGACGTGCTCGTCCATCTCAGGTCCGAGCTTCCCCCTTCCTGACGGAGGGTCGGGGGGCGAGGGCGTAGCCGTCGTCTCGACGAACCACCATGGACAACTCCTCGAGCAGGGACAGTTTGCGCAACGAGGTCCGTACGTCGACACCGGCGCGGGCGGCGAGCCGGTCCACGCCCATCGCGCCGCGGCGGGGCAGCGCCTCCAGCAGTGACCGCGCTTCGTCGTCGAGCGCGTCGGTGGGCCGCTGCGGTCCGCGCGCCACCGGCGCCAGGTCGGCCCCGATCCGCCCCACCTCCTCGAGCACGTGCGCCACCCCGGTGACCAACCGAGCCTTGTCGGGGTACTCGCGCAGGAGTTCGTGCGCGCCGACGGACATCGCCGAGGTCACCGGGCCAGGCACCACCATGGCGACCCGATTGGTGTAGATGGCCCGCCGGGCGGTCTGCGTCGCGCCGCTGCGCGCCGACGCCTCCACCACGACGGTGCCGAGAGTGGCCCCGGCGATGACCCGGTTGCGGATCAGAAACCGGGGCCGCAGCGGCTCCGCGCCGGGTGGCCACTCGCTGACCAGCAGCCCGGTGTCGGCGATCCGGTCGAAGAGCGCGGTGTTGCCCATCGGATATGGCCGGTCCACCCCACAGGCGAGCACCGCGACGGTCAGGCCGCCCGAGTTGAGGGCACCCCGGTGCGCGGCGGCGTCGATGCCGAACGCGCCGCCGGAGACGACCGTCCAGTCCCGTTCGGCCAGCCCGTATCCCAGCTCGGTCGCGACGTGCTGGCCGTAGGCGGTGGCCGCCCGCGCACCGACCACCGCCACCGAACGGTCCAGCGCCTCACCCAGCGGCCAGGCCCCGCGTACCCAGAAGCAGAGCGGTGGGGCGGTCTCACCGTCCACCCGGCGGCTGACGTCCGGCAGGCGCAGCGTGGACAGGCCGGCCACCCGTGCCGGCCACTCCTCGTCGTCGGGTGTGACCAGGCGGGCGCCGAGCCGGTCCGCCCGGTCCAGCGCCTCGGCCGCCACCGCCCGGGCGTCGCCGGCCACCGACCGGGCGGCCACCGCGGTACGCAGCCGGCCGTCCGGGCCGCCGCCGTCGAGCAGCAGATCCAGAGTCGCCACCGGGCCGAGCCGTTCGACCAGTTGGTGGACCACGCGGGTGCCCGGCTCGGCCAGCCAGGTCAGTGCGACCCGGGCCAGCCTGCGTTCGTCATCGGCGCTCACGTCGCCTCTCCTGTCCGTAGTTGCAGCGCCTCCCGGACGTCGTTCAGGTCTGGTCGGTCCCGACCGTCCAGGTCGGCGATGGTCCACGCCATCCGGATCACCCGGTCGAAGCCGCGGGCGGACAGCGAGCCGGAGTCGAGCCGCCCCCGCAACTCGGCGGTGACCCGGGCGGGCAGCCGCCACGGCGGTCGGCGCAGGTGTGGGCCTTCCACCTCGGCGTTGAGCCGCCGACCGAGGCCGGCCCAGCGGGTGGCCGCCGCCTGCCGGGCCGCCGCCACCCGGGCGGCGACCGTCGCCGAGGGCTCGACGCCGCCGTCGGTCGCCATCAGCTCGGCCGCCCGCACCGGCATCAGCTGCACCTGGACGTCGATCCGGTCGAGCAGTGGCCCGGAGAGCCTTCCCAGGTAGCGGCGCCGGACCAGCGGGCTGCACTCACAGCGGGCGTCGCCTGCTGGTTGGGCACACGGGCAAGGGTTGGCGGCCAGCACCAACTGGGTTCGGGCCGGATAGACCGTGCCGCCCCCGCTGCGGGTGAGCCGGATGCGGCCGTCTTCGAGCGGTTGGCGCAGCGCCTCCAGCGCGCCCTTGCTGAACTCGGGGGCCTCGTCGAGGAACAGCACGCCGCGGTGCGCCAGCGACACCGCGCCGGGTCGGGCCAGCCCCGAGCCGCCACCGACGAGCGACGGCACGGTCGCGGTGTGGTGGGGCGCCTGGAACGGCGGGCGACGCAGCAATTGACCGCCCGGCGGTAGCAGCCCGGCGACCGAATGCAGGGCGGTGACCTCCAGTGCCGCGTCGTCGTCCAACTCGGGCAGGATCGACGGCAGCCGCTCGGCGAGCATCGTCTTGCCGGCACCCGGCGGCCCGAGCAGCGCCACGTGATGCCCGCCGGCCGCGGCGACCTCCAGTGCGCGGCGACCGAACTGCTGCCCGGCGACGTCGGCGAGATCCGGCCCCTCGACGGCCGGCGTCGAGGTGGCCTCCGGCGGCTCGATCAGCGGGGCGCCGTCCCGAACGAAGGCGACCAGTCGGTGCAGGGAGTCCACCGCTCGCACCCGTACTCCGGGGATGACCGCGGCCTCGGCGGCGTTGCCGACCGGGACGATCACCCGTGCGATGCCGGCCTGGGCCGCGGCGGCGACCATCGGGAGCACACCGCGCACCGGCCGGACCGTGCCGTCCAACCCCAACTCGCCGAGGACCACCACCCCCTCCAGGGGAAGTAGCGGCAGCTCACCCGAGCCGCCCAGGAGAGCCGCGGCGATGGCCAGATCGAAGGCCGAGCCGGATTTCGGCAGCGTCGCGGGCAGCAGATTGAGGGTGATCCGCCGGTTGGGCCAGCGCTGGCCGGAGTTGACCACGGCCGCGCGGACGCGGTCGCGGGCCTCGTGCAGGGCGGTGTCCGGCAGGCCGGAGATCACCACGGCGGGCAGCCCGGCGGCCAGGTCGGCCTCCACCTCGACCAGGTGGCCGGTGACCCCGACCAGCCCGACGCAGAGCACCTTCGCGTAGCTCACGGCGCGTCACCGATCCTCCGGGCGCGCATGTCAGAACGCACCCTTGAGGTGGTCCACCTCTGCCGGGCCGGCGTCGGGCAGCCGCACCGACAGCACGTCGAAACGCACCTCCTCGGCGGTCGTGCCGGTCTCGGTGAGCCAGCGCGCGGCGAGCCCTCGCAGCCGACGGGCCTTGGCCGGCACGACCGCCTCGGCCGGGGTGCCGAAGTCCTCGCCCCGGCGGGTCTTCACCTCACAGAAGGCGAGCACCGGCCCGTCCCACGCGATGATGTCGATCTCCCCGGCCGGACAGCGCCAGTTTCGGGCGATGGGGCGCAGACCCGCCTCGGTCAGGTGCCGGGCGGCGCACCGCTCGCCGTACGCGCCGACCGCCTGGTTCCGCTTCGTCATGGCCGGAACCGTGCCCGCCCGGGTACCACCGCGGCTACTTCGACGGTGGCTCACCTGTGGACGACGGGGTCGCTGTGGACAGCCGGACGATCATGCCCACGGTGTGCTAATGGCGTTGGGCCTCCCCGACCGATGCCGGCCGCGCTGCCTGCGCCGCGGGGACCGGTGGTGCGTGGCCGACCGGGCTGAGATGGCGCGGGCGTGGCCGGTCGCATACGGTGCCTGACGTGGACGGACGACGGAGTTTTCCGGAAGATCAGGAGTCGCGCTGGTACCCCGACGAGCGGGGTCGCGGTTACGGCGAGTCGGAGTGGCGCGGCGCGGGCGAATCGCGATACCGGGACGGTGAGATCCCCGAGCAGCGTGGCGCGGAAGACAGCCGCTCCGTCGAGGACACCGGCGTCCGCCGGCGCCGCGAGCCGGACTCGGGACGTTTCGGCGCCGTCGACGCCAGCCGCTTCGGTACGCCTGAGTCCGACTCAGGTCGGCTGAGTGCGGTGGACGGGGGCCGCCTCGGTACGCCCGAGTCGGACTCGGGACGTTTCGGCGCCGTCGACGCATCCCGCTTCGGTACGCCGGAGTCGGACTCGGGTCGACTGAGTGCGGTGGAGGCACCCCGCTTCGGTACGCCCGAGTCGGACTCGGGTCGCTTCGGCGCCCTGGACGGTCAGGCCGGTCGGTTCGGGGTGAGTGAGGCAGATTCGGGGCGTTTCGGTGCGGTCGACCCGGGCGCCGCCCGACCGGAGGTGGACGGTTATCGGGCCACCCGCTCGCGGCGGGCGGATCGGGACCCCTCGGAGATCTCCGGTGAGCTGCCCGGTCGTCGGGCGGCCCGGGAGGCCACCGCCGCGACGCCCCCGCTGACCGGCCCCCCGCTGAGTGGCCCCCCGCTGAGTGGTCCCGCTCCGGAGGCCGCCCGCGACACTCCGTCGGCGGCCGTCCCGCCGGGCGGTGTGTTCGCCGAGCAGGCTCGTCCCGCCCCGATCGGTGGCTACCCGATCGTCGAGCCGACCCGGGCCGGCGACACGCCGCACCCCCTGGAGATGCCGACCGGTCCGATGCCGGGGATCGGCCCCCGGCCCGACCTGCCCGCCGCGGAGCCGCCGACCTACGCCCCGGTGGCCGACGGCGTCTACCGGACCCGACGGCCGGTGCTGGCCGTACTCTTCGCTCTGCTGGTGTTGATCTTTGAGATCCCCGCGCTGCGGGTGCTGCTGGCGGGCGTGACCGGCGATCCGGTGGACGCCGGGAACGTGGTGGTGGGTATCGCCCTGGTTGCCGGGCTGCCGATCTTCGCGACCGGGCTCTACGGGCTGCGAACCGGAGGTCTGGCGCTCGCCGACGGTGGTCGGGGCTGGTTGCGCCCACCCACCGCCTACCTGACCGTCGGCCTCGTGCTCTTCCTCGCCGCCGCACTCGCGGCCGGCTGACCCGGCCGGCCTCGCGCCTTCGGGTCCAGCAGTTCCGTGGGGGACACGGCGCCGCCGGGTTGGGACAACAACCAGGAAATAGTGGCCTCCTGCGACGCGGAGGGCACTATTTTCGCGAACCAGTGCGATCTTCCCGGCAACTTCCGCGATGGAGCTGAGCGGGCTGAGCGGCCCACCCCGCGCACCCCGGGGCGGGTGGACGGGTGAGGGGCGTACACTGGCCAACTGGCGACCGCCTCGTGCGGTCGACCTCGCGCGCCCTCTTCACGAATCGTCGTGGAGCGACGGCCTCCCTGGTCCCGATCTTGATCGGGTCCACCATGGGTCGGCGACCAGGCGCCAGGACGCCCGGCCACCGGCCGGGCGTGACAACCAGGGATCTTGAGGAGTACCCCAACCATGGCCGTCGTGACCATGCGCCAGCTGCTGGAGAGCGGTGTCCACTTCGGGCACCAGACCCGGCGCTGGAACCCGAAGATGAAGCGCTTCATCATGACCGAGCGCAACGGCATCTACATCATCGACCTGCGCCAGACCCTCGAGTACATCGAGAAGGCGTACGAGTTCGTGCGTGGGACCGTCGCCGAGGGTGGCAGCATCCTGTTCGTCGGCACCAAGAAGCAGGCCCAGGAAGCGATCGCCGAGCAGGCGACCCGGGTCGGCCAGCCGTACGTCAACCACCGCTGGCTCGGTGGCATGCTGACCAACTTCCAGACGGTGTACAAGCGGCTCCAGCGGATGAAGGAGCTGGAGGGCCTGGGTGACCTCAGCGGCACCGCCGCCGGTTACACCAAGAAGGAGACCCTGCAGCTCTCCCGCGAGAAGATCAAGCTGACCCGCACCCTCGGTGGTCTGCGGGACATGCAGAAGCTTCCCGCCGCGGTCTGGATCGTCGACACCAAGAAGGAGCACATCGCCGTCGACGAGGCCCGCAAGCTGGGCATCCCGGTGATCGCGGTGCTGGACACCAACTGTGACCCGGACGAGGTCGACTTCCCGATCCCGGGCAACGACGACGCGATCCGCTCGGCCGAGCTGCTGACCAAGGTCGTGGCCGCCGCCGTCGCGGATGGTCTGATCGCGCGTTCCGGCCGTCGCCGGGGCAACGACGAGAAGCCCGAGGGTGTCGCGAGCGACGAGCCGCTGACCGAGTGGGAGCGCGAGCTGCTGGAGCCGAAGAAGGCCGACGAGTCGGCCGCCCCGGCCGAGCAGCCGGCCGCTGCCGCCGCCGAGCAGCCCGCCGCCACGGCGACCGAGCAGCCCGCCGCCGCCCCGGCCGAGCAGCCCGCCGCTGCCGCCACCGAGCAGCCGGCGGCCGCCACCGCGGAGTGATCGCATCGCCGCTGCCCGTCCGTTTTCGCAGACGGCGGGCAGCGGCGGTACGCCGGGCACGATCTGCCCGGATCCGGGTAACCGGCACCTCTGACCATCCACACGCCGTCTCAACACCGAAGAGAGAGCCATGTCCCAAATCACCGCCGCGGACGTCAAGAAGCTCCGCGACCTCACCGGCGCCGGCATGATGGACAGCAAGAAGGCGCTGACCGAGGCCGAGGGCGACTTCGACAAGGCCGTCGAGATCCTGCGCGTCAAGGGCGCCAAGGACGTCGGCAAGCGGGCCGGCCGTACGGCCGCCAACGGCCTGGTCGCCCACTCCGGCAAGGCGCTGCTCGAGCTCAACTGCGAGACCGACTTCGTCGCCAAGACCGAGTCGTTCATCGCGCTGGCCCAGCAGCTCGTCGAGCACGGCGAGCGCGCCGGCGTGAACACCGCCGAGGAGCTGCTCGCCACCGAGCTCGACGGCAAGGTCGTCGCGGACCTGATCCAGGAGCAGTCCGCCAAGATCGGCGAGAAGCTGGTGCTCAACCGGTTCGCCCGGGTCGAGGGCACCACCGCCGTCTACCTGCACCGCAAGGCCCAGGACCTGCCGCCGGCCGTTGGTGTGCTGGTGTCGTACACCGGCAAGAGCGACGAGGCGGGCGACGCCGACGCCCGTGGTGTGGCCATGCAGATCGCCGCGATGCGGCCGAAGTACCTCACCCGGGACGAGGTTCCGGCCGAGGTCGTCGAGTCCGAGCGGCGCATCGCCGAGCAGACCGCCCGCGAGGAGAACAAGCCCGAGGCGGCCCTGCCGAAGATCATCGAGGGTCGGGTGAACTCCTTCTTCAAGGACTACGTCCTGATCGAGCAGGCGTCCGTCGCCGACAACAAGAAGTCGGTGAAGCAGCTGCTGGCCGAGGCCGGCATCGAGGTCACCCGCTTCGTGCGGTTCGAGGTCGGCCAGGCCTGAGCCGCCACCGGGCGCCACGTGCGCCCGTGGGCAGAAGACGTCAACGAGGAGGCCGCCGGTGTACGTGACAGGCACCGCGGCCTCCTCGTCACATAGGGTCGGCAGCGGCAGGTTCGCGGTACGCGCCGCACGGGGCGTGCGCGTGGGGAAGGGCGGGGCGGATGACGCAGGTTGTGAGTGACCGGACGCTGGAGCTGGACGATCCGACGGCGCCGCCGCCGGGGCGCGCCCGCCGAGTGGTGCTGAAGCTCTCCGGTGAGGTGTTCGGTGGCGGCGCGATCGGCGTCGACCCGGACGTCGTCCAGGCGATCGCCCGGCAGATCGCCACCGTGGTCCGCCGCGGCGTGCAGGTCTCCGTGGTGGTCGGCGGCGGCAACTTCTTCCGCGGCGCGGAGCTGCAGAAGCGCGGGATGGACCGGGCCCGCGCCGACTACATGGGCATGCTCGGCACCGTGATGAACTGCCTCGCCCTCCAGGACTTCCTGGAGAAGGAGGGCATCGAGACCCGGGTGCAGAGCGCCATCACCATGGCCCAGGTCGCCGAGCCGTACATCCCGTTGCGGGCGATCCGGCACCTGGAGAAGGGCCGTGTGGTCATCTTCGGTGCGGGCGCGGGCATGCCGTACTTCTCCACCGACACGGTGGCCGCCCAGCGGGCTCTGGAGATTCGGGCCGACGTGGTGCTGATGAGCAAGAACGGCGTGGACGGCGTCTACACCGCCGACCCGCGGATCGATCCCACCGCCAGCAAGCTCGACTCGATCACCTTCTCCGAGGCGCTGCGCCGCAACCTGCGGGTGGCCGACGCGGCGGCGTTCAGCCTCTGCATGGAGAACGGCCTGCCGATGCTGGTGTTCGGCGCGCAGGGTGACGACACCATCATCCGCGCGGTGGGTGGCGACAAGATCGGCACCCTGATCACCGCCTGAGCCCCGCCGAAGGCGACGGCACCGGCGGTCCTGACGACTTTCAGCAGAGCCCACCACGAGCACAGAAGGAGGCGAGGAGACCGGTGATCGACGACACCCTCCTCGAGGCCGAGGAAAAGATGGATCGTGCGGTTGAGCACGCCAAGGAGGAGTTCGGCGCCATCCGTACCGGTCGCGCCAACGCCGCCATGTTCTCCAAGGTCATCATCGACTACTACGGCACGCCCACGCCGCTGACCCAGATGGCGTCGATCGCGGTGCCCGAGCCGCGGATGGCCATCATCAAGCCGTACGACAACTCGCAGATCAATGCGATGGAGAAGGCGATCCGCGACTCGGACCTCGGGGTGAACCCGAACAACGAGGGCAACCAGCTGCGCATCCTGCTCCCGCAGATGACCGAGGAGCGTCGCCGCGACATGATCAAGGTGGCCAAGAACAAGGGCGAGGAGGCCAAGGTGGCCATCCGCAACGTCCGCCGCCGTGGCAAGGAAGAGCTGGACCGGATCGTCAAGGACGGCGAGGCCGGCGAGGACGACGGTCGCCGCGCCGAGAAGGAACTCGACGACCTGACCCAGCGCTACGTGGCCACCATCGACGACCTGGTGAAGCACAAGGAAACCGAGCTGCTCGAGGTCTGAACCATGCTTCGAGGCCCGTTCCCGACATCGGGAACGGGCCTCGCGTCGTATCTCAGCAGGGGATCCAGACGGTCCTGGTGCCCTCGGCGAACTCCTCGTTGGTGGTCGCGTCGCGCAGCGAGAAGTGGGCGGTGGCGCGACCGGGGTGCAGTGCCGGGGTGATCCGGGCGAAGGCCATCGCGAGCTCGACCGTGCCACCGTCGCAGAGGATCTCGCCGGCGCCGTGGCCGCCGGTGGCCCAGAGGGTCGGCAGGCCGTCCTGCACCAGCGAGGCCGACATGAGGACGATGCCGGCCGGGCAGTGCCGGGCGGTCGCGGTGACGGCGGTCGCCGGGTACGTCACCCCCGGCTCACCGACGGGCGGCTCGAACGGGAACAGTTCGCTGGCGTGCCGATCGATGGTGATCCTGGTCGGTGCGGTGGTGGCGGCGGCTGGTGCCCCTGCTCCGAGGACGATTGCCGCGGCCGCCAGCACCGCCAGACCGATCTTGTACATGTGCGTGCCCTTTCCCCGTGGTCACGTCGGCGGAGACCGGCGCGGCCCCAGCGGACCACGTCGGGCGGGTACGGCTCAGTACCTGATCGTGCAGCGAACGAGTCGGATCGATGGCTGCGAATCTGCGTACCGGATGGGTGCGTTTCGGTCGCGATGGCCTGCCGGCCAGGGGCGACGCCCGTCGCCGTGCCTCGTCCGCCGTGCCGGTCCGGCGGGTGCAGTAGGCTCGGCAGGATTCCCGGCCACCGGGCGGTGAACACCGGGGATCGACCGACCGTCGGGGCGGTCAATCGGAGGAACATCGCACGTGTAGGGGATGCTTGTGGTCTTGCGTCATGTGGTGGTTCTCGCGCCCCGTCGCGGTGCGTGATGTCCCACCCCGACCCCTACGGCAGCGAGCCTCGCGGCTGGGACCGCCCGGAGCACCCAGTGGCACTGCCCTGGCCCGAGCAGGACCTGGACGCCGGCCAGTGGCAACGTCGACCCACCGCCGGTCCTGAGCTGTACGCCGACCCGCGCACCCGGCCACCCGCCGACCCGCACCCGACGGACCCGTACGACGAGCGTGGCCGCGCGGTCCGCCCGGACGACCGTTTCGACGACCGCGACCGGCGCGACCGTTTCGACGGCCGCGACCGGTACGACGACGACCGGAACCAACCCGACAGGTACGACGACCGGGGTCGCGCCGGCCGGTACGGCGATCGTCCACCCGCCGGCCCGGACGGCACCCCGGCCCGCCCCGGTGACCCGGAGCGGCGCGACGAGCCCGGCCGGTTCGACGAGCCCGGCCGGTTCGACGGCCCGCAGCCCTTCGACGGGCCGGTCCGTTACGACGACGACGCCGGTTTTCCGACCGCGCAGCTCGCGCCCATCGGGGCCGAGGTGGCACCGGACCTGCCGCCGGCGACCGAGCCGGATCCGCCGGGTGGCCGACGGCCGAAGGGCCGACGCCGGGCCAGCGTCGACCGACCGGCCACCCAGCAGGTGGGCAACGGGCGGGCCGGCCGCAACCTGCCGGCGGCGATCGGCGTGGGGCTCGGTCTCGGCGCGCTGATCGTGGTGCCGCTGATCTTCTACCCGTTGGCGTTCCTGCCGGTGATCGCCGCCGCCGTCGCCGTCGGCAGCTGGGAGATGGCCCGGGCGGTCCGCCGCAGTGGCGCGCACCCGCCGCTGGTGCCGTTGATCGCCGGCGGGGTGCTGACCGTGGGTCTGGCCTGGTTCGCCGGTCCGGACGCGCTCAGTCTCGGACTGCTGGTCACCGTGCTCGGCACCATGATCTGGCGGCTGGGTGACGGTCCGGCCGGCTTCCAGCGGGATGTCACCGCGACCACCCTGATCGCCGTCTACGTGCCGTTCCTCGCCGGTTTCGCGGCGCTGCTGGCGGCGGCGCCCGACGACGGTTGGATGCGGATCCTGGCCACCCTGATCGCGGTGGTCCTCTCCGACACCGGCGGGTACGCGGCCGGCGTCTCGTTCGGTCGCCACCCGATGGCGCCGTCGATCAGCCCGAAGAAGTCCTGGGAGGGTTTCGCCGGTTCGGTCACCGCCGCGGCCGTGGGCAGCGCGCTGCTGCTGTGGCTGATGTTCGACCTGGAGCCCTGGTGGGGTGCCCTGTTCGGGGTGGCCATCTCCTGTGCGGCGGTCCTCGGCGACCTGGCCGAGTCGATGATCAAGCGGGATCTCGGCGTCAAGGACATGAGCAACCTGCTGCCCGGCCACGGCGGGCTGATGGACCGACTGGACTCGATCCTGTTCGCGGTGCCGACCGCGTACCTGCTCCTGGCGATCTTCGTGCCGGCGGTGAACTGAGGTATGAATCACGGCGTCCTGGTCATCCGGCTCCGGTGGTGGCGGCCCGTTCGACACCTCCGGACCGGCACCTGCCGCCGAGGGCGTGACACACTGGACCAGCCATGACGAGCCTGCCGTTGATCCCCGCCATCTCGGACGCCCCCGCCGCGCGCCGGGCCTCCATGCCGCCGAAGCACCTCGCCGACCTGGACCTGGCCGGCCGCCAGGCGCTGGTCACCGAGCTGGGTGAGCCCGCGTTCCGCGCCAAGCAAATCTCGAATCACTACTTCGGGCGGCTGGTCCGCGACCCGCAGGCCATGACCGACCTGCCCGCGGCGACCCGGGAGCGGCTGTCCGAGCAGCTCATGCCGACCCTGCTCACCCCGGTGCGCGAGCTGGCCTGTGACGACGGCGCGACCCGTAAGGCGCTCTGGCGGCTGCACGACGGCGCTCTGGTGGAGAGCGTGCTGATGGGTTATCCGGACCGGGTGACCGTCTGCATCTCCAGCCAGGCGGGCTGCGGGATGGCCTGCCCCTTCTGCGCGACCGGCCAGGCCGGGCTGACCCGCAACCTGTCCACCGCCGAGATCGTCGACCAGGCCGTGTACATGGCCGGCGTGGCGGCCTCCGGCGCGGTGGTCGGCTCCCCGCCGCGGCTGTCGCGTGTCGTGTTCATGGGCATGGGCGAGCCGCTGGCCAACTACAACCGGGTCATCGGGGCGATCCGCCGCCTGGTCAGCCCAGCTCCGGAGGGGCTCGGCCTGTCCCAGCGGCACATCACCGTTTCCACGGTCGGCCTGGTTCCGGCCATCCGCCGACTGGCCAGCGAAGACCTCTCAGTGACCCTTGCGCTGTCGTTGCACGCGCCCGATGATGATCTGCGCGACGAACTCGTGCCGGTGAACCAGCGCTGGAAGGTAGCCGAGGTGCTGGACGCGGCGTGGGACTACGCCGCCCGGACGGGCCGTCGCGTGTCGATCGAGTACGCGATGATCAGGGACGTGAACGACCAGCCGTGGCGAGCCGACCTCCTCGGGCGGCTGCTGGCCGGCAAATTGACCCACGTGAACCTCATTCCACTCAATCCGACGCCGGGCAGCCGCTGGGACGCGAGCCCGAAGCCGGTTGAGCGGGAGTTCGTCCGGCGGTTGCGCGATGCCGGGGTGTCCACCACCGTACGGGACACCCGAGGTCGCGAGATCGACGGCGCGTGTGGTCAACTCGCCGCCGCCGAGGACAACGACACCTTCACCGACCGCGCCGGAGAGGCACCGGCGTGACCGGGCGTAGCGAACGAGACCAGGAGACATAGTGGCGAGTCAGGGTCAGCGTTTCCGGCGCAAGGCGCTCCGCCGGGGATACAAGGTCGACGAGGTGGATGCCTTCCTCGACCGGGTCGAGGCGACGCTCGACGGCCGCCAGGTCGGCGCGCCGGTGGCCTCCCAGGAGGTCCACGACGTCGTCTTCCGGGTCCGCTTCAACGGCTACGACGAGTGGCAGGTCGACCTGCACCTGGACCGGGTCGAGCGGCAGTTGGCCGAGCTTGAGGAGCGCACCAGCGCCGGTCGCGGTGGCGACCCCCGGATGGGTGACCGGATGGGTCCACCGGACCGGATGGGGCCACCGATGCGCGATGACCGCGGCATGGTCCCGCAGCCGATGCCGCCCCGGCCGATGCCCGCGCAGGCCGGTCCTCCCGCCGATCGCTACGGCCGCTACGACGAGCCGACCGGTGCCTTCGCCGGTGGGTACGACGCCCCCCGCGGCGGCTACGACGCGCCGCGAGGCCCGGCCGGCCCCGGCCCGATGGGACCTGGCGGCCCGATGGGTCCCGGCGCTGCGATGGGTCCCGGCCCGATGGCGGGCCACGGTGTTCCGCCGCGCGGCCTGCCCGCCGGCCCCAGTGGTTACGGCCCCCCCGACGACCAGCGCGCGCCCGGTGGTTATGGCCCGGACGACCAGCGCTCTCCCGGCGGCTACGGCCCGGCGGACGACCAGCGCTCTCCCGGCGGCTACGGCCCGGACGATCACCGCGCGCCCGGTGGGTACGGCCCGGACGATCACCGCTCTCCCGGCGGCTACGGTCCGGACGACAAGCGTTCGCCCGGCGGCTATCCCCCGGAGGAGCCGCGCTTCGACGGCTTCGAGGCCGGGCGGCACGGGCGTACCGACATGACCGCGGAGATCCGGATGCCGGAGCGGGACCTGCGCGACATGCGCCGGGGCCCCGCCGGTCCGCCTCCGCTGGCCCAGCAGGGCATCGGTGGGCCCCCGATGGCCGGCCCGCCCGCCGTGGCCGGTCCGCCGATGGGTGGCCCGCCGATGGTCGGCCCGCCGATGGCTGGCCCGCCCGGCAGCGATCTCTACCGGGTCGACCAGATCCGCCGGAGCTTCCAGGTGCGCCGGTTCGGCAGCGGGTACGACCCGGACCAGGTGGACCGGTTCTTCGACACCCTGCTCGGCGGCATGCAGCGCCGCAACCCGATGCCTGTCGACCCGAAGGACCTGGACACGCTCCGGTTCGGTCTGGTGCCCGGTGGCTACTTCGAGGCTGAGGTCGACGCCGCGCTCAAGGACGTGCAGGACATCCTCTTCGGGCGCTGACCCCGAGACGTACGGACGAGGGCCCGTTCCCCGGGTGGGGGCGGGCCCTCGGCGTTGTCGTCCGGTGCGGGTCGGGTCAGGAGCGCAGACCGTTGCGCCGCAGCACGATGTCGCCGATCACGATGATCAGCAGCAGTGCGGCCAGGCCGATCAGCCAGATGTCCTCGACCCTGCCCTCGTGGTTGCCGCAGATCATCGCCAGCAGCGCCAGTGCGGAGAGCACGGCGCCGATCTGCCCGGCCTTGCGGTGCCCGGGCTTGTGCTGGTCTGGCGACGTTACCGGCTCGCTTCCTGCCACTGTCGGTCCTTCCCTCGCGATCGGATCTTTGGTTAGTCTGGCACGCCTCGTACCGGCCCCGGCGCAGGGTCCGACCAGTGAGCCCTTCCCGGCTGGTCGAACGGCACTACCGGCGTCGCGGGGCGGCGGTCCGACGCACTCCGGTAGCGTTTGGCGTACACCTGATTGTCTGTTTGAGGGGGACTGTGCGGTGCGAGTGACCGGAACCGGGCACGCCAGCATGCGGATCGACACGGCCGCGGGCAGCATCCTGTGCGACCCGTGGGTCAACCCGGCCTACTTCGCGTCGTGGTTCCCGTTCCCGGACAATTCCCTGCTCGACTGGGACAGCCTGGGCCAGGTCGACTACCTGTACGTCTCGCACCTGCACCGGGACCACTTCGACGCGAAGCACCTGCGGGATTTCGTCTCGAAGGACGCTACGGTCCTGCTCCCCGAGTTCCCGACCTCGGAGATGGAGGACGAGTTTCGGGCGCTGGGCTTCACGAAGTTCCTGAGGACGCCCAACGAGCAGGTGGTGGAGCTGCCCGGCGGCCTGAAGATCATGATTCAGGCGTTGACCAGCCCGACCGACGGGCCGATCGGTGACTCCTCGCTCTGGGTCGAGTACGACGGGGTACGGCTGCTCAACCAGAACGACGCCCGCCCCACCGACCTGAGCGTCTTCGCCGAGCTGGGGCACGTGCACGCGCACCTGCTCCAGTTCTCCGGCGCGATCTGGTACCCGATGGTCTACGAGTTGCCGCAGGCGGCGAAGACCGCGTTCGGCAAGCAGAAGCGGGACCGGCAGTTCGACCGGACCTGGCGCTACATCGACGACCTGAAGGCCGACCACGTCTTCCCGATCGCCGGCCCGCCGTGTTTCCTCGACGACGCCCTGTGGCAGTTCAACGACATCCACGGCGACGAGGGCAACATCTTCCCCGACCAGTCGGTCTTCCTCTCGGAGTACGCCAAGGTCGGTGGCACCAACGGGATCGTGCTGCTGCCGGGCAGCGTCGCCGAGGTCACCACCGAGGGCGCGAGCACCACCCACCCGGTGCCGGTCGAGGAGTTCTTCGCGAACAAGGTCGCCCACCTGGAGGAGATGCGGGAGCGCAAGCGCCCGATCATCGAGGCGGAGAAGGCGTCCTGGCGGCACCCCGAGGTGGACGTGCTGGGCGAGATGAAGCGTCGGA
Source organism: Micromonospora sp. NPDC049204 (assembly GCF_040647935.1). Lineage (NCBI taxonomy): Bacteria > Bacillati > Actinomycetota > Actinomycetes > Micromonosporales > Micromonosporaceae > Micromonospora > Micromonospora sp. NPDC049204. The sequence continues at coordinate 8,426 of NZ_JBEZDC010000011.1, read as the reverse complement.
TCGAGCCGCTGCTCGACGAGTCGATCTACCTGGCCAAGGGCGTGGGCGGTCCGGTCCGCTTCGATCTGGTCGGCTACGACGGCGCGAGTGTCGAGTCGATCGTGGTGGACTTCCCCGGCAAGGAGGTCCGGCCGTACGCGGACGAGAAGGTCCGCTACCGGTTCCGGACCGAGCGGTCGCTGATCGAGCACCTGCTCTTCATCGACGAGGTGGACTGGGTCAACTCGCTCTTCCTGTCCTGCCGGTTCTCGGCGGCCCGGATCGGCCAGTACAACGAGTTCGTCTACGCGTTCTTCAAGTGCCTCTCCGAGGAGCGACTCCAGTACGCCGAGGGCTGGTACGACGAGCACGAGCGCAGCACCGACGCCGAGGACATCACGCTTGGCGACTGGGTGGTGCAGCGGCGCTGCCCGCACCTGAAGGCGGACCTGACCCGGTTCGGCATCGTCGAGGGTGACCAGCTCACCTGCCAGCTGCACGGCTGGAAGTTCGACCTGCCCAGCGGCCGCTGCCTGACGAGCGTGGGCCACAAGGTACGAGCCCACCGCGTGGACGCGGAAACCCCGGCCCCCGCCGGCGAAGCGGTGATCTGACCCCGCGCCTCCAGGCGCGCGTCGATCATGGAGTTGTGGTGGGTGACAAAGGTTGCTTACGGTCTCAAAGCAGGCACCACAAGTCCATGATCGACGCGGTGAGGGGGCTCGCGCGGGGAGGGACCGGGGTCAGCTCGCCAGGTCCGTGAGGATTCGGCGGGCGGCGTTGTGGCCGGCTGCGCCGATGACGCTGCCGGCCGGGTGGCAGCCGGCGCTGCCGGCGTACACACCGTCGATGCCGGTGGCGTAGGGCATCCGGTCGGTGAACGAGACGGTGTTGTCGACGTGGTGGATGTGCCCGCCGGTGATGCCGAAGTGCGCCTCGATGCCGGGCGGGGGCAGCGGCACCGCGTCGGCGATCAGGTCACCGGTGCCGGGCGCGTACCGTTCGACGATCTCGATCAGCCGGTCGACGTAGCCGGGCAGTTCCGCGTCCCAGGTGGTGCCGGCCAACTCGTACGGGACCGACTGGACGAACAGCGCCGACGAGTGGTGCCCGGCCGCGTCGGAGAGCGACGGGTCGACGGTGGTGTGCAGGTACCACTCGATCGTGGGCTCCGCCGGCAGCCGCCCGGCCCGCACGTCCGCCCACATGTCGCGCAGCGCGGTCATCGGCGAGGTGGCGTCCCCGCCGACCAGCGACGCGGACCCGGGCAGCAGGTGGATGGTCGAGCCGAACGGGCTCGGCGTACCGTCCGGCAGGCAGGAGAACCGCGGCAGCCCGCTGAGCGCCAGGTTGAGCTTGAGGGTGGTGCCGGGACGGCGGACCGCCGCCATCCGTTGGCCGAGCGGCGCCGGGAGCGCGCCGTCGGGCAACAGGTCCATCAGCCGGTACGGGTCGCACGCGCCGAGCACCACCCGGGCGGCGACCTGCCGTCCGTCGGCCAGCACGACTCCGCTGGCCGCGCCGCCGTCCAGGGTCACCGCGTGCACCGGCGTACCGGTCAGGATGGTCGCCCCGGCGGCGCGGGCGGCCTCGGCGAACGTCCGGGAGACCGTGCCCATCCCACCCTCGGCGATCATCCAGGTGCCGCCGGAGCCGGGCAGTCTGCACATGTTGTGCACGAGGAAGTTGTGACCGGTGCCGGGGTCGTCCGGGCCGGCGTTGAGCCCGGACAGGCCGTCGGTGACCGCGTACATGCTGACCAGCAGCTCCGAGCGGAACTCGAACCGGGCCAGGTAGTCGGCGACCGAGCCCCGTACGAGGTCGACGAAGACCTGCCGCAGCGCTGGGCGGACGTACCGCTCGGCGGTCTCCTCGGCGGTCAGCGGCTCCGCCAGCCAGGCCGGGGCGAGGTCCTCGCGCAGCGCCGCCAGTTCGGCCTGCATGGCGTCGTCGGCGGCCACGTCGGCGGGGGAGAAGAACTCCGCGAGCTGCGCCCGGGTGGCGGCGGTGTCACTGCCGAAGAGCAGGTACGGCGAGCCGAGGCCGCCCGGTGTGGGCAGGAAGTAGTGCGGGTCGCGGCGCAGCACCGGGATCCGTACGTCGAGCGTGGCGAGCAGTTCCGGGGGCATCAACCCGAGCAGGTACGAGCCGGTGGAGTGCCGCAGCCCCGGCACCTTCGGGAACGGGGCCTCGGTGCGGGCCGCACCGCCGATCACGTCGGCGGCCTCCAGCACCAGGACATCCAGGCCGGCGCGGGCCAGCAGCACGGCGGAGACCAGACCGTTGTGCCCGGCACCGACGATCACGACATCGGCGCGGGCGGGAATCTCACTGCTCATGCCGCGGCAGCCTAGTCCGCCCCACCACCCAGGTCACCCCTCCGCTCCCCACCCACCCCACCCCACCCCCGCCCCCGCCCCCGGTGATCAAGAGCTTTGCGTCAAGAAGTGGCCTCCCGGTGACGCAAAGCTCTTGATCAACTCGGCGGGGTGGGGGTGCGGGTGGTGCGCCAGCGGGAGAGGGCCAGGGTGGCGGAGTAGCCGGCCAGGACGATCACGTGGAACAGGTAGAGCCAGAGGAGTACGGCCACCCCGGCGCCGATGTCGTCGAAGCCGCCGAACGGCACGCCCAGGTCCAGCGGGAGCGAGGCGAAGAGCACGAAGCCGTGCAGGAAACCGGAGAGGTTCGCCGCGGTGAACGACCCGATCCCGATTGTGGAGAGCCAGTCCGGTGACGCCGGGCCGACCACCCGGAACACCCACACCAGCACGGGCGTGAGCACCAGCCAGACCGCGAGGAACGACAGCACCACGCCGAGCACGCCGAGCCAGCCGCCCTGGCGGACGAGTCGGGTGGTGAGCGGGAGCGCCAGCAGGATCGAGAGCAGCAGGGCGGGGGCCGGCGCGAGCAGGGGCAGCAGCAGAAGCCGGCCCCGCCAGCCGATCAGGTGCTCGTCGGAGCGGGGTGCGGCGACCGAGACGAACGCCCGGCGCAGACCCTCGCCGTAGAGGGACGCGGGCAGGAGGGAGGCCAGTGCCAGCAGCGGGGTCAGTTCCACCCCGGCGTTGACGAGCGCGTCCACCGCCCGGGGTGCGCCGATCGCGGTGGGCAGGGCTTCCACGGCGTACGAGGTGAGCCGGCGTACCCGGTCGGCCCCGGCCACCAGTGCGGTGAGCCAGATCGCCAGCAGGGCGACCGGCACCACGGCGATCGCCCCGTAGAAGGTGATCGCGGCGGCGTGCAGCGACAGGTCCCGACCGCGCACCGGACGGAACGCGGCACTGGTGATCCGTTTCGTGCGCTGCCATCCGTTGCCCATCGGGTCCTCCTTCCCTGTCGTCGGGGCCGTCACTCCTTAAGATCGCCGGTCATGACTGTTCTCACCACCGAACGCCTGATCCTGCGCGATTGGACCGACGATCCGACCGATCTGGCTCGGATCTACGACATCTACTCACGTCCCGAGATCAGCCGGTATCTGGGCGCGGCGCCGGGTCTGCCGATGACCAACCCGGCCCAGGCCGCCGAGCGACTGCGGAGCTGGCAGGAGCGGCACGCCGCCGACGGCGGCCGGTACGGCACCTGGGCGATCGAGGTACGCGAGACGGGTCAGGTGGTGGGCACGGCGTTGCTCAAGCCGCTGCCGGGCCGGGATGAGGCGGTGCGGACCGACGACATCGAGGTGGGCTGGCACCTGCACCCGGACGCGTGGGGGCGCGGCTACGCCACCGAGGCGGCCCGTGCGGCGGTAGTCCGGGAGTTCGCCGCCGGTACCCGGGAGATCTACGCCGTCGTGTCGTCGGGCAACGAGCCGTCGATGGCGGTGGCGCGGCGGCTGGGCATGACCCATGTGGGCCAGCGCAGCGACTGGTACGGCGGCGAGCTGCTGGAGACCTTCGTGCTGAGGGCACCAGATGCCTGATCGTTCTCGCACGACCTGACGTAAGATCCGCGCAAGTTCGGGGAAGGTGTCGCCTCCAGTCGTCGGGAGGTGGCCCCTTCCCCGAATTTGTGGGCAGGTTGGCGCTGGTGACGGCTGCCAGGGCAGGCAAGTCCGTCAATAGTCACGGTGGTCGAAGTGTTGACGCTCCCGTAGCACGTCAGTAACCTTTGGCCAAAGTAACGCAAGATTTTGACAAACAAGTGCACTGTTCTGTGCACCCTCTCGGAAGATTCAACGGGCCTCCTGGGGAGGCCCGTTGATGGTCGTACCCATCTGGTGTTTCCAGGACGAGCGGCGCCCCCGCGCCGCCCGGACCTCCGTCTCTCTCGACACCGGCCCTCGCGCGTCGGCCGGCGCCGCACCGCCGCACCCCCGCCCGGTGGTCCCCGCCACCGGGGCAACCGTCCCCCGACGACAAGGACAGTGATGAGACGAACGAATCTGTTCAGGATGGTGGCGGCCACGGCCGCCGCCGCGCTGATCGCCACGGTCGGAGCGACAGCCGTCGCGAACCCGGCCGCCGCCCGCCCCGCCGAGCCGGCAGCAGCGGCACCGAGCAGCGGTTTCGCCGCGGCGGCCACCAACCTCGCCCAGGGTCGTCCCACCCAGTCCAGTGGCCACGCCGACGTCTACGACTCGTCGAAGGTCGTCGACGGCAACGCGGGCAGCTACTGGGAGAGCGTCAACAACTCGTTCCCGCAGTGGGTGCAGGTCGATCTCGGCTCATCGCAGTCCGTCAACCAGGTCGTGCTGAAGCTGCCGACCTCCGGGTGGGGGACCCGGACGCAGACGTTGAGCGTGCAGGGCAGCACCAACGGTTCGTCGTTCAGCACCCTGGTCGGGTCGCAGACGTACACCTTCAACCCGGCGAGCGGCAACACGGTCACGATCAACGTCAGCCAGACCGCCACCCGCTACGTCCGGATCACCATCACCGCCAACAGCGGCTGGCCGGCCGGGCAGCTCTCCGAGCTGGAGGTGTACGGCAGCGGCGGCACCACCCCGGACACCACCGCGCCGAGCGTGCCGGGCAACCTCTCGTACACCCAGTCGGGCACCACCATCAGCCTCAACTGGGTGGCATCGACCGACAACGCGGGCGGCAGCGGCATCGCCGGCTACGACGTCTACCGCAACGGCGCGTTCCTCCAGTCCGTCGGCAACGTCACCACGTTCAACGACACCCAGCCAGCCACGGCGACCGTCTCGTACTACGTCCGGGCGCGCGACGCCGCGGGCAACCTCTCCGGCAACAGCAACACGGTCACCCGGACCGGCAGTGGTGACACCACCGCGCCGAGCACCCCGGGGACGCTGTCGCAGAGCACGTCGGGCAGCACGATCACGCTCACCTGGGGGGCCTCCACCGACTCCGGCGGCAGCGGGCTGGCCGGCTACAACGTCTACCGGGGCGGCAGCCTGATCGCCACGCTGGGCACCGTCCTCACCTATCAGGACACCCAACCGGCGACGGCCACGGTGTCCTACTACGTCCGCGCCCGGGACGGCGCCGGCAACCTCTCCGGCACCAGCAACACCGTCACCCGGACCGGGAGCAACCCGCCCGCCTGCACCAACGTGGCGCAGGGCAAGAGCATGACGGCGGGCGGCTCCACCTTCAGCTTCACCCCGGACAAGGCGAACGACGGGCAGCTCGGCACCTACTGGGAGGGCGCGGCGAGCTACCCGCAGAACCTGACCGTTGCGCTGGGTGCCAACCACTCGATCTCCGGCGTCACCGTGAAGCTCAACCCGGATTCGGCGTGGGGCACCCGTACCCAGACCATCCAGGTCCTCGGCCGCGACCAGTCGTCGTCGGCGTACACCAGTCTGGTGTCGGCGGCGGCCTACCAGTTCGTGCAGGGCACCAACGCGGTGACCATCCCGGTCAGCGCGACCACGGCGGACGTGCAGTTGCGGTTCACCGGCAACACCGGTGCCCCGTCCGGCCAGGTCGCCGAGTTCGAGGTGTGCGGCACCCCGGCGCCCAACCCGGACCTGGTGGTCAGCTCGGTGACCTGGTCGCCGACCTCGCCCAGCGAGGTCAGCACGGTCACCCTCTCGGCCGTGGTGCAGAACATCGGGTCGGCGTCCGCCGGCGCGACCACCGTCAACGTCAGTCTGGCCGGTGCGGTCGTCGGCAGCGCCACGGTGGGCGCGCTCGCCGCGGGTGCCTCGACCACCGTCTCGGTCAACGCGGGCACCCGCCCGATGGGCAGCTACGCCGTCACCGCGGTGGTCGACCCGACGAACACGATCGTCGAGCAGAACAACGGCAACAACAGCTTCACGGCGGCGTCGCCGCTGGTGGTGGCGCAGGCCCCCGGCCCGGACCTCCAGGTGCTCAGCATCGCCTCGAACCCGCCGAACCCGGCCGTCGGCGCGTCCGTCACCTTCACCGTGGCGGTGCGCAACCGGGGTACCACCGCGACCGGCGCGACCACCGTCACCCGGCTGGTGGCGGGCAGCACCACGCTCAACACCAACACCGCCTCGATCGCGCCCGGCGCGACGGTCACCGTGGCCGTCACGGGTAGCTGGACCGCCACCAGCGGCGGCGCCACCATCACCGCCACCGCGGACGCCACAAACGCGGTCGCCGAGACCAACGAGACGAACAACGCGTTCAGCCAGTCGATCGTGGTCGGGCGCGGGGCTGCCGTCCCGTACGTCTCCTACGAGGCGGAGGCCGGCCGTTACCAGGGCACGCTGCTGGAGACCGACGCCCTGCGTACCTTCGGGCACACCAACTTCGCCAGCGAGTCCTCCGGCCGCAAGTCGGTACGGCTCACCGGCCCCGGCCAGTTCGTCGAGTTCACCTCGGCCAACCAGGCCAACTCCATCGTGGTGCGCAACTCCATCCCGGACGCGCCGGGTGGCGGTGGCATCGAGGCGACCATCAGCCTGTACGTCAACGACGTCTTCTCCCGCAAGCTGACCCTGTCGTCGAAGCACAGCTGGCTCTACGGCAACACCGACGGGCCGGAGGCGCTGACCAACACCCCGCAGGCCGACGCCCGACGGCTCTTCGACGAGTCGAACGCCCTGCTGGCGCAGTCGTACCCGGCCGGCACCCGGTTCAAGTTGCAGCGCGACTCGGGTGACACCGCGTCCTTCTACGTCATCGACATGATCGACCTGGAGCAGGTCGCCCCGGCGGCCAGCCAACCGGCCGGCTGCACCTCGATCACCTCGTACGGTGCGGTCCCGAACGACGGGCTCGACGACACCGCCGCCATCCAGCGGGCGGTGACCGACGACCAGAACGGTGTCATCGGCTGCGTCTGGATCCCGGCCGGGCAGTGGCGGCAGGAGCAGAAGATCCTGACCGACGACCCGCTGAACCGGGGCATGCACAACCAGGTCGGCATCAGCAACGTCACGATCCGGGGCGCCGGGATGTGGCACTCGCAGCTCTACACGCTCACCGAGCCGCAGAACGTGGTGGGCGGCATCAACCACCCGCACGAGGGCAACTTCGGCTTCGACATCGACAAGAACACCCAGATCTCCGACATCGCCATCTTCGGCTCGGGCCGGATCCGGGGCGGTGACGGCAACGCCGAGGGTGGCGTCGGTCTGAACGGTCGCTTCGGCACCGGCACGAAGATCAGCAACGTGTGGATCGAGCACGCCAACGTGGGTGCCTGGGTGGGCCGCGACTACGACAACATCCCCGACCTGTGGGGGCCGGCCGACGGGCTGGACTTCAGCGGCATGCGGATCCGCAACACGTACGCCGACGGCATCAACTTCAGCAACGGCACGCGCAACTCGCGGGTGTTCAACTCGTCCTTCCGGACCACCGGTGACGACGCGCTCGCCGTCTGGGCCAACCCGTACGTCAAGGACCGCAACGTCGACATCGCCCACGACAACCACTTCGTCAACAACACCATCCAGCTGCCCTGGCGGGCCAACGGCATCGCCATCTACGGCGGCTACGACAACTCGATCGAGAACAACCTGATCTACGACACCGCGAACTACCCGGGCATCATGCTGGCGACCGACCACGACCCGCTGCCGTTCTCCGGCACGACGCTGATCGCCAACAACGGGCTCTACCGCACCGGTGGCGCGTTCTGGAACGAGGACCAGGAGTTCGGTGCCATCACCCTCTTCCCGGCCACCCGGGACATCGTCGGGGTCACCATCCGGGACACCGACATCATCGACTCCACTTTCGACGGCATCCAGTTCAAGAACGGCGGCGGCAACATGCCGAACGTCGCCATCACCAATGTGAAGATCGACAAGTCGAACAACGGTGCCGGCATCCTCGCGATGAGCGGGGCGCGCGGCAACGCCAACCTGACGAACGTGACGATCACCAACTCGGCCGACGGCAACATCGTCATCCAGCCGGGCTCCCAGTTCGTCATCACTCCCTGATCCACACGTTTTGCATAAAGTCGGGGGGTGCGCCGGAAGGGGCCCCCCCCGCGTGTGTAGTACCGCGGCGAAAATCCGCGGGGGGGGGGGGGGGCCGGCCCAGGCGCCG
>NZ_JBEZDC010000010.1:255525-263391 GCF_040647935.1 Micromonospora sp. NPDC049204 | reverse complement strand
TGTGGGGGGTGTTGCGGGTGGGGGTGTGGTTGTTGTGGTGGTTTTTTTATTTTTTCCCCTGCCCCCCCCCCTTGTTCAGGGGGGGGGGGGGGCGGGGGGGCCCCCCCCCCCCCCCCCACCCCCGGCCTGCTCCGCCGGCGTGGTCCGGCGGGGGCTCTCTCAGGTCACCCGCAGCGTTGACCGTTGAGGCTGAAGGCGGTCGGCGCCGGGTTGGTGCCGCTCCACGTGCCGTTGAAGCCAATGCTGGTGGACGCACCGGGGGCGAGCTTGCCGTTCCAACTCATGCTGTCCGCGGTGACGCTCGTGCCGCTCTGTTTCCAGGTGGCCGACCAGCCCTGATCGACCTTCTGGCCGGTGGTGGGGAAGTCGAAGCCGAGTTTCCAGCCGTCGATCGCGGTGGTGCCGGTGTTCTTGACCGTCACGGACGCGGTGAAGCCGCCCGGCCAGCTGTTCGCCGTGTAGCCGACCGTGCAACCGCCGGCCGGGGCGGTGGGCGCGGTCCGCACGGCCAGGCCGGGCGAGGCCGCCGAGACGTTGCCCGCCGCGTCGCGGGCGGTCACCACAAAGGTGTACGGGGTGTCCGGCGTCAGCCCGGTCACGGTGAACGTGGTGCCGGTGGCGCTGCCCACCTTCACGGGGCCGGTGGTGTCGACCCGGTGCACGTCGTAGCCGGTGACGGCGGTGTCGTCGGTGGACGGCGTCCAGGACAGCGCGACGCTGTCGCCGGTGATCGTGCCGGCGGTCGGCTTACCCGGGACGGTCGGCGCCTGGGTGTCGCCGGGCGTGGTGCTGCGGGGCAGCACCAGGTGGGTGATCGAGTTGGCCGGGAACGTGGCCGTGAGGCCGCTGCCGGTCACCGGCAGGTCGGCCTCCCGGACGACGCCGGCGAGGTTCGCCCCGCTGTAGCGGTAGACCTGGGCGGTGCTGGCGGAGGCGCCGGTGAGGGCGACCGGGCTGGTCAGGTCGTCGCCGGTCTTGTTGACGACGACCAGGGTGAGCGCCTTGTCGGCGCTGCGCTCGGCGGCGTACACGGCCAGTTTGCCCTGGTCGGCGCTTGTCGCCCGGACGGAGGTCTCGCCGAACGCGCCGCCCTTGCCGTCGTAGTTGCGGTAGACGCGGAAGGCGTTGGCCACCGGCTGGTCGGCCGTGGGTGCGGTCCAGAGGGTGGCCAGGTCGAGCCCTTCGCGGCCGAAGATGCCGAGAACGTCAGCCTGGGCGAGCGCGCCGTTGAGCGACCCGAAGGCGCCCCAGTTGTACTCGGTCATCGCGACCTTCGTACCCGGGTAGTGCTGGTCGACCAGCTCGCGCAGTCGCGGAATGTACCGGACCGGACTGTTGATCCAGCTCTCGTCCACGTAGGTCGGGTCCCAGAGCTGGCGGGTCGAGCGCAGCCGCAACGCCTGGGTGTTGGCGTCGCCGGCGGCCTCGCCCAACACGCCGGCCTGCTGCGGGTAGAGGTGGACGTCGAAGTAGTCGAGGATGCGGGTGCCGTGCTGCTGCTCGTACTCGCGCATCCGGTCCAGGTACCACGGGCCGAGGTCCTGGCCGCCGTGCGCGGCCTTGTCCGGCGGGTTCGACCAGCAGCCGGTACGCGAGCAGGTGTCCTGGTCGAGGCCCGAGAAGAGGATCGAGTTCAGGCCCCAGCCGACGGGACCGAGTGTCTTCGCGCCCGGGTCGGCAGCCTTGATCGCGGCGGCGTACTCGTAGGTGCGGTCGCGTAGCTCGTCGTAGCCCAGCCCGGTCGGGCGGACGTCGCGGTGGGTGGAGTGCCACAGGTCCGGTTCGTTGTCCAGGTTGTAGAACTGGACCCCACCGTCGGCGGCAGCGCCGAACTGCCCCTTGAGATGGTTGACGAAGTCGGTGGCGTACTCCGCACCGACGGCGACGCTGGTGTCCTCCGGGTCGTTGCCGGTGACCGGTGACCCGTCCGGCTTGATGCCGTTGCCGCAGTCCGGTGCCCAGGTGTCGGTGGACTGCTGCGGGCCGTACTTGGCGACGCTGAAGCCACACGCCCGCGACCGGTCCTTGGCGATCCAGCCGAGCATCGGCATGGTCATGACCGTGGCAGCGCCGGTGGCCTTGTTCTGCTGCACGAACCGGTCGGACTCCGAGCCCTCCGGGAGGTCGTCCGGACTGGGGTTGTCGTTGGGGATGTTCTCGAAGTACCAGTCCGCGGCGCGGTTGGTGGTGTCGGCACGGAAGTTGTAGCGGGTGGTGGCGTTGCCGCCGTAGCGGTGCACGGGCAGCCGCAGGTCGCGGGCGAGAGCCTCGTCGGCGAAGTTCATGCCGTAGACGTACGGGCTGATCTGGTGTCGGGCGGCGGTGGTGTCGACGGTGAGTGCCGGGCCGGCCGCGGCCAGGGCGGGCTCCGGCAGGGCCAGACCGCCGAGGGCCGTGGCGAGCACGACTGGGAGTAGAACGGTGGTGGTGGGACGCACGAGCATTCCTTTCGCATAGGAGCTCGACGATGGGAGCGCTTCCACAGCGTTGCGCCTTCCTGGCTCCGAGTCAACGTCGCACCCCTCCCGTACGATCGCCGGCATGTTGGGGGTGCACTTCGCCATTACGTCCGAGCAGGAGCGCTCGCTGCTGGCGGCCGACGACGACAGGGTGGGCGAGTTCCTTGAGGAGATCGAGGAGTCTTGGTACGACGACACCTTCAGGGTTGACACCGACAAAGCCTGGGACGCCATCCACCGCTGCCTGACCGATGGCACGCTCGACCCGGACGGTGGCCCGTATCCGTTGTCCCACGCGGTGCTCGGTGGCCGGCACCTCCACGATGACTATTACGTCGTGTACGTCAGCGCCGCCGAGGTCCGGGATGTGGCCGAGGCCCTGCGAACCATCGACCGAGTCTGGCTACGCCTCCGCTTCGATGCGATCGACGGCAGCGACTACGACGGGGCCCAGGACGACGACGATTTCGAGTACACCTGGAGCAACTTCGCTGACGTGCAGGCGTTCTACGACCGAGCCGCTAAAGCGGACCGCTCAGTGATCTTTACCGCCACCTGAGTCACGTCGCCAACTCGCCGAACCTCTGCCATGGTGCGGGCGCTCACGACGCTCGATGCGTCCTCTTAGGTTCGATCTGTCCAATTTGTTGAATTTGTAATTGGACTCTCTCGTGGATTGAAAATTGATTGTCGGATGGCTGACATATTTTCGTTCGTCTGGGGCGTTGGGTGTTTGGTGTTGTGTGCTTCGTTTTGACCGCTGCCTAGCCTCTATCTAATCTTTATCTGGGTGTTTCCGCTTGCTGGTCAGATGGTTCCTACCATTTTTCGGCGAAGGAGTCTGGGTGGCGCAGACGGTTGCGGTGCGGGTGGGGGCGGTCGAGGTACTCGTCGAGGTCGTGCCGGTGGGTGGTTCCCAGCAGACGTCGGCACGTGAGCGCGTTGATCGGGCCGTGGACTATGCGGCGGGTGCGTTCGAACGGGCGCAGTCGGCGGTGGAGGAGATCGCGGTGTCGACGGCGCGGATGGTTGGCCGGGTCACGCGCCGCGTCGGTAGCCCGGAGTCGGTGGAGGTCGAGTTCGGGCTGAAGGTGTCGGCCAAAGGTGACGTGATCGTCGCCGGCGCCTCGGGCGAGGCGTCACTGAAGGTGAAGATCATTTATGGCGCAACTGCTGACCGTGCGCTTCGAGGGCCGGGGGAAGCGGACCCGGACGACGCCGACACCGACGCCGAGGAAGCGCAGGACGGCGCGTCATGACCGTGCGGGTGGCCGGGTACGACTTTCTCGGCTGGGTCGCTGCTGACGATGCGGTACCTGTCGGCACGTGTTTCCAGGTCGAGTCAGCTGTGCTGGTCACCGCCCACCACGTTCTCGCGGAGATCGGTGCGGCGGCGGTGGGATCCGTGGTGCGGATCGGGCCCGTCGGCGGCCGTGCGGGGTGGGACGCCACGGTGCAACGCGTCGACGAGGTGCACGACCTGGCGGTCCTGCGTGCCGAGCAGCCGCTGGCGGGGTCTGTGTCGCAGGTGGTCGCCTCCGACGGGGTGCGGGACAACGAGCCGGTGACGACGGCCGGCTATCCGACGGTCGAGGACGACGGGCACGAGTACGAGCTGCTGACCGCGGGGGGCCACTGGCGTGGCCCGGCGTTGCGGGACGGCGTGTTGTGGTCGCGTCTGCAGGCGGACGCGGTAATGCCCGGTATGAGCGGTGCGCCGGTGCTGCGGGCGTCCGACCGGGCGGTGGTTGGCGTCGTCTCCGGCCGCTACAACTCGCAGGACGGCTGGTTGGCAGGTGCGGTGTGGGTGTCCCGGGTTGAAGACCTGTCCACGCTGCTGGATGGGGTGGCGTCGGTCGTCGTCGAGGAGACGGTGCCGGCGAATGGGCTGCTGGACCTGGTGCTGACGGTGTCGCAGTCGCAGGTGCGCCTGTCGGGGTGTGGACAGGATGTGACGGCGGCACACCGTGGTGTGTCGCCCGGCCTGGCCAACGCGTTGCAGGACGTACGTCGGGAACGCGCTCGCCGCCGTGCGGTGACGCGTGATCTCGCTGCCGCCGGCCAGGCCGCCGGTGTGGTGTCGTTGCGGCGCGCCGGTGAGCTGTTGGCGGAATCGTTTCTGCCGGTCACGGTGGCACAGGCGCTGGCCCGGGTGATCCGCCGGGCGCAGCGGGAGTATGTGCCGGTGCGGGTGGGGGTGCAGGCGCCGGACTGGTGGTGGCTGCCGTGGGAGGCGTTGCCGGAGCCGGTGACCGGCCGTCCGATGGTGCTGCACGAGCTGGTGTCGGTATATCGGAGGGTGGAGGCGGCGGGTTCCCGGTCGGCAGCGGCGCCGGGTCCGTTGCGGATCGTGGTGGCGATCGCGTCGCCGGAGTCCGGCGGTGGTCCGCTGCTGGATTACGAGCGGGAGTTGGGCAGCGTCCTGGACGCGGTGCACGGGGCGCACCGCAGCCGGGCGGTGGTGCGGATCCTGCCGTTCGCCACGACGGCGGCCATCCGTGCGGTGCTGGCCGAGGACACCACGCACGTGTTGCATCTGTCCGCGCACGGTGCGCCGGGCATCCTGCACCTGGAGGACGAGCAGGGTCGTTCCCGGTCGGTGGATCCGGAGACCCTGATGGCGGAGGCGATCCCGGAGGGCCGGATGCCGCGGGTGATCTCACTGGCCGCCTGCTACACCGATGCCGACGGCGAGGACGGCGCGGGGTCGTTCGCCGCCAGGATGGCCCGGCGGGGCGCGGGCGCGGTGATCGCGACGCAGACCTCGGTCACCGACGCGTACGCCACGAGATTGTTCGCCGCCGTGTACGCCGAGCTGGCAGCTTCGGCGCGGCCGGACGTGGTCGCGGCGGTGGCACAGGCCCGTCGGCGCGTGCAACGAGACCTCGCGACCGCCCCGGACCCGCTGATCCAGGCGGTTGCGGGCATGGACGAGTGGAGTGTGGTCAGCGTGCTGGCCGCCGCACCGTCGGTGACCGTCGCGGACGGCGCCGCACCAGCCGGAGCTCGCGCGGAGACCGTGCCGGACCTGGGCGGCCTACTCGCCCGGCCGGTCGGGCAGTTCGTCGGTCGCCGGCACGCCCAGCGCACCCTGCCCGGTCTCCTCACTGACGGCACCGGTACGGCGGTGCTGCTGCACGGTATCGGTGGGGTCGGGAAGACCACCCTGGCCGCCGAGGTGGTCCGCCGGCTGCTGGACACATCGTCGGACTGGCGTCTGGTCACCGTGACCGGGCCGGTCACCGTCGACGGGCTGCTGACCGCGCTCGCCGACGCGGCCCGTCGAGAGTTGGTGCTGCGGGAACAGTTCACCGGCCCGCCGATGGTTGCGGTGCAGGCGGCCGGCCGGGTGGATCTGCCCTGGTCCGACCGGTTCGCTCTGTTGCGCGATCAGGTCCTGGCCGGCACGAGGATCCTGGTGGTGCTGGACAACTTCGAGGACAACCTGATCCAGGACAGCGGCATTGACGCCGGTTGGTCGATCGCGGATCCGGGGCTGGCAGGGTTGCTGGCCGCCTGGTTGGTCAGCCCCGGCCGTAGCCGGCTGCTGGTCACCAGCCGCTACCGGTTCGGGCTACCCGACCCGGCCGCCGAACGGCTGCATCCTTATCAGGTGCCTCCACTGAGCTTGGCCGAGGCCCGGAAGCTGCTGTGGTCGCTGCCCCGCCTGGACCGGCACGCCGCCGATGTCGACGCGCAGCAGCGCATCTGGCAGACAGTCGGTGGACACCCCAGGGCCTTGGAGTACCTCGACGCGCTGCTGCCCAGCAGCGGCGGCGACCCTGCGGGACAGGGCCGCTTCTCCGACATCACCCGACGCCTACGCCAGGCCGTCGAAACACGGCTCGGTCCCGCCGACACGGCCGCGTGGCTCGCCCAACAGCGCACCTTGGACGCGGCGCTGGCCGACACGGTCACGCTGGCCGCCGACGATGTCCTGCTTACCGAGCACCTGACCCGCCTCGACCCCATCGAGGGCGCGGTCCGGCTGCTGGCCGGGATCAGCGTCTACCGCGAACCAGTCGACGTCAACGGGCTGCTGTTCCAGGTGGGCGTCGCGGACCCGGATGCCGATCTGGAAGCGCAGCCCCACGGCATGACAGAGGCAGCCGCGCAGATAAGTGACCTGCTGTCGCGATACGGACTCGATCTGTACGGGCTAACGGAGGCACTCGGGCAGGACAGTCCGCTGACCCCGGCAGACGGCGAACGTCTCGCCCAGCTAATCGAAAAGGCACGCCAACCGCCTCAGCCCCCGTTCGCCGCACCACCGGGCATGACGGAGTTAGTCCGGCAACTCGCCACGACCAGTCTGATCGCCATCGTCGATGACGGCCGGGTGGTGATGCACCGCTGGACCGCCACCGAACTGCATCGTCACTGGAATACCGACCACGGTCCGCACCACCACCCCGGGCTGGTCACCGCCGCTCACCACGCCGCCGCGACATTCTGGCGGTGGCGCGTCGAGACCTGGCCGCAAGATCGGTTCGACGACCTCCACGACCTCGACGAAACCCGTCATCACCTGCTGGCCATCGATGATCTAGAAACCGCCGGAACCATCACTAAGCGCATCTGCGGCCAACTCGACGAGTGGGGGGCATGGGACCGAGAAGTCAGCCTCATCTACGACACCCTTCGCTGGCTTCCAGAAAACTCCCCCCGCCGCCCGGCCTGGTACCAGCAGCTCGGCGTAGTCGCCCAGCGCCGGGGCGACTACGCCGAGGCCGAGCGCCGCTACCTGCAATCGTTGACCATCAACGAGGAGCTGGGCGACCGGGCCGGCATGGCCAGCAGCTTCCACCAGCTTGGCATCCTCGCCCAGGATCGGGGCGACTACGCCGAGGCCGATCGCGGCTATCAGCAATCGCTGACCATCAAAGAGGAGCTGGGTAACCGGCTGGGCATGGCCGACAGCTACGGTCAGCTCGGCATCCTCGCCCACCTTCGGGGCGACTACGCCGAGGCCGAGCGCCGCTACCTGCAATCGTTGACCATCAACGAGGAGCTGGGCGACCGGGCCGGCATGGCCACCAGCTACCACCAGCTCGGCATCCTCGCCCAGCGCCGGGGCGACTACGCCGAGGCCGAGCGCCGCTACCTGCAATCGCTGACCATCAACGAGGAGCTGGGCGACCGGGCCAGCATGTCCAGCAGCTACCACCAGCTCGGGATCCTTGCCAATGATCGGGGCGACTACGCCGAGGCCGATGGCCGCTATCAGCAATCGCTGACCATCGACGAGGAGTTGGGCGACCGGGCGGGCGTGGCCGGCAGCTTCCACCAGCTTGGCATCCTCGCCCAGCTTCGGGGCGACTACGCCGAGGCCGAGCGCCGCTACCTGCAATCGCTGACCATCAACGAGGAGCTGGGTAATCGGGCTGGCATGGCCAGCAGCTTCCAC
>NZ_JBEZDC010000010.1:140857-255426 GCF_040647935.1 Micromonospora sp. NPDC049204 | reverse complement strand
CCAGCTTGGCATCCTCGCCCAGGATCGGGGCGACTACGCCGAGGCCGAGCGCCGCTACCTGCAATCGCTGACCATCAACGAGGAGCTGGGTAATCGGGCTGGCATGGCCAGCAGCTACGGTCAGCTCGGCATTCTCGCCCACCTTCGGGGCGACTACGCCGAGGCCGAGCGCCGCTATCAGCAATCGCTGATTATCGACGAGGAGCTGGGTAATCGGGTGGGCGTGGCCAGCAGCTTCCACCAGCTTGGCATCCTCGCCCAGGATCGGGGCGACTACGCCGAGGCCGAGCGCCGCTACCTGCAATCGCTGACCATCAACGAGGAGCTGGGTAATCGAGCTGGCATGGCCAGCAGCCACGGTCAGCTCGGCATTCTCGCCCACCTTCGGGGCGACTACGCCGAGGCCGATCGCCGCTATCAGCAATCGCTGACCATCGACGAGGAACTAGGCAATCGGGCTGGCATGGCGAGCTCAATCAGCGAGCTCGCGACCCTGCGTACCGAAGCAGGTGGATTCGCCGAGGCAGTGACCTTGCATTGCCAGGCCCTCGCGATACGGCTCGAAATCGGCGTTCCCCAGGCCGGTTTCGATATCGCTCGACTCCGTGACCTCCGCGGGAAGCTTGGAGAACGCAGATTTGGCGACATCGTCACCCCCATCTTCGACGAACAATCGTTGCAGACGCTGACGGCCCTACTCGATCAGGCAGGAAGTCCAGAAGAAGAAGACGGCACCTAGGCTCCCACCCGGCCCGGCGAACTCACGTCGCTTGTGGAATCAGGGATCCTTCATCCGCCGATTGCCACGCTGATGGTCGTCCCGCAGGATGGCCGCGTGGACGCCTGGCAGTCGATCGACGACCTCATCGTGCAACAACGGATCATCCTGGCGTTGCAGGCGATCTGTCGGGCCGAGGAATGCAGCCTCCGGCAAGCGATTGACCTCTTCGGGGACCGGTACGAGCTTCTCCGGCGGACGAGGCCCGATGACTTCCAGGTCACCCGCGACGAGTACGGGCACGGTGCCTATACCTGAGCGGTCGGGCGGCGCCTGCTCTCCCGATGAGCGGATGCCGCGACGATGGACGTGGGCGTAGCGTGCGGTTGATGGTCGGTGCTGCTTCTTCGGATCGGTTATCGTCTCCCTCATCGCTGTTGGCCGGGCTGGCGAGGAATCCGGCAGCGCCGATCGACGTGCTGCTGCGGCTGGTGGAGATGTGGCCGGAGCAGGCATGCGAGGGGCTGCGACGCCGCCGCGAGCTGCTGCCGCCGGTGCGGGACGCGATGCTGCGTCATCCCTCACCCACGATCCGCGGCGCGCTCGCCAGCCACCCGCAGGTCGACCCCCTGGCGCGTGCCCACCTGCTGGCCGACCCGGCGTGGCGGGTGAGACTTCGCGCGTTCGGCCGACCCGGTCAGGCACCGCTGCCGGACGACGTGCTGGTCAGGTTGTTGACCGAACTCGACGATCCCCCCTCCGACGTGCCGTTCAGCCGCGAGGAGTTGATCGACGAGTTGTTCGGCGCGATGGGGTACGACCGACGTCTGATCCGGCTGGCCGCCGTGCACCCTCGGCCGGGTGTGCGCCGGTACGTGGCCGGCTCCGCGATCTGGCTGGACGAGCGGTCGCGCCGGGCGCTGCTGGAGGATGAGGCGCCCGAGGTGCGGGCGGTCGCCGTGGCGTCCGACGCGCGCCGCCACCAGGTGATGGAGCCTGCGGATCTGCCGGACCAGCACTGTCACGCATTCTGGTACGTGCTTCAGCGTCCACTGTCCCCGGCGCTTGTCGATCAGGTGCTCGCCAGCGGCGACGCGGCCGCGCTGCGGGTGATGGCCGAGAACCCGAGCGTCCCACCGGACGTGGTCGAGACGCTGCTGCGCCACCCCGACCCGTCGGTTCGGCAGGGATTGGCCGGCCGCGTTGACCTGAGCGGCGACCAGCTTGTCCGGCTCTCCACCGACCCGACGGTCGAGGTCCGAACCGCGGTCTCCACCCATCCCGGCCTCAGCGAACCGCAGCGGGCCAGCATCGACATCGACGTGACCACGGTGCCGGACGACGGCCACTTCGGCTCCGCGGACGTACGTTGCCGCGAGATCCCCTATACCGACGGCGCCGCGCCGGAACTCACCGATGCGCTGCGCTGGGCACGCTCGGTCAACCCGCTGCTCCGCCGCCGCGCGGCCCGAAACTCCGAGTTGCCGCCGGACCTCGTCGACATCCTCGCCGAGGACCCCGACCTGGGCGTACGGGTCCTGCTCGCCCAGCATCACCCGGCCGCGCCGCCCGCGCTGCTGCTGCGCTGCTTCCTCGAGTACCACTGCTGCGGCCGGGACCGGTTGAGCGAGCTTCCGCAGTTTCCCACCAACGGGTTGGCCCGCTTCTCCGACGACCCCGACCCGACGGTACGACGGCTCGTCGCCCTCGATCCGCACGCCAACCCGGAAGTCGTCGATCGATTGAGCACCGACCCGAGCGCCTCCGTGCGACAGGCGATGGCCAGCAGCCCACGGCTCCCCGCACCGCGGATCGTCGCGCTTCTCGATGATCCCGAACTGGCCGAGGCCGCCGCGGCCAACCCGGCCCTGCCGGTCGATCAGATGCAGCGCATCCTGGACGGGACGCCCGTGGGCTGACACGAGGCGACCGACGCGTACGCCGGCCCGGCCCGGCCCTCACGCCGGGTGCTGATCCACCAGCCGGCCGGTCAGGCGCCTTTCAGGCCAGCGAAGACGACCGCGAGCGTACGGGCCTGCAGAGGCTCGTCCCACCCACCGTGCAGGGCCCCTTGGCAGACGCTGGCGAGGAGCGCCATCACTTCGGGTAGCCGTACCGGGGCGGCGACGGAGCCGGCGGCCTGGGCCTGTTCCAACAGCCGGGCCACCGCCTTCTCGAGGTGACCGACCGCGTCGGGCAGCCGGATGTTCACCCCGGACCCGGCGAGCAGGTCGACGACCGTCTTCTTCGCCGCGGCCTGTGCCACCAGGTGGGCAAAGAAGGCGAACAGGTCTCGCTGGGCGGCGTCTTCGACGAGCTGTGCGAGCAGTCGCTTCATGATCGCGGCGAGCAGGTCGTCCTTGGTGGGGAAGTGGCGGAAGACCGTACCGATGGCGACACCGGCGCGCCGGGCCACCTCCTCGGTGGAGGCTCGGGGACCGAACTCGGCGAAGACTGCCTCCGCGGCGTCCAGAATGCGTGCGCGGTTGCGCTGCGCGTCGACGCGCAACGGCGGACCCTCTACCAAAATGAGTCTCCACTCACTATTCTCGGCACAAGTCGAGTGCTGACTCATTATCAGGGAGGACGACCGTGACACCAAGAGCGATCTTCGAGAGCATGCGCGCCCAGTGGCTCGCGAACCAGCCCACCTTCGAGGCCGACCTGCTCACCGACGACGTGGTGATCGAGACACCGTTCGCCGCACCCGGGCGCCCTACACGTACCGAGGGAAAGCAGCGGGTGCTTGCGTACACACAAGGGAGCCAGGCGGTGTTCCCGGTCCGGTTCGACGACTGTCGTAACGTGGTCGTGCACGAGACCGCGGACCCCGAGGTGATCGTGGTCGAGTATGAACTGGTCGGCACTCACACAGAGACGGGGACAACCGCCTCGGCGCCGTTCATCGGGGTGCTGCGGACCCGGGACGGCAAACTGGCCCACTGGCGCGAGTACCAGCACACCCTCGCCATCGCTGAGGCCGTCGGTCAGGTGTAGGCCCGGATCAGGACCAGGCGTTGCGCCCTGCGATGGTCGTGGGGGAAGATCAGGTTCATGACTCACCGGAAAGGCGCCGCGCGCCTCGCAGAGTGAGACCGGCGGCGAGCGCCGGGCGCGCGTGCTGACCGGCCTCGATCGAGAGCTGGACCGCTACGCCTGGGCGGAACGGCTGGTAAACCGGTCCGAGCGCCCACAGGTCAGGCTCGAAGGCGTACGGATGGCGCTCGCGGCGATGCGTGAGTGGCGCGCCGCGCCCGCACGGCTGACGCCGATGCTGACCGGCCTCCTGCGGGACGACAGCTCCGAGGTGCGGTCGGCGGCGCTGCACACGTTGGCGGCTTCATTGACCGCGTCCCGTCTGGCCGCCGACGAGCTCGCGGGGCTGCTGGACGATCCTGAGTTCGGCGCGGTGGCCGCTACCGCGCTGGGCAGCGTCGGCGACCACCGGGCGGTGCCGCATCTGGTCCGGCTGATGCTGTCCAACAGCGACGAGCCGCGTCTGGCTGAGGCGTTCAAGGCGGTTGCCCGGACGGGTGCCGATGCACAGGTCCCGGTGGCCGCCGCCCGGCAGATCTTGGCCGTGCTACCGGATTCGTGCACGCCGGACCTGCCGATGCGGGTCCTGGCCGCGTTCGGGCCGGCCGCCGCTGCCGCAGTGCCGGAACTCATTGACCGACTCGAAGGGGCCGAGAACGACACCCCGGACTGGGCGATCCACGTTCTCGGACAGATCGGGCCAGCCGCCGCAGCCGCAGCAGCGCTGCTTCGGCGGCACCCGACGCAGTGCGCGACGCTTGCCCTTCTCAGCGTCACATCGGACCGGGCCGTGGCCGACCAGTATCTCGCCGGCCGGCCCGAACAACCTGGCCGCCGAGACCAGATCGCGCCAGCGGTGCTGACCTGGCTGGCCGAGCACAATGGGCTCACCGCCCGCCAGCACAAGCAGCTGCTGAGCCTGTTCCGGGCGCCCGGATTCACGCAGGTGAAATCGGCCGGCGCGGTTTGGCTCCACAACGGTCCTGCGGTGGCCGCGGAACTGCTGGGAGTTCTACCGGATTACCTGTCCGACGACCTGTACGGGCCAGAGGCGCTGCGGGTCTTCGCCGCGATGGGGTCGCACGCGCGACCGGTGCTCGACCGGCTGGATCGATTCGTGGCCTCCCGGCACCGAGTCGGCATGAACATCGGCGACTTTGACGCCGAGATGCGCGCGGACGAAAGGCTGCACGCTGCCGCCATCGCCACCCGCCGGATGATCGCCGAATAGGTCGCCCTCGTGAATCCGCTTCTGCCGGGTCGGTCGCTACGGGGTGGTGTCATGGCGGGCGCGCAGCGCCGAGGACCGCCAAGGTCGCCGACCGCCATCCGTTGACCGGGTGATGGAGGACGCCGGCCGGTTGCTGTTACTTTGCCGGCCGTGGATGATCAGCTGACGTGGATCGACCGAATCATCGACGTGACCGGATGGCACCAGGAGCCCGCGGACGGTGCTGGCTGGGAGCAGGTGGAGTCGGAGCTGGGCGTGGTGCTGCCTTCGGACTTCAAGGAGCTGTGTCGACGGTTCGTACCGGGGGCGTTCTCTGCGTACCTGGACCTTCTAGGGCCCACGGACGACTATGCGCAGCCGCTGCTTCCGACGTGGGCCTCCCTCCGGCAGTGGGCGGCCGGGCACGAGTCCGCGCGGCTGTGGGCCCCCTACGAGATGTACGAGCCCGACAAGGGGTCGGGGCTGATCCAGTGGGGCAGTGATCAGACCGAGGGAGAGTACTACTGGTTGGCGGACCGCTCAGTGGAGCCCGACCGGTGGCAGGTGATCGCGCGTCGGGAAACCGACCCGTGGCACCAATTCGACATGTCGACGGCCGAGTTCGTCTATCGGGTGATCGCGGATCCGGAGTTCAAGCCGTTCACGGTGGCCGATCCACCACGGCGACCATTCTATCTGCCGCACTGGGGGCCGTTCCCCACGAGCGCTGACGACTGGGACGCTCTCACCGACCCGAACCGAAAGAGCTGAACGACGTCCCCGGGACCGCTGACGCGGCAGGTGTTCGGCGCTCAGGTGGGCCGCTCGCGGCGACCTAGGATCGGCGGGTGCTGGCTGACGAGGATGGTGGGGTGGCAGCAGGAGCAGTGGTTGCACCATTGCCGAGACGCGGCGGAGTTCCATGGCGCGGTCGGGCGAACGAGTTGGCGACCACCCCGGACGCGCTGGAACACCTCCGGCTGACGTCGGCCGGGTCTGGCTGGTCGGCCGGTGACAGCGACTGGTATCTGCGAACGCTGAGCAAGGCCGGCCCGGTCACCGCCTATCTCTTCCGCTGCCGGCACTGCGGCAGTCACCTCGCGTATTCCGACTCGGCCTGACCGCCCGTCCTGGACGGGGAAGGTTGTTGTTGGCGGCCGCAGCCGTGACGGAATGGGGTCGCTGCCGAGCTGGCGGCCCCGCACAGCATCTCGTGCTGGCAGGGCCGCCATGGCTGTTCGCGAGAAGCGGCTTGCGTGAGACGCCGAGTCAGCCCAACGGCTCAGGTGCGACTACCGGCGCGACTACAGCGGCCGAGATCGCTGTGGCACATCGTTGTAGCGAGCGGTCAGCACTTCGAGCATGTGCTTGTCCGGCCCAAGAAAATACAGTCGCCGGCCGGTTCCGTCACG
Source organism: Micromonospora sp. NPDC049204 (assembly GCF_040647935.1). Taxonomy (NCBI): domain Bacteria; kingdom Bacillati; phylum Actinomycetota; class Actinomycetes; order Micromonosporales; family Micromonosporaceae; genus Micromonospora; species Micromonospora sp. NPDC049204. Next base: position 249,050 of record NZ_JBEZDC010000010.1, on the reverse strand, counting down.
ATTGACCTCGCCGACCTCCGACGGCCGCTTTCCGGGTGGGTCGGCGGTGTACGGCGTACCTTCGCGGTCGAAGCGGGCCTTGATGCGGTCGAAAAGTTCGTCTGTCACCAGGAAGGCGTAGTGCTGGGGCTGCACCTCGACCGGTGGGGCCGCGAAGTTGATGACAACCGAATCATCGAGTTGCACCGATTGGAAGAAGCCGTTCTCCCAGGGTTCGCGGAGGTCGAGCAGGCCCTTGAAGTAGTGGGCGGCAGCGTCGCGATCAGACACGGGGATGATCAGGTGGTGCAGGGACGCGGGCATTGTCGTTCCTTGATGTCGTGCCACCTCCATCACCACAACGTCGTTGCGGCCAGACGCGATGACACCTCGCGACGACGATAAACCAGCTGTACCCGACACCTCAAGCATGGCTGCCGGGCAGGTGGTCGCGGAATGGCGGGGCCGCTGCTGGCCGCCGTGGCCTCGCTGCCGGGAAGTGGACGTGGCACGTCGCGCCTGGTAGGCAGGCGGGTGTGCGCATCGTCTCCCTGCTGCCGGCGGCCACGGACATCGTGGCCATGCTCGGCCTGACCGGGCATCTGGTCGGGCGTACCCACGAGTGTGACTGGCCGCCGGGGACCCTGGCCGACATCCCGGCGGTGACGGCGACCTCCCTGCCGGAGGCCCTGACGAGCCGGGAGATCTCGGCGGCGATCGCTGGTGACGCGCACCGGGGATCATCGCTGTACCAGCTCGACGTCGCGATGCTGGAGGCCCTGAAACCGGATCTGATCCTGACCCAGGATCTGTGCGATGTGTGCGCGGTCTCCTACGAGCGAGTCAACGACGCGGTTCGCCTGATCGATCTCGACACCAGGGTGGTGTCCCTGGAGGCGCGGACCATCGACGGGATCCTGGACACGGTTGATGCCGTGGCCGCGCTGACGGACACCGAGGGCAGGGCGGTGGAGATCCGAGCCGACGCCGGGCGTCGCCTCGCCGCGTTGCCGGGACCGGTGACCGGCGCGCCGACGGTGCTGTTCGTCGAGTGGCTCGACCCGTTGATGCCCGGCGGGCACTGGGTGCCGGAGCAGATCGCCTATGCGGGTGGGCGGTCGCTGCTGCTCGGGCCGGGCGCGCACAGCACCCCGCAGCGGTGGTCGGTGGTCGCCGACCTGGCTCCCGAGGTGGTGGTGTTCGGGCCGTGCGGGTTCACGCCCGAGCGCACCTTCGACGAGCTGTCGGTGGCGGCCGCGCAACCCGCCTGGGCGGACCTGCCCGCGGTTCGTCAGGGGCAGGTGTGGGTGGTCGACGGGCCTGCCTACTTCAACCGCCCCGGCCCGAGGGTGGTCGACGGCGCGGAGATCCTTGCCGGCATCCTCGCTGGCCGTCCCGACTCCCGCGCTCGACAGGTCCCCCTCGACGTCGGTTGACACTGCCGCGCCCGACCGGCACGGTGTCGACCGGGGTGCCGTCGATGCTGACCCGGCCGAGGACGTCAGTGCTCCGGGAGGTCGTCGTCGACACCGACCAGCACGACCTCCAGTCGGCGGGGGCCGTGCACCCCCTCCACCCGGTTGAGCTCGATGTCGCTGGTCGCGGACGGGCCGGAGATCCAGGTCTGGGGTGCGCGTGCGTCGAGGCGGGTCAGCGCCTCCGGTAGCAGGCCGACGACCTGGTCAGCGCGGACGACACAGATGTGCCGGTCGGGCACCAGGGTGAGCGCTCGCCGCCCCTGCGTCGGGCCGGCGTCGAGGATGATGGTGCCCGTGTCGGCGACCGCCACTGCGCAACCGGTCAGGACCGCGTCCATGGCGTCGAGCTCGGCCGGTGCGAGTGGGGGAGCGTCGCGCCGCACCTGCCCGGCACAGCCGGCCAACCAGTCGGCGGGCACATCGGTGGGGACGGCGAGCCGGTCCACCTCGGCCAGCAGCCCGGCCAGGGCGCCGAGGCCCCGGTGGACCGTCGCCCGGTAGTCCTCCAGCCGGTCGACGAAAACCTCGACCAGGTCGGAGCGGTCGTCGGTCCGACGGTATCGGCGGGGCACCGCCACCGGTGGCGGGTTGTCGGCCAGGGCCGTCCGGAGCCGCGCCAGGATCTCGTCGCGCGCGTTCACTGCTGCTCCCACCACTCCCGGAAGGTCTGCGGTGCGGGCAGCGGCAGGTCCCGCGAACGGGTCCACGCCGAGGCGGGCCAGGGCAGCCGGCGCAGCGTTCGAGCGCCGGTGCGTCGTTCGCGGTACGCGCCGAGTGGACCCGCGCCCGTGCGGGCCAGCCGCAGGGCGGCGGCCCAGCGTCGAGGGCTGCGCATCACCCAGGACAGGACGCGCATGGCGGCCCGTTCCGCGAGTGGGTGCGGCGCCTGCTGGCGGAGGTGGACCAGGATCTCCGGAATGTTGATCTTCACGGGGCACACGTCGTAACAGGCGCCGCAGAGCGTCGACGCGTACGGCAGGGACGCGTTGTCGGCCACCCCGGTCAACTGGGGCGACAGGATCGCGCCGATCGGCCCCGGGTACACCGAGCCGTACGCGTGCCCGCCGGCCCGCTCGTACACCGGGCAGACGTTGAGGCACGCGGAGCAGCGGATGCAGGACAGCGCCGGCCGCCCGACCGGGTCGGCGAGCACCGCGGACCGGCCATTGTCGACAAGGACGACGTGTACGGCCTGCGGGCCGTCGCCGGGGGCGACGCCCGTCCACATCGAGGTGTACGGGTTCATCCGCTCACCGGTCGAGGACCGCGGGAGCAGTTGCAGGAAGACCTCCAGGTCGGTGAAGGTCGGCAGCAGCTTCTCGACGCCCACGACGCTGATCAGCGTCTCCGGGAGGGTGAGGCACATCCGCCCGTTGCCCTCGGACTCCACCACCACGAGCGTGCCGGTGTCGGCAATGGCGAAGTTGGCGCCGGACACGGCGACCCGGGCCGAGAGGAACCGTCGCCGCAGGTGGGCGCGCGCCACCTCGGCCAGGGCGGCCGGCTCGTCGCTGAGGTCGGCCGGCGCGTCGGGCATGCGACGCTGGAAGATCTCCCGGATCTGTGTCCGGTTGTAGTGGATCGCCGGCACCAGGATGTGCGAGGGGGTGTCGTCGCCGAGCTGCACGATCAGCTCCGCCAGGTCGGTCTCGTACGCGGTGATCCCGGCCGCCTCCAGGGCCTCGTTGAGCTCGATCTCCTGGGTGGCCATCGACTTGACCTTCACGACCTCGTCGGCCCCGGTGGCCCGGGTCAGCTCGACCACGATCCGGCAGGCCTCGGCCGCGTCCCGGGCCCAGTGCACGGTGGCGCCGGCGGCGGTGGCGGACGCCTCGAACTGCTCCAGCAACTCCGGCAACCGCCGTTGGACGTCCGCCTTGATCGCGGCGCCGGCGTCGCGCAGAGCCTCCCAGTCGGGCACCTCGTCGACGACCCGGGCGCGCTTGCCGCGGATGGTGCGGGTGGCCCGGTGCAGGTTGGCCCGCAGTTGCGTGTCGGCGACGGCCGGCTTCGCCGCGGTGGGAAAGGGCAGCGGCGTGCGGATCCGCCCGTCGCCGGTGGCCGGTGCGACCGGCCTGGTCACGAGTTGGCCCCCGTCGCGGCGAGGATCTCGGCGTAGTGCAGGGCCCGTACGCCGGAGCGGTGGCGGTCGAGGCCGCCCCCGATGTGCGCCAGGCAGGAGTTGTCGGCGGCGGCGAGCACCCGTGCTCCGGTCTCGCCGACCCGGGCGCACTTGTCGGTGAGCATCGCGGTGGACACGTCCGGGTTCTTCAGGGCGAAGGTGCCGCCGAAACCGCAGCACTCCTCGGCGTCGGCCAGCTCGACCAGCCGGATCCCGCGCACCTGACGCAGGAGTCGCAGGGGCCGGTCACCCAGCCGGAGCAGCCGCAGGCCGTGGCAGGTGGGGTGGTAGGTCACCGTTTCCGGGAACTCGGCGCCGACGTCGGTGACGCCGAGGACGTCGACGAGCAGCTCGGACAGCTCGTAGGTGCGGGCGGCCACCGACGTGGCCGGCGGGTGCAGCCGCGGGTACTGGTCGCGGATCATCGCGGTGCACGAACCGGACGGCACGACGACGGCGTCGTACGCGTCGAAGACGTCGACGTAGTTGCGCACCATCGGCATCGCCTCGGCCCGGTAGCCCGTGTTGGCGTGCATCTGCCCGCAACAGGTCTGGCCCGTCGGGAAGTCGACGGTGTGGCCGAGCCGGCGCAGGATGCGGGTGACCGCGATGCCGGTGGCGGGATAGGCGATGTCGTTGACGCAGGTGATGAAGAGGGCTATCCGCATGGCGGTGTCGACCCGCCTTGACTGTGTTGGTGTGAGCGAGTACACACTGGCGAGCAAGATCCTATCGGAAACGGCTCTGCCGCCACCAGGCACCGGAGGATGGTTCGTGAGATTCATGCGAGTCGGGCCCGTCGGGCGGGAACGCCCTGTCCTGTACGTCGACGGGCGGCACCTCGACCTCTCGTCGCTGACCGCCGACATCGATGCGGAGTTCCTCGGCGGCGACGGCATCCGGCGCGTCCGCGAGGCCACCGACCTGCCCGAGATCGACGTCTCCGGTCAGCGGGTCGGCGCGCCGATCGCCCGTCCCGGTGTGGTCCTCTGCGTCGGCCAGAACTACGCCGCGCACGCCGCCGAGTCGGGTGCCGAGCCACCCACCGACCCGATCATCTTCTACAAGGCGCCCAACACGGTCGTCGGCCCCCACGACGACGTCCTGATTCCGCGTGGCTCGACGAAGACCGACTGGGAGGTGGAGTTGGCGGTGGTGATCGGTCGGCAGGCCCGCTACCTCGCCTCGCCGGCCGACGCTCTCGGGCACATCGCCGGGTACGTGCTGTCCAACGACGTCTCCGAGCGGGACTTCCAGCTCGCCGTCTCGGGGGGTCAGTGGTCGAAGGGCAAGTCCTGCGAGACGTTCCAACCGCTCGGCCCGTGGCTGGTCACCGCCGACGAGATCGACGACCCGCAGGCGTTGCGGCTGCGCTCCTGGGTCAACGGTGAGCCCCGCCAGGACTCCAGCACGAAGGACATGATCTTCGACGTGGCGTACCTGGTCTGGCACCTGTCCCAGTACACCGTCCTGGACCCGGGCGACGTCATCAACACCGGTACCCCGCAGGGCGTGGCGCTCTCCGGCCGGTTCCCGTACCTGGCCGGCGGCGACGTGATGGAGGTCGAGATCGAGGGCCTCGGCCGGCAGCGCAGCACGCTGAGAGCTGCCTGATGGCGGTGCCTGTCGACGCGGAGGACTATTCGGGAGGGGAGAGCGGCATGCGGTGTGACGGTCTGGTGGCGGTGGTGACCGGAGGTGGTTCGGGGATCGGCCACGCCTGCGTGCGGGCGTTCCTGGCCGCCGGCGCCCGGGTGGGCGTGCTGGATCTGGATCTGTCGGGTCTCCCCGAGGACCCTCGCGTGCACGGCGTCCGCGCGGACGTGGCCGACCGGTCCTCCCTCGACGCGGCCGTCGCCTCGGTCGCCGACACCTTCGGCGGCATCGACATCCTGGTCAACAACGCCGCCATCTCCGCCGTGGGCACGGTGGAGGACGACGACGACGAGCGGTGGAGCCGGGTGCTCGACGTCAACGTCACCGGCGTGGCCCGGACGAGCGCCGTCGCGCTGCCGTACCTGCGCCGGTCGTCGGCCGCGGCGATCGTCAACATCTCCTCGATCGCGGCGACCGTCGGCCTGCCCCAACGCGCCCTGTACTCGGCGTCGAAGGGCGCCGTGCACGCCCTCACCCTCGCCATGGCCGCCGACCTGGTGACCGAGGGGGTCCGGGTCAACTGTGTCGCCCCCGGCACCGTGGACACGCCCTGGGTGGCCCGCCTGCTCGCCGGCGCGGCCGACCCGACGGCGGAGAAGCGGCACCTCGCGTCCCGCCAGCCAACGGGGCGGCTGGTGACCGCCGAGGAGGTGGCCGCCGCCGTCGTCTACCTCGCTTCGCCGGCGACCGGGTCGGTGACCGGGTCGTCGCTCCCGGTGGATGGCGGCATGTCCGGCCTGCGACTACCCGCTCGGGTCACCTCCGCGCCCGCCCCCGCCGGACCGGACGCGGTCGGCTCCTGAGGGGTCCGGGGGCGCGTGACATGATTGCGCCATGGGGAAACAGCAGGACGTCGGCGAGCCCGACCGTCACAGCGGGTCCGACGTCGCCGACCACCGTCCGATCGGTGGCAGCGCGGACGCACGGCTCGCCCTCGCTCAGGACCCCAACACGCCGCAGATGACGCTTATCGACCTGGCGTCCGATCCGTCGGCCGTGGTCCGCAAGGCGGTCGCCGCTCGGGCCGACGCGCCCGCACAGGCCCTGCGTCCGCTGACCCGAGACCATGATCGTCAGGTACGGGAGGCCGTGGCGAGGAACCCCTCCGCCTCGATCGCCAACCTCATGCGTCTGGTCAAGGACGCCGACCGGTGGATCCGCTGGGCGGTCGCCGGCAACCCCGCCTGTGACGAGTCGATCCGCCGGGTCATGTCCGAGGCGTCGGACAAGGAGCTTCGCGGTCTCCTCGCGGAGAGTCGTGAGCTGGAGCCGGAGTTGGCCGCCCGGCTGATCGACGACGTGTCACCCGAGGTACGCGAACGCCTCGCCACGCACACCCACGACCCCGATGTGATCACCGCCCTGTTGGCCGATCGCACCGCACGCGTACGCAAGGGGGTTGCCCGCAACCCGCGGACCACCGCCGCGCAGCGCAGCGCGCTCGCCGCGGACCCGGTGGTCGACGTCCGCGCCGCGCTGGTGCGTGCCGTCGAGCTGGGTGAGGCGGACCTGGCGCTGCTGCTCGACGACCGCTCGGTTCAGGTACGCCTGGCCATGGCCACGAGCGAGCTCGTTCCGCCGCACATCCGGCAGGCGCTAGCCCGCGACCCCGACGAGATGGTGGCCAGCGCGGCCCGCGACTTCCGCCCGGGGTCCGGCACCTCCTCGGCGGTCCGGGCTCCCCGCATCGCGCACCGGCCCTCCACCGCCGGCGCGGGCCGTCGCGGCGGCACGTCGCGGTAGGGCGGCGCCGGCCTCGCAGAGTGCAGCACCTGTACTCAGGATGGTTTCCAAACATTCACATGTGTCGTCCCGATCCTCTCTAGGCTGCGAATGTCCAGTTTTTGGGCGTATGTCGGCAGGAGAGGACCAGCGGTGCGTATCAGAAGATTCAGGTCAAGGTTCGTGGCGATGGCCGCGGCGGTGGCGGTCGCCGTGGCGGGGGGACCATTCGTCGGCGGTACGGCACACGCCGCCGCGCCCTCCCAGTTCAGCGTCGTGGGCGGTGCGATCCGACCGGCGACCGGCACCCCGGTGCCCGCCTCCGGAACGCACGCGTCGCTGTGGAGCAATTCCCATTACGCCACCACGAGCGTCAACGGCTCCGGGCGGGTACTGATCGGGGCCATCGGTGACAACTGCCAGGGCTGGCCGACCGTACGGGTGAGCGTCGACGGCGTCAGTGTCGGCCAGACCACGATCGTCAGCGCGACGAGTTACGGCACGTACCCGGTCGGCGCGGCGGTCGGCGCCGGCCAGCACACCGTGCAGGTCCAGTTCGTCAACGACTTCCGGGACGACGCCTGCGACCGCAACGTCCACATCGCGTACGCGCGGATGGAGACCGCCGGCGCCACCGACACGACGTTCAGCTTCGCCGTCCTGCCGGACACCCAGCAGGAGGTGCTCAACGGTAGCGACACCCGCTTCCTCAACCGCACGAACTGGCTGGTGCAGAACCGGTCCGCGCTGGACCTTCGCTTCGTGACCTCCTCCGGTGACGTGGTCAACTGGGACACCCCCGACCACTCGCAGTACGTCATCGCCCGCACCGCGATGCGGCCGATCGAGAACGCCGCCATCCCGTACGCGCTGGCACTGGGCAACCACGACACCCAGGCCACCGGCGTCGGCGGCTCCGCCCGCGACCCCGCCCACACCCGCGAACTGCTGCGCGACACCACCGTGTTCAACCAGTACTTCACGGTCAGCCAGTACCGGGCGGTCCGGGGACAGTTCGAGGCTGGCAAGGTCGACAACTCCTACTCGACCTTCGAGGCCGGCGGCGTGCAGTGGATGGTGCTGACCCTGGAGCTGTGGCCCCGGGTCGCGGCCGTGAACTGGGCCAGAAGCGTCGTCGCCGCCAATCCCCGGCACAACGTCATCGTCGTCACCCACGACTACATCGACGGCAACGGCAATATCGAGCAGAGCGCCGGCTACGGCGAGACCAGCCCGCAGTATCTCTTCGACAACCTGGTCAAGCAGTACGCCAACATCCGGTTCGTCTTCTCCGGTCACACCGGCATCGCCGGCAACCGGGTCGACACCGGAGTCCACGGCAACAAGATCTACTCGTTCCTCCAGACGTTCCACTCCAACAGCACCAACCCGGTCCGCCTGGTCGAGGTCGACACCGCCGCCAACTCGCTGCGGACCTGGATCTACGCGCCGCACAACAACCAGTCGTTCACCGCGTACGACAGGTCGTTCACCGGTATCGGGGTGGTCCGCTGACCCGTACCCCGGTCAGTGCTGTGGCCTTGGCGGTTGGCGGCGGAACCGCCGCTTCAACCGCCGAGGCCCGGCAGCCGGATGGTGACGTGTGTGCCCCGGCCCGGCTCGCTCCGCACCTCGATCGTGCCGCCGTGTGCCTCGGTCAGGTGGCGTGCGATCGCCAGACCGAGCCCGCTGCCGCCCGTCACCCGGCTGCGCGACTCGTCGGCCCGCCAGAACCGGTCGAAGATCTTCGGCAGGTCGGCCGGGGCGATGCCGCTGCCGGTGTCCCGGACGGAGATGGTCGAGCCGTTCGCGTCGACAGTCACCGAGCCGCCGGACGGGGTGTGCCGGATGGCGTTCGAGATCAGGTTGCCGACCACCTGTCGTAGGCGCACCTGATCGGCGTGCACGACCGGATCTCCCACGACGCTGAGGTCCAGGCGAACCCCGGCCGCGAACGCGCTGCCCCGATGGCTGTCGACCACGTGCGTGAGCACGTCCCGCAGGTCCGCCGGCCGCAGGTCGATCCGCAGCGTGCCCGCGTCGGCGGCCGCCAGGTCGCCGAGGTCGTCGATGACGTGCTGGAGCAGCAGCGCCTCCTCGTGCAGCAGCGCCAGCAGTTGGGCGTCGGTCGGCGCCAGGTTGTCCTGCGCCGCCTCCAGCCAGATGCGGATGTTGCTGAGCGGGGTCCGCAGCTCGTGCGCCACGTCGTTGACCATGGTGCGGCGTTGCGCCTCGGCCCGTTCCCGGCGTTGCGCGGAGTCGTTCAACGCGCGCGCCAACCGGCCGATCTCGTCGCGCCCGGACACCGGGGCGGGTGTGCGCAGTTCGGCCGCGACGGCGAGGTCGCGCAGCGGCCGCACCAGGCGCCGCCCGACGAGTACGGTCGCCGCGACGGTGGCGAGCAGGACCGCACCGGTGACCGCCACGATCCGTCCGATGCTGCCGCCGGACAGGCTCAGCGTGGTGCGGCCGGTGCCGGGCGCGGTGACGAACAGCAGCGCGCGGGGTGCCACGTACGGTCGGAGTTGGGTTCTGCGCCCTGATTCGACGCACCCCTGCACGACGCCGGCCGGCCCGGCCGGCGTGAGCAGCGACGGCGGCTTCACCTCGGTGTCCTCGTGCGCGGTCCGGACCACCGCCGAATCGCCGAGGTACGCCGTGAAGGACGGCGTGATGCGCAACTGCGAGGCACGGTCGCCCAGGCTGAGGCAGCGGGCGGTCAACGTGGTCAGCGTCTCGAGTGCCTTCTTCTCGGCGGCACTGACCAGGCTGTCGAGTTCGAACCCGCAGCCCTCCGTCACGGACCGGGTCAGTGGCCGCTCGGCCTCGGCGCGGACGGTGGTGAGGACGACGCTCGGGCGGCCGGTCTTCGCGGTCCGGATGACACCGTCGTAGCCCACCTTGTGGAAGCAGCTCAGGGCGTTCTTGGCCACCTCGCTGAGCACGTACCGGTCTTCGGGCGGCACGATGTACGGTCCGACGGCTCGCTCGTCGATGTGTTCGGCGCCGCCGGTCAGGCCCAGGTCGACCTGGAGCGGATCCACCACGGCCGAAGGACGGATGTTGCCCAGCGCTGGGCCGGCCTGCGAGTCAAGGATGATCTTGTGGTCGTCGGTGGTCAGCGTGATGCGCCGGCCCAGCTCGGCGGCGCGCGAGTGCACCAGGTCGGCGGCGCCGGACCAGTCGTCGTGGGTGGCCGCGTAACCGACAAGCGCCTGGTAGACGGCCCTCTCGTCGGCGACGGCGCCGCCCTGCTCGTAGTTGATCGCGCGGGTGGTGGTCGTCGCCGCCAGCCAGGCGGTGGCCGAGATCGCGGCCAGCGCGATCACCACGGAGGCGACCAGCAGCCGGGTCACCAGACTGTGCCGCAGCGGCACCCTGTCCTTGCTCACGGCGTCGGACCCGGAGCCAGCTTGTAGCCCACACCGTGCACGGTGAGCAACTGCTGGGGACGTCTCGGGTCGTCTTCGATCTTGCGGCGCAGGTTCATCACGTGGACGTCGATGGTGCGTTCGGTCGAGCTGCGGTCGAGTCCGCGGGTGTGGTGCAGCAGTTGTGCGCGGGTGAAGACCCGGTCCGGCTGCTCGGACATGGCGGCCAGGATGGCGAACTCGCCACGGGTGCACTCGATCCGCTCGCCGTCGACCGTGACGTGGTGCCCGACCGGATCGACGGTGATCCGACCGGTCTGCCGGATGCTCCGGGCGGTGGGCTCGGGTGTGCCGCGGGACGCGCGGCGCAGCAGGGTGCGGGTGCGGGCCACCAGTTCCCGAGGGCTGAACGGCTTGGTCAGGTAGTCGTCGGCGCCGAGTTCCAGTCCGAGCAGCAGGTCACTCTCGGCGCTGCGCGCGGTGAGCATGAGCACCAGTACGTCCGATTCCTGCCGCAGCGTGCGACACACCTGTAAGCCGTCCAGTCCCGGCATCATCACGTCCAGGATCAGCAGGTCGGGCCGGTCCCGGCGGGCGGCGTCCAGCGCCGCGCGCCCGTCGTGCACCACGGTCGTCTCGTGCCCGGCGGCCACGAGATAACGGCGGATTCCCTCCGCGTGCCGCAGATCGTCGTCAGCGACCAGGACCATCGCACACATGCCGGCGATGATAGGTCGCCGGTGCGGCACCGCACCGATCTCCGGCCCGACCTGACAGATTCCTAACGGCAGCTCAGACGCTGGACAGTGACTCGGTGGGGTCGAGCGAGGCCGCCCGCATCGCCGGATAGACCCCCGCCAACACCCCGATGACCAGCGCACCTCCCAGTCCGGCGGCGGCCGCTGCCGTCGGGATGGTCACCGGCCAGTGCTGGAGGGTGGCATAGCCCGCGACGGCCACCGTGCCGGTCACCACCCCGGCTGCTCCGCCAAGGGCCGAGAGCACGATCGACTCGGTCACGAACTGGATGCGTACCTGGCCCCGGTTCGCGCCCAGGGCCCGGCGCAGGCCGATCTCGCGGCGCCGCTCCAGCACCGAGATGTACATCGTGTTCGCCACCCCGATGCCGGCGACGAGCAACGCGATCCCGGCGAGCCCGAGCAGCAGCGAGCTGAAGGTCTGCCGCACCGCCTGCTTGGCGGCGAGCCCGTCCGAGGGACGACTGACCAGCACGTCGCTCGGATGCTCCGGGTTGGCCGTGGCGGCCAGGACCGAGCGCACCGCCACCACCTGGGCGTCGGTGGTCTGCACATAGATGCGGGTCGGGTGCCCGTCGAAGCGCAGCCAGTGGTTGGCCGCCCCCCAGCCGACCATCGCGGAACGGTCGATCTCGGGCGCGAGTGGCACCGGGTCGAGGATGCCGATCACGCTGAACCGCTGCCCGCCGAGGTGAACCTGGATCGGCTGGGAGAGGTCGACGGCGGTGAAGCCGAGCCGCTGGGCGGCGACCGCGCCGAGGACCACGGTCGGCAGGCGTTCCATCGCGGAATCCAGGAAACGGCCGGAGCGTACCCGGCCGTCGATCGCCGCGAGCAGGTTCGTCCTGGTGGCGACGACCGCGATCGCGTTGTAGTCGCCCGGGCCGGTCCGGTCGGATCGGGCGACGTTCAGCCCGAAGTCGGCGGTCGCGCTCGCCACCGTCACCGGCCCGATCCGGGACACCATGTCCACCGACTCGACGGGCAGCTGGACCGGTGGTTCGCGGTTGGGCGCCGGCGTGACCTGCAGTCGGTTGGTGCCCAGGGCGGCCAGCTCCTCCTCGAGCGCCCGCTGGCTCGACGCGGGAATTCCGGTGACCAGGACCAGGGTGGCGATGCCGATGGCGATGCCGAGCGCCGACAGCGCGGCGCGCGCCGTGCGCGTCCGAATGCCGAGCAGGCCCAGACCGATCAGGTCGGCCGGGGCCAGCCGTACCGGTGCGGCGTCCCGGTCCACTCGCGCCGCGTGACGGGTACGCCTCATACCGGCGCACCGCCCGCCGCGGAGTCGGACACCAGGCGGCCGTCGAGGATGCGGAGCTGTCGGGGCACCCGGGCGGCCACCTCGTGATCGTGGGTGATCAGCGCGATCGTGGTCCCCTCCCGGTTCAGCTCGGTCAGCAGGTCGAGCACGGCCGAGCCGGTGGCCAGGTCGAGCGCCCCGGTCGGCTCGTCGGCCAACACCAGCGCGGGCCGGTTGACGAGCGCCCGGGCGATCGCCACCCGTTGGCGTTCGCCGCCGGAGAGCGCCTGCGGGTGGTGGTCGGCGCGGTGGGCCAGACCGACCCGCTCCAGTGCCGCCCGGGCCAGCGCCCGGCGGTGCCGGCGGTGCACGCCGGCGTAGAGCAGGCCGGTCGCGACGTTCTCGGTCGCGCTCAGCCCATCGGTGAGATGGAACTGTTGGAACACGAAGCCCAGCCAGCGGCCGCGCAGGCTGGACAGCTGTCGGTCGGACATGGTGGTGACGTCCCGCCCGCCGAGCAGCACCCGGCCCTCGGTGGGCCGGTCCAGCGTGCCCATGATGTTGAGGAGAGTGGACTTTCCCGAGCCGGACGGCCCCAGGATGGCCACGAACTCGCCCGCGTCGATCCGCAACGAGACGTCGCGCAGCGCCGTCACGTCCTCGCCGTAGCGCCGGGTGGCGCCGTCGATCTCCAGCACCGCGCTCACGACGTCGTCACCACCCGGGTGCCGGCGGCGATGCCCGTACCGGTGATCTGCACCATGCCGTCGGCGAACAGGCCCACCTTCACCGCGGTCAGGGCGCCGTCGGAGATCTGGACGCCGTAGCCGCCGCCGCTGAGCGCGAGCAGGGCGCCGACCGGGACGGCGAGTACGTCGTGCGCGGTGGTGCCGGTGAACCGGACCACGACGGCGGCCGAGCTGATGTCCTGGATCGCCGAGGCATCGTCCACCGCGATGACGACCTGCACCTTCGGACCCTCCGCGCCCGGGTTGTCGCCGTCCGACGAGCTGGCCTGGACGTTGCTGCTCACCGAGGTGATGGTGCCGCCGGCGTGCGAGCTGTCCGGGAGAGTGATCTGCACCTTCTGCCCCGCCCGGAGGTCGTCGGCCCGGCTCGCGTCGATCTCGACGGTGACCGCCTTGGTCTTGTCGCTGATCGCCATCAGGTTGCCGGTGGCGTCGTCGCCGAGCTGCGCCGAAGCCGCGCCCACCCGCACCGCGCCGGGCAGCACCAGGATGTCGCCGAGTGTCACGGTGCCGGTGGCCGGACGGATCCCCTTGGCCGCCTGCCAGCGCCGTACGGCGTCCTTCAGCGATGCGGTGAACACGGCGTCCTGGCTGGTCAACACGGTCTGGTACGCCTTCGTGCCGGAGGCTGTCGGCGTCGAATCCGGCGTGGTGGCCTCCCCGGTCGCACCCGGGTCGTTCGCGGCCGGTGTCGGCCCGCCCTGGACGGTGACCCGGGTTCCCGGTGCGGGTTGCGGCCCGATCCGGTAGTCGAGCGCCCGGAGGTTGTCGGCCAGCACCTTGACGTCGCGGCCGACCATGCCGACCACGTCGATGTCGCGGAACATCGGCGACGACCCGTAGAAGAGGGTCACCGGTCGGTCGCCGGCCCGATACAGGATGTCGCCTCGGGCGATGGTGCTGCCCGGCTGGGGCAGCCAGGTGAGCACCCCGGGCGCGACGCCGCGCAGGGTGCGCTGCTTGCGGTAGCCGACCGTGCCGCTCTCGGTCCAGTAGTCGGAGAGGTCGGTCCGGACCACCTCGGCCGTGGCCACCCTGGACGCGGCCGGCTGGGCGGCGGGGGAGTCCCGGTCGCCGCTGGCGTGGACGGCGTAGACCACGCCGCCCAGCGCGAGCACGCCGCAGGTGATGGTGATGATGAGGGGTTTCGTCCGCACGGTCGGCTACTTCTGCGTGAAGGCCGAGATCTCGCACTGACGCTGGATCTCCATGCCCTCGTCGCTGTTCGCCTTCTCGAGGTTGGCCTTCGTCTCCGGCGCGACCCAGATCTTGGCGTTGTCGGTGCCCCCCTGCCGGATCTCCATCGACAGGCCGTGGTCCCGGACGCACTGCAGTTGCTCGCGGAGGTCGTCGGCGTAGTTCGGGTTCTGGTGCGGGTCGAGTTCCGGAGCGCCCAGCGGTTCCTTGTCGGCACACGCGTCCACGGCCGGCTGGTACTTCTTCTCGTCCATCTTGTAGCTGAGGAGCGGGCCGCCGTTTCCGTCCTTCGCCGGTGCCGAGGGCACGCCGTGCTGCGTCCAGCAGGCGTAGTAGGCGCCGTACAGGCGGTCGATCTCCTGCTTGCTCGCGCCGAGGGGGAGCTGGCGGTCGGCGCCGCCGGTCGAACCGGCCGGGCCGGCGCTCGCCGACCCGGTCGCGCCCGGGATCGCGGCCACCTGCGGCCCCGGTCCCTCCGCGTCGCCGCCGCAGGCCGCGAGTGACAGCAACAGGACCGCCAGCCCGACCATCTTCACGTTCGCATTTCGCATGACGGTCAGCCTGGTCGCCACATGTCAGCTATTCGTTAGGTGCGCACACCGGTTTCGAGGGCCATCCGGTAAGCCCACGTTGATGACGTGTTAGGTTAGCCTGCCCTAATCCGCCGTCCCGGAGTTGCCCATGACCGCACCGACCCGACAGCGGGACAGCCGCCGATGACAGCCGCCGAGATCACCGGTGGTGTGGTGCTCCGTCGCGCGCTCCGTCGACAGCGCAATCGGGTCGTTCTCGGCGTCGCGCTGCTGTGCACACACCAGGCCGCCGAGGCCCTCGTGCCGGTCGCCATCGGCGTCGTCATCGATCGTGCGGTCGCCACCGGGGACGGCGGCGCGCTACTGCTCTCGCTCGCCGGCCTGGCCGCCCTGTTCACCGTCCTCGCCTTCGCCTACCGCACCGGCGCTCGGCTGGCGTACGCCGCGGTCGAACACGAGGCGCACGCCACGCGCGTCGACATCGTCCGCAGCGCCCTCGACCCGCGCGGACACGGTTCCGGCATGCGGGACGGAGAGCTGCTCTCCGTCACGGCCTCCGACGCCGAGCTGAGCGCGCTTGTCGTCCGGGTCGCCGGGCTCACCGCCGCGGCGTTCACCGCCATCGTGGTCGCGGCCGTCGCGCTGCTCGTCGTCGACATCCCACTCGGGCTCGGGGTGCTCATCGGCGTACCCCTGCTGGTCGTCGCCCTGCAACGGATGGCGCCGCTGCTCACCCGGCGCAGCACCGCGCAGCAGGAAGCCCTCGCGGCCACGACCGCGCTCGCCGTCGATCTCGTCACCGGCCTGCGCGTGCTGCGCGGCATCGGCGCCCAGGACCATGCCGCACGCCGGTACGCGGGCGCCAGCCGCCACGCGCTCGACGTCACCCTGCGTGCCGCGACCACCAAGGGACTGCACCTCGGGCTCACCACCATGGTCAACGGTCTCTTCCTCGCGGCGGTCGCCGGTGTCGCGGGCTGGCTCGCGCTCCAGGGCCGGCTCACCGTCGGCGAACTCGTCGCCGTCGTCGGGCTGGCCCAGTTCATCGCCGAACCGGTGCAGACGCTCGGGTACTGCGTGCAGTTGTTCGCCATGGCCCGGGCCTCCGCCGGTCGGGTCGCCCGGGTTCTCGGTGCCGCGCCGGCCACCCGCCCGGGTAGCGGCGCGCCGCCGGCCCCGAGCCCGTCGCGGCTGACCCTCGACGGGGTCCGCTACGCCGGCCTGCACGACGTCAGCCTGCACGTCCGCGCCGGTGAGGTTCTCGGCGTGCTCGCCTACGATCCGGGCGACGCCGAGGCGCTTGTCACGCTCCTGTCCGGCGGTGTGTCCCGCCCGGACTACCAGGGCTCGCTGTGCGTCGACGGTGTGCCCGCCGACGAACTGCACATCGACGCCGTACGCGCCGCCGTCCTGGTCGAGCAGCACGACGTGGCACTGTTCGAGGGGACCCTGCGCGCCAACCTCAGCGCCGGGGCACACGTCGACGACACGCTCCTGCGGTCGGCTGTGCGTGCCGCCGCCGCCGAGGACGTGCTCGCCGCGCACCCGCACGGGCTCGACCGCCTGCTCACCGAACGGGGGGCGAACCTGTCCGGCGGGCAGCGGCAACGGATCGGGCTGGCCAGGGCACTCGTCGCCGACCCGCCGGTGCTGGTGCTGCACAACCCCACCACGGCCGTTGACGCGGTGACCGAGGGGCTGCTCGCCGAGGGCCTGGCCGCGGCTCGCGGCGCGGCGGACCGCGGCACCGTGCTGATCACCACCAGTCCGGCGCTGCTGCGCGCCACGCATCGGGTCGCCGTGCTCGACCGGGGGCGGATCGTCGCCGAGGGTCCGCACGAGAGGCTGCTCGCCACCGACACCCGCTACCGCGAGGAGGTCCTGCGGTGACCGACGCGTCAATCGAAAGCCGGCAACTGCTGCCGACGGCCACCGCTCGGCAGACCTGGGTGGCCCTCCGTAGCGAGGTGGGCCGCCTGCCGGGGCTCAGCGTCACCGCCGGCACGTTGCTGGTCGCCGCCGCCGCGACCGGGCTCGTCGCCCCCTGGGTGCTCGGTCGCCTCGTCGACGACGTCATCGCCGGATCCGACACACCGCGGATCGTCGCCTGGGCGGGTGTGATCGCGGGCGCGGCGGTGCTCGCGGGGCTCCTCACCGCGGTCGGAGCGGCGGTCGCCGCCCGACTCGGCGAGACCGTGCTGGCCCGGCTGCGGGAACGGGTGCTCGACCGTGCCCTGCACCTGCCGTCGGCCACCCTGGAACGGGCCGGGACCGGGGACCTGGTGGCACGTGCCGGCGACGACGTGGCCGTCGTGACGAACGTGATCGCCACCAGTGGTCCCGCCTTCCTCGGCGCGCTGCTGTCCGTCGTGCTGACCGCGTTGGGGCTCTTCGCCCTCGACTGGCGACTCGGCATCGCCGGGCTGGCCGCCGCCCCGGCGTACGCGGTGGCGCTGCGCTGGTACCTGAAGCGGTCGATCCCGTACTACGTCCGGGAACGGGTGGCGACGGGCGAGCGCGCACAGGCGACGGCCGAGGCGCTGCGCGGCGCGGCGACCGTGCGCGCCTACCGGATGGAGGACGACCACGTCGCACGGATCGCGGGCCGCTCCGCCGTGGCCCGTGACCTGTCGCTGGAGATCTTCGGACTGTTCACGCGGTTCGGGCTGCGCATCAACCGGTCGGAGTTCGTGGGGCTCGCCGCCGTGCTGCTCGCCGGGTTCCTCCTGGTCCGCGACGACCTCGTCACGGTGGGTGCCGCCACCACCGCAGCGCTCTACTTCCACCGCCTCTTCAACCCCATCGGGCTGCTGCTGTTCGAGTCGGACTCCGTCCTGCAGGCCGGGGCGAGCCTCGCCCGCCTCGTCGGCGTCACCACCCTGCCGGCCACCACGTCTCCCGAGCGTCCCGAGCGAGCCAGACCCGAGCCGGCCGCGCTGGAGGTGGTCGTCGAGCAGCACCGATACGACGACGGACCCGTCGTACTGCGCGACGTCACCCTGCGGCTGGCACCCGGTGAGCGCGTCGCCCTCGTCGGCGCGAGCGGGGCGGGTAAGAGCACGCTCGCCGGCATCGTCGCCGGCATCATCGCGCCGACCCACGGCGCGGTGCGCCTCCGCGGCGTGCCGCTGGCGGACCTCGGTGAGCACCGCCTCCGCCGCGAGATCGCGCTGATCAGCCAGGAGGTGCACGTCTTCGCGGGGCCGCTCGCCGACGACCTGCGCCTGGCCGATCCGGACGCCACCGACGCGGAGTTGACCGCCGCACTCGACCGGGTCGGTGTCACCGACTGGCTGCGTACCCTGCCGGAGGGCCTCGCCACCTTGGTGGGGGAGGGCGGACGACGCCTCACCTCGGCCCAGGCCCAGCAGCTCGCGTTGGCCCGCCTCGTCCTCGCCGACCCCGCCGTCGCGATCCTCGACGAGGCCACCGCGGAGGCGGGCAGCGCGGGCGCACGCGACCTCGACCGCGCCGCCGTCGCGGCCACCGAGGGCCGGACCACGCTCATCGTCGCCCACCGACTCAGCCAGGCGGCCACCGCGGACCGCATCGTCGTCCTGGACCACGGCCGCATCGCCGAACAGGGTACGCATGCCGAGTTGCTCGAGGCCGGCGGCGGGTACAGCCGGCTCTGGCGTTCCTGGAGCATGCCGGACCTGGTGCCGCGCGGGCGGGAGAGCACCGAGCAGGCCCGCGACCAGCCGGTCCGAGGCTGAGCGGCCGACGGGGGCGCGTCAGCCGGCCGTGGCCCCCGCCCGCCGCGGGGGCGGCGGTGTCAGCCGAAACGGGGAGTGCCGGGAACTTTCCGGGACCGGCCGCCGACCACCAGAGTGCGCGGCTCAGCGGCGCGATCCGACGACGGCTTTCGGTATGGAGGAGCGCCCGTGGCACCCAGGACGGTGGTCTGTGCGCAACGGAGGCGCTGACGACGATCAGGTGACCCGCTGGGCGCAGGAGGCGGGCCGCGGCGACCGGCAGGCCGCCACGGCGTTCGTCCGGGCACTGCAGGACCAGGTCTGGCGGTTCCTGTCGCACCTGGCGGGGCCGGGTGAGGCCGACGACCTGACCCAGGAGACGTTCCTGCGCGCATTTCGCAACCTGCCCGGCTTCGCCGGCCGCTCCTCGGCACGTACCTGGGTGTTCACGATCGCGCGGCGCGTCGCCGTGGATCACGTCCGGGCGGCGGTCGCCCGGCCACGATTGGCCTCGGTGCCGGACTGGCAGGCGGCAGCCGAGGCGGCCGGTGCGATCACGGCCGGCGCCGACGAGGGTGTCACCCTCCAACAGGTGATCTCCGGTCTGAGCCGGGAGCGGCGCGAGGCGTTCGTCGCCACCCAGATGCTCGGCCTGTCCTACGCGGAGGCCGCAGAAGTCTGCCAGTGCCCGGTCGGCACCATCCGCTCCCGCGTCGCCCGGGCCCGCGAGGACCTCGCCGCGGCCTGGCAGATCGACAGTGACCAGACCAGCGGGAAACGAACCGGCTGACCTGTTCGGCGTGGGTGGGCGCCGTCGCTCAACTCTGGGCGTAGCGGGTGCCCGTCCAGCGATAGGTGCGATCCACCGGCACCTCGGGCTCGGCGTACTTCTTGGTCGAGGAGATGACCAGCCGCCCGCCGGTGACCTCCACGTCGTCGACCACCTCGGCCACCGGCCCGACCCAACTGCCGACCAGTTGGCCGCTGCGCCCGGTGACGACCAGGACCTGACCGGAGGCGTCCTCGTCGCCGGCGCCGGCCAGACAGGACCCGTACACGACCGCCTCGTCGCGGCCGTCACCGTTCAGGTCGCCGAACGTCGCGCCGCCCTCGTCGTACGAGGACGAGATCCTGATGTGCGGAGCGTCGCCCGGCTGGCCGCCCCTGCCGTCGACGAAGCGGATCCTGCCGGTCAGGCACTCGTCGCCCGCCGACGCCGTCATGGTGATCGTGGCGTTCGCCCAGTCGACGCCGCGCACGCTCAGCGGCGTCGGAGCGCTGCCGGTCGCGCTCGGTGTGCCGGTCGGTGACGACGACCGCGACGGGGTCCGCCGGTCGGGTGGTGGTGTCGAGGGCGACGTCGTCCCCGGTGTGGGCGGTGGCGCCGGCGTGGGGGAGACGCTCACCGACGGCGTCGGGGTGGGCCCGATGATCGGTGGGTCCCGGTCCGGATCGGGACCCAGTCGGGTGATCGTCGCGATGCTCCCGGCGGCGACCGCCACCACCGCGGCGAAGGACAGCGCGACCTTCGTCCTGGTACGACGCCGGGCCCGGCGCACGATCACGTCGGCCGAGGGCGCGGCGAACGACAGGTGGCCGCTGTCGGCGTACGACCGCAGCATGAAACCGGCGACGGCGTCTCGACCGGGATCCGGCTCCGGGGGTGTCACGACGTGACCGCCTCTCCGCTCGACGTTTCGCTCAGATGCTCCGCCAGTTTCGCCCGGCCGCGGTGCAGCCACGACACCACCGTGCCCTGCGGTACGCCGAGGCTGGCGGCTATCTCGGCGGTCGGCAGGTCGGCGATGTAGTGCAGCACGATCACCCGGCGCTGCCGCTCGGGCAGCGTACGCAGGGCGGCGACAAGCGCCACGTGGTCCGGCTGGACCGCCGGTACGGGCGGCACGACGGGCTGGCGGCGTAACGCGCGGGCCGCGACGGTGAGCCGACGCAGCCGGTTGGTGGCGAGGTTCCAGGCCACCCGGCGCACCCACGCGACCGGATCGTCGTACGAGGAGATGTCGCGCCACTTCTGCCAGGCCCGCAGGAACGCCTCCTGGCTCACGTCCTCGGCCTCGGCCCGGTCGCCGAGATACGCGTGGATCTGCGCGCTGATCCGGCCGTAGCAGGTCTGGAAGAACCGGTCGAAGGCGGCACGGTCGTCCGGCTGGTCGCCTCGCACGGCACCTCCTGTGGTCGCGGGTCCTCCACCACAGACACACCCGGGGCCGGCCGCGGATTGCACCTGACCCGGGTGCAATCGGCGGGACCACAGCGGTGTGTCCCAGGTAGAGCATTCCCACCGACCACCCTGGAGGAACTCGTGTTGCGTACCGGCCTCATCACGACCGTCACCGCCCTCACGCTCGGCGTATCGGCGTGCGCGGCGCCGACGCAGGACGTCCCCAGCACGCCCGCCGCGAACCCGACGGTGCCACCGTCGTCGCCGTCGAGCCCGTCGGCGTCACCGTCCGCGGAGGAGGCGTCGCCGTCGGGCGACGGCGTCTTCTCGGGTACGCGCAAGGTCGCCATCGCGATGGAGTCGGGTCCACCGGCGTACCTCGTGGTCGGGGCGGACGGGAAGGTCGTCGGTAACGTGCGGCTGACCGAGCGCAGCGTCTTCGTCCCCGTCCCGGCCGGTGCCCGTCACCAGATCAGGACCGCCTTCGCCGACAACTCGTGCGTGGGGGTACGCCGCGACACGGGCGGGCCGCCGACCCTCGTGGTCGCCGTCTGCGCCCCGGAGGCGGAGGGGCAGCTCTTCCGCTTCGTTGAGACCGACCAACGGGACAGCGAGGGCCGCCGCACCTACCGGATCGAGAGCGCGTCCGGTCCCGTCACCTTCGACTCGCGCGACGGGCTGCACGTCCAGGACCCCGCCAACGATGCCCGCGTCACCGGATTCGCGGTGCTCGACCGGGGACCAGCCTGATCAGGCCGGTCCCCGGTCGGCGCCACCCGTGGCGTCAGCCCAGACGGGCCTTGATGGCCTCGATGATGCGCGGACGCAGTTCGGCGGCGCGGACGACCGCGTCCACCGAGCCGACCTCGACGGCGCGCTGGATGTTGTGCACCCGGTCGAACTCCGTGGCCACCTCGCCGAGCTTCTCCGCGCGCACCGACGAACGCAGCTCGTCGAGTTCCGCGGTCAGCGCGGCGCGTTCGGTGCCGGCCACGGCGGCGGCGCGCGCCTCCAGGTCCCGCACCCGGGGGTCGGCCGCCGTGCGGGCGTTGACGTCGGCGGCGAACACCACCGCGGCCGCGGGTGCGCCACCGAGCACCGACGCGAACGAACCCTCCAGGGCGAGCACCGTCATGTTCGGGTTCAGTGCCTTCGAGAACACCACGAACGCGCCGCCGTGGTAGCGCGAGATCACACAGAAGACGATCGGCCCCTGGAAGTTGACGATCGCCCGGCCGATCTCGGCGCCGTACTCCAGTTGCAGCTTGCGCATCGACTCCGGTGAGCCGTCGAAGCCGGACAGGTTCGCCAGCACCACGAGGGGTCGGTTGCCGCTGGCCGTGTTGATCGCCCGCGCCGCCTTCTTCGACGAGCGGGGGAACAGCGTGCCCGCGGTGTAGGTGTCCGGGCCGTCGGTGGGCGGGAAGCCGTGCCGAGGCACCGACCGGGACTCGATGCCGAGCAGGCACACCGGGATGCCGCCGAGGTGGATGTCCTGTACGACGGCGGTGTCCGCGTCGGCCATGCCCGCCCACCGCTCCAGCGCCGGGTGGTCCTGGTCGGAGAGGGCGCGCATCACCGTACGGATGTCGAACGGCTTCTTGCGGTCCGGGTTGTGCTCGACGGAGAAGATCTCCCCGACGGTGCGGAAGGCACTGCCCGCCACGTCGTGGGGGAAGTCGGAGATGTCGCGGTCGGTCGGGTCGGTGGTGGCTGCCCGTCGGGGCGCGTCCTCACCGGGCGCGACGTACGTGTGGTCGTAGTGCGACATCACCACGTCCCGCGCGGCCGTCAGGTTCGGCGCCCAGTACTGCGCCTGCCCGTTCGGCCCCATCACCCGGTCGTAGCCGCCGATGCCGAAGTTGTCCTCGGCGGACACGCCACCGGAGAAGTCGAGCGACTGCTTGCCGGTGAGCACCATCGCCGAGTCGGGCGTCATCACCAGGATGCCCTTGGTGTGCATGAGCATCGTCGCCTCGGCGTTCCAGTACGGCTGGGCGCCGACGTTGATGCCCGCGACCACGATGTTGATCTCACCGCCGGCCTGGGTGAACTCGACGATCCGCTTCAGGGCCGCGGCCACCCAGTCCATGTTCTCCGTACCGGTGGTCATCGAGATGCGCGCCCCGGCGGACAGCGCCCACCACTCCAGGGGCACGTTCATCCGCTCCGCGAGGTCCAGTGCGGCGATCACGCGCCGGCACTCCGGCTCGGACAGGGCGCCCAGCGCCTTGGTCGGGTCGCCGAGCAGGACCACCCGGGTGACGCCCTGCGGGTGCCGCTCGGTCGGCGTGGTGACCACCCCGGCGACGATGGCGGCGCTGTTGCGCCCCTTCGGCCGGTCCACCGGCACCAACACGTGCTCGGCGTCGAGGTCGTGCTCGACGAAGTCACCGAGGCGACCGGTCAACTCGTACGGGTACACGGTGTTACGGCTGCTCGCCCGCAGCACCTTCAGCCGGTACTCGTCGAGCGGCTCGATCGGCTCGACCGGCGGCTCACCGACGGCCAGCTCCGCGCCGCCCGCGGCGTCGAACGAGATCCGTACGGCGATCTTGCTCAGCTCGCCGGTCCGGCGGTCCCGCTGCCGCGCGACGAACAGGATCTCCTCCAGGCCGGCGCCGACGGTCGTCGGGCGGACGCGCCCGGCGATCATCTCCATCTCCTCGCGGGTCAGCTCGCTCGGCGGCCAGACGTAGAGCACGATCCGGTTGGTGTTGAAGCGGGTCTTCGACGGTCGCAGCGACTGGGCGCGGCGGATCGAGTCGAGGCACGCCGCGATGGCGTCCTCGGCCGTCGGCAGCGCCACCAGGCGGCCGTCCTGCTCGCGAAGCTCGGTCAGGTCACGGACCTGCGCGAACGCGACCAGGCGTTCGTCCGCCCGGTTGTCCCGCGCCACGCACTGGAAGAGGTAGACCTCCTCGTCGGACGACGGCAGCCGGGTCAGGTCGAACTTGTGCAGCCGCTCCAGATGCATCCGCTGCGCGATGTAGGGGTGCAGGCCCCGGATCAACCGGTCCTCGGCCATCGCGTCGTCCGACGGGCGGAAGGTGAAGTGGTGGTGCATGACCGCCCCGCCGCGACCCGCGACGGTGGTGGTCACCCGACGGACCTGCGGCGGCAGCGGGTGCGCGGCGACGGCCTCGGCCAGCGCGGCCGCCATCGCGTCGAAGTCCTCCGGCTGGTTCTCCCAGCCGAGGTAGATGTCGGCGTCGACGGAGTCCTCGTCGCTGGCCAGCTCGGCCAGACCGCGCAGCGCGCCGCCCAGCGCGTCGAAGCGCACCGCGGCGGAGACGACGCTCGAATCGGCGCGCTCGGCCACCACGAACGTGCAGCCCGCGGCCTCCTGGGTACGCACACTGGTGAGAGCCCGGTTGCCGTAGTACCGCCGGGTCAGCACCTCCAGCATGACCGCGTTGTCGAGGTGGTCGCGGACGAGCCGCTGGCCGAGCAGCCGGACCAGTGGTTCGGTGCTGCGGACCATCTCGGCGATGCGCTCGGCGCGGTCCGGCGCGTCCGGTTGGGCGTCCAGGTGCCGCAGGTGCCCCCGGACCCCGGCGTAGACGCGGGCGCGGTTGCGACGCAGCAACGGCTGGGCGAACCAGGCGAACACCACGCCCCGGGCGAGGTCGGCGATCACGGGGAAGCGGACCTGCGTGGCGGCGATCAGCCGTTCCAGCGCGAGGCCGACGGGTTCGCGAAGCGCCTCGTTCGGCGGGGTTTCCTCCAGCCACGCGCGAAGCAGCGCCGCGACGACCGTGGCGTCGGCGGACGCCCGCTGCTGGGCGAGGAAGATCCGGAAGACGGCGGCCTCGAGTGCGGGGGAGCGCTCCAGATCGGTGACACCGTAGTGGCCGAGCGCCTTGGCGAGCTTGGTCTGGAAGGCGTCCGGCAGCCCGGCCCGCTCGACGTCGAGGCTCTGCAGGTAGGTGTGGAAGTACTCCCGGGCGCTGTGCACGTGCGCGGCGCCGCCGTCCTCGCCCGTCGGCCGGTTACGGCTCAACTCGGCGAGGTCGGCGAACACCTCGATGAGATCGAGTTCCGCGGCCAGCGGCCGCGTACCGGCCTCGGCGGCGGCCCGGCGGGCCGTGAGGTAGTCGTCGAGCACCCGACGGTCGTCGTGCGGGTCGACGTCGAAGCCGAGGAGCAGGCCGCGCAGGTCCTCCTGACCGCGCCTGCTGTGCGTGGACGCCGGAACGTCCTCGGCGGCGGTGGGCAGGTCCAGCTCGACGGCCTCGCCGGTCTGGTCGGCCGTGGTGTCGTCGGCCTCGTCCGCGAGCGGCTCCAGGCGCAGCAGCGGCGCACCCGCCTCCACCTGGTTGCCCACCGAGACGGCGCACTCCTTCAACCGCGCCTTGAACGGCGCCCGCAGCACCGTCTCCATCTTCATGGCTTCCAGCACCAGTACCGGTGCGCCCGCCTCGACCTCGGCGCCGACCTCCAGCGGCGTGGCGACGACGAGCGCCGGCATCGGGGAGCGCAGGACGCCGCCCTCGTCACGGCTGACCCGGTGCGTCACACCGTCCACCTCGACCAGGTGGGTCGGCCCGTGGGTGCCGGTGAGCAGGCGGTACCGGATGCCGTTGACGACGATCTGACCGGTGTGCCGGTCGAAGCGGTCCAGCTCGACGTCGGCGGTGCGCACGGCGGTGCCCGCCTCGATGCCGACCCGGAACCGGTGCGCACCGACCCGCGCCACGCGCGTGCGATAACTGACGCCACGCAGTTTGAGGTCCAACGGCCGGCCGCTGGCGTGCTGCACCTGCGGGCGCCCACCGGACGCCGTCGACAGCAGACGCTGCCGTTCGACGCGCTCCTCCTCCTCGTACGACTCGATGGCGGCTGCCGCCAGCGCGACCGCGGAGTGGCGGTGCGTGACCAGCCGGCCCTCACCGCGGACGCGGTCGATCCAGCCGGTGTCCGCGCTGGCGTCGATCACCTCGGGCTGGTCGAGCAGGTCGAGCACGAAGCTCTTGTTCGTCGCGCCGCCCTCGATGATCACCGTGGTTTTCGCCATCGCCCGACGCAGCTTGCCGAGCGCCTCGTCGCGGTCGCGGCCGTACGCGATGATCTTCGCGATCATCGAGTCGAAGTCGGCCGGGATGGTGTCGCCCTCGCTGACGCCGGTGTCCACCCGGATGCCCGGGCCGCTGGGCAGGTCCAGCCGCGCGATGCGGCCGGGCGACGGCGCGAAGTCACGGTCGGGATCCTCGGCGTTCAGCCGCGCCTCGATGGCGTGCCCGCGCTCGGCCGGCGGCGTGCCGTCGAGGCGCCCACCGGAGGCGACGTGCAGTTGCGCCTTGACCAGGTCGAACCCGGTGGTCAACTCGGTGATCGGGTGCTCGACCTGGAGGCGGGTGTTGACCTCGAGGAACGCGAACAGTCGATCGCCGGGGTGGTACAGGAACTCGACGGTCGCCGCGCCCCGGTAACCGACCGCGATGGCCAGTCGCTCGGCCGACGACTTGAGCTCGGCCGCCTGTGCCGCGTCGAGCACGGGCGAGGCCGACTCCTCGATGACCTTCTGGTTGCGTCGCTGCACCGAGCAGTCGCGGACACCGAGCGCCCATGCCGTGCCCTGCCCATCGGCGATCACCTGGACCTCGACGTGCCGGGCTCCGGTGACCAGGCGCTCCAGGAACACGATGCCGCTGCCGAACGCCCGCGCCGCTTCCTGGCTGGTGCGCTCGTACGCGTCGTCGAGTTCGGCCTCGTTGCGGATCACGCGGATGCCGCGTCCACCGCCGCCCGCGGTCGCCTTCAGCATCAGCGGGTAGCCGACCTGGGCCGCCGAGGCGCGTGCGGCGTCCAGGGTCTCGACGGCTCCACGGCTCCACGGCGCGACCGGCACACCGACCTTCTCCGCGATCAGCTTCGAGCCGATCTTGTCGCCGAGTTGGCGCATCGCGTCCGCGCTCGGCCCGACGAACGTGACGCCGATCTTCTCGCACAGCTCCGCGAAGGCCGGATCCTCGGCGACGAAACCCCAGCCGACCCAGGCGGCGTCGGCCCCGGTCTCGATCAGCGCGCGTTCGAGCACCGCCAGGTCGAGGTATGGGCGGGCGGATGCCGGACCGAGATCGTAGGCGATGTCCGCTTCGCGGACGAAGGTGGCGGTACGGTCGACGTCGGTGTAAAGAGCAACGGTTTCGAGCCGTCTGCCGGTTTCCGCAGCCAGCTCGTGGACCGCGTGGATGAGCCGCATGGCGGCTTCACCTCGGTTGACGATGGCGACACGGTTGAACACCCGACTGACCCCTTAGCTAGACCTCGAACCGGGTGCCGCGAGACGACGGCTCCCAGTAGTGATCACCCTTCCGGCTGGCGGCGGCCAGCGCTATGGCGCAACCACCGAACCCACCGTCGCTCAGTTGTAGGAAGTGCACAAAAGTTTTTGGCGCCCCGGGACGGCGCCCGCAGTTGATCAAGGCGGTGTGCTGGGTTCACGTCGCCCGCCTCCGCTGTTCACCCTCGCCTGATCGGCTGGTCGAGACGATCATCGCCGGTCCGGTCAAGCGCCGGTCCGGCTCGACCATCCCGGCGTAGGCCAGGAAAACGAACCAAGAGAGGAGCGCAGTGCGGCCCTTCAACCTCGTGCGCCCGAGTCTGGCCCTGCTGCTCGCCGCAGGGCTGAGCGCGCTCGTGACGCCCGCCGGCGCAGCCCCCGCCTCGGCGGCAACCGTATCCGGCACGCCGATCACCGTCACCTCGACCGAGCAACTCGCCCCGGGCGTCACGTACGAGTCGTTCCAGGTCACCACGCCCCGGGGCGTCACCGTCGGCTACCTGCTCACGGCCGACCTGAAGAAGAACAAGGTCTCCCTGGACCTGCTGCACCCCGACGCGGTCGCGCAACGCAAGGTCATCTCATCGATGGCCAACGACCAGGGCGCCATCGCCGGCGTGAACGGCGACTTCTTCAACAACAGCGAGACCCACGCCGGCGTCACGCCCACCTACTCGTCGTCCGGTCCGGAGATCGCCGACGGCGAGGGGTTGAAGTTCGCGGTCCCGACCGCGCAGCGCTTCGGCCCCGGTCTCGCCCCCGGCACCTCGACCCGGGACGTGTTCGGCGTGGGCGTCAACGGCAAGGCGCGCGTCGACACCCTGAGCCTGAACGGCGAGGTACGTAGCACCAAGGGCACGATCGCCCTCAGCGGGCTCAACCAGTACGCGCTGCCGGTCGGCGGGGTCGGCCTGTTCACCTCCGAGTGGGGTGCCGCCTCCCGAATCCGGTCGACCTGTGGCACCGACACCAGCCGCAGCGACCCGTGCAGCGCCCACACCTACGAGGTGACCGTACGTCGTGGCGTGGTGACCGCCGTGGGCTCGACGCCCGGCGCGGGCGCGATCCCGGCCGACACCCAGGTGCTGGTCGGCCGCGAGGGTGGCGCGGACACGCTCGACGACCTCGCCGTCGGCGACCACGTGCAGGTGCGGGAGAAGCTCGACTCCACCGGCGAACCGAAGCTGACGTTCGCGGTCGGCGGCGCGCCGATCCTGCGCGACGGTGCGCCGCTGGCCGGCCTGGACACCAGGACCGCCGCGGTCCGCAGCTCGGCCGGTGTCAGCCCGGACGGCCGGACGGTCTACCTCGTCGTCCTGGCCGGGCGTGCCCCGGCCAGCGCCGGCTTCACGATCGCCGAGCTCGCCGATCTGATGCGCTCGCTCGGCGCCCACGACGCGGTGAACCTGGACGGCGGCGGTTCGAGCACGATCGCCGTCCGCGAGCCGGGCCAGGCCGCGGCCACCGCCCGCAACAGCCCGTCCGACGGTACGGAGCGTCTGGTCGCCAACGGCATCGGGATCTTCGTGGGCAAGCACTAATCGTTGCCCCTCGAGTTCGCCCGCCCGATGCTCGATTCGCCACGGCCTGGCGTGCGGGCGGTCAGCCCGCGAACCTGACAGCGCCAGCGGAGCCCCCGATCAATCGATCTTGATAAGTGAAGCTGTCGTACGGGTGTTCTAGTGTTTGGTCATGGTCGAGGAGTTGGCGCAGGCGGACGACGTGGTCGCCGCCTGCGTCGACGACGCCACCTGGCCGCTCACCGACGGTGAGCTGGTCGCGGCCCTCGACGCCGCGCACCGCCTGGAGCGACGCCTCGCCGCCGTCACACTCGCCCTGGTCCGTGAGATCGACGGTCGCGGCACCGCCCACGCGCGGGGCGCTTCCAGCACCGCGGTGTGGCTGCGCGAGCGACTTCACCTCACCGTCCCCGCCGCCCGCCGCCTCGTCGACCTCGCCGCCGCCCTGGACACCGCCAACCCCGGGATACGCGCCGCGCTGGCCCACGGGGACATCACCGTCGAACAGGCCCGGGTCATCGCCGACACCGTCGCCACCGTGCACACCGCGGCCGGTGCGCAGGCAGCCGACAAGGCCGTCGGCGTTCTGGTCGACTGGGCTGGCCAGTTCGACCCCACCCTGCTGCGCACACTCGGCACCCGCATCCTCGAGCACGTCGCCCCCGACATCGCCGACGCCGCTGCCCGAGCCGCCCTCGAAGCCGACGCCTGCCGCGCCGCCCGCGACCGCCACCTCACCCTCTCCACACTGACCGACGGCCGCCTGCGCCTCACCGGCGTCCTCGACAGCGAAACCGCCGGCCTGCTTCGCGCCGCGATCGACCCACTGACCGCACCGTCTGGCCCCGACGACCACCGCGCCCCCGGGCAACGCCGCCACGACGCCCTCGCCGACCTCTGCCGCCTCACCCTGCGCACCAGCGACCTACCCGAGCACGGCGGCGACCCCGCGCAACTCGTCGTCACCACCAGCTTCGACGCCCTCGCGGGGCACCTCGGTGCCGGCACCCTCGACACCGGCCTCCAGCTCACGCCCGAGACGATCCGCCGGCTCGCCTGCGACGCGGCGATCCTCCCGGCCGTCCTCGACAGCACCGGTCAACCGCTCGACCTGGGCCGACAACGGCGACTCGTCACCGGCGCGCTGCGCCGCGCCCTCGTCCTGCGCGACCGCGGCTGCGCCTTCCCCGGCTGCGACCGCCCACCCCGGTGGTGCGACGCCCACCACATCCACCACTGGGCCGACGGCGGCGCCACCAACCTCACCAACGCCGTCCTGCTCTGCGGCCACCACCACCGACACCTGCACCACAGCAACTGGGCCGTGCAACTCGGCGGCGACGGTCACCCCGAATTCATTCCACCCGCCTGGCTCGACCCCAACCAGATCCCCCGCCGCAACCACTACCACCGACGCGAGTGAACACCGGCACCCACACATATGCCGAAACGGAATCCGCCGCGTTGGAAGCCAGATCCGCCTACTTCCCCGGGCAACGATCTAGTCCTACATCACCAGATCACGCCGTGCCCTCCCGAGGCCCCGGCCAGCCCTTCCGCGCCCAGACACCGGTCCGCCCCCGACCGTGACCAGGCCTGGCCCCCCACCGTGACGAGGCCTGGCCCGCTTCCCACCGGTACCGCCGGACGGGGCGCATTCGCGTCCTGCCCGGAGCGGGTGATCCGCCCTCGCCCGAAACTGTCACCCTCGGTCGGACAATGAGGTCGACCGAAGGGACCCGATGACCGTTCTCGACACCCGGGCGCTCAACCGCGCGACGCTCGCCCGGCAGTTGCTGCTCGACCGCAGCGACCTGCCGGCGCTCGACGCCGTCGCCCACCTCGGTGGCCTCCAGGCGCAGGAGCCGCAGGAGCCGTTCGTCGGGCTGTGGTCGCGGCTGCGCGCGTTCGACCCGACGGTTCTCTCCACCCTGCTGATCGAGCGACACGTGGTGCGTACCCACCTCATGCGTCGCACCGTCCACCTGGTCGTCGCCGACGACGCCGTGGCCTGGCGTCCCCGGCACGACGCCATGCTGCGCCAGCGCGTGCTCGGGGTCTACCGTGCCGAGCTCGACGGGGTGGACCTCGACGAACTCGCCGCTGCCGCCCGGGCGTTGGTGGCCGACGGCGAGCCCCGCTCGATGCCCGAGATCGGGCGTGCGCTCGGCGAGCGCTGGCCGACGGCGGGGATGCGGGCACTGGGTGAGATGGCGATCGCGCTGCTCCCGATGACACAACTGCCGCCGCGCGGGGTGTGGCGGTCGAAGGCGGGCGCGCGCCACGTCCTGCTCTCCGCGTGGCTCGGCCGGGAGATCGCGCCGCCGGCGGCGGAGGGCACCGATCCGGTCGGCCAACTGCTCGTACGCCGCTATCTGGCCGCGTTCGGCCCGGCGGCCACGGCCGACCTGCGGGCCTGGTGCGGCCTCGCCGGGCTGCCGGCGACGGTTGCCGCGATGCGGGACGAGCTGGTGACCTTCCGCGACGACCGTGGCCGCAAGCTGATCGACCTTCCCGACGCGCCGCGCCCCGACCCGGAGACACCCGCCCCGGTACGGTTCCTGCCGGCGTTCGACAACGCGATCCTCGGCTACGACGACCGCAGCCGGATCATCGACGACGCCCACCGTGGCCTCTCGGTAGCCGGCGAACGGGTGGTGCTCGTCGACGGACGGGTCGCGGCGACCTGGACCGTCGATTCGGGCACGGTGACCGTCAGTCCACTACGCGGCCTTTCCCGAGCGGATCGGGTCGCGGTGACCGAGCAGGGACAGGCGCTGGCGTCCTTCCTCTCCGACGACGGGAGCGACCGGGTGCGGGTCGGTTCGTCTCCCCGGTGACGGGCCAGGACGGCCCGACCCCGGGGAGACGAGAAGATCAGTCGACGGTCGGTGGCACCGTCCTCGCCGCCTCGGCGAGGGCCGCCGCCGCGCCGGCGTACGGGTTGTAGCTGTAGGTGCGAGCCTGGCCAGCCGGCACCGTGAAGTACGCGGCCGACAGTTTCGCCGGGTCGCTGGCGATCTCGCCACGCGCGGGGGCGTCGTTGCCGTCGTCCCAGCCCCAGGGCGCGTTTGCCGAGTTGTTCGAACAGCTCCAGGTGCCGACGCCGCAGTCGCCGGACGTGTCACCGGCGAACGTGCCCAGGCTGGCGAACAGGCTCGCGTTGGACCGCTGCGCCCACAGGCCGCCGGCGGCGAAGATGTCGATCAGCCGATAGCGCACGTCGCGGTCGTTGCTGCTGCTCGGCGTCTCGGCGACGGTCGACGGGTAGTAGACCAGGCCGTCGCCGTTGATGTCGTACTGCGGGTGCGCCTTGAGTCCGTGGCCCTGCGCCTCCTGCGCCGTCACCGGGTGCTGGAACGTGTCGTGCGGCGACGCCTGGAACCGCAGGGTGCCGTCGATGCTCTCCCCGCCGTTGGTCCAGGTGCTGCCGGTCGGCGTGTAGGAGAAGAAGTCATTGTGCGCGACCGTGACGGCCGAGCGGAGAACGCCGTACGTGGAACCGTCGCGCTCGATCGCGAACAGCGCGCCCTCACCGTCGTTCTCGTGCTCGGTCTCGAAGAACGGATGGTCGGTCCAGTCGCGGGGGTGGAAGAAGAAGTACGTGATGTACCAGTGGGTGCTCGTCTCCACGACGGAGTAGTACACGTGCGCGGCAAGTGCGGTGCCGGCCTGGCCAGCCCGGTCCCAGTTGTTGCGTCCGGCCAGGTCGCCGTCGAAGTCGACAGAGGTCAGGTAGTCCGACTGGCCACTCAGGGCGTGGCTGCCGGTGGCATCGACGTCCTGGTAGTGGATGGGCGCCCAGCGGAGGGCCAACTCGGCTCGGCTGACGGCGGCGACGGCGGGGGTCGGTGCGGCCAGCGCGGCAGCGGCCAGCGCTGCCGCAGCGCCTGCCGCGATCAGTGCCCGCACCACCCGGGGTCGCCGGGTTGTGCTGCTTGCGTCGAGCATGGTGTGCTCCCGTGTCCGAAGGAATAGACCGCAATGGATCATTCGGGGTTCGGGCACCCGGCGGGTGTCCCTACGGCGACGAGAAAGCGGACGATGCTCGACGAGATCGGGATCGGGTTGTATCGATGCTCGCCGGCTGCCATGCTGGGGTTCGGTCGTGCTCGGGAGCCGGCGCGCACCGCATCTTCTCCGGCCCGCAGGGCGCACGAGGTGGCTGGGTCACCCGTGCCGGGCAGCCCTCGTCGGCGGTCGGACACCCGAGCGCGGCACCGGCCACCACCTCGGTCCTCGGTGCCTGCTAGACCACGGAGGCACCGATGCTTCGCACGTTCCTCGCCGTCACGACCATGGCGCTGGCCGCCTGGGCCGGGACCGCCGTCGCGGAGGCGGCACCAGAACCGACACCGTCGGCCACGTCGGCACCCACGGCGGCGCCCACGCCCACTCCGATAGCCACGCCCACGCCCACTGCGGCACCCACGCCCACGCCGATACCCACTCCCACGTTCGCCTGCCCGCCGGCCCTGCCGATCGGCGCCGGCGTCACCGCTGTCACCACCACGAGCGTGACCATCTCGTACTCGATCTTCTTCCGCCCGCCCTGCGGCTACGACCCGCCGCTGACCCTCAGCCTCTTCGCCAGCCGCGAGGACGCCCAGCAGTGGAGGGCGCCGGTGGCGACGGCCGTCTCCGGGCCGGAGCGGACCGGCGCGGTGACAGTCGACGGGCTGACGCCCAACACCGAGTACTGGTACCGGTTCACCGCCCCCGACGGCAAGCGGGATCCGTTCATCTTCGGGTCGGCCCGGACCGCGGCGCTGACCTCGTGCCGTGCGACGGCCTCGATCGACGCCCGGTGGGGCAGCGGTTTCGTCGTCACGGCCACCGTGCCGAACATCGGAAGCCAGCCGCTGGACCGGTGGCGCGTCTCCTGGCGGTGGTCCGGAGACGAGCGGGTCGAGAACGTCTGGGGTGGGGTGCTGGAGACAGTCGGCGTCGACCAGACGGTCCGCAACGCCACGTACAACGGGACGCTGGCGCCGGGTGGTGTGGCGAGGTTCGGCCTGCTCGTGTCGACAAGCGCCGTGCCCGACGGGTTGACGCTGACGTGTAACGGGTGAGCGACGTCCGTCCCGCTGTCGCGGTCACCACGGCGGCGGCGGGACGGACGTCAGGTCGGTCAGGGCTTGCGTGCCACCGCGCCGTAGGCGTCGATCCCGACCGCGTCGGGATCTTCCGGTCGCCAGAGGGGGATCGGCACCAGGCCCGGCTCCACCATCGTCAGCCCGCCGAAGCAACTCGCGAGATCTTCCGGGCTGCGCAGGATGTACGGGACCCCGCCGCTCTGCGCCAACCGCTCCGCGCCGGAGACCACCGCCGGGCTGGTGTTCGTGCCGTCCCAGAGCACCAGGTGCGAGCCGGAGGGCATCGCGTCCATCGTCCGCCCGACGATGGAACGCGCCACGTCCAGGTCCGGCTCGTAGCCGAGCACACCCATGTACATGACGGCGATGGGCTTGTCGAAGTCGAGCGTCCGCGCCGCCTCGGCGAGGATCGCCTCCGGGTCGTGGTAGTCGGCCGGGACGTAGGTGGTGACACCCTCCGAGGTCGTGCTGGCCAGCAGTGCCCGAGCGTGCACCAGCACCATCGGGTCGTTGTCGACGTAGACGATCCGCGACTCGGGCGCGACGCTCTGCGCGACCGCGTGCGTGTTCTGCATGGTGGGTAGGCCGGTGCCGATGTCCAGGAACTGCCGGATGCCCGCCTCGGCCGCGAGGTGACGCACGGTCCGCACCAGGAACACGCGCGACTGCTGCGCCATGAGGACGATCTCCGGGTAGACCTCGGCGACCGCGTCGCCGGCCGCCCGGTCGGACTGGAAGTTGTCCTTGCCGCCCATCCAGTAGTTCCAGATCCGAGCGGCGTGCGGCACGTCGGGCTGAAGTTTCGCGGCGAGTTCGGCATCCGGACCGGCCATGCCAGGCTCCTATCGAGGGGTCGTCGGCGGGAGATCACCACTGCGGTGCGCAGCGGGATCGTACTCCGCTGCCGTCCACTGTCGACGCTGGACGCGGTGGGCGACGGTGCCCCACTCGATCCGGGGTCTTGAATTCCTACTTCATTGGTAGGAAACTCGATGGCATGCCGCTGCTTCGGTTGTTCACCTCCCGCCGGGTCGTCGACCTGATGCGGGTCGCCGCGCAGCTCTGTCCCGGCGCGCCCATCCCGGCCTGACCGGCTGCCCAGCCCTCGCCGGCCCCTTTTCTCGTCCGCGGCGCACTGTCGCGCCCGGCACCCGCATCCCGCCCGCGTGGCGGTGCATCTCGTCGAGGAGGACCTTGCCATGAGCAACGACGGCGGATCAGCGACGACCTTGGACCCCCGGCTCGACTTCGAGGCGGCCTGGCGGGAGTGGCATCGACTCCACGAGGAGGCTCGGGCCGACCCCCACGGCTTCCTCGCCGTCACCGATCTGCACTGGCTGACTCCGGGGCCGCAGCGGTTCCCCGACGTGCCGGGGGAGTGGCACACCGGCGACGAGGGACCCGTGGTGGCTCTCGGTCCGGGCGAGCGACTCGTCGTCGACGGCCGCCAGGTTCAGGATCGGCATGAGTTCGGGCCGATCGCCGAGCGTGGCGGCATCACCGTGGGCATCGAGGGTGGGGTGCTGGAGGTGGCCCGCCGGGGTGGGCGCGACATCCTCCGTCCCCGGCGCCCGGATCACCCCCTCCGTGTCGCCTACCGGGGCACCGCCACCTATCCGCCCGATCACCGGTGGGTCCTGAGCGGGCGCTTCGTACCCTTTGACAGCCCTCGGCCCACCACTGTCGGAGCGGCAGTGGAGGGGCTCACGCACGTCTACGACGCCCCCGGTCAGATCGAGTTCGCCGTCGACGGGGTGCCGCTGCGCCTGACCGCGTTCAACGGCGCCGCCCCCGGGAGCCTGTCGGTGCTGTTCACCGACGCCACCTCCGGCGTCACGACCTATCCGGCCAACCGGTCCCTGGCCGTCGCCGCACCCAGCGAGCAGGGTCTGGTGACGCTGGACTTCAACCGGGCCACCAACCTGCCGTGCGCGTACACCGACTTCGCGACCTGCCCGCTGCCCCCGGCGGAGAACCGGCTGCCGATCGCGGTCGAGGCCGGCGAGAAGACCCCGTACGAGCGGCTGGCCGTCGATTCGGCCGACCGTTCGTAGCCCCTGCGCACCCACCCCTGCGGGAGGATCGTCATGACCCAGTCCACCGACGCCCCGATCGACGCCGACAGCGACGCGCTGCGGACCTTGCTGCGTCACCAGGCCAGTACCGTCACGGTGGTCACCGCTCCCGGCTCGCCCGCGGTCGGCTTCACCGCCACGTCGTTCACCTCGGTGTCGCTGGCGCCGCCGATCGTCTCGTTCTGCCTGAACCTCGGGTCGTCGAGCTGGCCCGCGGTGGCCCGTGCCCGGCACGTGGCCGTGCACCTGCTCGCCCACCACCAGCAGCAACTGGCCCGGACCTTCGCGACGAGCGGCATCGACCGGTTCGCCGCACCCACCCGCTGGCGGACCGGTCCGGAGGAGGTGCCGATCCTGGACGACACCCTGGCCTGGTTGCTCTGCCGGGTCGTCGACCGGGTGACCGTCGGGGATCACGCCGTCGTGCTGGCCGAACCGGAGGTGCTTCGGCACACCGACGTCGGCTCGCCGTTGCTCTACCACCGGGGGCGCTACGCCGGTCTGGCCGGCGACCAGCCCGGACTGTCCCGCCGTCCCGCCGCCTGAACGGGCGCTCGCCCGCCCCAACCGTACGCAGGAGGATGCCGTGCAAGCGATCGTCGCCGCTCCGGACACCCACGCCGGGTTCCGAGTGACGGGCGTGCCCGATCCCACTCCGGGACCGGGGCAGGTTCTCGTCGAGGTACGACACGTCGGCGTCAACGCCGGCGAGATCCGTCACCTCGACGTCTGGCCGGCCGGCGCCGTGCTCGGGCATGACGCCGCGGGTCACGTGGTGCGCGGCGCCATCGACGGGTCCGGCCCCCGCGAGGGTGACCGGGTGGTCGCCTTCGGGCCGGGGGCCTGGGCCCGCCTGGCGGTGTTCGACGTGGACAGTGTGGCGGTGGTGTCCGCCGCCGTCGACCTGGCCGAACTGGCCGTGCTGCCCACCGTCGGCCTCACCGCCCTGCGCACCCTGCGGACGTCGGGCCCGCTTCTCGGCCGTCGGGTGCTGATCACGGGTGCGTCCGGGGGAGTGGGCCGGGTCGCCGTCCAACTCGCCAGGCTCGGTGGCGCGTACGTGGTCGCCGTGGTCGGCTCGCCGGCTCGCGGCGCGGGGCTGACGGACCTCGGCGCCGACGAGGTAGTGGTTGGTCTCGACGCGATCACCGACCCGGTCGACGTGGTGCTGGAGACGGTCGGTGGCGCCCATCTGGTGGCCGCCTGGGGCCTGCTGGCCCCGGGTGGGGTGCTGCACAGCATCGGCTGGGCCTCCGGCGAGCCGGCCGTCCTTCCGGTGAACTCCACCTTCACGCCGGGTGCGGCACGGACCCTGCGGTCCTTCGGCGACGCCACCGCCCCGGGGTCGGATCTCGGTCTGCTCGCGGACCTGGTGGCGCGTGGAGCTCTGCGCGCGCCGATCGGTTGGCGCGGCTCGTGGCAGCGCCTCGACGAGGCGGCCGATGCGCTGCGGGAGCGCCGGGTGGCCGGGAAGGTCCTGCTCGACCTGGACTGAGCCGAGGTGATTCCGCTGATTCTCCGATCAGGCAATCCCTGCAAACCCTATAGTCTTAGTAGGGTATACGTCAACGGATCGACGTCCACCCGTGCGATAGCCGACATCCGGCGACGGATTCGTTGACACCAACACTGCCCTGAAGGTGGACTCAACTCATGTCCAGCGAGCTGCGGCTGACGATCCGCGGCCACATCGACTTCGGTCGCGTGTGGTCGAGTTCCTGTCTGGCCTGACCCGGCACCCTCGCCCGTGACCCGGCCCGCCACACCGGCCCGCCGGGGTCTGGCGCACCGCCGCGCCACCACCGCACCGACACCGCCACCGGCCCACGCCCACGCGTCGGGTCCGTTGTCGGCACCCCGCTTCCGCCTGCCTGGACAGGAGATCTCCGCATGCCCGCGTACCGTCTGCGTACCCTGGCCGCCGCCGCGTTCGCCGCACTGCTCGCCGTCGTCGCCGGCTGCTCCACGGCCACCACCCCGGCCGCCGAGGCGGCCGGCCAGCCCCGCTCCGGCGGCACCCTCACCTGGGCCGTGGAGACCGAGCCGGTCACCCTCAACCCGCACCAGTACGCCCAGGCCAAGGCCCGCCTGCTGGTCTGGAACACCTTCGAGTCGCTGCTCACCTACGACCAGCAGGGCAAGCTCGTGCCCTGGCTGGCCACCGGCTGGACGGTCACGCCGGACGGGCTGTCCTACACCGTGACGCTGCGCGACCGGGTCACCTTCTCCGACGGCACGCCCTTCGACTCGGCGGCCGTCAAGGCCAACTTCGACAAACTCCGGGAGTCCGGGTACGCCCCGGGCGTCGCCGCCGTCCAACTGCGCAACCTCAAGGCCGTCGAGACCGTCGACCCGCGCACCGTACGGCTCGTCCTCAGTGCGCCGGACGTACTCATCCTCGACTTCCTCGCCTCCCCGCAGGGCGCGCAGGTCTCCCCGACGTCGCTGCGGCAGGCGAAGAACCTCAAGGCCGGTGGCACCGACGTGGTCGGCACCGGGCCGTTCGTGCTGGACCGCTACGTCCCCGGTCAGGAGCTGCGCTACCGGCGCAACGCCGGCTACGACTGGGCACCGCCCACCGCGACGCACACCGGCCCGGCCCACCTCGACGGGATCACCTACCGCTTCCTCAAGGAGTCGGCGGTACGCGTCGGCGCCCTCACGTCCAACCAGGTGCAGATCATCGAGGGGGTGCCGGCCACCGACCAGCCGCTGGTCACCGGCAACCGGACACTGCGCCTGAACCGCGAACTCAACTCCGGGTCCGCCTACTCCTACTACTTCAACACCTCCCACGCCCCCTTCGACGACCTGCGGGTCCGGCAGGCGTTCCGGGAGGCCGTCGACGTGAACACCGTGTTGACGTCGGTCTACCGCGACACCGTCACCCGCGCCTGGAGCGTGATCAGCCCGTCCAGCCCGCTGTACGACAAGCGCCTCGAAGGCGGCTACAGCGGCGACACCGCCAAGGCGAACACCCTGCTCGACCAGGCCGGCTGGACGGCCCGAGACGCCGACGGCTACCGGGTGAAGGCCGGCAAACGGCTCACCGTACGGCTCGTGCAGTCCGCACCCTTCGTCCGGGACCGCCGTGACGTCCTGGCCCAGGCCGTCCAGGCCGCCGTCAAGCAGAGCGCCGGCATCGACCTCAAGGTGTCGCTTGTCGACCAGGGCACCGCCACGGACTCGTTCCAGCGCAACGAGTACGAGGTCTTCGACAACTCGCGGGCCGACACCGACGCCGGCGCCGCACTCAACCTGCTGCTGCACTCGAAGGGCGGCATCAACCGCACCCAGGTCAACGACCCGCGCATCGACCAACTCCTGGAGACCGGTCAGGCCACCGCCGACCCGACGAAGCGCGCCGGCATCTACGCCGACGTGCAGCAGCAGGTCGTCGCCGAGCAGGCCCTGGCGCTGCCGCTGTACGCCCCGGCCGACCAGATCGCCGCCAGCACCGGCGTCGGCGGGGTGCGCTTCGAGCCCACCGCCGGGGTTCCCGCCAGCGCCTACGACCTGTGGATCGGCAAGTGACATGAGCCGCCCACCCGTACGTGCCGTGGCCCGCCGACTCGGTGCCGGCCTGATCGTGCTCTGGGTCGCGGCCACCGCCGCCTACCTGGCGCTGCTGGCCGCCCCCGGCGACACCGTGGACAACATCGTCGGCGACGGCGCCGACACCCCACAGATCCGCGCCCAGATCATCACCGAGTGGGGCCTGCAGCGCCCGGCCGTCGTGCAGTACCTCGACTACCTCCGGCGGCTCGGCGGCGGCGACCTCGGTCGCTCGTACCTGTTGCAGCGCCCCGTCGCCGAGGTGATCGGTGAACAACTCGCCCCCACCCTCGCCCTCGCGGTCGCCGCCGCCGGGCTCGGGGTGTTGCTGGCACTGCTCGTCGCGGTGGCCACGGCCGGGGACCGGCGGCCGTGGTTGCGTCGGGCCAGTTCCGGCACCGAGTTGCTGCTGGTCTCCACCCCGTCGTTCCTGATCGGGCTCGTGCTGCTCAGTGTGCTGTCGTTCCGGTTCGGGTTCTTCCCGGTCTCCGGCGACCAGGGGATCGCCGCGTTGGTGCTACCCGCCGTCACCCTCGCGCTGCCCATCGCCGGGCTGCTCGCTCAGGTGCTTCGCGACGGGCTCGACCGTGCCCTGGACCAGCCGTTCGTGCTCACCGCCCGATCACGGGGCGTCCGGGAACGAACGGTGCTGGTCCGCCACGCCCTGCGCCACGCCCTGCTGGCGGCCGTCAGCCTGGCCGGCTGGATTTTCGGCATTGTGATCGGCGGCACCGTCATCGTCGAACAGGTCTTCGGTCGGCCCGGCCTCGGCCAGGTCATCCTCACGGCGGTCTCCAACCGGGACATGCCGATGGTGCTGGCCGTGGTCACCCTCTCCGCAGCCGGCTACGTCGCAGTCAACACCACTGCCGACCTGGCGTACCTGCTGATCGACCCGCGTCTGCGAAGGAGCTGACCCCGATGACCGTCACCCTGGGCCCCCCGCTCACCGACGCTCCCGCACGGACTCTCGCCGAACCTGCCGAACCGGCCGCACGCCGACGGTCCCGGCCGCGACCCGGCCTGCTCGTCGCCGGGGCCTACCTGCTGCTGCTGGTCGTCGCCGCGGCCGGGCCGGCGGTGCTCGCCCCCGGCGACCCGCTCGCGGCCGACCCGTTGGCCGTGCTCTCCCCGCCGAACGCGGCGCACTGGCTCGGCACCGACCACCTCGGCCGTGACGTCTGGACCCGGGTGGTGCACGGCGCCGGGCACTCCCTCACCATCGGGGTGGCCGCCACCGCGATCGCGGTGACCGGCGGCGTGCTGCTCGGCCTGCTCGCCGGCCTCGCGCACCGGGTCGCCGACGAGGCGCTCAGCCGTACGCTCGACGCGCTGTCGGCATTTCCCATGCTGCTGCTGGCCCTGCTGTTCATCGCCATCGCCGGCCCCGGCACCGCCAGCCTGATCGTCGCCATCGGCATCGCCACCCTGCCGCACTACGCCCGCGTGGTCCGTGGTCAGACGCTTGTCGTCCGCCGCGCAGGCTTCGTCGAGCAGGCCGTCACCTTCGGCCAGTCCCGGTCCCGGCTGGTGCTGCGGCACGTGCTGCCCAACGTGGTCGGTCCGGTGCCGGTGCTCGCCGTGATCGGGCTCGGTGAGGCGATCCTGGCCGCCGCCGGGCTCAGCTTCCTCGGCATGGGTCCACAGCCGCCGTCGCCGGAGTGGGGCGCGATGCTCTCCGAGGGCCGCAACTACCTCCAGGTGGCCTGGTGGATCACCATCCTGCCCGGCCTGGCGGTCACCGCAACCGTGGTGTCGCTGACCGTCGTCGGCCGGCACTGGCAGGCACGCTTCGACGGGCGGCGGCGCTGATGGCCCCCCTGGTCACGGTCGAGGACCTGCACGTCGACTTCGACACCCCGACCGGCCCGGTGGCCGCGGTGCGGGGGATCAGCTTCACCGTCGAGCACGGCGAGTGTGTGGCAGTCGTCGGGGAGTCCGGCTCCGGCAAGAGCGTCACCGCTCGTACCCTGGTCGGGCTCGCCGGGCCGGGCGCGCGCGTCCGCGCCGCTCGGCTCGAACTGGCCGACCAGGACGTGCGGGGCCATCGACCGCGGGACTGGCGGCGGGTCCGTGGCCGGCTCGCCGGGCTGGTCCTGCAGGACGCGCTGGTCTCCCTCGACCCACTGCGGACAGTGGGTGCCGAGATCGGCGAGGTGCTCGCCACCCACGAGATCGTCGGCCGCCGGGAACGGGCCGGCCGGGTCACCCATCTGCTCGACGAGGTGCACCTTCCGGAGCCGGAGCGCCGCGCCCGGCAGTACCCGCACCAGCTCTCCGGAGGGCTGCGCCAGCGGGCACTGATCGCCTCGGCGATCGCTGGGGAACCAGCCCTGCTGATCGCCGACGAGCCGACCACCGCGCTGGACGTCACCGTGCAGGCGCAGATCCTGCGGCTGCTCGCCGAGCGACGCGCCGCCGGGGTGAGCCTGCTGCTGATCAGCCACGATCTTGCGGTCGTCGCCCAGATCGCGGACCGGGTCCTGGTGCTGCGCGACGGTCGGATCGTCGAGCAGGGTCCCACCGGCACGCTGCTGCGGGCACCCACGCATCCGTACACCCGGCAGTTGCTGGACGCGGTGCCCTCGGCGACGTCGCGGGGACGCCGGCTCGGGGTGCCCCGGTCCGGGGACGCACGGGCTGCCCTGCCCGCCCGGCGCGAGGTCCGCGCCGACGACACCGTGCTCGACGCGGCTGGGCTGACCAAGACGTACGGCGAGCAGACGGTCGTGCGGGACGTCTCCTTCACCATCGCCCGGGGCGAGACCCTCGGCCTGGTGGGGGAGTCCGGCTCCGGCAAGAGCACCGTCGCTCGGATCGTCGCCGGTCTGCTCGACGCCGACGCGGGCGCCGTCACGTTCGAGGGCACCGCGTGGGCCGGCGTACGGGAGCGGACCCGCCGCCCACTGCGGCGCCGGTTGCAGCTGATCTCCCAGGACCCGCTGAGTTCCTTCGACCCCCGCTACACCGTCGGGCGGGTCGTCGCGGAGAACCTCGGCAACGACGTCAGCCGCGCGGACCGGCGCGACCGCGTCGTCGACCTGCTGCGCCGGGTCGGTCTCGGCGCGGACCTGGTCGACAGGCATCCCCGGCAACTCTCCGGCGGCCAACGGCAGCGGGTCGCCATCGCCCGCGCGATCGCTCCCCGACCCAGCTTGATCGTCTGCGACGAG
Organism: Micromonospora sp. NPDC049204; assembly: GCF_040647935.1. Taxonomy (NCBI): domain Bacteria; kingdom Bacillati; phylum Actinomycetota; class Actinomycetes; order Micromonosporales; family Micromonosporaceae; genus Micromonospora; species Micromonospora sp. NPDC049204. The sequence goes on along the minus strand of NZ_JBEZDC010000010.1, from coordinate 206,660 downwards.
CCGGTCTCCGCCCTCGACGTCTCCGTGCAGGCCCAGGTCCTCGACCTGCTAGCGGACCTGCGGGCCACCGACGGCACCGCCCTGCTGTTCATCTCCCACGACCTGGGTGTGGTGCACCACCTCAGCGACCGGGTGCTGGTCATGCACGACGGCGCGGTGGTCGAGCAGGGCCCGGTCGGCGACGTCTTCAGCTACCCCCGACACGACTACACCCGGTCCCTGCTGGACGCGCTGCCCACGCTGGTCACCGCCGGCCGACCGTAGGAGGAACACCATGACCGACCAGAGCCTGCACCTGGCCGTGGCGCTCGACGGTCTCGGCTGGCACCCCGCCGCATGGCGGCTCTCGCGCGCCGACGCGACCGCGCCGCTGACCGCCCGCTACTGGAACGCCCTCGCCGGCGAGGCCGAACACGGCGCACTGGACCTGCTCACCATCGAGGACAGCCTCGACCTCCAGACGTCCCGGCCGGACGGCCCCGACGAGCGCACCGACCAGCTCCGGGGACGGCTCGACGCGGTGCAGATCGCCGCCCGGCTCGCCCCGCTGACCCGGCACATCGGGCTGATCCCGACCACCAGCACCACCCACACCGAGCCGTTCCACCTCTCCACGGCGATAGCCACGCTCGACCACGTCAGCGGCGGGCGGGCCGGTTGGCGGCCCCGCGTCTCCGCCCGCAGGGCCGAGGCCGGGCACTTCGGCCGTCGCGACGTCCCGCCGCTGGACCCGGCCCGGCTCGACGAACCGGAGGCGCTCCGGTTCGTCGACGACCTCCTCGCCGAGGCCGGCGACGCGGTGGAGGTGGTCCGCCGGCTCTGGGACAGCTGGCAGGACGACGCCGTGATCCGGGATGTGCCGACCGGCCGTTTCGTCGACCGGGAGCGGCTGCACTACATCGATTTCACCGGCCGGTGGTTCTCGGTCCGGGGTCCCTCCATCGTGCCCCGCTCACCGCAGGGGCAACCGGTCGTCGCCGCGCTGGCCCACTCGGCGGTGACGTACGCGTTCGCCGCCCGCCACGCCGACGTCGTCTTCGTCACCCCGACCGATGCCGGGCACGCCGAGGCGATCGTGGCGGAGGTACGGGCGGCCGAGGCGACCGTCGGCCGGACCGACGGGCGACTGCGCGTCCTCGCCGACGTGGTCGTCCTGCTCGACGAGTCGTCGACATCGGCCCGACGCCGCAGCGCCCGTCTCGACGAGCTGAACGGCGAGACGTTCACCTCCGACGCGGCCATTTTCGCCGGCACCCCGGGGCAGTTGGCCGAACTGCTCGCCGAGTGGCACCGCGCCGGCGTGGACGGTTTCCGGCTGCGACCGGCCGTGCTTCCCGACGACCTGACCGCGATCACCCGGGCGGTGGTGCCCGCGCTGCGGGATCGCGGTCTGTTCCGCGTCGACTATCCGGCCGGGACGCTGCGTGACCTGCTCGGCCTGCCCCGACCGGCCAGCCGGTACGCCTCCACGGCGACCGCCTGAGCACTGGAGACCCGTCATGCCCAAGCAGATCATCCTGGCCGCGCACTTTCCCGGCGTGAACAACACCACCGTGTGGAGCGACCCGGCGTCCGGCAGCCAGATCGACTTCTCCTCCTTCGTCCACCTGGCCCGTACCGCGGAACGGGGCAAGTTCGACTTCCTCTTCCTCGCCGAGGGGCTGCGCCTGCGCGAGCAGCGGGGCCGCATCCACGACCTGGACGTCGTCGGTCGTCCGGACACCCTGACCGTGCTCGCCGCCCTCGCGGCGGTCACCACGCACCTGGGTCTCGCCGGCACGCTCAACGCCACCTTCCGCGAGCCGTACGAGCTGGCCCGGCAGTTGGCCAGCCTCGACCACCTCTCCGGCGGGCGAGCGGCCTGGAACGTCGTCACCACCTCCGACGCGTTCACCGGGGAGAACTTCCGCCGGGGCGGCTACCTGGACCGCTCGCTGCGTTACGAGCGGGCCGCCGAGTTCGTGCGTACGGCGCGCGAGTTGTGGGAGTCGTGGCCGGCGGACGCGATCGTGGGCGACCGCGACGCCGGCCGGTACCTCACCGAGGCCGCCCCCGGCGGGTTCGCCCACCACGGCGACCAGTTCGACATCGCGGGGCACTTCACGGTGCCCCGCAGCCCGCAGGTGCACCCGGTGATCCTGCAGGCCGGCGACTCTCCGGACGGGCGCGAGTTCGCGGCGTCCAGCGCCGACGCGATCTTCTCCCGACACGGCACCCTGGAGGACGGCCAGGACTTCTACCGGGACGTGAAGTCCCGGCTGGCCCGGTACGACCGCCAACCCGACGACCTGCTTGTCATCCCCGGTGTCACCTTCGTGCTCGGCGACACCGACGCCGAGGCGCAGGAACGCGCCCACCACATCCGCCGCCAGCAGGTCAGCCCGCAGACCGCCATCCTGTTGTTGGAACAACTGTGGAACCGGGACCTGTCCGGGTACGACCCGGAGGGTCCACTGCCCGCCGAGGACCCGGACGTCTCCGGTGACGCGATCAGCCGGGGTCGCGCCGGCATGTATCCCGATCCGGTCGACACCGCGCGGCGGTGGCGGGCGCTGGCTGAGGAGAAAGGGCTCGGCATCCGCGATCTGATCATCGAGGTGACCGGGCGGCAGTCCTTCGTCGGCACCGCGCGGCAGGTCGCCGAGCGGATGAACTACTTCGTGCAGTCGGATGCCGCCGACGGCTTCATCCTGGTGCCGCACCTGACCCCCGGCGGGCTCGACGAGTTCGTCGACCAGGTCGTGCCGCTGTTGCAGGAGCGCGGCGTCTTCCGCGGCGAGTACACCGGCACCACCCTGCGCGACCACCTCGGCCTCGGCCCCGCCCGCCCGGTCGGTGCGGTGTGACCCCGCCGGCCCTCGTGTGTCAGCGACGGTGGAACGATCCGGACGCCGTCGCGCTGCGCGCGGCCATGACGGCGGAGATGCGCCAGCGGTACGCGGACCGCCTCGCCGACCCGATCCATCTGCCGGACGCGCAGGTGATCGCCCCGACCTCGGTCGCCTGGACCGGTGTGGCCTACACCGCCGACGCCACAGCGGTCGGGCACGCCGCGCTGCGCTGGCGCGGCGCCGACCTGGAGCTCAAACGGATGTACGTGCTGCCCGCCCATCGGGGGCGCGGCGTCGCTCAGGCACTTCTCGACGCGCTCCGGGAGGCCGCCGGTCGGCTCGGCGCGGCGCGGATCGTGCTCCAGACCGGTGACCGCCAACCCGACGCGGTACGCCGCTACGAGGTGGCCGGCTACCGGCCGATCCCGGTGTTCGCCCCGTACGACGTGTTGCCGTACTCCCGCTGCTTCGCCCTGGTGCTGCGCCCGACCCTGACCCTGCCCACGAAAGTGACGGTCCCGGCGTGAAGTTCCTGCTGATAACGCTCATCACCCACCTGCCCGACCCGGTCACCGGCCAGCGCAGGAGCACCACCGACCGGTTCCGGGACGTGGTCGACACGGCAGTCCTCGCCGAGGAACTCGGCTTCGACGGGTACGGCGTCGGTGAACGCCACGAGCGCCCGTTCATCTCGTCGTCGCCGCCCGTGGTGCTGAGCCACATCGCGGCCCGCACCTCCACCATCCGTCTGTTCACCGCGGTCACCACGCTCAGCCTGCTCGACCCGGTCCGCGCCTACGAGGACTACGCCACCCTGGACCACCTCAGCAACGGCCGACTCGAACTGATCATCGGCAAGGGAAACGGCGCGGCGCAGGCGCAACTGTTCCACGTCACCGCCGAGGACCAGTGGGACCGCAACCGGGAGGGCTACGAGCTGTTCCGCCGGCTCTGGCGAGAGGACAAGGTCACCTGGTCCGGGACGTACCGGCCGTCGCTCACCGACGCCGAGACCTGGCCGCGCCCTCTGCAACAGCCCATCCGGATCTGGCACGGCAGCGCCACCAGCAGGGACTCGGTCGACCTCGCCGCCCGCTACGGCGACCCGATCTTCTCCGCCAACGTCACCAACCCCATCGAGCCGTACGCCGAGCTCATCCGCCACTACCGGGAACGGTGGGTCCACTACGGACACGACCCGGCCGACGCGCTCGTCGGTGCCGGCACCGCGGGCTTCTACGTGGCCCGCACCTCGCAGGAGGCCATCGAGCGGTACCGGCCGATCTTCGACGCCCGGCTGGCCGCGTTTCAGCGACTCGGCGTGCCACCCGTCTTCGCCACCCTGGAGGACGCGATCGACCGCAGCTCGATGCTGGTCGGCAGCCCGCAGCAGCTCGTCGACAAGGTGCTGCGCTACCACGAGCAGTTCGGCCACGAGGTCATCCACCTCCAGGCCGACCACGACGGGCTGACCGACAAGCAGCACCGGGAGAGCCTGGAACTCTTCCAGGCCGAGGTGGCCCCGGTGCTGCGCCGGGAGATCCCCAGCCGCCCCTTCGCACCGCCGGCGACCGCCGCCGCGGCGGCCTGACCAGAAACGGGGACCACCATGCCGTCCACGCCACTGTCAATCCTCGACCTCTCCCCGGTGCCCGCCGGCGGCACTGTCACCGACGCCCTCCGCAACACCGTCGACCTGGCCCGCCGCGCCGAGCAGTCCGGTTACCACAGGTACTGGCTTGCCGAACACCACCTCGCCGCAGGTGTCGCCAGCTCCGCGCCGGCCGTGCTGATCGGGCAGGTCGCCGCCGCCACCAGCGTGCTCCGCGTCGGCTCCGGTGCCGTCCAGGTCGGGCACCGGACCGCCCTGTCGGTGGTCGAGGAGTTCGGCACCCTCGCCGCCCTGTACCCCGGCCGCATCGACCTCGGGCTGGGCCGCTCCGGTCAGCGGCGCATCGAGGCCGCCCGGGAGAGCGCCGCGCCCGCACCGCCGCCGGTGGCGGCCCGGCTGGTCGACGGGCTGCTCATTCCGCCACCGTTCTCCTACGCCAGCGTGCTCGCCTCACCACGCTTCGCTCTGAGCACCGCCCTGCTGCACCAGCCGGGCGCACAGCCGCCACCCTTCGCGGAGCAGGTGGCCGACGTGCTGGCCCTGCTGCGCGGCGACTACCGCGACGCGGACGGGCTGGACGCGCACGCCGTACCGGGGGAGGGCAGCGACCTTCAGGTGTGGCTGCTGGGCAGCAGCGGCGGGGAGAGCGCCCAGCTCGCGGGTGCGCTGGGCCTGCCCTTCGCCGCCAACTACCACGTCAGCCCCTCGTCGATCCTCGACGCGGTCGCCGCCTACCGGGCCGCGTTCCAACCCTCTGCCACGCTCGCCGAGCCGTACGTGGTGGTCTCCGCCGACGTGGTCGTGGCCGAGACCGACGACGCGGCCCGCCGGCTGGCCGCACCGTACGGGCCGTGGGTGCGCAGCATCCGCAGCGGCGAGGGCGCGATGCCGTTCCCGAGCCCGGAGCAGGCCGCCGCGCTGCCGTGGACCGACGACGACCGCGATCTCGTCGCCGACCGGGTGGACACCCAGTTCGTCGGATCACCCCAGGGGGTCGCCGAGCGGCTGCGGACCCTGCGGGACGTCACCGCCGCCGACGAGCTGCTCGTCACCACGATCACCCACGCCCACGCCGACCGGGTCAGCTCCTACGAGCTGCTCGCCAAGGAATGGATCAACTGAAGCGGCGTGCCTCTCAGTGACGGACCACACCGTTCTGGTAGGCCCACACGACCGTCTGCAACCGGTCCCGTGCGCCGATCTTGCCCATGGCACGCCCGAGGTGCGACTTCACCGTGCTGGTCTCGATGAAGAGCCGGTCGGCGATCTCGACATTGGACAGCCCCTGCGCGAGCAACTCCACGATCTCGGTCTCCCGTGCGGTCAGCTGGTGGGCCGCCGCGGCGTCCGAGCGGGGCGCGGGGGTACGCCTGGCGAACTCCGAGATCACCCGGCGGGTGACGGCCTGGTCGACGAGGCCGTACCCGTCGGCGAGGCGACGGACCGCCTCGATCAGGTCCTCCGGCTCGCAGTCCTTGAGGATGAACCCGCTGGCGCCGGCCTCCAGCGCGCCGAAGACGTACTCGTCGAGGTCGAAGGTCGTCACCACCAGCACCGCCGGTGGCGTTGCCGTGGCGACGATCTCTCGGGTCGCGGTGAGCCCGTCGCCGTGCGGCATCCGGACGTCCATGCAGATCACGTCCGGTTGCAGCCGACGGGCCAGCTCGACGGCGGCCGTACCGCTGGACGCCTCCGCCACGACCTCGATGTCCCCGGCCTCCTCGAGGATGACGCGGAAGCCGGCGCGGACGACCGCCTGGTCGTCGACGAGCATCACTCTGATCATGCCGGGGCCTCTCCCTTGGGCTGCGACGCGACGGGATCGTTCGTGGGTAGCGTCGCGGTGACCGACCAACCACCGGCCGCGGTCGCGCCGGCCGCGAACGTCGCTCCGATCAGCTGCGCGCGCTCGCGCATCCCGACCAGGCCGACACCGCCGGTCCGCGCCGCCGGCACGGCACGCCGGGCGGCGGGTTCGTTCACCACCTCCAGGGACACCGAGCGGGGCAGGAAGCGGAGCACCACCCGCGCCGCCGCGCCCGGGGCGTGCTGACGGGCGTTGCTGAGCGACTCCTGCGCGATCCGGTAGAGCGCGACGTCGGCGATCGGCGCCACCTCGCGTTGCTGCCCCTCGCGGACGAGCTCTACCGGACCGGCGAGGGTGCCGACGGTGCGGACCAGGTCATCGAGCATGCCCAGGCCCGGCACCGGTGCGCCACCGTCGCCACCCTCGTGCCCCGGGCGTCCGCGCAGCACACCGACGACCAGTCGCAGGTTGTCCAGGGTCTCCTTGCCCTGGCTCCGGATCCAGGCCACCCCGGCCTTCGCGGCGGCCGGGTCCCGGTCGATCAACCGCTCGACCGCCGCCGCCTGGACGACCATGCCGGAGAGGTGGTGCGCCGCCACGTCGTGCAACTCCCGGGCCATCCGGGCGCGTTCCGCGCCGATCGCCCCCTGGATCTTCGTGTGCTGTTCCCGGATCGTCTCCTCCGCTCGCAGTTGGACCAGCTCGACGTAGCGGCGGGACGTGGCCACGTACCTGCCGACGAAGGCCGCGCTGAGGTAGGTCAGAGCGCTCGCGGAGACGTACGCGACGGCCGTCAGGAGATTGGGGGTCACCACGACGGCCGCCCCGACCGACTCCACCACCACGGCCGCGCCGACGGCCAGCAGCGCGTGCCGGGACGGCAGCACCGACCCGATGGTGTACGCCACGACGAACGGAGCGACACCCCGGACGGTCGCCTCGGGCAGGGAGGCGCCGATGACCGGCAGTTGAAGGCCGACGACGAGCGCGAGGCAGAGCAGTGGGCGGACCCGACGCAGGCACAGCAGCATCGCCTGGACGCAGCACAGGGCGATGAGCAGCCACGCCCGCGCCGGGTCGAAGGACACCCCGTCCTCCGGTGCCACGAACCACACGAGCACTGTCAGCAGGACGAACGTCGTTACGGTCAGCGCCACCGCGAGCAGGCAGTCCCGGGGGAACACCCCCGTCACGCCGAGTCGGGTGAGTCGTCCGTCGAGCCATCTCGTCAGGCGCGGTGAGCCGGGTTCGGTGTCGGTGTGGTCCGTCATGCGGTGCGCATCCTTGCTCCGGATCGTCCCGGGTCGGGCGGGTCAGTAGGAGATGCTAGGTGCGAGCAGCCGGAACTCCACGGCGAACCAGCCCGCACCGGCGAGGGCGAGCAGGAGCAGGGCGCTGCCGGCGATCCTCCGCCAGCCGACGTGGCGTCGGACGTCGTCGACCAGCCGGACGGCGGCGGGCAGCACACCGAGCAGGCCGACCAGTTGCAGCACCTGCACGACGCGCAGCACCCCACCGGGGACGTCCCGCAGGCTCATGATGCTGCTGAGGGCCAGCACCCAACCGGCGAAGGCGAGGAGCGTGCCGGCGACGGCGACGCGGCTCAGGATCCGCGCGGTGCGCCCGGTCCGCTCGCGTGGGGTGCGGCCGAGCCGGCGGCGGACGTACGCGCCGATCGGCCAGGACAGGACGGTGAGCAGCAGCACGACTGTCGACCCGACGAGCACGGGGAGGGCCAGTGCGGAGCCGCGTGCGGGCTCGACCGGCAGCAGCGCGAACGCGGAGTCGAAACTGATCGCCTCGACCCGGTCGTCGGTCGCCCGCATGGCAAGCGTGCGCTGTCCGCCGACCTCACGCCAGACCCAGGGCGCGACCTCCTCGTAGAGGGCCGGCGAGTCGGACAGTGGACCCGGCTCGAACAGCAGTCGGCCGCCGTCGGCGACACTGACCGTGGTACGTCCGACCAGGCCGATCGTCGTCAGGAAGTTGCTGCGTATCGCTCGCGAGGACTCGTACGTGCCGGCTGCCAGCGCGGCGTGCCTGGCCACGGTCGCCGAATCGACGCCGGCGGTCGGCTGTCCGTCGCGGGCCGGGAAGTAGCGGTCGGCGAATCCGTTCACGACCGACTGACGAAGGTCGTGGCTGGCGAGGGCGCCGGAGCCGTTGCTGTTGAGCGAGACGAAGATGCCCGCGCGGTCGTCGGGGTAGATCTGCAGGTGGGTGTGGAAGTACGTGGTGTCGCCGCCATGGCCGAGGATCCGGTGGCCGTTGCGGCTCTCGTCGAAGAAGCCGAGCGTCATCCGGGGTCCGTCGGCAAGTGTGCCGAGCGACGTCGCGTCGAGCGCGGGCCGCTGCATCAGTTCGCGGGTCGGCTTGTCGAGCAGGGGTCCGAAACCGACAGGCTCGCCGAGTTGGGCGAGCATGAACCGCGCCATGTCGGTCGCCGGGGCGCTCAACGCGCCGGCCGGGGGAGTGCCGACGATCTCGAAGGGTCCGGCGGGTGCGGCGGAGGTGTCGTACCCCTTGGACATCCGGTCGCGCAGTGCCGCCGGAAGGGGCTGTTCGAAGCTCGACGACGGCATGCCCGCCCGGTCCAGGATGTTGCGCTGGACGTACTCCTCGAAGCGTGTCCCACTGACGCGTTGGACGATGTAGCCCGCGAGCGAGTTGCCGTAGTTCGAGTACGCCGGGACGGTCCCCGGCTCGTAGATCTGGTCCGGCGGGTCGGTCACCAGGGCCTTACGCAGATCGACGTCGCCACCCTCGGTGCCGATGAGACCGGCGATGCGCTCCTCGAAACCGGCGGTGTGCGTCAGCAGGTGCCGCAGGGTGACGGCCCGCTCGTAGTGGCGCGGCAGGTCGAGGTCGAGGTACGTCTCGACGTCGGCGTCGAGGTCGAGTTTGCCGCTCTGCACGAGTTGCAGGACGGCGGTGGCGGTGGCGAGTTTCGACACCGAACCCATCCGGAAGAGATGCCGGTCCGGGTCGACCGGCACGGCCCCGGTGCCACCGTTCCCGGTGTCGGCGTGGCCGTACCCCCGGGTGGTGATGATCTTGCCGTCGTCCACGACGGCAACGGTGGCCCCGGCGATGCCGGTGCGGTCGAGGGCCGCCGGCAGCAGACCGTCGAGCCAGGCGTTGGCGTCGGTGTCGGTCAGGGTGGAGGCCGCCCCGCTCGCGGCAGCCGGTGCCGCCGGAGCGTCGACGGGTGGCGCGGGAGCGCTCTGCCCCGCGCCACAGCCCGCGGCGCTCACGGCGATGACGACAGCGGTCGCCACCACCGCGCCGAGGCGGACGAGCGGCCGTGCGATTCGGGCCGAGCGGGACGGGGAAGAGAAGAGAGAACGCATCGTCGGTTACTGCCTTTCCAGGCGAACGGGGTTCCGGAACAGGTCCGTACGGCGTCACCCGACGCCCTGGGACAAGCCTGTTCGAGCGACCGCACCCCGCCATCTGGCGCAGGACGGCAATGCGCTTACGACCTGAGGAGGAGGGGCATGTGCACCGACGGTGGGAAGCGGAGCGTCCGCCGCCGCCCCGGTCGCGTGAACCACTTCCCGTACGGGTGCATCAAACCCAGTGACAGACCCGATAGAGGAAAGGACCGTCCATGCGCGGCAGACTGCTGATCGGTGTGGTGCTCACCCTTACGTTCGTCGTCGGTTGCACGTCACCGTTCGACCGGGTCGGCGGCGACGCGGCGCCCGCCGGCTCCCCGTCCGCCAGCACGAGCCCGCCGGCACCGAGCGATCCGGCCTCGGCCACCCCCAGCCCGACTGCTCCGGCCAGCCCCACCCCGGCCACCCGCACCACCGGGCCGGCCAAGCCGCTGAGCGAGATCAGGCGGACCGACTGGCCCAACGCGGTCATCGACAACCTGAAATTCTGCGGTGGGTCCGACGACAAGGTCACGTTCCGCAACGGATCCAACGGCGCCGCCGTGCCGTGCAAGATCCTGCCGGGCGGCGCGAGTCCGGTGTACGCCGAGTTCATCGTCGAGGAGCCCGCGATCGCGCCGTCGACCGAGGACGCCCTCATCCTCGTCGAACTGGGCAATCCCGGCTCCCGACGGGCACAGGCCCTGGTGCCCGTCCAGCTCTCCGACACCGGCGGAAAGCGGTCCGCGTGGCCGTACATTGTGGGCGACAGCGACGGGCCCGACGAGATCGAGACGTTCATCTCGTACCGGGTGGTGGGCCAGAACGTGCAGGCCACCGTCCGCAAGCTCGACGGCAGCACCGAGAAGCGGGAGTGGCGCAAGGCCGACGGCAGCGGAAGATGGGAACGGACTACCGTTGGGTGACCAGCGACGGGTCCACCCGCAACGTGCCGAGGATCTCGTCGGTACGGTCCGCGCCGTCGCTCTGCTTCACCTGGACGTACACGCCGACGATGCCGTCGGCCGCGACCAGGGTGACCTCGCTGAAGGACGTCTGCGCGCCCCCGCAGCGCGCCCAGTGCCCGACGTTCCCGCTGAGGGCACCGACGGTGATCGCCCGATCGGCGGCACGCGTGCATCCGCTGTGATCCGGCAGTGTCGGCCTCTTGGCTCCCGCGAGAGCAGGGCTCAGCCCGACGAAGACCCCCGGTGTCGCGCTGTCCACGTCGGACCAGTCGGTGAGGTCCGCTCCGACGAGCAGGCCCGGACCACGTTCGCCGGCGAGGCCGATCACGGCCGGGTCCCAGCCGGCGTCCCGCAGTTGCCGTGCCCAGCCGTCCGGGACGGCCACCGAGAGCGCGCCGGTCGCGTCGGCCACCCGGGTCCAGCCAAGTGCGGCGGTGGGAACGGTGGCGGATCCGGCCATGACCAGCGTCGCGGCCACGGTGCCGGCGGCGGTGAGGCTCCGACGGGTACGCCGCAGCCACGGGCGAGCCGGAACCCGTCGCGCGGCGAGCAGACCCTCCAGCGCGTCGGCGTACGTCGCTGCGGTTGGCCAGCGGCGGCCCGGGTCGCGGTGCAGAGCCCGACGGACGACGCGCTCGACCGCGGCGGGTACGCCCGAGGCCGCCTCCATCGCCTGCCCTGGAGGCTTCCCGGTCAGCATGTGCTGGGTCAGGGCGCCGATCGCGTAGACGTCGGCGCGCGCGTCCAGCCCGCCGCCCGCGACGAGCTGTTCCGGTGCCATGTAACCGGGCGTGCCGGCGGTCAGCGTGAACCCGGAGGCGTGCGCGAGCGCCTTGGCCAGCCCCAGGTCGGCGACGAGCACCCGCCCTCCGGCCGCAGGGCTGTCGAAGAGGATGTTGGAGGGCTTGAGGTCGCGGTGCAGCACACCGTTGTCGTGCAGGACGGCCACCGCCCTGGCGATGTCGGCGGCGACCCGCACCGCTTCGCCTACCGGCATCGGCCCGCCCACCAGCCGATCGGCGAGCGTGCCACCACCGGCGTACGTCATCACCAGGTACGGCCGACCGTCGGGCAGCTCGCCGATGTCCAACACGCGGACCAGATGGTCGGAGTCGACCTGTCGCATGAACCGCGCCTCCTGGCGGAACCGCGCCCGGATGTCGGCCCGCTGCGACCAGTTCTCGGCCAGCACCTTCACGGCCACCGGGGCCTGCAACTCGTCGTCGTGCGCCAGCCACACGGTGGCGAACGCCCCGCTGCCGACGGGGCGTGCGACGCGGTACCGGCCGACCTGTGGCGGGATGGACACGGCCGTATTATCCGGCAACCGGAACTGCGGGTGTCACACACGAGCGGGGGGAGCGCCGGTGGTGGACGGGTCGTCGATCGAGGAACTGGCGCGCCGGGCGGCGACCGGCGACAGCGCGGCCCGGGACGCGTTGCTGGCGGCGATCGGTCCGCGGGTCCTTGAGCAGTGTGGGCGTTTCCTGCCCTGTCGGCAGGACGCCGAGGAGGCGGCCCAGGACGCGTTGGTGCAGGTGGCCAGGCACATCGAGCGATTCGAGGGCCGGTCGCTCTTCTCGACCTGGTTGCACGTCGTGGTCGCCAACTGTGCCCGCCAGACCTATCGGTCCCTGCGGCGACGGGCGGCCGAGCAGCCCAGCCCGCTGCTGCCCGTCGAGGTGGCCGACCCTCGTACGACGAGCGTCATCGCCGGGTCGCGCCTCGACCTGCTCGACGCGTTGGACCGGCTGGAGGCCCACCGGCCGGAGTTGGTGACGGCACTGGTGTTGCGGGACCTGTGCCAGTTGGACTACCAGGAGATCGCCGAGCAACTGGGCATCCCGGTCGGCACGCTGAAGTCCCGGATCCATCACGCCCGTCGGCACGTCCGCGAGTCGTTGCGGGGCGGGGAGTAGGGCGGCGGGCCTGCCGGACATCGTATCGATCTGGGGTTTTGTCGCTGATCGAGTGACATCGTTTGACATGCGACGTCGACCCAACTTTGATATTCGATGTTCATAGTTCGACTTGGTCGGGTGCCGGTCGTCCGGCACCGGATCGGTCCGGTCGACGCCCCGATCCTGGAGGACGGATGTCAGCTTTCGCGCGGCCCAACCCCCGTCACGCACGACGACGACGGCTACTGCCGGCGGCGATGGCAGCGGTGACGCTGCTGACGGTCGCCATCGGCGTACCGGCATCGGCCGCGCCGGCCTCTACGGTGGTCAGTGCGGCATCGGGCCGCTGCCTGGACGTCGTCGGCAACGTCCGCACGGCCGGCGCCGGCATCAACATCTACGACTGCAACGGTCAGGCCAACCAGTCCTGGACGTTCACCTCGGCCGGTGAGCTGCGGGTCTACGACGAGACGATGTGCCTGGACGTGGTCGGCCAGGACACCACCGCGCCGGCCACCCTGCAGATCAACTCCTGCACCGGCGGCGCCAACCAGCGCTGGCGGATCAACACCAACGGGACCATCGTCGGCGTCCAGTCCAGCCTGTGCCTGGACGTCAACGGCGGTGCCACCGCCAACAGCACCCTGGTGGGTCTCTGGACCTGCAACGGGCAGGCCAACCAGCGGTGGACGACGGCGCTGGGCAGCTCCGACACCCAGCCGCCCACGGCTCCCGGCAGCCCGCGGGTGAGCGGCCTGACGTGCAACTCGGTGACCTTCGCGTGGAACGCCTCGACGGACAACGTCGCGGTGGCCTTCTACGACGTCTACCACGACGGCCAGTTGATGAAGTCGGTGAGCGGCTCGACGCTGTCCACCAGCCTCACGGTGGTCGCGGGAGCGACCTGGGGCCTGTACGTCAACGCCCGGGACGCCGCCGGCAACGTGTCCCAGGCGAGCACCACCGTGTCGATCACGCCCCCGCAGTGTCAGGCCGACACGCAGGCGCCGACCGCGCCGCAGCAGCTCTCCGGCACCGCGTCGGGCACCACGGTGACCCTGCGCTGGACCGCGTCGACCGACAACGTCGGCGTCCGGGCGTACGACGTCTTCCGGGGTGGTGTGAAGGTCGGCACGGTCACCGGCACGCCGCCGGTGACCACCTTCACGGACAGCGGGCTGGCGGCGAACACCGCGTACCAGTACTACGTGGTGGCCCGGGACGCGCAGGACAACACCTCGTCGCGCAGCGCCACCACGACGGTGACCACCGGCGCGGGCTGTGGCAACCCGGTGTGCGGGGTGCGTCAGGTCACCACCGACACCGACGTCCCGTGGGGGCTCGTCACGTTGTCGGACGGCACCGTGCTCTACAACCGCCGCGACGCGCACGACATCATCCAGCTCAACCCCAGCACCGGGGCCAAGACCAATCTGGGCACGGTGCCGAACGTGCAGAGCACCGACGGCGAGGGTGGCCTGCTCGGGCTCGCCGTGTCGTCCAGCTTCGCCAGTGACCGCTGGTTGTACATTATGCACACCTCGCCCAGCGACAACCGGATCGTGCGGATCAAGTTCGAGAACGGCCGCCTCAACACCTCCAGCGAGCAGGTGCTGGTCAGTGGCATCCGGCGGAACAAGTACCACGACGGTGGCCGGCTGCGCTTCGGCCCGGACGGCAAGCTGTACGCCAGCACGGGCGACGCGCAGAACGGCAACTACGCGCAGGACCGGTCGGCCCTCGAAGGCAAGATCCTGCGTCTCAACCCGGACGGCACGGTCCCCTCGGACAACCCGTTCGGCAACTACGTCTGGAGTTACGGCCACCGCAACCCGCAGGGGTTGGCGTTCGACTCGCAGGGTCGGCTGTGGGAGCAGGAATTCGGCAACTCGATCATGGATGAGACCAACCTGATCACGAAGGGCGGCAACTACGGCTGGCCGGCGTGCGAGGGCACCAGCGGCACCTGCGGCACGGCCGGGTTCATCGCGCCCGCGCGTACCTATCCGACCGCGGAGGGGTCCTGCTCCGGGATCACGATCGTGCGGGACGCGCTCTACGTGGCCTGTGCGCGGGGTGCCCGGATGTATCGGGCGGTGATCAGCGGCAGCAGCCTGACGAACGTGCAGACGTACTTCAGCGGCACCTACGGCCGCCTGCGGACGGTGGAGCCGGCTCCCGACGGCGGTTTGTGGTTGACCACCACCAACACCGGTGACAAGGACAGCACCCCGAACAACAGCAACGAGAGGATCCTGCACGTCACGCTCGGCAACTGACAGCTGTGGGCCGGGCGGCTCAGCGCCTCGTCAGGATGACGAGCTGCTGGGTCGCCCGGGTCATCGCCACGTACCGGTCCACCGCGCCCTCGATGCCCGTGCCGAACGCGTCCGGATCGATCAGGACGACCAGGTCGAATTCGAGGCCCTTGGCCTGCTCCGGGCTCAGCGATCGGACGCGCGACGCCGGTGCGAACGCCGGGTCGCCGATCACACAGGCGGTCCCGTCGGTGTGCTCGGTGAGCCAGGCGTCGAGGATCGCGCCCAGCTCGGCCGTCGAGCCGTGTACGACGGGGAGCCCGTTGCCGCGGATGGAGGTCGGCACGTTGGCGTCCGGGAGCACGGCCCGGATGACCGGCTCGGCCCCCGCCATGACCTCCTCCGGGGTCCGGTAGTTGATGCTCAGTGAGGCCAGGGTGATCCGGTCCAGCCCGATCCGCTCCAGGCGTTCCTGCCACGACTCGGTGAACCCGTGTCGGGCCTGGGCGCGGTCCCCGACGATCGTGAAACTGCGCGACGGGCACCGGGCCAGCAGCATCTGCCACTCGGCGTCGGTCAACTCCTGGGCCTCGTCCACGACGATGTGCGCGAACGGGCCGGCCAGCAGGTCCGGGTCGGCGGTGAGCGATCCGGACTCGTCGGCCAGGGCGTCGCGCAGGTCGGGCTGGCGCAGCATCGTCAACAGACCCTCGCCGTCGTCGTAGGCGTCGGCCGCGAGGAGTTCGTCGACGACCCGGTCCCGGTGCTCGCGCTCCACGGCGGCGGCGGGGTCGTGCCGCTGCGAACGCCCCGACGCGACGCCGAGCCGCCGCCGGGCCGCGTCCAGCAGCGGCAGGTCGGACACGGTCCAGGCCCGGGGCTCGTCGCGCTGCAGCGTCCGGATCTCCTCCCGGCTGAGCCAGGGCGCGCACGTGCGCAGGTACGCGGGCACCGACCACAGGTCTCCCACCAGGTCGGCCGCGTCGAGCAACGGCCAGGCGCGGTTGAAGGCGGTGCGCAGCTCCCGGTTGCGCGACAGCGACCGGCGCAGCACGTCGTCCGGCTCGTCGCCGTCGTACCTGTCGACGAGGATCGTGAGCAACTCCGCCCAGATCTCGTCGCGTGCCTCGTTGTGTGGGGTGCCCGGCCCCGGCGCCTGGAACGCGTCGGCCCAGTCGTCGGCGCCCAGCCAGAGGTCGCCCTCGTCGGTGGTGACAGTCATCGGCTTGACCGGTGGGTCCTCGTAGAACCGGACCGCCGCGTCGATCGCCCCGACCAGGTCCGCCGACGACTTCAGCCGGGCCACGTCCGGGTCGGGTTCGACGGTAACCGCCCCGCCCTCGTCGACGAGGTCCCGCAGGGTGCAGGTCTGCACGTCCTCCTCGCCGAGGCTGGGTAGGACGTCGGCGACGTAGGCAAGGTAGGGCTGGTGTGGCCCGACGAAGAGCACTCCGCCCCGGCGTTGACCCAGGCGAGGGTCGGAGTAGAGCAGGTAGGCGGTGCGGTGCAGCGCGACGACCGTCTTCCCGGTGCCCGGGCCGCCGTCCACGACGAGAGTGCCAGCCGATCCCGCCCGGATGATGGCGTCCTGGTCGGCCTGGATGGTGCTGAGCACGTCCCGCATCCGGGCGGAGCGGGCAGTGCCCAGGCTGGCGATGAACGCGGACTGGTCGTCGAGCGCGACGGCGTGCCCCACGAGCCCGTCCGGGGTGAACACCTCGTCCCAGTAGTCGCTGATCCGGCCGCGAGTCCAGCGGTAACGGCGACGGCTGGCCAGACCCATCGGGTTCGCGTGGGTGGCGCCGAAGAACGGCTCGGCGGCCGGAGAGCGCCAGTCGAGCAGCAGCCGCCGACCGGTGCTGTCGGTGAGGCCACGCCGCCCGACGTACACGGGTTCGGGGTCGTCCGCGCCGACCACGTGGCCGAGGCACAGGTCCAGGCCGTAGCGACTCAGCGCATGCAGGCGGCCGGTCAGCCGGCGGATCTCCTCGTCCCGGTCCATGGCCTGCCGGCCCTTGCCGCCGGGCGCCAGGCGCTCGGCGGCAAGGCGCTCGGACAGCTCGGTGTTCAGCTGGTCGAGGCTCTGCGCCATCGTCGCGAAATGCTGCTCGTCCAGGGCGATGAGCCTCGGGTCGGCCTTGGGGGAGAGGTGCGCGGGGAGATCGAACACGGAGGTAGGCAGGGAATTCAAATGATGACTTCCATTTCGGCAGATTCTGGCCTCGGCCGACGATTTTGCGGCACGACCCGGGTCTTGCCGCAAGCCCCCCAGTGCGCTATAAGTTAGAGGTGGCGGGGGAGCAGGTGCCCCCGTTTTCCAAGCTCAGGGCATGTCCACGAGCTCGCGGCCGAGGGGCCAGAGCGCCGCCGGCACGAGCTTGAAGTTGGCGATGCCGAACGGGATCCCGATGATCGTCACGCAGAGGGCGATGCCCGCGACGATGTGGGACAGCGCGAGCCACCAGCCCGCCAGCACCAGCCAGAGGATGTTCGCCAACCCGGAGGCCACGCCCGCGCCGGGCTTCGGCACCAGGGTGCGGCCGAAGGGCCACAGCGAGTAGACGGCGAGGCGGAGCGACGCGACCCCGAACGGGATCGTCACGACCAGGACGAAGCAGATCAGTGCGGCGACGCCGTACCCGACCGCCAGCACGATGCCACCGCCGAAGACGAGCCACAGCACATTCAGTACGAAACGAATCACCACTCCAGCATGAGCGACGCTCGCCACCCGCCCGCGCTCGGCGACCACCCGCGTTCGGCGACCACCACGAGAATGAACACCATGGACGCGAAGACGTACGCGACGGTCGCCGACGTGTGCCGGCGGCTCGCGGGCCGGCTCCCCGACGATGTCCTCGGGACCGTGCGGGAGCACTACGCCGCGGGTGAGTTCGCCCTGGCCGACGCCACCCTCCTGCTCAGCCTGACGTTCCACGGCGTCGCGATCACCAGCGCGGAACGGGCACTACTGCGCGCCTTTGTCGGTGAGCCCGACGGCTCCGACCTGGCCGGCGTGCCGGCCGTCACGGAGGTGCCGCCACTGTCGTACCGGTTCAGCGTCGACGGTCCGCCGGACGCGCCCGATCCAGCCCCGGCCGACACCCTCCTGTCCGTCGACGCGCCCCGCCGCCACGGGCGCAGCCTGCACCGCGCCTGGCGGACGCCACTGGACGGCGCGCCGGACGCGGCGGCGTGGACGTACGTGCTGCTGGTGGCCGAGGGCGCGGACGAGCCGTCGACGTACTCGGGCGTGCTGTCGACGCTCTGGGTCGCGCTGGGGCAGAGGTGGCCGGTGGAGGTCGTCGCCGCGGACTCGCCGCGAACGCCGTACCAGGAGGCGGCGCTGGCCGCCGCCGCAGCGGTCTGGCGCGCCTGACGACGAAGCCCCGACCGAGGGTCGGCTCGGTGGAAAACCTGAGACGGAAATCGGGGGCCGGGCGAGGATCTTCCCGGAACCGGCCGCGACGCCGAGGATCAGATGATGGTCGGCATGAAACGCGCTGAGCTGTATGTCCTCGCCGGACCGATCGGAATCGCCGCCTACGGCCTGGTCCGCCTCTGGGCGAAGTCCGATGGTGTGTACGGCCCGGGGTTCGACTGGCAGGCCGCGCATCTGGTCGCGCTCGCCGGCATGGTGTGCTTCGTCCCGGGGGTGCTCGCGCTGTCTCGCCTCCTGCCCCGCAGCCCCTGGCGAACCGGGGTGGTGACCGTCACGATGGTGGGACTCGCCGCGACGATGGTGCAGTTCGGCGCCGACATCGTGGAGGGTCTCCTGGCGGCCGACCGGGCGGAGATGTCGGCGCTCGGCGCGGACTTCAAGGCCATCCCCGGCGTCGAGGTGGCCTTCTACGACGTCGTACCCCAGTTCTTCTTCCTCGGCCTGGTCGTCCTCGCGGGCATGCTCGCCGCGAAACGGCGGCTGCCGTGGTGGAGCGTGCCGCTGCTGATCGTCGGCATCGTCCTGCCGGTGGTCACTCTCGACCTGCTACCCGTCGCCGGCCTGGCCATGCTGGTGGCGCTCGCCCCAGCGTTGCCGGCCCTGCGCCAGCAGGGCGAGCGTGCCGAGCCGCCCCTGGCCGTGCGCTGATCTGCGCTGGTCCCCGCCGTTAATGGCTGACGGGGACCAGCGTGGCTGCGACAGCGACGGTTTACCGCACCGCATCCCGTCGTGCCGGTGAGGACGACTCGGATAGTACGTGATCCGACAGCAACTTTCGAGCGGGCCATATAGCGTCTGAGCTGGGCAAACGTTCCGAATGAACCGATCGGGACGCCCTCTTTCGATGCCACTGCCGGGCATTCTCCCTATCTCGCAAGGAAGGCCCGTCCATGCATCGCATGATCCATCGAGGACTGCTCCTGACCGGCACGGCCGTCGTCATCGGAATGCTGACGACCTCGGCGGGCGCGGCAGCCCGGCCCGACAGCGTCTCGTCGAGGTCTACCTCATCCGCCGGTCCGGCATCGTTGAACGCCGGCTCCTGCACCATTCTCTGGGACCTGCTCAACGCAGGTGGCCGTAATGGCCGGGTGGCGGTTGGTCTGACCGAGGACCAGCAGCTCCTGAAGTTCGCCGCCAACCGACCGGGGTTGGCCTGCGTGATCGGCACGGTGGACCTGCCCGGCGCCGAGAACCTCGTGGGCATCGACTACCGGGTCCAGGACGGCCGGCTCTACGGCGTCGGCAACAGCGGCGGCATCTTCACGCTGTCCACCAGCGATGCCGCTGCCACGAAGGTCAGCCAGCTGACCATCCCCCTCAGCGGGTCGTTCTTCGGCGTCGACTTCAACCCGGCCGCCGATCGCCTGCGCATCATCAGCGACGTGGGCCAGAATCTGCGGCACAACGTCAACGTCGGCGGCGTCACCCTCGCCGACGGCACCCTCACCTACCCGCCTGCGGTCACCGCGGCCCCCGGGCTGACCGCGGCGGCCTACACGAACGTCGACCTCGATCCGAGCACCGCGACCACGTTGTTCGACATCGACACCAACCTCGACCAGGTCGCGCTGCAGTCCCCGGCAAACGCTGGCCAACTCGTCGCCACCGGCAGCCTGGGCGTGGCCGCCAACCCGCGGGCCGGCTTCGACATCCACAGCACCCTGCGCAGCGGACGAGCGGTGAGCAACAACGCCTACGCCGTCCTCAACGGTGGCTTCCCCAGCCAGGTGTACCAGATCGACCTGCTCAGCGGCACCGCTCAGCTGACCGGTGCGTTCACCGTGAAATACCTGGTCATCGATCTCGCGCTGCACCTCAACCAGCAGTAGCCCCGATGTCTGACAGGGGTGGCCCACCTTCGGGTGGGTCACCCCTGGCCGTGTTCTGGCAGGCGCGCGCCGGTCAACCCGGCAGCCCGGTGCAGGCGACCCCGTCGATGGTGCACGCCTCGGGGGCGGCACCGGTGGGTGCGCCGTTGACCCGGAACGTCACCCGGACCGACGAGCTGCCGGGCACCGCAGCGGCGCTGCCGTCCGGCACGAACGTCCACACCGCGCCGTCGCGGCTGGCCTGCGCGCCCTCGACCGCGCTGACCCGCAGCGACTCCCGGGGCAGGGTGAGCACCAACGTCCACTGTGGTGCCGGAACCGGCCCCGGGTTGGTGATGGTCACGGCCGCGCCATAACTGAGCAGTGCGGTGTCCTCGACGGCGAAGTCGGCGATCAGGGGGGCCGGCGTGGGTACGGCGGTCGAACCCGTCGGCGCGGGGCTGGTCGTGGCCCCGACGGTCGGCGGAGGGACCACGGTGACCGAGGCGGCGGGCGGGGAAGCGGCCACCGCCGGGCTGGTCGCTGCCGGTTGTGCCCGCGCTCGGGGAGTGCCGCCCGGCGTCGTGCCCACCGGATCCACCGACAGTGGCGGGTCGAGAGTCACCGGCGCCATCTTCTCCGGCGTGCGGAGCACTCCGGCGACGAGAACCGCCGTCACCCCGAGCACCCCGAGCACCGCGACCGCGGCAACCCAGGTGATCCGCGAGGCGTCGTCGCGACCGCTGAGCACCCGCCGGGCAGTCGTGGCGAGGGCCACGATCCGGTCCAGCAGGATGATCGCCACGGTACGGCGTGGCTGGGGTGGTGTCACCGGCACTGCCTGTCTTCCCTTCAGTTCGTCGCCGGATGCCCGCCCGCGATCCGTCGCGGATGGCCCCTGCCCTGTCACAGGGTGCGGAGCCCGACGAGGATCGCCTCAAGCAGATCCGTGGTCGGCAGCTCCGACAGCACCGGCGGGTCGTGCGTCTCGATCAGTCCGGCCGCGAGCAGGTCGCCGAGCAGCACCCGCACGGTCCCGAGCGGGAGGTCCAACTCGGCGCCGACCTCGGCAACCGACACCGGATGGTGGCACAGCTCGACGATCCGCGCCTGTTCGGGAAAGAGCGGGGTGGGAGGCGCGGCCGCCCGCCGGGCGACGACGAGCGAGATCAGGTCGAACTGACCGCCCACGGGCGAGGTACGCCCGCCGGTCATCGTGTAGGGCCGGGCGACCGGGCCAGCGTCGTCGTCGTACCACGCCTCGTCAGCGGTGCCGTTGGTGCGCACACGTGTCCCCGATCGTCGCGGAGGAGGCCGGACCCAGTGTGATCGGCAGGTGCTGCTCGGCCTGCCCCACGAAGAGCGCCACCTCGTACGCCATGTCGCCGACCTTGACGTCGTCACCGGAGATCCGCACGGTGAGGATGGTCCCGTTCGCGATGGTGGCGACGAAGAGGAAGGCGCGCGCCATCTGCACCACGACCTGACGCAGACCGCCCGCCTCGCAGGTCCGGGTGGCGGCCAGCCCCAACGCGATCAGGCCGGCGACGACGCCGGAGATCTGCTCGGCGAGCTTCGTCTCCACCTGCCGGGAGCCGCCGAGGAGCAACCCGTCCGGGGACAGCACGACGGCGAACTCCGCGCCGTGCACTCGGTCGACCAGGCGGTCCAGGGCGCCGGTCAGGCCGTCGTCGGTGACCACTGCGGAGGTCATGGGTCTCTCCTCGCTGTTCTGGCGACCGGCATCTCGACCGTGTCGAGGCCGGCCCTGCCGTGTTCGGGGTCGGGTGGCCCGGTCTGACGGACCCGCGTCGGCAGCGCGCCGTCGCCGCTCGGGTCGGTGCCGTGGTGCGCGGGCGGGTACGGGGCGGGTGGCGGCGAGGTGGAGGGTCTCCGGCCGGTGTCGGGCGCCGGGACCAGGTGGGCCGGCAGGAGCACGACCGCCGCCGTCCCGCCGCGCCGGCTGGGACGCAGCGAGACGAGGGCGCCACATCGGTGGGCCAGCACGGCGACGGTGTACAGACCGGTGGGACCCGGTGGTGGAGCCGCGGGCGGGCTGGCGAGCAGGTGGTTCGCGTCGGCCAGCGCGGCGGCGTCCAGGCCGGGCCCGTCGTCGACGACCAGGATGGCGCACCCCGGTGTCCGTTGCTCGCCGCCGACCCGGACGGTGGTGTCCGCCGGCGAGAAGGAGAGGGCGTTCTCGATCAACTCCGCCAGCAGGTGGACGACGTCGGTGACGGCCGGGCCGGCGAGCGACCACGGCCAGTACGGCGCGATCAGGACCCGCTGGTAGTCCGGCACCTCGGCGACGGCACCGCGTACGACGTCGAGCATCGGCACCGCGCGCCGCCAGCGGCGGGCGGGCCGCGCGCCGGCGAGGGCGATCAGCTTCTCCACGTTGCGCCGGACGCGGGTGGTCAGGTGGTCGAGCTGGAACAGCTCGCTGCTCTCCTCGGCGGGTCGCTCCCGGCGTTGCATCCCGTCCAGCAGGTCGAGCTGATCGCGCAGCAGGACCTGGTTGCGGCGGGTGACCCGCAGGAACAGCTCCCGGTCGGGACCGTCGGGCGCCGCCGCCACGTCCGGGGTCGGGACCGGCGCGTCGACGATCGGCCGGGTCAGCTGGTCGGTCAGCCGTCGGACGGTGCTCGCCCAGCTCACCAGGAGCACGAGCACGACGATGAGGCCCAGCCCCACCACGGCGCCGGTCCGGGCGACGAGCACGGCGGCACCCGGCGTGGCCCGTTCGACACTGCTGCGGGCGGTGCTCGTCACCAGGGTCTGCAGCGCGCCGAGGGCGGGATCCGCGGCGGCCCGCCAGTCCGCCAGGGTGGTCCCGGCCAGGGCGTTTGCGGTGTCCGTCCGCACCAGCCTGTCCTCCAGGGCGAGCAGCCCCGCGAACGCGGGGCCGCCCGCGATCCGCCGGTGCTCTGCCGGGCCGTCGGCCGGCAGCCCGGCCGCCGCCTCGGTACGCGCGAACCGCTGGTTGTCGACGAGTTCGGTCAGCCGGCGGCGATCGTCCGGGCCGAGCCGTTGGGCGGTGAGGGCCGCGCTGACCAGGGTGTCCTCCCGCGCGAGCAACTCCCGGGCGCGGGCCAGCGCGATCACCGCGCGGCTGTCGGCGGCCAACGTGCTCTCGTTCGCGCCCCACTCCGGGCCGTACACCCGGAAGGCGACGTCGACGACCTGGTCGTACCCGTCGACCGCCTCGGCCTGGTCGAGTTGCCCGGCGTCCACCTGGGACCTGATCGTGCTCAGGCCGTCGAGCCGGCGGACGAGTTCGTCGGCCCGGTCGCGCACCTCGCCGGCGCTGAGCAGCCGAATGTCGCGGCCCGCGCGGAACCTGCGGAGCTCGGCGGCGGCCCGGTCGGTGACCTCACGCGCCCCGCCCAGTGGGGTCGCCGCCGGCCCGGCTCCGGCGAGCGCCTCGGCGCTGGCCCGACGTTCGACCTGAAGGCTCAGGATCAGGCGGTCGATGGGCTGGCCCAGGGTGTCCGCCAGGGCCCGCACCCGCACCAGGTCGAGGGCGTCCTGGCTGGTCAGATAGGCCGCGTACGACCAGAGTGTGACCAGGACGGCGGCCAGTACGACGAGCCTCGTCCGGATCAGCCGGACCTCGCTGGGCGTCACGTCCCGCACCGCTCGGTGCGGCGGCGTCCCCGGCGGGGGCACTCCATCAGGTCGTCCGCTGCGGCCACGGCTGCCCGGCCGTGTCGCTGGCCCGGTCGGCGACGACGGTGCGCAGCAGTGCCAGCAACTCGGTGCGGTTGGCGCAGTTCAGTCGGTTGCGCATCCGCGCCACGTGGTGTTCCACGGTCTTCGCCGAGATGAAGAGCCGGTCGCCGATCTCGCGGTAGGTCAACCCGGCCAGCACCAGCTCGGCCACCTCGTACTCACGGTCGCTGAGCCCCTGCTGGGCGGGGCCGGTGACCCGCGTGGCGCTCTCGGTGGTGCTCGTCGGTGCCAGCTCGCCGTGGCCGCCGGGTGGTCGCCCCTGGAGTGCCCGCGCACACTCCAGCAGGGTGGTCATCGCCCGCCGGTCCGCGGTTCGGATGGCGGCCTGGCCGGCGAGGCGAGCACCGTCCCAGCGCAGTCCGGTGTCGTGCAGCGCCCGGGCGGCGGCCTCCACGCGGGTCGGGTCGACGACCCCCCGCAGCACCTCCACCCAGCACTCCGCGGCGGCGGCGACCACTGCGGCGTACCGGCTGTGGTCGGCCGCGGCCAGCAGGGCCGCGACGTGTTCGTCGGCGACGTCCGGCGCCCCGGTGAGGATCGCGGCGTGCAGACCGCTCCAGCGCAGCGGAACACTCCACAGTGGTGGGTCGTCGAGCCGGCCGAGCAACGTGCGCGCCTCCCGCAGGTACGGTTCGAGTCGGGCCAGGTCACCGAGGCGCGCGCCGGCGATGGCCAGCTCACCCAGCGGCAGGAGCGTGAACAGGTCGACGGGGTGCCGGACCACCGCTTCCAGCGCCTGTCCCCAGCCACGCTTGAGTGCCCCGATGTCGCTGGTGCGGCGGCCGACGCCCATCCGGATCGCGGCGGCGAACAGCGCGTCGCGGGACTCCAACTGCCGCCCGTCGAGCGTCACCGCGGCGAGCTGCTCGCTCGCGGCGCGTGTCTCGCCCCGGACCATCAGGATCCACGCCTGCAACAGCCGGTGGCGGCGAGCCATCAGCGGACCACCGACACCGGCGCCCAGGGCGCGGCGCAGCACCTGCTCGGCGATCTCCAGCTCACCACAGTGCACGGCCGTCAGCGCGGCGAGCGCCGCCGGGCTGTCCGGGAGGAGTGCCGCCCGCCCGTCCGGTTCCAGCAGCGCGGCGGCCTGCACGAGCGCGGAGAGCGCGGCGGTCGGCGGGCCGCTCACGCTCTCGCGTACGCCGTCGGCCATCAGCCGGGCGGCGCTGGCGTGCAGGGTCGGCGGTTCGCCCAGCGGGTCACCCGCCGGTGCCGCGGCGGCGGGGTCCGGGTCTCCGCTGGCGAGCCCGCCGACGACGGCGAAGGCCAGCGCCGAGGCGGTGCCCGACCACCGGTACAGCTCCACGCTGCGGCCGACGTGGCCACGGTGCGCCAGGGCGGTCGCCGCCACCACGGCCGCCTCGGACCGATCGTGGGGTGCGGCGGTGGCCAGCAGCCGGTCCGCCAACCGCAGGGCGTCGTCGAGGTTGCCGGCGAGCGCGGCGGCGAGCGCCTGCTGCGCGCTGGCCGGTTGCCCGGCCGCGGTGGCGGCGGCGAACAGCTCGGCGGCGAACGCCGGCTCGTCGGCCAGGGCCTCGCCCGCCGCGGCGGCCAGGGTCGAGGCCGGGCAGTCGCCGAGCGCGCCGACCGCGAGCAGGGAACGGACCAGCGGCAGTACCGCGCCGCCCCGGGCGAGCTGCACCTCGGTGAGCCGGCGCCAGACCGCGGTGCGGTCGGTGGTGGGGCTGAGCGTCGTGACCGCACGCCGGACGATCGGCGCGAGCCGGCCGTCGGCGCCGAGCAGCCCGGCCGCCCGCGTGGTGGCGATCAGTTCGTCCACTGCCGCCGGGTCCACGCCCAGGAGCGCGGCGAACATGTTCGCCGGCAGCGACCCGCCGGCCGCGACGGCGAGCAGCAGCCGACGTACGGCGGCGGGCTGCACGTCCAGGTCCGGCCCGAACTCCGCGACGACGGACCGGGGTGGGTTGACCACCGTGCCGGTCCGGGTCTCCGCGCCGGCCAGGCCGCGGGCCAGCCGTTCGACGTCCCGGGGTACGCCGGAGGTCTGCGTGTGGACGAAGTCGACCAGGTCGTCGCGGCGGCCCAACTCCGGCGTGGCGGTGAGGTAGCTGGCGGTCTGCTCCCGCGTGAACGGGGTGAGGAGCACGGCCTGCCCGTCCCGCCGTAGCGAGTCGACAAGCTCGCTGAACGCCGCCGACCGGGGCCACGGGCGATGGGCGACCACCAGGCGGTGCCGGCGGGCGCCGAGCAGGCGCAGGAGCACCTCGATCCGTGCGTCGTCGAGCAGGTGTGCGTCGTCGACGAGCACCAGCGTGCCGGGTTCGACCGGCTCGTCGGGCGCCGGGGTGGCCGTGCGTACGGTGATCCCGGCCCGCTGGTGGACCCGCGCCAGCTCGGCGAGGAGCGCGGTCTTGCCGTGCCCGCCGGGACCGGCGATGCCGACGGCCAGTGGACCGGTCGGGTCCTGGGCGACGGTGTCCAGCAGGGCCTGTGGCCCTCGGTCCAGCGTCAGCCCTGGTACGGCGATGTCATTCATGATCATTGGGGTCATCCTTCGCGTCCCCGGCCGCGGGCCAGCGCCAGGCGGGACGGTTTCGGCAGGTCCAGTGGGAGGACCCGGACCGGGGGCCGCGGTGGCGGATCGCCCGGAACGGTGTCGTGGTGCGGGCGGCGCGGCGCCGGGACGGTGGCCCGCCCGGTGCCGCGCCCGGCGTCGCGGGCCGGTGCCGGCTGGCGAGGGCGCGGCGACACCACCTGGGCGGCGGCCAGTGCCGCCCCGGCGGCGGCGGTCAGTTGCGAGTCCGGTTCGACCTCGACGGGCACCGGGAGGGCCGCGCTGATCAGCTCGACGACGAGCGGCACGCGGGTCGAGCCGCCCGCCAGCAGGACGCCGTCGAGCTGCGCCGACGTCAGGTCGGCGCTGCGCACGGCCCGCAGCAGCAGGTCGACGGTGGTCTGCACCATCGGGCGGATCATGTGCTCGAACTGGGCCCGGGTCACCGGTATCCGTGCCGGGCCGCTCGGCAGGGTCACCACCACGTCGGCCGTCAGGTCGACGGTCAGCGCCCGCTTGGCCCGGTCACACTCCGCGCGCAGCCCGCGCAGCGCGGTCTGGGTGCCGCGGCGTGCGGTGCTGGCCAGCTCCCGGGCCAGCATCGTACGGGTGTGTCCGGCCAGCGCCTCGTCGAAGTCGACGCCGCCAACCGAGTCGAGCCCCTGCGGCGTGCCGAATGTCTCGTAGGTGCCGCGCGGGGTGCGACGCACCAGCGCGGCCTCGAAGCTGTTGCCCCCCAGGGCGTAGACGGCGGCGGTGGTGCCCGCGAACCCACGGGCCGCGTGGCTCTCGGCCACCGTGACCGTGCGCGGCAGCAACGTCACGTGCCGCAGGCCGAAGTGCGACAGTGCGCGGTGCAGCACCTCCCGCCGGTACGGACGCCACCCGGCCGGGTGGCTGAGCACGACCGCCTCGGCGGGGCCGCCCTCCAGGGCGTGCACCCGCTCCACCACCCAGGCCGCGAGTTCCGCGGTCAGCGTCTGCGGTGTGCACGCCTCCCCGCCCAGCAGCAGGGGCACGTCATCACCGATCCGGTGGACGAAGTCCCGGGTGGTGCGGCTGCCGTCGTCGGTCTCGGGCTCGCCGACGTGCAGCGAGCCGTCCTCCGCCAGGCACAGCACCGACGGTACGAGAGGGGACCCGACGTGCAGCGGAACGGGCTCGGGACGCGTCCAGGACGCACCGGTACGCCGTGCGACCGCGGCGGCCGTGTTGGTGCTCCCGATGTCTATCCCCAGGACGTACGGCATCGTCTCTTCTCCCCCCGTGAGTTGGCCGGCCGGTGGCGATGGTGTCGGTGCTGCCGACGACCCACCCCCGGCGAACCCCGCGGGCTCCTACGTTCGTACCAGAGATCCGCCCCTGGTCGGGACCCTAATCTCGCCGGGACGGTTTCCCCCTGTCCCCCTAACGTACGAGGTCGCGGAGCCCCTAGTTCAACCGGGCCGGATGCGGGTTGAGCCCCGATGCCCGGGACCGGGCCCCGGCAATAGCGTCACTGTCGACGTACGACACCCGCCGCCGCCACTTCCGAGGAGACCCGGCACATGGACTCGCACCAGACCCTCCACGACTTCGTGCTCGACCTGCTGACGAACCCCGACGCACGGTCGGCATTCGACCTCGACCCCGAGGGCGCGCTGCGGGGCGCGGGGCTCACCGACATCACCGCGGCGGATGTGCAGGACGTCGTGCCGCTGGTCGTCGACTACGCGCCGGGGGCGGGTCTCGCGCCGTTGGCCTCGCCGGTCGGGCAGCTCGGGCTGGACCCGCTGTTCACCGACAGCACCGATGTGGTGGGTCAGTTGCAGAGCGTGGCGCAGCAGATCAGCGTCACGAGTTCGCCCACCGGCGTGGACGTCAAGGCCGGCGTGCTCGGTGCGATCGCGGTCGACTCGTCGACGGCCGCCGCCGGGGTGACCGTGCTGCCGGGGATCGGCCTGGGCGTCGGCCCGGCCGGCCTGGACACCGACTTCGCCGGTGCATCCGACGTGGCGTACACCCTCGACGCCGACGTGGTGCAGCCGGTGGACGCGATCGCGGACCCGGTGCTGGGTGACGTCACCGGCACCGTCGGCGACGCGAGCGGCCTGCTCGACGGCACCGACCCGAATCTGATCGGCGGCGACCTGACCGGCGGCGTCCTCTCCGGCGCCCACGGTCAGGTCGGCGGGGTCGTCAGCTCCCTGGGTGTCGACGACACCCTCGGTGGGCTGGGCCTCGGGCACGGCGACGGTGTCGTCGGCGGCGTGGTCCCGCCGCTCGACGTGCCGTCGGCGGTGGGCGGCGTGACGCACCAGGTGGACAGCCTCCTCCCCGGTGTCACCGACACGGTCGGTGACGTGACCGGCGGGGTCACCGATGGTGTGCTCGGCGGCGACTCACACGCCTCGTCCGATCACGGGCTGCTGGGTATCACCGGCGGCCTGCTCTGACCCGGATCTCCGGGCGGAGCGGGGGGCCGGATCGTATCGGGCGGTCCGGCCCTCTCCGCTTCCATGTCCGCTGCCTCTTGATAATTGAGCTGAAATCAGCACACTTGGTGCGGTGATGGCCGGGATCTGGTTGGACGTGCTGGACGACATCGCCCGCACGTGCAGTGCACACGGTCGTGGTGACCTGCTCCAGACGATCCGGCAGAAGCGTGCCCAACTGCTGGATCCGACGCTGCGCGTCCTGGTCATCGGTGAGCCGAACCAGGGCAAGAGCCAGCTCATCAACGCGATCATCAACGCGCCGGCCTGTCCGGTCGGCGACGGCCGCACCACGGTCCTACCGACAGTGGTGCAGCATGCCGAGGCCCCGACCGTCGCGGTCGCCCAGGCGCCGCCACCCGCCCGGGGCGGCGCCGCCGTCGCGGTGGCCGTCGAGCGGACCCCGGTGGCACTGAACCAGGTCGCGGAGAGCGTGGCCGGCCTGATCGGACGCCGGCCGGGTGGCGGCCCGGCGTACGTCGAGATCGGAGTGCCCCGCGCCCTGCTCGGCGCCGGGTTGGTGCTCGTGGACACTCCCGGCGCCGACGAGGTCTCCGGTATCGGCGGCGCGACCTCGGTCGCCGCGCCCGCCCGAGCGGACACCGTGCTGCTGGTCTCCGACTCCACCCGGGACCTGTCGGTCGCCGAGCTGAACATGCTGCTGCACGTCATGCGTGCACACCCCAACGTGGTCGTGGTGCAGAGCAAGACCGATCTGGTGGCGGACTGGCGCGCGGTGGCCGAACGCAACCGGCAGCACCTGGCCGAGGCGGGCATCCCGGCGACGCTGATCCCGGTCTCGGCGACGTTGCGACTGCGCGCCGCCGGGAACGACGACCGGGGTCTCAACGCCGAGTCCGGCTTTCCCGTGCTGATCGCCAGACTTCAGCGGGACCTGGCCGGCAAGGCCGACCGACTGGCCCGGTCGTCGGTGCAGACGGTGGCCCGGACGGTGGTGGAGCAGTTGGCCGCCCCGCTGCGCGCCGAGTTGGCGACCCAGGAGGCCGAGGAGCAGTCCGGGCCGATCTCCCGCCTGCACGCGGCGCAGCGTGAGGTCGACGAGTTGCGCCGGTGTTCCACCCGGTGGCAGAACACCCTCAGCGACGAGATCGGCGACCTGCTGTCCGACATCGAGTACGACCTGCGCGACCGGACCCGGGAGATCCTGCGTACGGTCGACGAGGCCTTCGACACGGCCGATCCGCTGGTCGCCTGGGACACCTTCCAGGACTGGCTGGAGCGGAGCCTGGTGGAGGCCGCGGAGGCGAACCACGAGTGGCTGATCCAGCGCTGTGACTGGATCGCCCGGCGGGTGGCCGCCAACTTCAACAGGTACGGCTACGACGTGCTGCCGCCCTGGTCGATGACCATGCCGGAGGACATCGGGCAGCGGCTGCCCGAGTTGCAGATGCCGACGATCGACCGGTTCACCCCGAGCCAGAAGCTGTTCACCGGCATGAAGGGCTCGTACGGCGGCATGCTGATGTTTGGTCTGGCGACCACCCTGGCCGGCATGCCGATGATCAACCCGGTCTCGGTCGGCATCGGGGCGCTGTTCGGCGGCAAGAGCATCCGCGACGAGAGCAAGCAGTTGCTCCGTCGCCGTCAGGCGACCGTCAAGACGGCCATCCAGCGACACGTCGACGACTTCTTCGTCCGGATGATCCGGGACTGCCGGGACACCGCCCGGCAGGTGCAGCGGATGCTGCGGGACCACTTCACGGGGCTGACCGAGGAGCTACAGGAGGCGATCGTCCAGTCGTTCCGCAGCGCCAAGCAGGAGGCCGACACGGATGCGTCGCTGCGCGAGCAGCGGCAGCGTGAGATCCGGCTGAAGATGACCCGGTTGGCCGCGCTCTACGAACAGGCTCAGCAGTTGACCGGCACCCGGGCCGCCCCGCTGCTGTTGGAGCCGCAGGCATGACCGTGGGTCTGCGCCTGGACGAGGCGGCCTGGGAGTTGTTGCACCAGGCCATCGACCTCTACCGGGACCATCCGCGGGCCGTCGGGCAGCTGCGGCACCAGGTCGCCCGGTTGGAGCAACCGCTGCGGATCGCGGTCGCCGGCCCCTGGCGTTCCGGCAAGTCGACGGTGCTCAACGCCCTGATGGGGGAGGAGGTCGCGCCGGTCGAGCGGGCGGACGGGGCGTTCACCTGGTACGAGGATGGCGCCGAGCCGCACGCGACCGCGTATCCGGCCGGTCAGCCTCCGCAGGAGTTGACGGTGGTCAAGTCGGCGACCGGCCTGCGGGTGGATCTCGGCTGGGGCGCGGGCGACGTGCGCGACATCGTGGTGCGGTGGCCGACGCGGGCGCTGCGGCAGGTCACGCTCATCGACACACCCGCGGTCACCAGCACCGTCGAGCAGGATCGGGCGCCGGTGTGGGAGCGGGTGTTACGGGACTCGGACGCGGTGTTGTATCTGACCCGCGACGCCCGCGACAGTGATCTGCGGGTGCTGGAGTCGGGCCGGGACAGCGTGGTGGGGCAGGTCGCGCCGGTCAACGTCATCATGGTGTTGTCCCGCGCGGACGAGATCGGCGGAGGTCGGATCGACGGCCTGCTCACCGCCCGGCAGCTCGCTCGTCGGCACCACCGCGATCCACGGGTGAGCGCGCTCAGCGTGAACGTGGTGGCGTGCAGTGGGATGCTCGGCCTGGCGGGCCGGATGCTCGGCGAGTCGGACTTCGCCGCGCTCGCCGCCATCGCCCAGGTGCCCCGGGTCGAGCTGGACGCCCATCTGATCTCCGCCGATCGGTTCCTCCACGGCGAGCTGCCGGTACGGCTGGAAACGGCGGCGCGTGCCGCGTTGCTGGACCGGTTCGGGCTCTTCGGCGTCCGGTTGGCGACCACCCTGGTGCGCAGTGGGTTCGACAGCCGGGTGAAGCTCTCGGCGGAACTCATTCGGCGCAGTGGCCTCACCGAGCTGCGTGAGTCGGTGACCCGCTGTTTCATCGACCGCGGCGACGCCCTCAAGGCCCGGTCCGCGCTGGCCGCGGTCGAGACGCTGCTGCGGGCCGAGCCGACCCCGGGTTCCACGGAGTTGGCCGGCGCGGTCGAGCGGATCCTCGCCGGTGCGCACGAGTTTCGGGAGCTACGCCTGCTGGTGGCGCTGCGCAACGCCCGGCTCGGCTTCGACGCGGAGTTGACCGCCGAGGCGCAGCGGCTCGTCGGGGGTGACGGGGTGGGCCTCGCGGCCCGACTGGGGGTCGAGCACGAGGCGACCGTGCAGCGGCTCTGGGAGGTTGCCACCGACGCGCAGTGGCGGTGGCGGGACCGGGCGGAGGACCCCCTGCTCCCGTTGGCGCAGCGGCGCGGCGCCCAGGTCGTCGTCCGCAGTTGCGAGGGGATGATCGCCGAGTTGGTGGCGGGCGGTCGCTGAGCGGACGGTTTCCGCCGTCGATCGCACCCCGAAAACCGTTATTCGATCTTGCTCGCCACGGTCGTCCCTGACCTGCGGAGATAACGCTCTCACGGATGGTGGAAGAGACTTGACGCGGCAGTGATCCGGACGCAACGATGCATTCACATTCCTCGTTCCACTGCCAGGCGTGATCGGCGCACGCCGTCCTCGTACCACGAAAGGACAATCGTGCGCAGATCCCTGAGATCGTGGCTCGGCGTCGCCCTGAGCGCGATCCTCGTGGCCGGCGGCATCGTCGCCGCGCCACCCACGGCCAGCGCCGCACCGTTCACCGTGCTGGTCTTCAGCAAAACTGCCGGGTTCCGGCACGGATCCATCACCCCGGGCATCACCGCCATCCAGCAACTCGGCGCCGCCAACGGCTTCACCGTCGAGGCCACCGAGGACGCCGCCCAGTTCACCGACGCCAACCTGGACCGGTTCGCCGCGGTGATCTGGCTGTCCACCACCGGCGACGTGCTCAACGCCGCCCAACAGGCCGCGTTCGAGCGCTACATCACCGGCGGCGGCGGCTACGTCGGCGTGCACGCCGCCTCCGACACCGAGTACGACTGGCCCTGGTACGGCGGGCTGGTCGGGGCGTACTTCGCCTCGCACCCGGCCGAGCAGAACGTCACCGTCAAGGTCGCCGACCAGGTGCACCCGTCCACCGCGACCCTGCCGCAGCGGTGGAACCGGTTCGACGAGCTGTACAACTACCGCACCAACCCGCGGGGCACCGCGCACGTGCTGGCCACCCTGGACGAGAGCACCTACACCGGCGGGAGCATGGGTGCCGACCACCCGATCTCCTGGTGCCAGAACTACTCCGGCGGCCGAGCCTGGTACACGGGCCTGGGCCACACCGACGCGTCGTACACCGAGGCGAGCTTCCGTCAGCACCTGCTCGGCGGCATCCAGACCGCCGCCGGCGCGCTCGACGCGGACTGCGGCCCCACCGTCACCAGCAGCTTCCAGCAGGTGGAGCTGGCCAAGGGTGCGGCCGAGACCGGTGAACCGATGAGCCTGACCGTCCTGCCGGACCGGGGCGTGCTGCACACCTCCCGCAACGGCGTGATCCGGCACACCGACGCCGCCGGCAACACCAAGATCGCCGCCACCCTGCCCGTCTACACCGGCGACGAGGAGGGCCTGCAGGGCATCAAGGCCGACCCGAACTTCGCCACCAACCGCTGGGTGTACGCGTACTACGCCCCACCGCTGAACACTCCCGGCGGCGGCCCCCCGGCCACCGGCACCCCGGCGGACTTCGCCCCCTGGGACGGCGTCAACCGGCTGGCCCGGTTCACCGTGAACGCGGACAACACCATCAACCTGGCCAGCGAGACGCTGATCCTGAACGTGCCGACCAGTCGGGGCATGTGCTGCCACGTCGGCGGCGACATGGACTTCGACGCGGCCGGCAACCTCTACCTGTCCACCGGGGACGACACCAACCCGTTCGACTCGGCCGGGTTCACCCCGATCGACGAGCGGGCCGGGCGCAACCCCGCCTCCGACGCGCAGCGCACCTCGGCGAACAGCAACGACCTGCGCGGCAAGGTGCTCCGGATCAAGCCGAGCGCGGCCGGCGGGTACACCATCCCGGCCGGCAACATGTTCGCCCCGGGCACCGCACGGACCCGCCCGGAGGTCTACGCGATGGGCTTCCGCAACCCGTTCCGGATGAGCGTGGACAGAGCCACCGGCATCGTCTATCTCGGCGACTACGGTCCGGACGCGGGCACCGCCGACCCGAACCGGGGACCGGCGGGCAACGTCGAGTTCGCCCGCATCGACCGGCCCGGCTTCTACGGCTGGCCGTACTGCACCGCCCGCAACGACGCCTACAACGACTACACCTTCCCGTCCGGGCCGTCCGGGGCGAAGTTCAACTGCGCCGGTGGGCCGGTGAACAACTCGCCCAACAACACCGGCATCACCCAGCTGCCGCCGGCCATCCCGGCCTGGCTGCCGTACGGCGGCTCCGGCTCGCCACCGGAGTTCACCGGCGGTGGCCTGTCGCCGATGGGCGGCCCGGTCTACCGGTACGACCCGAACAACACCTCGCCGGTGGCGTTCCCCGAGTACTACGACGGGACCTACTTCGCCGGTGAGTTCGGTCGTCGCTGGATCAAGAACATCAAGCTCGACGCGTCCGGCCAACCACTGAAGATCAACCCGTTCCCGTGGACCGGCACACAGGTCATGGACATGGAGTTCGGCCCGGACGGCGCGCTCTACGTGCTCGACTACGGCACCGGCTGGTTCAACGGCGACGCCAACTCGGCGCTCTACCGCATCGAGTACGCCCGCGAGGGCAGAGCGCCGGTCGCCAAGGTGTCGGCCACCCCGACCAGCGGCAGCGCGCCGCTGACCGTGGCCTTCTCCTCGGCCGGCACCCTCGACCCGGACGGTGACCCGTTCACCTACGCCTGGGACTTCGACAACAACGGCACCACCGACTCGACGGCCGCGAACCCGAGCTTCACGTACACCACGAACGGGACCCGCAGCCCGACGCTGACGGTCCGGGACACCACCGGCAAGACGGCCACCGCGAGCGTGGTCGTCACGGTCGGCAACAGCGCGCCGGTGGTCACCGTGAACACCCCGTTGAACGGGCAGACGTTCTCCTTCGGCGACGCCGTGCCGTTCAGCGTCACGGTCACCGACGCCCAGGACGGTGCGGTCAACTGCGCCCGGGTCAAGGTGAACTACGTCCTCGGCCACGACTCGCACGGCCACCAACTCGGCAGCGCGCAGGGCTGCACCGGGGTCATCCAGACCACCGCCGACGGTGAGCACGACACCGCGGCGAACATCTTCGGCATCATCGACGCCGAGTACACCGACCTGGGCGGGGGCGGCCAACCGCCGTTGACCACGCACACCCAGGCGGTGCTGCAACCCCGGGTGCGGCAGGCCGAGCACTTCGGTGACTCGTCCGGCGTCCAGATCGTCGCCGGGGCGGCCGGGCACGGCGGAGCGGCGGTCGGCTACATCGACAACAACGACTGGATCTCGTTCCGTCCGTACAACCTGAGCGGCGTGCAGTCGTTCAGCGCCCGGGTCGGCGCCCCGGCCGGCGGCGGTGGCACCCTCGAACTGCGGGTCGACTCGCCCACCGGTCCGTTGGTCGGCTCGGCCACCGTGGTCCCCACCGGCGGGTACGCCACCTTCGCCACGGTCACCGGCGGGGTCACCGCACCGACCGGCACCCGGACCCTGTTCCTGGTCTTCAAGGGCACCGGCCCGTACTTCGACATCGACGAGTTCACCCTCTCCACGAGCCCCGGTGGACCAGGACCCGACCCGGACCCGGATCCCGAGCCGGGTGCCAACCTGGCCCGGGGCAAGCCGGCGCGGGCGTCCAGCTTCGAGGGCGCGTTCACCGCGGCCAACGCGTTCGACGGCGCGGCTGGCACCCGGTGGGGCAGCGCGTTCGGTGACCCACAGTGGATCGACGTGGACCTGGGTGCCTCGTACGCCATCAACCGGGTCAAGCTGACCTGGGAGGCGGCGTACGGCAGCGGGTACCAGATCCAGACCTCACCGGACGGGGTCACCTTCACCACGATCCGCACGGTGACCGGCGGCGACGGCGGCGTGGACGACCTGACCGGGCTCACCGGCTCCGGCCGGTACGTCCGGCTGCTCGGCACCACCCGGGGCACCGCCTGGGGTTACTCGCTGTTCGAATTCGAGGTGTACGGCGGCACCGGCAGCCCGACCGGCGGGAACCTGCTGCTGAACAAGCCCACGTCGACGTCCAGCAACGAGGGGGCCGACGTGTCCGGCGCCCAGGCGGTCGACGGCAGCCTCACCACCCGTTGGTCGAGCACGTTCTCCGATCCGCAGTGGATCCGCGTCGACCTCGGCAGCCCCACCGCGATCGGCCGGGTCAAGCTGAGCTGGGAGGCGGCGTACAGCAGCGCGTACCAGATCCAGACCTCGAACGACGGCACCACCTGGACCACCGCGAAGACGGTGACCGGGGCCGACGGTGGCGTGGACGAGCACGCCGGGCTCGGCGCCAACGGTCGCTACCTGCGGATCAACGGCACCGCCCGGGGCACCGGATACGGTCATTCGCTCTGGGAGGTGGAGGCGTACACGAGCTGAACCACCACCGCTGACCGGGCCGGCACGGACGTACCGTGCCGGCCCCGTCGTCTCCGACCGGTTTGATCGTTACCGGTCGCGTCGGGACCGGCAGTGTCGGGACTCGCGAAGGAGCGCGCCGCGGCTAGTCGTCGGCGACGGCCACCGGCTCCGAGCCGATGCAGCGCACCTTCAACTCGTACTCGCGGGTCGACCCCGCGAAGGTGACCTCGACGTCGTCGTCCGGGCCCCGGTCCACGTCCCGGACCCGGTAGCCCTGCGCCGGCGCCCAGGAGACGAGGCGTACGCCGCCGGCGCCGCACTCGGCCACGGCCGTGCCGCCCTCGGTGGCGAACCCCCGACGGACCCCGGGGCTGGCGCTGGGTGCGGCGCCCGTCGTGCCCGGAGCGGCCGAGCCGGTGCCCGTCGTGCCGCTGGGCACGGGCTCCGGCGAGGCGAGCGCCCGTTCGATCTCCGCCTCGCTGCGCACCCCACCCGGGGTGCCGGTGATGCTCTCCCCGACCAGCTGGATCGCGCCCAACCCGATCAGGGTGGCCACGGCGACCGTGGCCACCCACCCGGCGGCAACGAGGATCGAACGACGGCCCATTCCCTGACTATCCCCGATCCGTCCTTGTCGTTGGCACATCCCGACGCTAAGGCGTGGTTAACGTGGGCCTCGCCGCCGGTGGTAGCGGTTAACCTGCCAGCTGTGGCCCGCCTGCTGCTCATCGAGGACGACCTGACGATCCGTACGCCGCTGATCCGGGCGTTGCGGGAACGCGGCCACGCGGTGGCCGCCGCCTCGACCGCGATGGCCGGCCTGCGGGACGCCCTGGAGGATCGGCCCGACCTCGTCGTGCTCGACCTGGGCCTGCCCGACCTGGACGGCCGCGAGCTGCTGCGGATGCTGCGCGCGGTCAGCTCGGTGCCGGTCATCGTGGCCACCGCCCGCGACGACGAGGCCGAGATCGTCCGGGTGCTCGACGCGGGCGCCGACGACTACGTGGTCAAGCCGTTCACCGCCGCGCAGCTCGACGCCCGCGTCCGGGCGGTGCTGCGACGGGGCCCGGCGGGCACGGACGGGCAGGACCCGTCGCTCGTCGTGGGCGGACTGCGCGTCGACCCCCGGTCCCGACAGGTCACCCTGGACGGGACGGCGGTGGAGTTGACGCCGCGCGAGTTCGACCTGCTGCACCACCTGGCCGGCCGCCCCGGCCAGGTGGTCACCAAACGTGAACTGCTCACCGAGGTCTGGCAGATCCCGTACGGCGGCGCCGACAAGACCGTCGACGTGCACCTGTCCTGGTTGCGCCGCAAGTTGGGGGAGAACGCCCAACAGCCGCGCTACCTGCACACCGTGCGCGGGGTCGGGGTGCGTCTCGAGGCACCGGCGGCACAGCCGTGAGGGCCCGGCTCGCCCTGCTGGTCGCCGCCGTCAGCGTGCTCACCCTGATCGCGTTCCTGGTGCCGTTGGCGCTGCTGGTCCGCACCGTCGCGGAGGACCGGGCCACAGTTGCGGCCACCGCCGACGCGCAGAGTCTGGTGCCGGTGGTCGGTACCGCCGACGCGACGACGATCCGACTCACCGTCGAGCAACTCGCCGCCGAATCCGGACGACCGGTGAGTGTCTTCCTGCCGGACGGTTCGGTGCTCGGCGCGCAGACCCCCCGTACGCCGGCGGTGGCCCTGGCCGCGCGCGGGCAGAGCCTCACCGGGGAGTCGGCGGCCGGCCGGGAGGTGGTCATCGCCGTGCAGGGGCGGACGGACGGGACCGGGGTGATCCGGATCGTGGTGCCGCGACACGAGCTGACCGCCGGGGTCACCCGGGCCTGGTTGGTGCTGGCCCTGCTCGGTGTGCTGCTGGTGCTGATCGGCCTGTTGGTCGCCGACCGGCTGGCCCGTAACCTGGTCCGCCCGATCAGCGACCTGTCCGCCGTGTCGCACCGGTTGGCCAACGCCGAGCTGGACGCCCGGGTCACCCCGGCCGGACCGGCCGAGCTGCGCGAGGTGGCCGGTGCGCTCAACCATCTCGCCGCCCGGATCCAGGTGCTCCTGGTGCAGGAGCGCGAGCAGGTCGCCGACCTGTCGCACCGGCTGCGTACCCCGTTGACGGCGTTGCGCCTGGAGGCGGAGTCGTTGCGTGACCCGGACGACGCCGCCCGGATCACCACCGCGGCCGACGGGCTCGAACGCGCGGTCACCGGGTTGATCCGGCAGGCCCGGTGGCGTCACTCGCCGACGGCGCAGCCGGCCACCTCGGACGCGGCGGCGATCGTCGCCGACCGGGTGGCGTTCTGGTCGGTGCTGGCCGAGGACACCGGCCGGGCCGTCACCCTCGACCTGGTTCCCGGCCCGCTGCCCGTGGGGGTGCCCGCCGACGACCTGGCGGCGGCCGTGGACGCCCTGCTCGGGAACGTCTTCGCGCACACTCCCGACGGGACGCCGTTCGCCGTCCACCTCACCCGCGACGCGGGGGAGGTGGTCCTCACCGTGGCGGACGCCGGCCCAGGCCTGCCCGTCGGGGCGGTGCGGCGGGGCGCCAGCGCGGCCGGGTCGACAGGTCTCGGCCTGGACATCGCCCGGCGCGCCGCGCAGGCCGGCGGCGGCAGCCTGGAGTTGCGGGCCGG
This sequence comes from Micromonospora sp. NPDC049204, assembly GCF_040647935.1. Taxonomy (NCBI): domain Bacteria; kingdom Bacillati; phylum Actinomycetota; class Actinomycetes; order Micromonosporales; family Micromonosporaceae; genus Micromonospora; species Micromonospora sp. NPDC049204. The sequence continues at coordinate 167,793 of NZ_JBEZDC010000010.1, read as the reverse complement.
CCCGACTGGCGGGGCGCGGGTGCTGCTGCGGCTGCGGCCACCGACGACCCGGCGGGAGGGTTAGGCGCGGTGCCGTGGGGTAGCTGCCAGCTATGGCGCGGTATACGAAACCCGAGCTCAGAGAGCAGATCAAGGAAGAGGTCAAGGCCTCCGACAAGGGTGGCAGGCCGGGGCAGTGGTCGGCGCGCAAGTCACAGCTGGTGACTCAGGAGTACAAGAAGCGCGGCGGGGGATTCCTGGGCGAAAAGGACGAGCGGCAGAAGTCGCTCCAGCGCTGGGGCAACGAGAAGTGGCAGACGAAAGAAGGCGACACCCGCGCGCGCAAGGGCGACACGACGAGCCGTTACCTGCCCAAGAAGGCCTGGGACGAGATGTCGGACAGCCAGAAGCGGGCGACCGACACGAAGAAGCGTGCCGCCTCCCGATCCGGCAAGCAGTACGTCGCCAACACCGGGCCGGCGAAACGGGCGCGTCGAGACGCCACCACGGCCGGCCGGATGTCGGAGATGTCGGTCGCCGAGGCCGCCAAGCTGGTCCGTGGCCTCGACACGCGGCAGCTCAGGACCGCGTTGCGCAACGAGCACGCCGGCAAGGACCGGAAGACGCTCGTCCAGCGGCTCGAAGCGGAACTCAACAGGCGCGGCTAGCCGCGCTGGCACGGCCGGTGCCGCACCGCGCAGGTCAGGGTGCCTGACCCGCGGCCTCGAAGCCCGCCGAGGTGATCCGGTCGTCGTCTCGCCGGCGCAGGATCTGCACCTCGGTGCTGGCCTCGGTGTCGGTCAACGGCAGCACTGCCACCGAGGCGGGCACCACGGCGGAGATGCTCGCCGGCGCGATCGTCACCCCGAGGCCGGCCGCGACCAGGTGCGCCACAGTGGCCCAACTGGTGGCGTCCTGGACGATGCGCGGGGTGTAGCCGGCTTCCAGGCACGGCCGGAGATTGCGCTGGTAGGCCCGCTCGCCGGCCACCCGTGGGAAGAAGACGAACGGGTCGTCGCGCAGCATCACGGCGTTGATCGCGAGGCTTCCCGCGTGCGGGTGGTCGGGCGGCAGGACGGCGACGAAGGACTCGGTGGCGAACGTGGTGCCGACCAGGTCGTCGTGGTCGTCCGCGTCCCGAACCACGCCGAGATCGACCTCGCCGTTCAACAACCGGTCGACGATGTGCGCCGTGTACGCCTCGTGCAGCCGTAGGTGGACGGCCGGATGGCGTTCGCGGAAACGACGGATCGGCCCGGCCAGCCCGAGCGGGATCGCCGAACTGACGAAGCCGATGTCGAAGCGCCCCTGCTCCCCGCGCCCGATGCGCCCCGCCTCGTGCACGTCGTCGGCCACGGCGGCCAGCACCCGCCGGCACCGGCCCAGATACGCCTCGCCCGCGGGCGTCAGTGCCACCGATCGGGAGGTGCGAACGAACAGCGGCGTACCGATCATCGCCTCGAGCTGGCGGATCTGCTGCGACAGTGGCGGCTGGGCCATCCGCAGCCGCACCGCGGCCCGGCCGAAGTGCAGCTCCTCGGCGACCGCGACGAAGTAGCGCAGGTGGCGCAACTCGGGTTCCATACGTCAAGAATACGAATGACCCCGAACAAGATATTGGACGTTCGAATAGCGGTGGCCGGAGAATCGAACCATGAACCCGAGCACGCTCACCGTCACGTCCATGACGACCGCTGCGGAGGCCGAGGCCTTCCGGACGCTGAACGAGGAATGGATCTCCCGCTTCTTCACCATCGAAGAGTCGGACCGCAAGACGCTCGGCGACCCGTTCGCCGCCATCGTCGACCCGGGCGGCGACGTGCTGATCGTCCGTGCCGGCGGGGAGATCGTCGGCTGTGTCGCCCTGGTCCGCAACTCCGACGACGTCTTCGAACTGTCGAAGATGACGGTGGTCCCGGCGGCGCGCGGCAAGGGCCTCGGCCGCCAGCTCATCGGGGCGGCGATCGAGCGTGCCCGCCAGCTCGGCGCGACCACCCTGTTCCTGGGCAGCAGCACCAAGCTCGCGAACGCCGTGCACCTCTACGAGGCTGCCGGCTTCCAGCACGTCAGTCCGGAACAGATCCCGCTGCCGCCGTACGCCCGCGCCGACGTCTTCATGCGAATGGCGCTCTGATCACTTCCGGTCGAGGCGCACCCTTGGGGCTGGGTGCGCGGCCGACGCCAGCGCCGGCTTAACCCGGCCTTAGCGTTCGGACAGCGCGGTGCTATCCCAGTTCAGCCGATCCTCAGAGTCGACAACCCAGGAGTTGACATCCGAGGAAAGGTGGACACCACGATGAAGCGCACCAACCTGCTTCTGGCGACGGTCGGCGGGTCGGCGGTGCTGGCGGTGGCCGGGGTCGCGCTCGGCGTCAACGCCGTGAGCGACACGCGGGCCGGCGGCACGGCACTCGCCGCGGCCACCGTCGCCCCAACGGCCACGGACGCGCCGGAGGCCGGCGCGACCACCGCCGCGCCGGGGACCAGCGGTACGCCGTCGGCGGGCGCCTCGTCGGGTACGCCGAGCGGTACGCCGACCACCGGCACCGCGCCGGCGGGCAGCGCGGTCGACGAGAAGCGCGCCGGTGAGATCGCACTCGCCAAGGCCGGTGGCGGTCAGATCGTCGAGGTCGAATCCGAGCAGGAGAACGGCCGGCCGGTGTGGAGCGTCGAGATCGTCGCTGGCGAGACCGAGCACGAGGTGGACGTCGACCGGGACAACGGCTCGGTGGTGAAGGCCGAGCACGAGCCGGTCGACAACGACGACAACGACGACGACGACGCCGATGACGCCGATGACGACGACGCCGCCGACGACGACGCCGCCGCCGACGACGACGCCGCCGACGACGACAACGACTGACCGTCCGCTGCCGCCGCCCGGCACGGGGATCCCCCGGGGCGGGCGGCGGCTCGCGTCGTGGCGCAGGTCGCCCGGTGCGGCGGCCTCAGATGGCGACGCGTTGCTCCTGGACCGTCGGCTGGGCCTGGTCGAACTGGGTGCGGTACAACTCCTGATACCGGCCGCCGGCGGCGAGTAGTTCGCCGTGTCGCCCACGCTCGACGATTCGGCCGTCTTCGACGACGAGGATCTGGTCTGCCGCCCGAATGGTGGAGAGCCGGTGCGCGATGACCACACTCGTCCGGCCGGTCAAAGCTTCGGCGAGGGCCTCCTGAACCGCGGCCTCGGAGGTCGAGTCGAGGTGCGCGGTGGCCTCGTCGAGGATGACCACGCGCGGACGGGCCAGCAGCAGGCGCGCGATGGTGAGCCGTTGCCGTTCCCCGCCCGACAGCCGGTACCCGCGTTCACCGACGACCGTGTCGAGCCCATCGGGAAGGGAGCGGATCAGGTCGTCGAGGCGGGCACGCCGGAGCACCTCCCACATCTCGGCCTCCGTGGCGTCCGGCCGAGCGAACGCCAGGTTGGCGCGGATGCTCTCGTGGAAGAGGTGCCCGTCCTGGGTGACGACGCCCAGCGCCGTCCGGATCGACTCGGCCGACAGGTCGCGTACGTCGACGTCGGCGAGCCGCACCGCGCCGTCCTCGACGTCGTACAGGCGGGGGACGAGCTGCGCGATCGTCGACTTGCCCGCCCCGGAGGAGCCGACGAGGGCGACCATCTGCCCCGCCTCGGCGCGGAACGACACCCCGTGCAGCACCTCATCGCCGCCGCGGGCGTCGAGCTTCACCACATCTTCGAGAGACGCGAGCGACACCTTGTCCGCTGACGGGTAGCCGAACCGTACCCCGTCGAACTCCACCGCGACCGGCCCGTCGGGGAGCGGCCGGGCATCGGGCCGGTCGAGGATCAGCGGCTTGATGTCGAGGATCTCGAACACCCGCTCGAAGCTCACCAGCGCGCTCATCACCTCCACCCGGGCGCTGGCCAGCGAGGTCAGCGGCGCGTAGAGACGCGACAGCAGCAGCGCGAGGGCGACCACGGTCCCGGCGTCCAGGCTGCCCCGCAGGGCGTAGAGACCGCCCAGCCCGTAGACCAGGGCCAGCGCCAGCGAGCCGACGACGGTGAGCGCGGTGATGAAGACCCACTGGAGCATGGCGGTGCGGATGCCGATGTCCCGCACCCGACGCGCCCGCGCCGCGAACTCCGCCGACTCCTCGGCCGGCCGCCCGTACAGCTTGACCAGTGTCGCGCCGGGTGCCGAGAAGCGTTCCGTCATCCGCGTGCTCATGGCCGCGTTGTGCTCGGCCGCCTCACGCTGCAACTGGGCGAGCTTCGAACCCATCCGGCGCGCCGGGAGGACGAAGATGGGCAGCAGCACGAGCGCCAGCACCGTGATCTGCCACGAGAAGCTGAGCATCACCGCCAGCGTCAGTGCCAGGGTTACCGCGTTGCCGACCACCCCCGACAGGGTGTCGCTGAAGGCCCGCTGCGCGCCGATCACGTCGTTGTTCAGGCGGCTGACCAGCGCACCGGTGCGCGTCCGGGTGAAGAACGCCACCGGCATGCGCTGCACGTGGTCGAAGACGGCCGTGCGCAGCTGGACGATGAGTCCCTCACCGATGCTGGCGGACAGGAACCGCGTCACCAGACCCAGGCCGGCTTCGGCCAGGGCGATCACGGCGATCAGCACCGCCAACCGGATCACGACGCCGCTGTCGGCGCCGTCCACGATGGCCTCCACGACCCGTCCGGCGAGGACCGGTGCCGCCACCGTGAGGACCGCCGTCACCACGCTCAACAGCAGGAACCTGACGATCAGGGACCGGTGGGGACGCGCGAACTCCACGATGCGCTTCAGGGTGACACGGGACAGTGGTCGTTCTTCCTGCGCGTTCATCGCGTGGTGCAGAGACGTCCACGCGGCAAATTCCATGCTCATGCCTTACCTCCGATAACGGAGGTTAGGACCTCACCCGAGATTGAGGTCAAGTCACCGCGCCGGGCGTTCCACCTCGACCCGCGACCGGAGGTGCCGTGACCGGAGATTGCTAGGCGTCGCGGCGCAGCGTGAACCAGAAGGTCGGCACCGAGTTGGTGCCCGGTGTGACGTCGAGGAGGTCCCAGCCGCGGAACCTGGCGCGGAGCTCGTCGGCTGTGACGCCTGCCGCCCACGACGTGACCTCGGGCATCGGACTGCCGAGCGGCTCGGGGCCGTACCCGAACATCAGCAGGCGTGCCCCGGGAGCGGCGCGGTGCGTGAGCCCGGCGGCGTAGGCGTCGCGGCGGTGCAGCGGGACTCCGCAGTAGCAGCTCAGGTCGAAGAACAGGTCGAAGGGGCCCGGCACGTCAAGCTCGTCGAGGCGGGTGGCGTCTCCGTGCAGCAGCCGTACCGCCACTCCCGCCGCCGCAGCCTTCTCCCTGGCTTGGTCGACGGCGCGGTCGATCAGGTCGACGGCCGCCACCTCCCAGCCGTGCCGTGCGAGGTAGGTGGCGTTGGTTCCGGTGCCGCAACCAAGTTCGAGGGCGCGGCCGGGCGGCAGCGCCCCCGGCCCCTCTACCAGGTCGACCAGCTCGGGCGGCGTCACGCCGGTGTCCCACGGCGGCTTGCCGGTGCGGTAGTAGCGCTCCAGCGCGCGGTGGACGGACTCCTCCTCCGGGTCCCGCTGCGTGGAGTCCAGGTCCGGCCCTGGCTTCTGGATGGCGTGGGGCTGGCTCATCGTGTCCTCCAAAAATAGAGTCCAACTCTAACGTTGTGCTCTAAAAATAGACCCGCAATATGAGCGAGGTCAAGCAGCCGGACAAGCGCGCGCTCATGTCTCACCCGACACCGGCATCGTCCGGTCGAGGGTGGCTGCGTCGTCGCCCGAGGCGTGGCCCAGCGGCGGCGTGGGGGAGCGGGCGGACCGCGTCAGGCGTCGGGCTGCGGCTGGCCGGCGACGCCCTCGACGCCGGAGCGGGGCTCGAGAACCACCACCGCGGTTTCGGAGGGGCGCAGTGCCGCGAGGGCGTCCAGGTTGGTGTCGATGTCGCGCCAACGGGTCCACAGGCGGACCCGCTCGTCCCCGGCCGCGGCGCGTCCAAGGACCAGCCGCCGCCCGTCAACCAGGTCCACCGTCGCCTCCGGATGGGTTCGCAGGTTGAGCCACCAGGCGGGCTCACCCTCACCCCAGCCGTTCATCGCCAACGTGAACAGGTTGGGTCCATCCTCCAGGTACGCGACGATGACACCGCGTTGCTGACCGGTGCGGCGACCGGTCGTGGTCAGCCGCAGGGTGCCCCACCGGTCCGGGCGGGGTCGCCAGAGCCCGACTCGGCCGCGAAACACCCGATAGAGCCCCCGGTGCACGGACCAGGCCGTCCGGATGAACCAGCGTGGCGGCAGCCTCGGCTTCTTTGCGCGATCCTCGATCGACACGACGGCCTCCACACCTGCTCGGCGATGGTACGAACAGAATGCCAGCTGCGCTCCCGGCGCGGAATGGTGCGCGTGGTGATCGTTGGACGCCAGGTCACGACGTGTTCGGTACCGTTGCCGAGCAGTGTGTGTGGACACTGTCGAGATCCTGGTTGAGTGGTGGGAGTGGGTGGTGGCTGTGTGGGCGGCAGGTAAGGTCATCCGGTTCGACGAGGCACGTGGTTACGGCTTCATCGCGCCGGCGAAGGGTGGCGAGGACATTTTCGTCCACGCCAACGACTTCGGCGAGCAGCGGCACCTGGTGCATCCCGGCATGCGTGTCGAGTACGAGGTGGAGGCCGGCGACCGTGGTCTGAAGGTGGCGGCCCTGCGGATCGTCGAGCCGGTCGCGGGCGCCCGCCCGGAACGGGTGCCGGACGTCGTGCCGACGCGGACCGGGCAGACCGGCGAGGATGACGGGATGTGCGACGTCCTGTCGCCGCGCGAGTTCACCTACGAGGTGACGGAGTTACTGATCGAGCGGGTGCCGACGCTGACCGCGGCCCAGATCTCCGCGATCCGGCAGCCGCTGGTCGACCACGCCAGATCGCACGGCTGGGTCGAGAGCTGAGCCGCTGGCCCGATCGGGCGCTCGCCATCCGCGGGTCAGGACTTACGCGTCTGGACATCTCTGCGCAGGTATGCCTCGGCCAGCTGACGTAGGCGGGTCCGGTCGAAGCTGCGCCCGTGGCCGGGATGGACGACGGACACGTCGAGATCGGCGAGAAACTCCATGCTGCGCCGATAGGCGGCCACATCGGAGTTCGGCAGGTCGTCGATCAGCGCGCCCTCGTAGATGATGTCGCCGGAGTACAAGGTCCCGGTGCGCTGCTCCAGCAGGGCGATGCTGCCCGGGGTGTGGCCGGGAAGGTGCAGCACGGTGAGTGTTCGCCCGCCCAGGTCGACGTGGTCACCGTCGTCGAGCAGGCGGTGCAGGGTCATGGGTGGGATGCGGTAGCTGGCCGGGTCGTAGTCGGGATCGGGCAGGACGTCGATCATCAACTCCGGGACGGGTTCGCCCGCCGCGTCGATCCCGAGCTTGTCGAAGAGTTCCGCGCCGTACAGGCTCGCCGGCACGCCCGCCGTCAGGAGTTCCGCCTCGGCGGGGTGCGCGGCCCGGTCCGCGAACTCGGCTGCCCCACCGACATGATCCAGGTGCGCGTGGGTGAGCAGGACCATCGGATCGCGCTCGAACATCGCCGGGATCGCCTCCCGGAGGGCGACGACCCCGAGCCCGGCATCGATCACCAGATCACGATCGTTGCCGCGCAACCACCAGAAGTTCGCCGACAGGAGCTCGTTGACGTGCGGTTCCGAGAGCCGGATGACGCCACTACCCGCCTCACCTCGGGTGTACCAGTCGACCATGTCGACGATTGTGCCAGTGATGGGTGTGCGTTTCGATCGGTCACAGCCCGGCGTGCGTGGTCAGGCTCTGCCGCAGGTGCAGTTTCGGCCTGGACCCGACGACCGAACCGACCACCTCACCCCGACGGAACACCAGCAGCGTCGGCAGGGACATGACCCGGTAGCGCCGGGTGGCCTGCGGGTTGTCGTCGGAGTTGAGCTTGGCGATGACCATTCGCTCGCCGAACTCCCCGGCCAGCTCGACGAGGCTCTTCTCGATCATCTTGCAGGGTGGGCACCACTCGGCCCAGAAGTCGACGACGACAGGCCGATCGCTGGCGAGCACCAGTTCGGCGAACGTGTCGTCGGTGACGGTGGTCAGGGAGCCGATTGTCGTCTCCTGGGGCATGTTTCCTCCCGGTGCGCGATGGCGTGGTTGAGCTGGGTGTGCAACTGCTGACGGACCGCTGCGAGCCGACCGAGGTAGTCGTCGACCTCGGCGAGCTTGCGTCGCAGCACCAGCACGGAATCGGGGCAGACGTCGCCCGATGCGTTTCCCGCCCGCAGGCAGGCGACGAACGGACGGACGTCGTCGAGGCCGAAGCCGACGTCGAGCAGCGCGCGGATCTCCTGGACCACCCGCAGCTCCGCCTCGTCGTAGACCCGGTAGCCGTTGGCCGAGCGCTGCGGACGTACCAACCCGTGGGCCTCGTAGTAGCGCAACGTCCGGGTGCTCGTGCCGGCCCGTTCCGCCAGCTCGCCGATCAGCATCAGACCTCCTCGACCAGCCCGTCGCGACCAGGCTAAACCTTGTCGTCAGCGTCAAGGCAAGGTCGAGCCCGGGGACGGCTCAGGGCGCCGCGAGGCGGCGCCCTGAGCGTCTGCGCGTGCCGGAGGGCCTAGCCGATGCGGAACTGTTCGCCGTAGACGGCGAACGCCAACGGCGTGTTCAGGTTGAAGTTGCCGTTGTTGAGGAACACCCGCTGGGCCGTGTCGACGCGGGACGTGTCCGAGTGGGCTTCCTCCTTCTTCATCTCGATGACCCGCTCGTCGAGGAAGGCGTTGAGCCAGGTCCGCTCGTCGCCGCCCTGCGCCGGGGGCTTCGCGCGGGCGAGGGCGCGGCTGCGGATCTGGCGCATGCCCTCGTACCCGTGCATGACCGCCGCGTCGTAGTAGGCGAACTGACCGAGCGCCCGGACCTGGTCGTTCTTGCCGTCGCGTACCGAAGGGTTGAAGTAGACCCGGTCCCGCTCGGCCTCCTGGGCCGCCCGGAACACCGAGTCGTTGGCCGCCGTCCGCCAGTCGCGGGGGAAGTTGGGGTCGAGGCCGGCGTGCGACGCGGTGCCGTTGACTGCGCGCAGCGCCGGCAGGTAGCCGGCCAGCACGTTGCCCGGCTTGGTGTTCGTGTACGCCTGCACCAGTTCGAGCATGTCGCCGGTTCCGGAGCAGAATCCGATGATGCCGGCGGTGTAGCCGCGACCGTCGCCGATGTCCTCGATGTAGGAGAACTGCGCGCGCCAGTCGAGCGACGAGTTCTCCGCGGCCGAGACGAGCTGCATGGCGACGTCCTTCTTCGCCGGGTCGTCGAGGTTGGTGCCGGCCGGGACGGTAGCGGTCGGCGTGGGGGTGGGTGTGCCCCCGCCGGGCAGCGTCCACCGCTGGTTGCTGGTGCCCCCGCAGGTCCAGATCTGCAACCGGGCGCCGTTCGCGGTGCTCCGGTCGGTCACGTCGAGGCACTTGCCCGAGGCGGTGTTGACCAGGGCGCCGTTGCTGGCCGTCCACTTCTGCGCACCGGTGTTGTTGCAGTCGTACAGCTGGATCTTGGCGCCGTTGGCGGTCGACGCGGCGGTGACGTCCAGGCACTTGCCGAGCGCGCGGATCGAGGTGTCGGTGTTGCCGACGGTCCACGTCTGGGCCGCGCTGCCGTTGCAGTCGTAGAGCTGGACCGCGGTGCCGTTCGCCGGATTGGCCCCGGCGACGTCGATGCACTTGCCGCCGAGGCCGGTGATCGGGCCGGCGGTCGCGGCGCTGGCCGACGGCAGGCCGTAGCCGACCGCCGCGACGCCGGTCAGCAGGGTGCCCACGACGTAGGCGGCTGTTCTCTTGCGCACCATGGTGTTCCTCGGGGAAGGGGCGGCATGCCGCCGGCCGGTCGATGCCCGGCGCGGCGATCGGCCCCGGCGGGCACCACGAGAATCTGGAAACTGTATTAACAGATATCAGTACGTCGGGTCGCCGTCAATCGACGAGCGCAGGCCGTGACGACGCATGTTCATCTCGTTGTCGGCGGGCGTTGTGCGCCCGGCCGGCTACCGGGGTGCTCGGCCCCCGGACCACCCAGTTAGATGGCCTGAGCAGTGCCGCGTCCCGGGCGAGACGACCCGGGACGGCACCGACACGCAAGGAGCGCTCCATGGCAGTCCACCTCCGCCGTACCCGGTCTCTGTGGGTCACGGCCGCCGCCGTCCTCGCCGTGGCGGCGATGTCCGCCTGCGGCAGCGCGGGCGCCGATCCGGTCGGCACGCCCAGCGTCACCGCGCCGACCGGGGCCGCGCCGACCGAGGCCACGCCCACCGGCGTCGCGGCCCCGGCGGTCAAGGGCAAGCTGCGCGGGTACGGCACGGTGCGGCAGCTCAGTGAGGCCGCGGACCTGGTGGTCCGGGGTGCGGTCGAGGCGGACGGGTTCCGGGTGGACGAGGTGCTGCGCGCGGCGAGCGGATCGTCCGTGGGGGCCGGGACGCGGATCACGCTCGCCAGCCTGGATCGCGGCGTGGCCGACATGGCCCAGATGTCCACGCTCACGGCGGGTCAGGTCGTGGTGCTCTACCTCGCCAGGGACCCGGCGGCCCCGACGTTCCGGACGCTGAGCGGCGACTTCGGGGTGTTCGACGTGGCCGGGGCCGGCGACGACGCGGTCGCGGTGTCCCGCTCGCAGGCCATGGCCGTCAGCGGTCTGGTCGCCGAGGACCCGGCGGCGTCCGGCCACGGCTTCCGCACCACCCTCGGCCAGCTTCGTACCGTCGCCGGCCAGGTGAAGTAGGACGACGGACACGGACGGCACCCCGGGGGGTGCCGTCCGCGCGGTCAGTGCTCGCGGTAGGTGGCCAGGTCGAAGTCGGCGTACACGCCGTCGCCGCCGAGATCCTGTACCCACAGGCCGACGAACGCCCCGGTGAAGCCCCACGCGGCCGGCTCGCCGTCGATGATCAGTGCGGCGTGCTCGTCGGACAGGATCGTCGCGTCCAGGTCGACCGGGAGCCGCCGCCAGCCGGCGCCGAGGTCGTACTCGAAGCCCACCACCGGCCCGTCGAACACCGCCCGCAGACCGACCCGGGTGACCCCGCTGGCGTCGACGGTCAGCTCGGGGTACGGGGTGCGTCGCCCGTTGTCGGAGCTGAGCAGCTCCAGCACCGTCCGCCCGTCGTCGGCCCGGGTCAGGTAGAGGTGGTGCCAGTTCAGCGTGTTGTAGTAGGCGGTGATGCCGGCGAGCTGACGGTGGTCGACCGGGTCGAACTCCACCACCGTCTCCAGGGAGCAGTGCGTCGCCTCGACGCGTCGCGCGACCAGGCTGGGGGCCTGTCGACCGACCGGTGACTGCCCGCCGTGCACGCGCAGGTGCGACGGGCGCGACCGTAGGTCGATCCAGTCGTCGGTGGCCGGCCGGCGCAGCGTCGACCAGCACAAACCCAGCTCGGAGGCGTCGAAGTGGTCGGTGTCGGGTTCCGCGGGCCACGGGTGCGCGGGCAGGTCCGGCGCGACGACCTCGTCCGCGGGCACCCCGCCGGGGATCCGGGGCCAGCCATCCGCCGGCCACTCGACCCGCTGGATCGCGGTCTCCCGGCCCAGCACGCAACTGCCCAGCGGTGAGTAGGGGCGACCCACCAGGTGGGCCAGATACCACTCGCCGCCCTGGGTGCGCACCAGACTGCCGTGACCGGCCTTCTGCAACCGCAGGTCGGGCCGGCCCACCGAGCTGAGCAGCGGGCCGTCCGGGTCCACCTCGTACGGCCCGAACAACTCCCGGGATCGCGCCACGGTGACCTGGTGCTCCCAGCTGGTGCCGCCCTCGGCGGTGATCAGCCAGTACCAACCGTCGTGGCGGTAGAGGTGCGGGCCCTCGGTGACCCCGACCGGGGTGCCGGTGAACAGGATGCGGGGTCGGCCGACCAGGCGGCGCGCGGCCCGGTCGTACTGCTGGATCTCGATGCCGCCGAAGCGGTCCCGGCCGGGTCGCCAGTCCGCGCTCATGCTCAGCAGCCAGGTGGTGCCGTCGTCGTCGTGGAACAGGGCGGCGTCGAAACCTCGCCCGTGCAGCTTCACCGGATCCGACCAGGGGCCGGCGATGTCCTCGGCGGTGACCAGGAAGTTCTGTGGGTCCCAGTAGCCGCTGGCGAAGCTGGCCACGTCGCTGTAGACGAGGTGGAACTGACCGTCGTGGTACGTCAGGTCGGGCGCCCACACGCCGTTGGAGTCACCGCAGCCGCGCAGGTCGAGCAGGCGGCGGTCGGTGATGATCCCACCCAGCGTGCGCCAGTTCACGAGATCACGCGAATGGTGCACACGCACGCCCGGATACCACTCGAAGGTCGAGGTGGCCAGGTAGTAGTCATCGTCGACGCGAAGGATCGACGGGTCCGGATGGAATCCGGCGAGGACAGGGTTGCGGATCGACCGGGCAGCGGTCACCACGTTAGCGATGTCGGTCGACACGAGGGCTCCTCTGGACGACTGTCTGGAACTTCCGGAAACTTGCGGTCCCGGATCACTGGAAGTCCTGCCTACGCTAGCCGGTCTTTTCGCAATAGGACAGAGGTCTTGACCGTTGCGGCCACAGCTCGTAGCGTGCCGGCCATCGACCGGTAATACCGGCGAAGCAATGAAAGTTCCGGAGATCCATAAGTCCCACCCCGCCGGCTCGGCCGGCGTCCGAGCACCCTGTGAGTCCCCGAAGGGATGGATCATGACTACGCACCTCTCCCGCCGAACGCTGCTCGGCCTCGCCGGTGCCGGCGCCGGCGCCTACCTGGTGAGCGCCTGTAGCGGTGACGACAAGTCCAGCGACCCGAACGCGCCGCAGACCATCAACTGGTGGCACATCCAGAACACCGACCCGTTGCTGCCCGTCTGGGCGGCGATCGCGAACGAGTACAAGACGGCACACACCAACGTCACCTTCGACATCCAGCCCCTGGAGAACGAGGCGTTCAAGGCCAAGCTCACCACCGTCACCCAGGCCGGCGACCCGCCGGACCTCTTCCAGTCCTGGGGCGGCGGCGTGCTCAAGCAGCAGGTCGACGCGGGGCTGGTCAAGGACCTCACCGACGACGTGAAGCCGTGGATCGGCGGGTTGCTGCCCGCCGCCATGGAGCCGTACACGATCGACGGCAAGATCTACGGCGTTCCGTTCGACATCGGCATGGTCGGTTTCTGGTACAACAAGGACCTCTTCACCCGCGCCGGAATCACCGCCGCCCCCACCACCTGGACGGGTGTGCTCGACGCGGTCCGCAAGCTCAAGGCCGCGGGCATCACCCCGATCGCCCTGGCGGGCAAGGACAAGTGGCCGGCCCACTTCTACTGGTCCTACCTCGCGATGCGAATCGGCGGCAAGGACGCGCTGCAGAAGGCCGTCACGGACAAGAACTTCGACAGTCCCGACCTCGTCGCCGCCGGCGACCGGCTCAAGGAACTCGTCGACCTGCAGCCGTTCCAGAAGGGGTTCCTCGGCGCCTCGTACAGCTCACCCGACGGGCAGGCCGCCACCATGGGCAACGGTGGCGCCGCCATGGAGCTCATGGGGCAGTGGGCGCCGGCGACGCAGGCGACGAGTTCCACCAGCAAGAAGGGCATCGGCGACAAGCTCGGCTTCTTCCCGTTCCCCGCCGTCGACGGCGGAAAGGGCGCAGCCACCGAGGTGTTCGGCGGCGGCAACGGCTTCGCCGTCGGCAAGAACGCGCCCGGGGCCACCGTCGACTTCCTGAAGTTCCTGCTCAGCGCCGACAACCAGCGCACGGCCACGAAGACCGGCGCGGTGCTACCGACCGTGAAGGAAGCCGCGTCGGCCATCACCGACCCCAACGCCAAGACCGTCGCGGACACTCTCGCCAGCTACACCGGCTTCCAGCTCTACCTCGACCAGGCGTACGCGCCGGCGCTCGGTTCGCAGATCAACGACAGCGTGGCCGAGCTCATCGCCGGCAACAAGTCGCCCGCGCAGGTCGTCAAGGACATCACGCAGGTGGCGAAGACCGTCTGACCGTGCTCTCCCACCCATCCGTAGCCGGCCGCAAAACCCCAGTGGAGTAGGCATGACCACGCCATCGACCGTGTCGGACACCAGGCGCGGCGACACGGCGACGGACCCGCCGGCACCGGGGCCGGGCACCGCGCGTCAGCGCGGCCGCCAGCCCCGGCCGGGCCGCGGCGGCGTCCTCGCCATCTTCCTCACACCAGCCCTGGTGCTGTTCCTGCTGCTGGTCATCGCCCCGATCCTGGTGGCCGGCTACGGCAGCCTCTACAAGTGGAACGGCTTCGGGCTGCCGGAGAACTTCATCGGGCTGGACAACTACACACGCGCCTTCCAGGACCCGACCTTCCGGGGCGACCTGTGGCGCGGGTTCGTGCTGGTGCTGCTGTCGCTGGCCGTTCAACTGCCCGCCGCGCTGGCCCTGGCCATGTTGCTCAACCAGCCCCTGCGGGGCCGCGCCGTCTACCGGCTGATCTTCTTCGCCCCGTACGTGCTGTCCGAGGTCACCACGGCCGTCCTGTTCACCCTGGTGTTCTCACCCAACCGGGGCCTGGGCGAGGCGCTCTCCGGGTGGCTGAGCGCCGATGCCGGCGCCGTCTTCGCCGACCCGGACACCGTGCTGTTCGCCGTCTTCCTGGTGGTGTCCTGGAAGTACTTCGGCCTCTACATGATGCTGTTCCTGGCGGCCCGACAGGGCATCCCCAAGGAGCTCTCGGAGGCCGCGGTCACCGACGGCGCCACCGCCTGGCAGGCGTTCCGACACGTCACCCTGCCCCTGCTCGGCCCGACGATCCGGATCAGCGTGTTCCTGTCCGTCATCGGCACCATCCAACTGTTCGACATGGTCTGGGTGCTCACCGGCGGTGGCCCGATCCACTCCTCGGAGACCATGGCCGTGACGATGTACGAGTACGGTTTCCGCCGCTTCGAAGTCGGCTACGCCAGCGCGATCAGCATCATCATGTTCCTGCTGAGCCTCGTCTTCGCCCTGTTCTACCAGCGAATGGTCCTGCGTCGGGACACCGCGGGCGCGATCACCAACCAGGGAGGCCAGCGATGACCGCCAGGATCAGTCGCGCCCAGCGGACCCGCAGCCTCGTGCTGCACCTGATCTGCGTGGCCGTCGGCGCGCTGATCGTCGTACCGGTCTGGTTCGGGGTGCTCGGCGGCTTCAAGGACAACGGTCAACTGTCCACCAACCCGCTGGGCTGGCCCGACCCCTGGGTGGGCAACTACGTCGACATCCTCGCCAACGGGTTGTTCTGGCGACAGCTCGGCAACAGTGTGCTGATCGCCGTCAGCAGCACCGTCATCGTCGTCGGCGCGGCGGCGATGGCCGCGTTCGTCTTCGCGCGCTACGCGTTCCGGGGCCGCGAGTTCCTGGTGACCCTCTTCGCGATCGGCCTGATGTTCCCGTTCGCGGTGGCCATCCTGCCGCTGTTCATCCTGCTGCGCGGCATGGGCCTGCTGGACAACCCGCTCGGCGTCATCCTGCCCCAGGCCGCCTTCGGGCTGCCGATCACCATCATCATCCTGCGCCAGTTCTTCCGCACCATCCCGGCCGAGGTGGAGGAGGCAGCTGTCCTGGACGGGTGCAGTTCCTTCGGGTTCTTCTGGCGGGTCCTGCTGCCGATGGCCCGTCCCGCCCTGGCCACCGTCTCGGTGCTGGCGATCGTGACCAGCTGGAACAACTTCATGTTGCCGCTCGTCGTCTTCAGCGACCAGAGCTGGTGGACGCTCCCCGTCGGGGTCCAGGCCTTCCAGGGCCAGTACGCCGACGACACCGCACGGGTGCTCGCGTACGTCGTGCTGTCCATGATCCCGGCCCTGGGCTTCTACGCCGTGGCCGAACGGCAGCTCATCGGGGGCCTGACCGGCAGCGTCAAGGGGTGACACCGCAGCACCGCGAGCAGACCTGAAGCCTCTCGGCAGACGAAGGAGCGACCGTGGGCGCGGAGAACGGCCGAAACGTCACCATCGCGATGATCGCGCGGTTGGCCGGTGTCTCGGTGCCCACGGTCTCCCGGGTCATCAACGGGCGATCCGATGTCGCCCCGGACACCCGGGAACGCGTCGAGGCGTTGCTCAACCGGCACGGGTACCGTCGCCGGTCGCCGGCCCGGCGCACCGACGCCGCCCTCATCGACCTGGTCTTCAACGACCTGGACAGCCCGTGGGCCGTGGAGATCATTCGTGGGGTGGAGGACGTCGGCCAGAGCAGCGGCGTCGGCACCGTCGTGTCGGCCATCCACTGGCGCATCTCCTCGGCCAAGCAGTGGCTCGACAACATGCGTACGCGCTCCACCGAGGGCATCATCTTCGTGACCTCGATGGTGAACCCACCGTTGCAGGCCGAGCTGCGCCGCCTGCACCTGCCGGTGGTCATCATCGACCCGGCCGGTGTCGACCCGCAGGAGTCGCCCACCATCGGCGCCACCAACTGGGCCGGCAGCCTGAGCGCCAACCAGTACCTGATCAGCCTCGGCCACCGCCGCATCGGCTTCATCGCCGGCCCACCGCACCTGATGTGCAGCCGGGCCCGGATGGACGGCTACCGGGCCGCGCTCGGCGCCGCCGACATCCCCGTCGACGACGCCCTCATCCGCCCCGGCAACTTCTACCACGAGGGCGGGTTCAGCGCCGGCACCCAGTTGTTGGCCCTGCCCGACCCGCCCACCGCGATCTTCGCCTCCAGTGACCAGATGGCGCTCGGCGTCTACGAGGCGGTGCGCAAACGCGGGTTGCGGGTGCCCGACGACGTGAGCGTGGTGGGCTTCGACGACCTGCCCGAGGTCCGGTGGTGTTCCCCGCCGCTGACCACGGTGCGCCAACCGCTGGCCGAGATGGGCATGCTGGCCGCACGGACCGTGCTGCGCCTCGCCGCCGGTGAGAGGACCGAGAGCCCTCGGGTCGAGCTGGCCACCGAGCTCGTCGTCCGCGACAGTGCCGCACCACCCCGGTGACGTCAGCGCCCGGCGTCCGGCCCGTGATCAGGCCTCGCGGAGGGCGTCGTCGACGCGGTCCCGGGGGCATGATTACCGGATGCGTGCTGACTCACTCCGTCGCAGCCCGGAGACGGGGTGAACAGTGGATCTCGGCCCTGATTCGCGCGACGTCCAGGTGCTCGGTGTCGGCATCGACAGGTACGAGGGTGGGAGCGACTGGAGTCTGGTCGGGCCGGTCGACGACGCCATCCGGTTCGCACGCCGGTTCGTCGCCTGGGGGGTGCCGCCGGAGCAGGTGACCCTGCTGTTGGCCCCCGAACCCGATCCGAGCGCCGTCCCGCCGGGAGTCGTCGTGCGAGCCGCCGATCGCGCGACCGTACGGGACGTGCTGCTCCGGGAGTTGCCGACCCGCCCCCAGTCCACCCTCTACGTGGTGTGGGGAGGCCACGGCTACGTCGACACCGGCCGGCACCGGCGGCTCTACTACGCCGACGCCACCGCCACGGACGCCGGCTCACTCGACCTGGATTCCATGCTCGCCACGTTCGCCTCGGACCTCGTGCGGTCGTTCGACCGGCAGTTGTGGATCGTCGACGCGTGCCAGTCGCACGACCGCCCGCACGCGCTGCGCACACCCGGCAACGAGACCTTTCCCGCCGGCGAACCCGCCGCCGGTCGGACACAGGACGTGCTGTTCGCCGCCGGTGTCGGACAGGCCGCCGCCAACCTGCGGGCACGACGTACCGGGCTGTTCAGTCGGGAGGTGCTGCGGCTGCTGGAATCCGACGACCCGGACCTGCTCGGCAACCCGGCTCGGCTGGTGGCCGCACTCCGGGACCGGTTCGCCGAGCTGCGGGCGACCGGGCTCACCGGGCAGACCCCCACGTACCTCTGGTACCGCAACGCGCTCGGCGACGAGGGCCTCGTGCTCGGTCGACCTCCGGCGGGGCAGCCGGCGCCGCCGACCTCGGCGTCCCCGCCGCCGTCCCTGCTCGGTCCCCTCGTGGACGCGCTGCTGGCGATGCCGGAGTTCCTGCGGCCCAACGAACGGGAGGAGATCCTGTCCCTTCTTCGGGGTCAGGTGTATGCCGCGATCCGACGCAGCAGCGCGGCCCGGGCGGACACCATCAGCATCGTCCGGACCTGTCTGCGGTATTCGGGCGCCCTGGCGGAACTCGTGGAGGCGGTCCGTTTCTTCGCCAGCGACGACGTCGCGATGGCTCAGGTCGAGGAGAGCGCCGCTCGGCTGGCCCCGTACGCCTGACCCGAGCCGCGGGCGGTCCACGTCGGACCGTCACGTCACCGCGGTGCGGGTTACGGTGGGCGTAGCTCGATGTGACGCTTTCGTTGCGCTCCAGACATAAGCGATGATGGAGCCATTGCGAGCCATCGTCGGAAGGGTTGTCGTACATGGAGGAAGGCCTCACCGGTATCGAGTCGGAATTGCTCGATTTGTCAACGGTGGACATTGCTACTCTACGATCCGTTGACCGCCCCGGCCTGACCGCGGCCATCGCGCGGGTGCGAGAGAGAGTTGCCGACTCGGGGGGCAGCATCAGCGGCTACAACGGCTCCTTCCCGAGTCGGATACGGTCTGCCGGGCCGGATTCGGAGGGAGATGTCGTCTGATCCCGTGACGTTGGGGCCGACGTACCTCGATCCCGAGCATTTCCAGGCCCTTGCCTCCGGTGCAGGTGACGGACAGACCATCGCGGCGCTCTGGCGGTCCGAGCGGAGCTGGCGGCTGATCGTGCTGCGGGCGCTCCTGGACGGCTGCGCCACTCGGCCCGACGCGGCCGGTCCGCTCGCGCCGGTCGCGGACGCCTGGCAGCTCCTCGCCCAGGCGCACGGTGCTGATCCGGCCGCCACCGAGGACGTCCTCGCCCAACCACAGGTCGGCATCTGGGCCGCCCACACCCTGCGTCGGCTGCACGACGATCCCGATCCCACCGTGCCGTTGTGGCTGGACGTCGGATACCTGCACGCCCTGGCGGCGGCGAGCGCCGTGCGGGCGGGTCTCTCCTTCGACGTCGACATTCCCGTGCGTGACGGCGCGGCAGTGCTTCCCACGGTGGGTGCCGCCTCGATCCCACCGACCGTGCCGGTCGTCCGGGTGCGGGCCCGCGCCGGGCAGGTCGACCTGGTGAGCACCGCCCGGACCGTGCGATGCGGTGCCGCCGACGACCCCAACTGGCACCCACCGATCATCGTCGCGGTCGACTCGGACGGCGTCGAGCTCCGGGTGGAACTGCACGACCGTGACGTGTACCGCGACCTGCGGGGCCCCTCGCCGCCCCAACCGCTGTCGGCGTCCGACGTCGTCCGTTGGCGCGCGCTTCTCGCGCAGGCCTGGGGGCTGCTGGTCAGTCAGCAGCGCGGAGGGGCGCAGGCGATCGCCGGGATCCTGCGCAGCGTGGCGCCCCTGCCGCCGCGGGCCCGGTTCCGTCAACTGTCCGCATCCGGTGCCGAGGCCTTCGGGGGTGTGCTGCTCTCCGAGCCGGACGACGCCGCACAACTGGCCGTCACCCTGGTGCACGAGTCGCAGCACCACAAGCTCGGTGCGCTGTCCCACCTGCTCACCCTCGTCGAGGGCGGCGGCGACGTCCGCTACTACGCCCCCTGGCGGGACGACCCCAGGCCACTCGCCGGCATCCTCCAGGGCGCGTACGCCTTCGTCGGCATCACCCGGTTCTGGCGAACCTACCGACACGACGCACCGCTCGACGAACGGGCCGCCGCGGACTTCGAGTTCGCCCTGTGGCGACGGCAGACCCTCGACGTCCTGCGGATGATGGCGGCGTCCGGCCGGTTGACCGGGCACGGCCAGCGGTTCGTCGACACCCTGCACACCGAGCTGAAGGCGTACCAGGAGGACCCGGTCCCCGCCGTCGCGCTCGACGCGGCAGGTGTCGTCGCCGTCGATCATCGCGCGATGTGGCGGGGCCACAACATGAGCATCCAACCCGCCGACCGGGACGCGCTGGCGGCAGCCTGGGAGCGCCGTGATCCGACGGCGGAGACGGGCTTCGGTCGCACGGTGCTGGCGGCGCCACCGGAGGGCCTGCTCGACGCCCGGGCCGTGCTCCGCAGGTACCTGCTTGTCGACCCGGCCGCATTCGGTCGGCTGTGCGCCGCACCGGACGAGGTGGGGGCCACGGTGGCCGGCGCCACCGAGGCCGATCTCGCCCTGGTGGCCGGTGACCTGCCTCGGGCGCGGGCCGCCTACCTCGACGAACTGCACGAGGACGCCGCCAGCGTGCACGGCTGGGTGGGCCTCGGCCTCACCCACCTCGACCGTCCCGCCGACCCGGTGCCGCGAGCACTGCTGGGTTACCCGGAGCTCGTCCTCGCCGTCGTCGACGGGCTGCGCTCGCGCGGCGACACCACGGTCGGTCCGGACCCGATCGAGCTGGCCACCTGGGTCGGCCGTCTGATCCCCGACCGGGACCTCGACACGGTCGACCCGGCGGGTTGGCTGGCCGCCTGATCCCGCCGGGTCGACCCCGTCGTCAGAGAGGCAGCGGGTCGATGTCGCAGTTGGCGCGGACGCCGGCACCGATCGCCGCGACCGCCGGGTGCTGCGCGCCGAGGGTCAGCCGCAGTTGCTCGAGACCCTTGTCGAACATCATGCTCGCCTCGGCCTCACGACCAAGGTCGCGCAGGTCCATGGCGAGGTTGAGCGCACAGACGAGCGTGGTGGGGTGGCTGTTGCCGAACACCTGCCGACACAGCGCGAGCGTTTCCAGGTCGAGAGCGTGGGCTTCGGCGTACTCGCCGAGCTCGTAGTGGTCGCTCGCGAGGTTGACCCGGGCGGTGAGCACCAGCGCGTGCGACTCGCCGAGCCGGCTGGTCAGGTGGTGCAGGGCGGTCTGGTTGAGATCCCGGGCCTGGGCGCACTCGCCCAGCAGCCGGAGGGTCACCGCCAGGTCCACCTGAGCCCCCGCGGTGTGCGGGTGGCTGTCGCCGTACAGCCGGCGTAGCCCCTCCACCGCGATCTCCGCCGACTCCCGGGCTGCCCGCAGGTCACCGTTCAGCCGCTGGTCGATGGCGAACGTCAGCGTGGCGAGCACCGTGTCCGGATGGTTGTCGCCGTAGCGGGACCGGAAGCGGGCCAACACGTAGCCCGAGAGGTCCAGGGCGTCGTTGTGGCGGCCGGCCTTGCGCCGGAACGTCGCCAGCGCGCGGCTCCCGCGCAGGATCGACGGGTGATCGTCGTACTTCAGCATCCGTCGGGCCGTCGCCACGACGGTCTCCTGATCGGCGTGCGCCGCCACGTAGTCGCCGAGCTCCCGGCGGTCGAGGTTGATGCCGCCGAAGGTGCTGAGAGTGTCGGGGTGGTCGGTGCCGTAGATCTGCACCAGGCGCTGGTAGGTCTGTTCGTCGAGCTGGAGGGCTCGACCGAAGAGGCCGGACAGTCGCATGCTCACCGCGAGGTTGTGCGCGGCGCGCAACGTGAACGGCTCGTCCTCGCCGAAGTTCCGCTTGGCCTGCTCGTAGACCGTGAGCGACAGTTGCAGCGCGCCGGCGAAGTCACCGGCGACGCGGTGGTCGGCGGCCACGGCGCCGATGGCGTCCAGGGTCTCCTCCCGGTCGTCGCCGATGGTCTGCCGGTAGAGCTTCAGTGTCCGGGCGTTCAGCGGGGCCGCCGCGGCGTAGTCACCGACGACGAAGTGCATGAAGCCGAGCCAGCTCGCCGCCCGGAGGCTGTCCGGGTCGGCGCCGTCCGAGCTGCTGTCGGTCCAGGCCGCCCACGCGCGTTGGGAGAGGCCCCGGGCCGCCAGGTGGTCACCCCATCGCCACAGGTACTTCGCCTCGTTCAACACCATGTCCCGGACGAGGTCGTTCGAGCACCGCTCAGCCTGCGAGGCGAGGATGTGCGGATACAGGTCCGCGTACCGCTGCCAGTGGTCGCTGTTGTCGGGCTGGTCGGGGTCGTTGCCGGCGAGCAGCAGGTGGGCGCCGTGCTGCATCTCCTCCTGTTCCTCCCGGTCCATCTGGTTGATCAGCACACGTTGCACGAGTCGGTGCATCTGGAACGAGTTCGTCCGGTGATCGATCCGGGCGAGCGACAGCCGCCCGATCATGCGGATCGCCTGGTTGAGGTGGATCGGGTTGCGGACGAGAGGATCCAGTTCGGGGTGGATGCGCAGCGCACGTGGCTTGGACAGGAGCACCTTGCCGATCGGCTCGGGCGCGAAGAACGCGCACACCTGGAGTAGCCGCAGGGCCGCCGGATCCCGCTCCCGCAACCAGTTGAGCGACACGTTCCACGCCGCGGCGACGAGCTCGGGATAATCCTGCCGCGCCGTCGTCTCGTCGTCGAACAGCGGACGACTGGCGTCGAGAAGGTCGAGGTACTCGTCGGTCGGCATCTTCGTCTCAGCGCGCCAGGCCGCCGCCTGCTCGATGGCCAACGGGAGGTCGCCCAGCGCCGTGGCGAGCCGGTCGGCGTCGGTGACGGCCAGGTCCGGGTCTCGACGACGGAGCAGGTCGATGCTCTCCTGGCGTTCGAAGATGTCGACCGGGAGGCTGTTGGCGATCCGCCGCCACGCACTGATGCGAGAGGTGACCACGATGCTGCCCGGGCCGCCCTTCGGGAAGAACCGCTCGACGCTCTCCGGATCCTCGGCGTTGTCGAAGATCAAGAGCCAGTTCGAGTACGGGCGACCCACGCGCAACGCCTCCAGCACCGCCGGTACGGCCGTGTTGGCCGTCGCGGGCACGGGCAGGTTCAGGCGCGTCGCCAACTCCACAAGCGCGGACTGGATCTGCGCGGGGCGCTCGGCCGGGATCCACCAGATCAGGTCGAAGTCCTGTTGATGCAGGTAGACGTACTCGATGACGAGCTGCGACTTGCCGACGCCGCCGGCGCCGTGCACCGCCTCGGGTAGCACGGCCGTCGTGCCGGCGCGCAGGCGTTGGTGCAGCCGGTCGAGGAGGTCGCGTCGACCGGTGAAGTTCGTGTTCCGCAAGGGCAGGTTGCCGACGAGCGCCGATTGCTGACCGTCGAGCCGCTGCATGGGCGGCAGATCACGGGACGACGACGGCAGGCCCGATTCGATGCCCGTCTCGGTGTCCAGGATGGTGTGTGGCGCAGTGCCGATCGAGGCGGCCGAGTCCGGCGATTTCACTCTGTCAGACATTCCGGACTCCATGGTCCTGTGGGCGGTAACGGAAGATGGCTCCAGTACTCGACGTACCTGCCGTGGAATGGGTGAGCCGAGCGCCTGGCCCAGCCGCGCGGCCGCGACGAGGTTCGGCCCGCCCAGTGAGAGGTGAACAGCCAACTCGACCCGCAGATAGGGCTCCGCGGCCGGGGTGACGCGCTCGTACGAGGTGTGGCGCGGATCCTTGATGCGAAGGGTCAGGTTGCGCACCGCCGCGACGTCGTGCGCCAGTTCGTACTCCACGACGTGCTGAACCTCGACGGTGCGGTCGCGGTACCCGAGCGTGAGGAGCCGCTCGCGTACGCCGTGCGCGAACTCGTACCTGATGCGGGTGTCGTTCGCCGGCGCGGCCCGGTGCAGGACGGGTCGGACCAGGTCGCTCGTCAGCACCTCGGTCAGCTGCGCCGGCCCCGACCGCACCATCGTCTTCAGCAGGGCGCGGATCACCCGGGCGTTGAGCGGCGCGGCCGCCAGTCGGGTCGCGAGGATGAACGACGCCGGCGACACGGTGGCCCGGAAGCGGGCGACGAGGTCGTGTGCGGTGAGCGCACGGCTCACCCGGCGGGGGATCTCGCCATCGGGCGGCAGGAGCAGCGCGGGCAGCCGGACGTCCCCGGTGGGCGTCTCGGAGAGCAGCCCGCTCCACCGTCGCAACCAGTCGGCCCCTCGTTCGATGACCGGAACCGCTGTCAGCCGGGCGTCGTCCTGCTCGTCGGTGGGGCGAAGGTCCAGACCGCTCACCCGCCACGACCACCGGTGCGTCGCCGAATCCGACTCGGTCGGGCTCCAGGCCACCTCGGTCGTCTCCATCCGTCGCTCGCGCCACCGCTGTTGGGGCAACAGGTTGACCACGGCGATCGTCATGCTGGCGGCCCAGGAGACGAGGACGGGTTGGACGAGGCCGCCTCGCCAGGCGTCGGATCCGCCGTGGGTCAACAGGAGAACGACGCGCTGCCCGGTCGGGTCGACGAGTGCCGAGGGGGCGACGGGGCCGCTGTCGGCGCTGTCGGTCACCACGAGTGCGCCATCGTTGACGGCCAGCCGCCAGACCTCGACCGAGCTGAAGCCCGGCTGGGCGCGCAGTTGCGCGACGAAGGCGGAGATCTCCTCGGTCCAGAACTCCATCACCGCGTCGTCGTCGACGACCACGACAACATCCCGGGGGTGGTGTCCCGGATCGAGCCTCGTCCCGTTGGTAGGGCCGCTCGCGACGTCGACGGCTGACGGCATCATTCGGCTCACCACGGCCCGGTCGTCGATGCCGGCGGCGGCACCGGGCGGTGACGGTCGTGGGCGCCCGTGCCTGACCGTTGTGTGCGCCGACTGGCGGCACTCCCTGTGCTCCGCTGGCCGTTGCCGCTCATGCCAGGACCTTTCGCCTGTCGCCGTCGGCGGAGTCCGCCCCTCCGGGCTGCCGATCCGGATCGTCGAACAACATCACAAAGCCATGCCCGATGTGCTTGTCGAGCCCCTCCGGGTCTTCGCTCCACGCCAACTGTCGCAGGTGCGCGACGCGGTTCGGAAGGGCTGTGACGTCGGTGTCCGACGCCCGACCGTCGACCATCGACGCAACAGTCTGGCATAGATCCTTTTTGGACGGTGGGTCTCGGTGCCACACGATCGCCGGCACACCGGAGCGCAGCCCGACGAGCAACTGCCGCTCGCCGATGCTGTCGGCGGTCGGGGTCTCGCTGAGCACCAGCACGGCGACCGCGCTCTCGCGTTTGAGGATCGCTTCGAGCTGGACGTCGGCGTGGTGCCGCGCGGCGCAGTGGATCAGCTTGCGCTCGCCGGGGTGGTCGCTGACGAGTCGCCAGCGGCTGCGCCAGAGCCGGTGCCAGTGGCTGGCCCGGTTGCGCTCCAGGCTCCTGATCACCAGGGGGTATTCCGTGGTCAGGGGGCTTGGCAGCGCGGACTGGAGCTCCTTGCGCCAGGTGTCGACCGGCTCGTTGATCAGCTGCCAGGGCAGCACGAACTCGATGGTCACCGCGCCGGCCCGCGCCGCCCAACGGCGTTCGGCCTCGTTGACGACCCGGTCGACGGCCGCCTCGAGTTCCTCGTACGCGACGTGCCGATCCTCGCCGCGGATCGGCTGCCACTCCGGAGACGCCCACTGGTACCAGTGGGACATGATGTACGTGTCGTCGTCGCCGCCGTACTTCTCGAACTGGATCACCAGGTAGGCGCTGCGGGCGGGTGCCGCTGCGGTCGGCTGAGCGGCGTCGAGCTGATCCGCGACGCCCCAGTGCGTGGCCAGCTGTTTGCGCAGCTGGCGCAGCCGGGGCAGCGACGCCTGTGCCACGGCCGGCGCCAGCCGGTCGAGCAGCACGAGCCAGGACGGCACCTCGCCATGCGCGTTCGCCGACGTGAGGTGGGCGAACAGCTCCCACGCGGTCTCGCACCGGGGTGGGGCGGGGGTCGCGCGAATCTCGGCGACGAACTGTCGAAGGTCGGGGGTCGCGTCGAGCGTGGACAGCTCCCCGCGCAACCAGGCGACGTCGTAGTCGGAGAGCAACTCGTACGCCTGCCAGTCGTCGGCCAGGCGCAGCAACGCGACTGTCTGTTTGCTCTCCGGCTCGAGCAGCTCGAGGCATTCGGCGAGGCAGCGCAGCCCGCCCGGTCGGTCCACGCAGGCCGTCACCAGCGCGATGAGCTGGAGTCGGAGTACGCCCACCT
The DNA here is from genome assembly GCF_040647935.1 of Micromonospora sp. NPDC049204. Taxonomy (NCBI): domain Bacteria; kingdom Bacillati; phylum Actinomycetota; class Actinomycetes; order Micromonosporales; family Micromonosporaceae; genus Micromonospora; species Micromonospora sp. NPDC049204. Next base: position 142,076 of record NZ_JBEZDC010000010.1, on the reverse strand, counting down.
CGCGGTAGTCCAGCGCGCCGCCCAGCGCGTGCCGCAACTCCTGCAACAGCAACTGTCGACTGCTCGGGTCCTGCACGACCGACGACGCTTCCAGCACGGTCGTGATCTGTCCGACGAGTCGGCGGCGTTCCTCCGCTACGGGCGGCGAATGAAGCCGCGGGGCCTCACGCACGAGCCTCGGGTGGTCGCTCGTCGCCGGATCGGCGGCGATTCGGTGCGGCGGGCGTCATCAGGTCGGCTCCGAGCCGAACGGGTTGAGCGTCGTCAGTGCCTGCACCACGTCGTCCGCCTCTCCGGTTACCTCGGCGCGCCGACGTTCAGTGCCGTCGTCGAAGATCGCGACCACCCGGAGCTGCTGCCCGCCGCGCCGACGCAACAGCGTCTGCAACGCGTACCAGCCGGCGGACGAGCTGATCCCCACGGCGATCTGGAGCAGGGCGTCGGTCAGCACACCCCGGGACGAGACGAACTCGCACTCCGTGAGGGGGTGCCAGGTGCCTGCTGTCAGCCGTGCGGCGAGTAGTTCCTCGATCAGCTCGGGGACGGAGTCGTCGTAGACCGGAACGCCGCCGTCGTCGGCGATCGGCAGGAAGGTCACGTCGGCGTCTGGCCGTGGGCCGGGCTCCCGGTGGCGGTCCGTGGCGACAATCGAGACCTTTGGTGACATGCGCTTTATGGTATTGGTGGTGGCGGCGGCCATGGCGTCGCGGAAGTGTCGCCAACTTGACAATTCGCAATGTGCTCGTACTGGACGTGCGGATCGTGGGGCTCGCCACATCCGCCTGTGTCTATGAGCTTTCCACACGTGGAGCGCCGCTGCCGCTCTGGTCCGCGCGGGCGTGCCACCGGGAACATGGCTCCGCGCCGAGGGTCACCAGCTTCCACTTGGTGGGGGAGGGTGCCACAATGATGGCGGCGCTCAAGCGGTCACCGCTGGGCCCGGGGGAGGGCCTTCCGCAGAAAGCGGACGGTGGGCACGAACCCGGAGGCCGTTCATGCACCCAGACGCTAACGCCATCTCCAGCCTGGTCGATCTGCTCGGCGGCGCGCTGCAATTGGTCGCCGCGGTCGTTACCCTCCTGGCCGCCGTCGGCGTCCGCGGGCGTCGTTCAGGGCGCGGCGGTCGGGGCGAAGACGACGCCTGACGCCCCCGCAGACCGTCGAACCGACAGCGCCACACGGGCCGCGCGGCCCGGCTCGGGAACGTCCCCGAGCCGGG
>NZ_JBEZDC010000010.1:0-140847 GCF_040647935.1 Micromonospora sp. NPDC049204 | reverse complement strand
GCCCCCGCCCCCGCCCTCCCCCCCCCCCGGCCCCCCGCGGCCGGCTGACCTCACGTCGTCGCCGCGCTCTCGCGGCGCGACCGACGGAGGGCGCGCCGGTTCAACTGCGGGTCCACCGCTGGCTGTTCCCGCCGTTGCAGGTCGAGAGGACCAACTGGGCGCCGTTGGCGGTGCCGGCGGCGTTCGGTGCGAGGCACAGGCCGGACTGCACGCCGGTGACCGTACCGTCGGTGTTGAGGTTCCACTGCTGGTTGGTGCCGCCGTTGCAGTCCCAGATGATCACCCGGGTGCCCGACGTGGTCCCCGCGGCCTCGGCGTCCAGGCACTTCGTGCCGTACACCTGGAGTTGTCTCGCGGCGGTCGGCGTCCACTGCTGGTTGGTGCCACCGTTGCAGTCCCACAGCGCCACCTGGGTGCCGTTCGTCTGTGACCTCGACGGGACGTCCAGGCAGCGACCGGCGTTGACGTTGCGCAGCGGCCCGGCCGTGCCGCCCGGCGGCGGCGTGGTCGGGTTCGGCGGCGGTGTGGTGGGACTCGTGGTGTCGAGACCGAGGAACCGGACGGCCTGCGCGGCGTCGAACGGGATGGAGTGGCCGTACCCCTGGAAGCTGATGGCCTCGACAGGTGCCGTGCCGCCGGTGCCCCCGTACCGGGTGCGGGTGGCGCTGGTCTGCGGGGAGTCGGTGTAGGCGGGGGTCTGGGACACCCCTTGGACGTTTGTCCACTGCTTGATCTGTTCGCCGAAGTTGACGTAGCTCAGCGTGGTGTCCGTGGTGCCGTGCCAGATCTGCATCCGGGGGCGTTTGCCGGTGTAGCCGGGGTAGGCGTTGCGCACCAGATCGCCCCACTGCTGCGGGGTCCGGACGATGCGCCCACCGGAACACTCGCTGTTCCACTCGGCGCCGTTGGTGGTGGCGAAGCAGCCGAACGGAACCCCGGAGGAACTGAACCCGGCGTTGAACAGGTCCGGGTAGAGGCCGGCCATGACGTTCGTCATCATGGCGCCGGAGGAGAACCCACCGACGGCGATCCGGTTGGCATCGACCGGGTAGCGGCCCCGGACATAGTCGACCATGGACTTGAGGCCGATGGGGTCGCTGCCGCCGTCGCGCCGCAACGCCTGCGGGGAGGAGACGTCCCAACACTTGCTGCTGCGGGTCACCGACGGGTAGATCACGATGAAGCCGTAGCGGTCGGCGAGGGTGCTGAGCCCGAAACCGGAGTGCACCGCCGGGCCACTGCCGGTGCAGTAGTGCAGGGCGAGGAGGAGGGCCGGCTGGGCGGCGACCCGGTCCGGCACGTACAGGTGCATCTGGAGGTTCGTCGGGTTGGTGCCGAAGTTGGTCACCTGGGTGAGCGTCGCGGCCGACGCTGGGGTGGCGACCGTGACCACGGCCGTCATCGTCGCCAGGGCCGTCGCGAGCGCGGCGGCCAGCAGTGCGATCCTTGATTTCATCGGCGCTTCCTCTGGTGCTGGGTCGGGGACTCGGCGGCAGCACGGAGTGCTCGGGTGGGGGTGCGGACGCGCGTCGTCCGCCGCGCGTCGTCGGCGGCCGCGGTGAAGTCCTGATGCGACGCCCCGCATGCCCGGGGGGCGTCGTGATGCCGAGGCTGACCAGCGGGGGCTCTCCCGGCAACCCGCGAACGCTGTTCGCCTCGACATCGACTGTGAGCGATAACATGCCGTTCGTCAAGCTGTAACGTATGACGTCAGTCGACCGGCCGGCCTTGAGGTTCCCGATCCGGCCGTGACATTCTTGTGCGTCGATGACCGCCCGCGCGCGGAGCCGATGTCCGTCCAGGGCAACCAGGATCCGATACGGGTGCTGGGGGACGGGTGCGACGAGCGATGGACCGCCGAGAGCCATCCGTGCACTCACTCCCGCAAAGGAACCCCAGCCCATGCAGAACCAGAAGAGGCGCGCGTCTTTGGTGGCGAGCGCGCTGCTCGCCGCGACCGCGCTCGCCGGCATCAACCCACCGGCGGCCAGCGCGGCCCCCGACCCGGTCACCGTGACAGTCAACGCCCGCGCGGGGCTGGCGACCGTGCCCGACACCGCGCTGGGCGTCAACCACGCCATCTGGGACCAGAACCTGGGCACCACGGAGACGTCGGACCTGCTGCGCGACGCAGGCGTGCAGATGATGCGGTACCCCGGCGGCTCGTACGCCGACATCTACCACTGGCAGGACCACACCGCGCCCGGCGGCTACGTCGCGCCGGGAACCGACTTCGACACGTTCATGGCGGCGGCCCAGCGGGTCGGCGCACAGCCAATGATCATCGCGAACTACGGCACCGGGACCCCGGCCGAGGCGGCCGACTGGGTGCGGTACGCCAACGTGACGAAGGGCTACGGCGCGCGGTACTGGACCGTCGGCAACGAGAACTACGGCAACGGCCACTACGGGTCCGCGTGGGAGGCGGACGACCACCCGGACAAGAGCGCGGCGCAGTACGCGCGCCTGGTCGTCGAGTACGCCGACGCCATGAAGGCGGTCGACCCGAGCGTCAAGGTCGGGGCGGTGCTGACGATGCCGGGCAACTGGCCGGACGGGATCACCGCCGGCAGCGACCCCGGCCCGTGGAACCAGACAGTGCTCTCCCTCGCCGGCCCGAAGATCGACTTCGTGGACGTGCACTGGTACCCGGGCGGCACCGCCGCCGAGTCCCTGGCCCGCACCAACCACATCCCCGACGCGACCTACCTGCTGCGGCAGCAGATCAGCAGGTACGCCGGCCCGAACGCCGACCGCATCGGCATCAGCCTCACCGAGCTGAACGTCGACGCCGGCCGGACCACCCAACCGGCCGCGCTCTTCCTGGCCGACGCCTACAGCGAACTGCTGGCGAACGGCGTCTTCACCGTGCACTGGTGGAACGTGCACAACGGCATCGGCACCGTGTCGGAGGTGGCCGGCCAGACCGACTACAACGACTTCGGAATGCTCTCCAGCGGCACCTGCACGGCGGACGGCTCGGTCTGCGAGCCACCACTGAACACACCGTTCGCCCCGTACCACGGGCTGGGCATGATGAAGCTGTTCGCCAAGGCCGGCGACCAGTTCATCCGCGCCGGCACCGACGAGCCGCTGGTCAGCGCGCACGCCGTGCGCCGGAGCAACGGCGATCTCGCGGTACTGCTGGTCAACAAGGACCCGGACGCGGCGCACGAGGTCGCCATCGACTACGCCGGGTTCACCCCGTCCGCCGCCGCGCCGACCGTCGCCACCCTCACCAACGGCGCCACCGGCATCGCCACCAGCCAGTCCGGCTCCGCGACCAGTCGGACGCTGCCGGCGTACTCGTTGACGACGCTCGTGCTGCGCCCGGCCGACGCGGCCGTCGGCCGCCCGTCGGCGCCGGGCCAGCCCACCGCCGGCGAGATCACCGACCGCGCCGCGACGATCTCCTGGCCGGCGGCCACGCCGGGCCGCAGCCCGATCGCCAAGTACGAGGTGCACCGGCAGTACGGCGCGGTCAGCGAGCAGCTCGGCGAGACGACGAGCACCTCTTTCACGGTCGGCAACCTGGTGCCGGGCAGCAGATACACGGTCAACGTGCTGGCCCGCGACACCGCCGGCCGGGTGTCCTGGGCCTCACCACCGCTCACCTTCGCCACCGGCAGCCCCGCCGAGGGTGCGTGCACCGTCCGCTTCACCACGAACAACGACTGGGGCAACGGCTACATCGGCGGCGTCGAGATCAGCAACAACGGGACCAGCCCGATCAACGGCTGGACGCTCACCTGGACGTGGCCGACCGGCTGGCAGCAGGTGAGCAGCGGTTGGAGCGCCACCTGGGAGCAGACCGGCACCGCCGTGCGGGTCACGCCCACCGTCGACAACCGGCAGATCGCCGCCGGCGGCAGCGTGAGCGCCGGCTTCGTCGGGGCGTACGGCGGGCCGAACGTGCTGCCCACGGCGTTCACCCTCAACGGCACCGTCTGCACGACCGGCTGACACGGCCGTGGTCCGGCTGGCCCGTGCGCTCGGGCCAGCCGGCACCGGTGGTCACCGTCTGGTCAGTCGTCGTCGCGGGACCAGTCCCGCGGCGGCACGACGGCGAGCTGGGGCTCGCCACTGATCGGTTCGAGTGCGTGCACGATCCGCAGGTCACCGTCGGCTGCGGCGTCCTCGTCCGTGAGCACCCGGCCACTGCTGCCATCGGCGCTGACCAGGAGCCACCTGTCGGGATAGTGGCTGCCGTCGTCGACAAGCGCCCGAACCCGGAAGGCGCGGGCCAGGGCAACGGCCAGCTCCCGTTCCCCCAGGCCGGTGGCGTCGACGAGCTCGGTGTCGCCGATCAGCGCCCAGCCGAACTCCTCGTCGTCGTCGGGAGGAGTGAACATGGCGACCGGTCGGGGGTCGCCAGGCGATCGGTCCTCGATCCGACCGACATAGATCGACTCCGGCGCGATGCCATAGCTGTCCGCGAGGAACCGCCGCAGATCGGCTGCGGGGATCTCACCCTCGAACTGAATCTGGTAGACCAACACCTACCCCCGGTATTTCTTGTGCAGGCGGAAGACCTCCATCGCGCGCTCCCGGTGGGCAGGTGTGATGTATGGATCCTTGACCAACTCGACATTTGCCGCATCGAGGTCGCCGCCGAACTTGATGTACGTCTTCAACGCCTTGTACTCCAACCGCTCCAACCGCTCCAGGCCAGGCCCGCTCTCCGGAAAGACCGTACCCTTGTCCTCGACGCCGTAGGTGCGACCGTTCACCACGTAACGACTGCGGTCCGCCACCCAGGTGGCGAGGCCAGCGGCGATGTCGGCCAGATCCTGCGCGACGTCCGTGCCGGGCAGGACCACCGTGTTGAACGGCTTGACCGGATTATTCGGCCTGATGCGGTTGAGGTAGTGCCGGTCATGAACCGGCTTGAGGGGTATCTTGCCGGCGATACCGGCGACACGCCGGGTGGGTGGCGTGGACGTCGGGGTCGGCATGGCCTGGGAGGCTCCGGATCCCGCCGTCACCCGCTGCGCGCCCGCCGACGTCGGTCGCAGTCCGACGGACCTGATGGCCTGGGCACAGCGAGCTGCGGCAGCCTCATAGCGGCTTCCCGCCTGAAGCGCGGAAACTCTCGCGCGTTCGCGCTCGGTCTCGCAGAGCGCCGCGTTGCGGGCAATGACGAAGGCCTGCGGGCGCACCTGTTCCGGCGCCCGTGCCGCGTACGACTCGTTCAGTCCACGCCAGACCCCCGGCCCGTAGGTGCGCATACCGGTCAGGCCGCAGAACTGCTGGAGCATGGCCCGGTACTGGCTGTCTGCCGTCATCCCGATGCGCAGTGCGTCGCGCGACTGCACTTGCAGCCGAATGAGATCGTCCGCGAACGCCGACAGGGCCGTCGCGCAGGCCAGATACGCGTCGGACAGGACCTTCGCATCGCCGGGTAGTCGCCCGAGCTCACGATCGATGGTCGCGGCATAGTCGCCCCGCAAGCTCATGGCGCCACTGTTGGCCGCGACGGACCTGAGCCGTGCGGTGTGCCCGCTGAACTCCGCCGCGCGGCGCCTGAAGGCGGTCACCATGGCGTTGATCGAGGCTGGCGAGCCCGGGGTCGGATCGCCGTCGTAGATGCTGAGGACCTGCCACTGTTCCATGTCGGCCGGTGATCAGCCGTTGATGCCCCCGGCCAGCCTGGCGTCCAGGTCCTGGTGCTCGCGGACGACGCCGACCAGGAACGTGGACATGCCCTCCAGGCCGCCGATCATGTTCTGCGCACCGGTGGTCCACTGCTGGTAGGAGTCCTGGAAACGACCCGAGGCCAGTTGGGTGCGGAACTCGCTGTTGACCAGTTGGTCGATCATCGACTTCAGGGCGTTCAACTTCTGGGTCATCTCCTCCTGCCCCGTGGTCAGGGTGCGGGCCGCCGACTGGAGACCCTCGTAACCGACGCTGACGTCACTCATTGACTTTCCCCTTCGCTTGTTGGTTGGTCGACAGCTGACTGCCCAGTGCGCTGTCGAGCTGGGCGTGGCCGGTGACCACGTCGTCGAGCCGGTCCGCGGCGGCTGACACCGCGGCCACCAGGCCGGCCTGATGCTGGATCGCGGCGTTGGTGAAATCGTGGAGGGCCAGGTCGACGTCGCGGGAGCCGGTCGCGGACAGTTGTCGGGCCTGCTGGCGGGTCGACTCCAGCCCGGAGCGCACTCCGGTCAGTTGCTGTACGGCCTGGAGGACCGCGTCCCTGTCGAAACCGAACCCGGTCGCCATCGCCCCGTGCCCTCCTGAGAGTCGCGCCTGCCCCGGTCGAACCCAGCCCCATCGCCCGCCGCACCAGGCGCGAGACGTCGATCCGCTCCTATGTGGACGGACAACACGGTGCGATCGGCCGGAGTATGGTTCGCACCGACTGTAATGCCCGATGGCAAGGAGCGCGAAGGTGCCGAATCCGCAGTCGCCGCACCAGCTCATCGCGGGGCGTTACCGGTTGGAGAGTGTCCTCGGCCGCGGCGGGATGGGGGTGGTCTGGCGGGCGACCGACGAGCTGATGGGGCGCGCGGTCGCGGTCAAGGAGGTCCGCGTACCCCTCGGGCTTCCGACCGAGGAGCGTCAGCGGTTCGCGGAGCGGGCGCTGCGCGAGGCCCGCAGCGCGGGGCGCATCAACCATCCGGCGGTCGTGGCGATCCACGACGTGGTGCCGGCCAGCGGTGACGACGAGGCCGTCTACATCGTGACGGAGCTGGTGGACGCCCCGACGCTTGCCGATCTCCTCGATCGGGATGGGGCCTTGCCGCCGGATCGGGTGACCACCATCGCCGTTCGTGTGCTGGACGCGTTGAAGGCCGCGCACGCGGTCGGTGTGGTGCACCGGGACGTCAAACCGGGCAACATCATGGTGCTTCCGGGTGACGAGGTGAAGCTGCTCGACTTCGGCATCGCGCACGCGGCGGGGGACACCCGCCTGACCCGCCAGGGGATGATGGGGTCGACCGGTTACCTCGCTCCGGAGCTGTTCCACGGCGACGACCCCACGCCGGCCGCTGATCTGTGGTCGGTGGGCGTGACGCTCGCCCAGGCCGTGACCGGTGAGCTCCCGTTCGAGGGGGCGTCGACAGCGGCCACCCTGCACGCGGTTCTCTACGACGACCTGCCGGCCATCGAGTGCGGGGAGCCGCTGGCCACGGTGATCGCCGGTCTGCTCACCCGTGACGTGGCCCAACGGTTGACCGTCGAGCAGGCCCGTGACCTCCTGGACGCCCCGGTGAGCGCGGGCGCACCCGGGCGGCGCGACAGCCGCGCAGCCGCGGAGCCCGCTCCCGCCGGCCGCGGCCCCACACCGGTGGACGAAGCCTGGGAGCGGCATGCCACGACCGTGCAGCCGGCCGGGCCTCCGCCACCTCGCCAGCGGCCCGGCCCGGACGAGTCACCCGCGTCGGCGGCGGAGCAGCCGGCAGTCAACTTCCTGGCCGTGGTGCCGAGGGCGACCCTCATCGCCAACATCGGCGCCCGGATCGTCCTGCTCGGCGCCGCCCTGTGGGTGACCGGCCTGCTTGCCACCCTGCTGCTGGTGCAGGGTCGACCCGACTGGACCCTGATCCCGGTCGTCCTCATCGGGCTGGTGGTGGGGGTCGGCCTGCTGGTGACCGTCGTCAACCCGCCGCACGGCTGGCTCCACCTGAGCGCCCGCTCCATCCGGACGCACTTCTGGCGTGGGACCCCGATGCATGTGCTCTGGGCGCACATCGCCGCCATCACGGTCGGTCCCGGTGCCGGCCGGTCCGCCAAGCGCTCCAGGATCGGCGTCGAGCTGACGCCGGATGCGCCGCCGGAGACGACGACGCGGTGGAAAGCCCGCGGGGTGCTGCACGAGCAGGACGGCCGTGGTCCCGTCTGGACCGTCGGTGACCTGGAGGTCAGTCCCACGGTCCTCGTCGACGAACTGGGTGCCGTCGCTCCCGGTCACGTGCGGGTCGTCGGTCCGACCGAGGACACGCCGGACGGCTCGACCCGCGCCTTCCTGCCGCTCGGCCGGCGGTGGCCCTTTGCGGTGGTGTCTTTCGTGCTGCTGACCGCCCTGATCGTGACCGGTCACCTCTATCTCCGGCACCATCGCTCGGCCATGGTGGAGCTCGACCGCCAGCCGGCCAGCGCGTTGGCGTTCAGCGGGGACAGCACCACGCTCGTGACCGCCAACAGCGACACGTTCAGCATCACGTTCTGGGACGTCGCCGCCCGTCGGGCCGTGGCCACCATCCCCGGGCACACCAAGGAGATCAACGTTCTCCGGTTCAGTCCGGACGGCAAGACGCTTGCCAGCGGTGGGGACGACGGTGCCGTCAAACTCTGGGACGTCGCCAGCCGGCAGAACACCGGAACGCTCACCTTCAACCAAGGCGGCACCGTCGAAGACGTGCTGTTCTCCCCCTCGGGGGACCTCATCGGCGCGCTCGGCTACAGCGATGTCAAGTTGTGGCGACTGTCCTCCCCGGACAGGCCCGTCGAGCTGTCATCCGACCCGGCGGCCGGGCCGATCGAGGCTGAGGCGATCCGCTTCACCTCGGACGGGCAGGTGCTCATCGCCCTCGGCCCGAAGGGAGTCCCGCGCGCGTGGGAGACCGCCAGCGGCCTTCCGACCACTCGCGTCGACGGGGCTGTCACACCCTGGGTTGAGGCCACCCGTGACTCGAAGGTGCTGCTCCGTACACCCGGCTCCAACCAGATCGTGGCCACCCTGGTCGGCGATTCGAGCGCGACGTTCGATGCCACCGCCTTCGGCCCGAAGGACCTCTTCATCGGCGCCAGCCTGGACGAGATCCGGATCTGGCACACGTCGACGGGCCGCACCGCGCACCTCTACAAGCCGGGCATCTTCCCCGCCCAGGAGGTGTCGTCCGACGCCGTGGCGATGAGCCCCGCCGGCATTGCCGCGTTCGCCGGCACCGAGGGTCTCTGGCTGTGGACGTACGGCTCGGCCAGCTGACATCCAGCCGGGTCCGCACCAGCCACGATGTCAGGCCCGGCTCCATAATGGACGGACATCGTCGCGCCAGTGGTCGGGGTATCGTTCGCACCGACTGTAGTGGTCGATGGCGAGGAGCACGAGGGTGTCAGATCCCCGGCCGGCGCAGCGGCTCGTTGCAAAGCGTTACCGGCTGGAGAGCGTCCTCGGCCGGGGTGGCATGGGTGTGGTCTGGCGGGCGACCGACGAGCTGATCGGGCGCACCGTCGCGGTCAAGGAGATCCGCGCTCCCGTCGGCCTGCCCGGCGAGGATCGCCGGTTGTTCGGGGAGCGGGCGCTGCGCGAGGCGCGTACCGCCGGGCTGATCAACCATCCGGCCGTCGTCGCGGTCTACGATCTCGTGCCGGCGACCGCCGACGACGAGGCCGCCTACATCGTGACGGAGTTGGTGGACGCTCCGACGCTCGCCGATCTCCTCGATCGGGAGGGGGCGTTGCCACCCGATCGGGTACGGGCCGTCGCCGTACGCGTGCTGGACGCGCTGAAGGCCGCGCACGCGGTCGGTGTGGTGCACCGGGACGTCAAACCCGGCAACATCATGGTGCTGGCCGGTGACCAGGTGAAGCTGCTCGACTTCGGCATCGCGCGCGCCGCGGGTGATGCCCGCCTGACCCGCCACGGAATGATGGGCTCGACCGGTTACCTCGCTCCGGAGCTGTTCCACGGCAGCGATCCCACGCCGGCGAGCGACCTGTGGTCGGCGGGTGTGACCCTCGCCCAGGCCGTCACCGGCGAGCTTCCGTTCGAGGGTGTCTCCACCGCGGCCACCCTGCACGCCGTCCTGTACGACGACCTGCCGGTCATCCGGTGCGGGGAGCCGCTGTCCACCGTGATCGCCGGCCTGCTCACCCGCGACGTGGCGCAACGGCTCACCGTCGAGCAGGCTCGTGGCCTTCTCGACGTCCCGGTCAGCGCGAGCGTCACCGGCGGGCGGGACAGCCCAGCAGCCCAGGAGCCCGAACGACCCGATCCCGCGGACAGCGACCCCGAGCCGGAGGGTGAGTCCTGGGAGCGGCAGGCCACGACCGTGCAGCCGGCCGGCCCTCCACCACCTCGTCAGCGACCGGCGGCGGCCCACCCGACCGCCTCGTCGGCGACCGGTTTCGTGGTCGCGGTGCCCGGGCGGATCCGCCGGATCAACGTCGTCGTTCGGCTGGCTCTTCTCGGCGGCGTGCTCTGGGTGACCCTTCTGGTCGTCAGCGTGGTGTCGATCCTGGGTCTGCCCGGATCAACGGTGATCCCAGCCGTCCTCCTGCCACCGATGGTGGGGGTCTGGATGCTCTGGAGCATCGTCGATCCTCCGCACGGCAAGCTGATCGTGGGCAGCCGTTCCGTGCGGTTCGACGGCGGTGGAGGCTCGCCACAGGAGGTGCTGTGGAAAAACGTCGCCAGCATCGCGGTGTGGCCGGGAGCTGACCCGTCCACCACGCACAGCCGGATCGGCGTCGAGCTGACAGCCGGCGTACCGGTGTCCAGCACCGACGCGTGGAGGAGCACCGGAGTCCTCCACGAAGAGGACGGCAAGCGCCCGGTCTGGGTCGTCGGCGATGTCGGGGTCGGCCCGGCGCAGCTGGTCGACAAGCTGCGGGTCGCAGCGCCGGGCCACGTCCGGATCACCGATCGGTCGCGCGAGGTGCCGGGCTGGTCACCGCGTGCCCTCCGACCGCTCGGGTCGCGGCGGCCGTGGGCGGTGCTGTCCGTCGTGGTGGTGGCGGGCCTGATCGTGAGCGGTCACCTGTACCTCCACCAGCGGCAGGCGGCACTGGTGGCGCTGCGCGACGAGCCCGTCAGCGCGGTGGCGTTCAGCCCGGACGGCGCGACCCTCGCCAGTGCGAACACCGAGACGTTCGGCATCACGCTGTGGGACGTCGCCGACCGCAGGGCCAGGGCCGTCATTCCGGGGCATGCCAACAAGATCAACGTCATGGCTTTCAGCCCGGACGGGAAGACGCTCGCCAGCGGTGGGGAGGACGGCGTCGTCAAGCTCTGGGACGTCGCCAGTCTGCGGAACACGACCACGCTGACCGTCGGACACGGCGTCTCCAGCCTGCTGTTCACCCCGCAGGGGACCAGCCTGGCAGCCCTCGGTGACGGCGACGTCAAGGTGTGGCCCCTGTTGTCTCCGGACAGCCGTATCGACCTGGTCACCCGGCAGGCGGACGTCCGGACCATCCGCTTCAGCCAGGACGGTCAGGTGCTCATGACGCTCGACCAGCGGGGTGCCCTGCGTGCCTGGCAGACCGCCAGTGGCCAGGACGCACCCCGCATCGACGGCCCGGTCACGCCGTGGGCGGACGTCACCACCGACGGGGAGGTGCTGATCCGCGCCACGGGCTCCAACACGATCCTGGCCACCCTGGTCAGCGACGCGGGCACGCCCAGTGCCACGGCATTCGGCCCGGACGACCTCTTCGTCGCCGCTCGTCGGGACGAGATCAGAGTCTGGCACACCACGACCGGCCGGACGGCGCACGTGTACCGGCCGGGACCCTTCACCGGCCCTGACCTGGCCTCCGATGTGGTGGCGCTGAGCCCGGCCGGCGCTGCCGCGCTGGGCGGGAATGAGGGGCTGCGGTTGTGGACGTACGGCTCGGACAGGTGAGGGCACAATCATGATCCTGCGTCTGACCGTGTGGGACCGCAGTACCGGGACCGCACACGATGTCGAGGTGATCGCCGCGCCCACCAGCAGCGTGCGGTCCGTGCTCGCGGGGCTGCCCGTCTCCGTGGCGGGCCGGCGCTGCTTCGTCGGAGCCGTCGCGTTGGACCCGGCCGCGAGCCTGGGCAACAGTCCACTGCTGCGCGGCTCGGTGCTCAGCGTGGGCGGACCCGGGCCGGTCGGCCGCCTGGCCACCGATGGCGCAGCGGGTGTGCTGGAGGTGCTGGGCGGCCCGGACGCCGGCCTGGCCGTCGCCCTGCGCGCCGGGATCCACCCGATAGCTCGTCGTTCCGCGGCGGCGTTGCCACTGCGGGACACCGACGTCTCCCGGGACACGCACGCGCTGCTGGAGGTCGCCCCGGATGGCACGGCCACGGTCACCGACGGCGGATCGAGCAACGGTACGTACGTCGATGGCGTGCGGATCGCCGAGCGGGCCGTCGTCGCGCCGAACACCGTGCTCCAGATCGGCGGCAACGAGCTGCGGTGGACCCCGGTGCCGCCTGGGGCGCGGCGACTCGTCCGAGCCCCGGACGGTCGACTCGACTTCGACCGTGCGTTCGGCCACGCCCCGGTGATCCCCACCGTCGAGGTGACCCTGCCGTTTCAGCCGAGCGTGACCCGAGGCCCGGTCGCGGCCGCGTACCTGCTGGGCGCCGCGGGATCCGTGGGGGCCGCGCTGCTCACGCAGTCACCCGTCCTGTTGCTCGGCGCTGCGGTCTCCATCGGGGGGTTGCTGCTGCACCAGCACGCGCAGAACAAGCAGGATGCGGAGCGCGAGGCCGAGTTCACCGCGGCGCGGAAGGTCGTCGACGCGACGATCGCCACCCAGGTGGACGCCGAGCAGCGGGTCCGCCGGGCGCTCGCCCCGAGCCCGGCCGAGATCGTCGACATCGCCCGAGGTGCCCGCGTCGATCTGTGGACGCGTCGGGCGTCCGCACCGCACTCGCTGGCAGTACGGGTCGGCGTCGCCGACGAGCCGGCATCGGTGACGGTACGCGGGGAGCCCTGGACCGGCTTCCGCCCCCCGCGGCTGTCGGCCGTCCCGGTCACCGTGGACCTGCGCACCATCGGCGTGCTCGGGGTGACCGGCGCCGAGCAGTCGGTGCAGGCCGTCCTGCGGTGGCTGCTGGTCCAGCTCGCCACCCTGCGTGGCCCGGACGACCTGCGGATGGTGCTGCTCAGCGCCGATGAGGGGGGCCGTCTGGCCTGGGCGCGTTGGCTGCCGCACGTCGACGCGGGGGACACGGCGACGTACTCCTGCCGGGTCGGCAACACGACCGCGACCCGGGCCGACCGGGTACGGGAGCTGCGTACCCTCATCGCGACGCGGCGTGCCGAACGCGGCCCGCAGCAGTTCGACGACGTGGTCGTCGTCCTCGACGGCGCGTTGGCGCTGCGGGACCTGCCGGGCATGGACGAGGTGCTGCGGGACGGTCCGGCGGTCGGGGTGCACCTCATCTGCGCCGATCGGCACAGCATGAACGAGTGCCGGGGTCTGATCGAGACGGCGGAGGAGTCGGCACGGGTGACTCGCAGCCCGGACGGCCCGCCGGTGACGGTCCGGGCCGACACGCTCGACGCGATGACCGCCGAGCGGTTGGCGCGGGCACTGGCCCCGATGCGGGACCGGGCGACACTCGGGGCGGCCCAGCAGGCCATCCCCGGTGCGGTGCGCCTGCTCGACCTCCTGGACCTCGGTGCGCCCAGCGGCGACGATGTGCGGGCGCTCTGGGAGCGGGGGCGGGGTCCACGGACCCGCGTCGTGCTCGGTGCGGACGCGACCGGACCGGTGTACGTCGATCTCGCCGACCAGGGACCGCACACCATGTTGGGCGGCGCGACCGGCGCGGGCAAGAGCATCCTGTTGCAGACCCTGGTCACGTCGTTGCTGTTGGCGAACCGGCCGGACGAACTCAACCTGGTGCTCGTCGACTTCAAGGGCGGCAGCGCCTTTCTGCCCTTCGAACGGTGCCCGCACGTCGTCGCGCTCATCCGCTCCACCGGCGAGACTGCCGCCGACGTGTTCGACGACGCGGCGGCGGCCCGGGTGCTCGCCTCGATCCGAGCGGAGGTGAGCCGCCGGGAGTCCCTGCTGGCCCGATACGACGGGGAGATCGACAGGTACTGGCAGAAGCGCCTGGCGGGGGCGGACCTGCCGCCGCTGCCCCGACTGGTGATGATCTTCGACGAGTTCGGTCGGGTCCTGGACGCCGCGCCCGACTTCGTCAAGGAGTTGGTCAACGTCGCCGCGAAGGGGCGGTCGCTCGGGATGCACCTCGTGCTGGCCACGCAGTCGTTGCAGGGCAAGCTTTCGCCCGAGTTGAAGAACAACGTGTCGCTGCGGATCAGCCTTCGCCAGAACGAGCCGGCGGACAGCACGGAGGTGCTCGGAGTCCCCGACGCCGCCACCATCCCGGGCGCGTTGCGCGGCCGTGGCCTGATCCTGTGCACCACTGCGGAGTCCCGGATCCCGCAACCGTTCCAATCCGGCTACCTCGGCGACCCCCCGCCGACCGGTGGGGCCACCCCGGCCGTCGTCCGCGCCCTGAACCCGACGGACCTCGGCACCCCTCGCCCGCGCGCCGCACCCACCGGGGGAGCGGGACCCACCGACCAGGACCTCACCATCGCCGCGATCGAGGACGCCGCGGATCGGTCCGGGCTGTCGGCGCCCTTCCGGCCGATTCTGCCCCCACTGCCGGCCACCCTGACGGTGGACGAGCTGCCGGCGCGGTGGACCGCCGCCGCGCCGGCGACCGCCGTACCCTTCGGCCTGGCCGACGACCCGGCGCGCCAGGCGCAACCGGCGGACTTCCTCGACCTGGCCGGAGTCGACCGCCTGCTCGTCGCCGGTGGTCCGCAGTCCGGCCGAACGACGATGGCCCGCACCCTGATCACCGGCCTGGCCGCCCGCTTCCGACCCGACCAGGCCCACCTGTACGTCGTGGAACGGCACCCGGCCGGCCTGGCCGAGTACGCGGCGTTGCCGCACTGCGGCGGGGTCTTCTCCGCGGCGGAGCCCGACCGGATCCGTCGCCTGATCACCTGGCTGGCCGAGGAGGTCCAACGCCGTGCCGGCAGCGCGCCCCCGGCGGACGAGGCACGGCCGCACATCGTGGTCGTCGTCGACGGTTGGGAGCACTTCGAGGATCACAGCGACCCGGCCTTCGTCGAGACGTCCCTGCTCGCCACCCTGCGCGGCGTCATCACCGCGGGCGCTCCGCTCGGGGTGCACGTCGTGCCGTTCGGTGGTCAGGACATGCTCAACCACCGGCTGCCGACCCTCTACAACCGGAGGCTGCTCCTGCCGTTTCCCAAGGAGGAGACCCGGCGGATGCAGTTGCAGACCGGCATGGCCAGCCCGCCCGCCCTCCCCGGACGGGCCATCGACGCCGGCAGCGGCCGGCACGTGCAGGTGTGCCTGCCGACGCGATCCGGCAGCGCCGACGCCGTCGAACCGCACGACGCACCCGCGCACCGGCTGCCCCGGCGGTTCCCGGCTCTGCCCGCGCGCGTCGACCTGGCCGCACTCGGGTCGAGCGCCGACACCGGGGCGCTGTCCACCTGGATACCGCTGGGCGTCGGCGGGCCGGACAACACCACCGTGGGCACCGACCTGTTCCACGCCGACTCCCACCTGTTGCTGATCTCCGGTGCTGCTGGCACGGGCCGCACCACCGCGGCGGCCACGATGGTGCACGCGCTACGGCAGCGGGGGATCGGCGTCCTCGCCGTCGCCCCACTCCAGTCCCCGCTGCCGAGGCTGCTCCCCGACGACGCCGGGCTTCGGGTGCTCACCGGTGCGACGTTCAAGGACAGCGACCTGCGCGAGGCCGTCGCCGGTTTCGGCGACGAGCCGTACGCGGTGGTCGTCGACGACGTCGACCGGATCGCCGTGCTCCCCAGCGAACAGGGCTTCGCGAGCAGCCCCACGTTGCTGGACGACATCAGCAGCCCCGCGGCTCGCGGACGGCGGGCACTTGTCGTCACCGCGGACGCCGCCCCCCTGCTGACCGGTTTCCCCAGCCCGCTCACCCGTCTGGTCAACGCGATCGTGATGGCGGGAACTCGTCTCGTGCTGGTCCCGCCCAACCGGTCGGCGGCGGTGGCCCACAACATCACTCTCGAACCCGACCAGTACCTCACCGGCCCGCCCGGTCGGGGCTACCTCGCGGCCGGCCGTACGCCGGTGCTGGTGCAGGTGGCCGCGCCCTAGGACCGACCGAGCCGCCACAACCCGGCACTGGTGGCGCCCCCTGTGGCGCAAAATCGGCAAGGTCCACTCGACTTTCCGGAAGTCGGGGTGTCGGCGGCCCTTGGACACCCCGACTTCCGGAAAGTCGAGTGGATCAACCAACTTCCGGCCGCGCCGGTGGTGACGCTCCGCTGTGGATACCACTACGCTCGGACGGTGAATTCCCGGTCGCCGGCCTCGGGCCGCGCTGACGAGACGGTCTACGCCGGGCACTGGCACGAGTAGTCGATCTTCTGGTTTGGGGAGTGCTGAATGGCCGACTTACCGCACACGCTCGCCGCGTTCATCGTGACCGAGATCCGCCGGGCACGAGGGACCGCCGGGATGACGCAGGAGTCGTTCGGCCGAGGCGCGGGTTTCAGCGCCTCCCACGTCAGTGCCGTGGAGAGCGAGACGCGGGCGCTGACGATGGACTTCATCAAGGGCGCGGACCGGGCACTCAAGAACGGCGGCCTCTTCGAGCGCATGGTGGCGAAGCTGGGGGCGCCATCCTGGTTTCTGCCGTGGTTGGACGCCGAGCGCGTCGCGACTCAGCTTCGGTCCTGGCAACCGTCTCTGATTCCTGGCCTACTCCAGACCGAGCACTACGCCCGAGCGGTCATTCGCTGCGACGACACGCTAGGTGACGAGGAAGTCGATAAGCGACTTGCGGCTCGGCTCGACCGGCAGTCGATCCTCACCCAGCCGAAGGCACCGCAATTCGTTGCGGTCATCGGCGAGGAGGTGCTGCGACGGGCGGGCGAGGACTTTCGGGGGATCATGGTCGGACAGATCACGCACTTGTTGACCTTGGTCGAGCGTCCGAACATCAGTGTCCACGTCGTGCCGGGCGACGTGAGCATGCATGCCGGGCTCACCGGTCCGTTCATCCTGGCGCGGGCCGCCGATGGCAAATGGGTCGGCCAGTTGGAGAACCAGCTTGGCGGGGCGGTCATCAACAACGACGATGACATGGCTACGCTTCTATCGAAGTGGGAGACCGTACGGAACGAGGCCCTACCTCGGCGGCAGTCAACTGAGCTGATGAAGGAAGTGGTGACGTCATGGACCTGACCGGCGCTACGTGGCGAAAGTCCAGTCGAAGCGGCTCCAGCGGTGGCGACTGCGTCGAAGTTGCGGACAACCTGCCGGGCATCGTCGGTGTGCGGGACTCCAAGGACCCCGCCGGGCCGGCTCTGCTCTTCGGGCCGGTGGCCTGGCGGGCGTTCGTCACCGAGGTCGCCCGGCGGTCGTAACCGACCCCTGCACACACACCGAAGCGCCCGCCCCCGAGACGACGGGGACGGGCGCTTCCGCTGTGCGGGTTCGTCAGCCGACCACCGACCGCAGCGGCACCTTGGCGTCGCGGAGCGCGCGTACCAGATCGCTCGCGAACGGGTGTTCGTCGACCTGGAGGCCCTGCGGGTTGGGGATCACGACGTACACCGAGGTGTCCTTCGCGGACGTCCTCGCGTCGGTGGTGAAGCGTTCGACGATGGCCCGGGCGCGCGGCAGGTCGCTCGCCGCGACCTCGACGGTGATCGGCCGCCACCCGCCGCCGAGGTCCGGGGTGACCGGCGCGGCGGCGGCGCTGGCGCGCGCCGGGTCGAGACCGGCCGTGCGCCGGCCGTCCGGCGCGCCCGCCGGGTAGAGCAGCGCGTTGGCCACCAGGTGCAGGCCACTCTCGTTGTACGCCCGGAAGAGCGGGTTGAACGCGAACAGCACCGCCCGACCGGCGCCGGTGGGCTCGTCGACCACTGCGGCCGTGCCCTTCAGGGTGTCCGCGCCGACGGTGTAGCCGTTGGCCCAGAACGTGTCACCCGTCGGGTAGCTGAGCACGTTCGTGCCGGTGGTGCTCGGGTTGAGGACCGGGTCGCTGTTGTTGAACTCGAAGTCCTCCGCCGGACGGCCCAGGGCGACCGGGTTGTCGGTATCCACGTCGACCCGCAGGTGCGAGCCGATCACCAGGTAGTCGGCCGGCTTGGTCTTCTCGGTGGTGGAGGTGAGCCCGGCGGCGCGGGCCAGCCGGGTGCCCTCGTTGCGCAGCCCCACGTAGGTGTGGCCCTGGGCGATCCAGGCGCGCAGGTTGGCCTGGCCGGCGGCGGTCAGACCGCCGGTCGGGCTGCTGCCGTCCGGGACCAGCAGCACCGTACGACCGGTGAACGCCTCGGTGTTGTCGTTGATGTCGGCAGTGGTGACCGGGGTGAGGTCGAGCCCCCACCGCTTGCCGAGCACGTAGCGGGCCTCGCCGTGCGAGCCGGCGGTGGTGGAGATGCCGGTGCCCTGGAACAGCCCGACATCGGGCAGGGCCAGGCTGGTGCCGGTGGGCCGCCCGCCCGGGGTGAGGGTCACCCCGAACGACTCGGCCAGCTCGTCGACAGTGCGGCTCAGCTTGGTCGCCGGGATGGCGACCCGGCTGGTCGTCAGGTCGCGAACCAGCGGCACGCCGCGACCGAGCAGGCTGAACGTCAGCTCCGCGGCGGCCGCCGAGTCGAGCGGGTACGTGTACGAGCCCCACGGCCACGCCGGGGCGGTCCGGCCGCCGGAGATCGCGCGGACGAGCTGGGCCTTCGGTCGGACGGCGTCGCCGGTGTAGATGGTGGAGACACCCATCAGCAGCGGGTTGCTCCAGGACGACACGTCGTAGAAGTAGGGGAACGGCGTGTAGGGATCCTCGCCCATGACGGCCTGGATCCAGTGCTTCTGCGGCTGGTCCATCGGGATCCAGTACGCGCCCTTGGGCACTGTCACGTTCGTGGCGCTGCGCCCGCCGAAGACCCGTGCGGTGGGGACCCGGGTCGCCTGCTGCACCTCGTACACCTCGACGTCCATCCGGCGCAGCCGCTCGACGAGTTGGCGGACGTCGGCGAGTTGCCGGTCGGGCAGCAGGAAGTACGAGCGGATCGTGATGTCGGGCACCGGGAACTGGACCTCGTTGGTGGGCTGCACCACCTCGTTCGGTTCGAGGGTGCCCGTCCGGCCCTGGGCGAGGGCGTCGGTCCAGATGTCGAAGTAGCCGTCGAGCACCTCGCGCTTGTTGGCGGCGGCCCAGCCCAACGTCGACCACTGGGTGTGGAACTGCTGCTGCACCCGGTCGGCCACGGCCGACGCGCTGCCCTTCTCGTACGTCATGCCGGCCGCGCCGAAGCCGGTGGTCGGCACGGTGTCGCCGTAACCCATGAAGAACATGTCGTACGTGTCGTAGTTGAAATAGCACTCGGTGAAGGCGGTGTCGTCGCAGGCGCCGTTGTAGCCGAAGCCGGCCTTGTTGGCCTCGCCGATCCGGTTGATCCAGTCCACCGCCTCGCCGGCGATCTCGTGGTGGATCGGGTCGGCGTTGGGCGGGAAGAAGTACTGCTTGCCACCCATCTCGTGGGCGTCGACGAAGACCTGCGGCGGGTAGCGGCGCAGCAGTTCGAGCTTGCCGTCGGTCTCCTGCTGGGTGCGGGCGAACCAGTCCCGGTTCAGGTCGAAGCCGAACTCGTTCTGCCGGCGGGTCGCGTCGCGGCCGTCCGGGTTCTGCGTCGGCACGATGATGGTGACCAGGTTGTCGTTGCGCCGGGCGACCTCGCAGGACAGGCCCGCCGCCAACTCGTACAGGGTCTTGAGCGCCGCGTCGGTGCCGCTCTTCTCGCCGCCGTGCACGTTCGCGGTGACCCAGACGATCGCCGGGCTGTCCTTCGCCGTGCGGGCGGCCGTCCGCGCGCTGGTCCGACGGGGATCACGCAGGTCCCGTACGTCGTCGGCGATCCGGCGCAGGGCGGCGGGCCGCACGTGGCGTTCGTTGGACACCACCGCGTACGGCAGGGGTTGCCCGGCCACGCTGGTGGCCAGCACCCCGGTGACGACCCGGTCGGAGGCGCTGTCCACCGCCCCGAGGTAGGTGCGGACCTCCTCGTTGGTGACGACCCGCTCCTGGCCCACGCCGAGCGGGAAGCCGAACACGGCCTCCGGTGCGGGCACGGTGCCCAGGTGTGCGGTCGGGTCGTCGCTGCAGGTGGACGGGCGGGCGGCGCTCGCGGCCGAGGTGCCGCCGAGCAGGGGAGTCAGGCCGAGCAGGAGCGCGATCGTGGCGGCACTCGCCAGCCGCTTCGGGGGGACCGTCCAGAACGGGCGCGTCGATGGGGACATGTGTCGTGTTTCCCTTCTCGGGAACAGCCTCGCAGTGGCCGGAGCCTATGAACGGGCCGACACGACGGTCAAGGGTTGATCGACACTGTTCACTACTCGGCGTGCCGGACCGGATGCGGACTGGCAGGATGACGGGTGGATTCATCGTCGTCTGGAAGGAGCAGGCCGTGTCGGAGATGATCGCGCTCTCGGTCCATCCGGATTCTCCGTCCGCCGATGCGCGGCGGTCGCTGGCGTCCTGGCTGCGCGCCGAGGACCGGCTGCGCGAGGGTGTGACGTCGCCGCCGGCCAGTCAGCCACCGGCCGGTGCGGCGCCGGCCGACGGCACGGACCCGCTGCGGGTCGCTGTCGACGACGCGGGCGCCACCATGGTGTTGGTGCAGGCGGTCGCCGGCTGGCTCATCCACCGCCGGGACGACGTGACGGTGCGGCTGGCCCGGCCCGACGGGTGGACAGCCGACGTGGACGTCCGTCAGGCGCGGGACATGGACCAGGTGACCGCGCTCATCGAGGCCGCCGTGCGCGCGCTGCCCGATCGCCAACCGTCCGCCATGACGAGCGACAGCTGAGCCGCCCGACCCGGTCGACCGCGCCGCCCGTACCCCAGGATCGTTCACGGGTCGACGGTCCGCCGGACCACGCTGACCGATATCGGTCCCTGCGCGGACATCCGGCAGACCGCTCCGAAGTGGAGTGATGTCGGGTTCTCGACCCAGCGCTACCGCCCGGGTGTTCCGGCCTGATCAGCCGGACTCGCCCCCGGGAGCGGCGAGGACGCAGAGCTCATGTCCGTCTGGGTCGGTCAGGCAGATCCAGGAGACGTCGCCGCCCTGGCCCACGTCGAGATCGGCGGCACCGAGCGCGCGCAGGCGAACGGCCTGGGCGGCCTGGTCGTCGCCCGTGTCGGGCCGCAGGTCGAGGTGCAGCCGGTCGAGTGTGGGCGTGGTGCCGGGGACGCGGACGAAGGTGAGGTCCGGTCCGGTGCCGCGGCCGGACCGCAGGGTGGCCCGCTCGCCGGTGACGGCAACCACGGGCCAGTCGATCGCCGCGCTCCAGAAGCGAGCCATGGCGGGCGGGTCGGTGCAGTCCATGACCACCGCGGAAATAGGGCCGGTGTCCCGGCCGGTCTCCTGCGGTCCTGGTACGCAGAACTCGTTGCCCTCCGGATCGGCCAGCAGGGCGCAGGACGCGCCGAGCCGATCGGCGCCGGCGGGTTTCGCGCCAAGCCTCTCCAACCGGGCCAGCAGCTCGGCCCGGTGTCCGGGCGAGCTGCTGGCGAGTTCGAGACGCATGCGGTTCGTTGTCGCTGTCTTCGGCTCGGGGACCGGGACGATGTCGATGCCCAGAAAGTCCGGGTCCGGCCAGACGAGCTCGGCTCGGGGCCCGACGTACGTGGTGACGCCGGGGTGGAACGCGTTCCAGCCGAGCGCCTGAGCCCAGAACTCGCCGACCGCGACGGGATCGACTGCCTTGATGTTCACATGAGCCGGTCGCAGAGCCATGCCCCGATTCTAGGGAAAGCGGGCATTCGGTCATCGGCACCAAGGCGTACGACCAGATGACCGAGCCCGCCGACATCGACATCCACCTCGGCACGTCGGGTATCAGCGGCCCGACGGCGTGACGCAGCGGCAGTTCCCGGCACGGTCCCGCCGGCCCGCCGCCAGCCGAGGAGTCGGCCGGCGGCGGGCCGGGTGGATCGAATACCCCTACCAGGTCGTGAGGCCGAGGCCGATGGTCCTGGTCAACGTGGCGTTGTCGTCGTCTCCGTCCAGCGACCAGATCATCGCGCCGGCCAGGCCGGCCCGGCGGATGTAGAGCGTCTTCTGCAAGACGACCGCCGGATCGTCGTACGTCCAGAACGTCGTACCGTCGAAGAGCCAGGCGTGCCCGGCGCGCAGGTCGCGGTGCACGGCGTAGCCGTTGCCGGCCAGGGTCTTGAGGTTCTTGTAGTCCTCGTAGCCGGCCTCGAAGGTGGCCGGTGCCGGCCCGGTGGCCGGCCCGAAGAGGCCGTTGCCGCCGCCGGTGACGCCGGTCCAACCGCGACCGTAGTACGGGATGCCGAGCACGAGCTTGTCGCGCGGCGCGCCCCGGGCGATCCAGCCGTCGATGGCCACCTCGACGGAGAAGTCCGGGTTGTCCGGCGATCCCGCCGGTACGCGCAGCGCCGACTGCTGGTTGGCCACCGCCTCCCAGCCGCCGTGGAAGTCGTAGCCCTGCACGGTGGCGAAGTCCAGGTACTTGAAGATCTTGCGGCCCTCGTAGCCGGCGTCCATGGTGGCCGGGTTGGCCGGCAGGAACGCGGTCAGCGGGTGGTGCGTCCGGGTCGTGCGGCCGTACGCGTCGAGCTGCCGGCGGAACTCGGCCAGCAGCTTGGTGAAGTTCTCCCGGTCCTCCGGGCGGATGACGTTGCCCGGCTCACCCGCCCAGTTGGGCCACTCCCAGTCGAGGTCGATGCCGTCGAAGACGCCGGCGGCGGCGCCCGGGGCACCCGGCAGGTTGCCCTTGAGGTAGAGGTCGACGCAGGACGCGACGAACGCCTTGCGGGAGGCGTCGGTGCGGGCGGCGTTGGAGAAGTACGTCGACCAGCTCCAGCCGCCCAGCGAGATCAGCACCTGGAGCTTGGGGTGCTTGGCCTTCAGCTTGGCGAGCTGGCCGAAGTTGCCGTTGAGCGCCTGCCCCGGGGCGTCCGCGACACCGTCGACGCTCTCCTCCGCAGGGACGGGACGCTGGTAGTCGGCCCAGGCGTCGCCCTCGCCCGGCCCGCCGTCCAGGTAGCAGCGGCCGTCCTCACTGACGTTGCCGAAGGCGTAGTTGACGTGGGTGAGGCGGCTCGCCGCCCCGGAGGTGTCGAGCTTCTTGACCGGGAAGGCTCGCCCGTAGATGCCCCACTGGGTGAAGTAGCCGACCCGGTGGTAGCCGGCGCGGCGCTGCTGGTGGTCGCCGGCGCTGGCGGCGGGGGGCGGGGTGGCGGTGATCAGCAGGGTCGCCAGGGCGACGACGGCGGTGACACGGCGGTGGCGGAATGGTCGCATCGGCACACTCCCACGACGGTTGACGCACAATTAGTAAAGACACTTATCTGATTGATGAAGTTAAGCCGATCACACTCCACGGTCAAGAGTCGACCGGCCACACGGGGGATTGTTAACGCGTTACCGGCTGGTAACGATGTTGTGCCATGGACTCCGCCCTGACCCTGATCGGTCTGCCCATCGCCCTCGGCATCATCATGCTCGGTCTGGGTCTCGGCCTGACCAGCACGGACTTCCGCCGGGTGGCCCAGCACCCACGCGCCGCCGTCATCGCGCTGGTGTGCCAGGTGCTGGTGCTGCCGGCGCTCTGCTTCGGACTGGTCCTCGCGTTCGACCTGGCACCGGAGTTGGCCGTCGGCATGATGTTGCTGGCCGCCTCACCGGGCGGCACGACGGCCAACCTCTACAGCCACCTGTTCGGTGGTCACGTGGCCCTGAACATCACCCTGACCGCCATCAACTCGGTGCTCGCCGTGGTCACCCTGCCGATCCTGGTCAACCTGTCGGCCGCGTACTTCCTGCCGGACGGCCGCAGCATCGGACTGCAGTTCGACAAGGTGGTGCAGGTCTTCGCCATCGTGCTCGTCCCGGTCGCGATCGGCATGCTGATCCGCGCCCGGGTGCCGCACGCCGCCGAACGGCTGAACCGTCCGATCCGGATCCTCTCCGTCGTCGTCCTCGTCGCCGTCATCGCCGGCGCCGTCCTCGGCGAGCGGGAGAACATCGCCGACTACTTCGTCTCCGTCGGCCTGGCCGTGCTCGCGTTCAACCTGCTGAGCCTCGCGATCGGGTACGGGGTGCCGCGGCTCGCCGGGGTGGACCGGCGCGCCGCGACCGCCGCCGGGTTCGAGATCGGCATCCACAACAGCACCCTGGCCATCACGATCGCGCTCAGCCCCGCGCTGCTCGACAGCACCCAGATGGCGATCCCGGGTGCCGTCTACGGCATCGTCATGTTCTTCACCGCGGCGGCCTTCGGCTACCTGGTGACCCGCGCCGGCACCCGGTCCACCGCCAGCCTCACACCCTGACCAGCGGCATCAGCCGTCAGCCGACCTGGTCGTTGTCCTTGAGCGAACCCCAACCGTGCCACCTGTCGATCTCGATCAGGGCACTGACCCGGGCGCGCTCACGTCGCGGGTACGCGTTGCCGGTGTAGTGCAGCGACAACCGGTCGATGTCCGCCAGGTCCTCGTCGGCGCGCAGCTCGGCGACGTGCCCGACGATGCTGACATGGGTGTACCAGCCGGCCTCGTCGAGCACGGTCAGGGACACCCGCGGGTCGTTGCGGATGTGCTGCAACCGGCGGCGGCTCTCGTCCAGGTTCACCAGGATCCGGCCGTCCTCCCACAGGTACCAGGTGGCGGCGGACACCGGCTGACCACCGTTGCGAAGCGTGGTCATCACGGCCGGGTTCGGCTTCCGGAGCATCGCGATCGCGGCCTCGGGAAGCGGTGGCTTGGACATGCAGTCTCCTCGTCGGGTCGGCGTTTACCCCTGCACGTTACGCACCCGCGGGCTCCGATCACGCGTGGACCGGCAGGTACATCGCAGGGAGTACCTCGTGCAGCGGATGTGACCCCCACCCGGTGGTTCGTACGGTCGGCGTCATGAACGGGAAACCTGCTCCGCTGCTCGTCAGCCGCCGCCTCTGGGCCGGGCTGGCCATCGTCCTCGTCGGGGTCGTCTTCAACCTCGGGTGGTTCTTCGTCCCCCCACAGGTGTGGCTGGACGACCCCGGATTCGTGCCGATGCCCGAGGTGCTCCTGGGCTGGTGGGTGATCATCATCGGCCTCGCGCTCGTCGCCTGGGCCATCCTGCGCCGAGTCCGCCGGTGAGCACCCGCCGCCGGGTGCTCGGCTGGCTCGGCGCGGTGGGCGGGCTGGTCGTCCTGCCCGCCGCCGGGTTCGCCGGATACCTGTGGGCGGACTCGGGGCGGAGCAACGTCGGCACGTTGACGTTCCGAAACCGGCTCCGGATCCCGCCGATACTGCCTCCGTCGCTGGCGGCGGACGGGGTCCGACGATTCCAGCTCACGCTCGCCCCGGGTCGCACCGAACTGCTGCCCGGCACGACCACCAGCACCTGGGGTGCCAACGGGCCGATCCTCGGCCCGACGCTGCGGGCGAGCCGGGGTGACCGGGTCAGCGTGGACGTGCGGAACCACCTGCCGGAGATGACGTCGCTGCACTGGCACGGCATGCACCTGCCCGCCCGGATGGACGGCGGGCCGCACCAGCCCATCGAGCCGCGTGCCACCTGGCGGCCGAGCTGGACGATCGAGCAGCGGGCCGCGACCCTCTGGTACCACCCGCACCTGCACCACAGCACCGCCGCGCACGTCTACCGGGGTGTCGCCGGGCTGTTCATCGTCGACGACGACACGGCCGTGCGGTTGCCGAAGGAGTACGGCGTCGACGACGTCCCGCTGATCGTGCAGGACCGCAAGATCGCCGACGACGGCACCCTGGACGAGTCCGACCTCACGTTCGGCGGCCTGACCATCACCGGCCTGCTCGGCGACAAGATCCTGGTCAACGGCACCTACGACCCGTACGTCGAGGTGGTGACCGAGCGGGTACGGCTGCGGCTGCTCAACGGCTGCAACGCCCGGATCCTGTACGTCGGGTTCACCGACGACCGCGAGTTCACGCTCGTGGCGACCGACGCCGGGCTGCTCAGCTCGCCGCAGCCACTGCGCCGGCTCCTCCTCTCACCCGGTGAGCGCGCCGAGATCGTGGTGGAGTTCCGGGCCGGCGAGTCGGTCATCCTGCGCAGCTTCCCGGCGCCGCTGCGGGCGAACCCGCTCTACGGCCGGCTGGCGGGCGGCAGCGACACCCACGACCTGATCAAGATGACGGCGGCCGAGGCGCTGCGGCCGAGCCCGCCGGTGCCGGCCGAGCTGATCCCGGCCGCGCCCGCGCCGACGGTGACCCGGCCGGCGCCCTTCCGCCTGGAGATGGGCGACTTCCTCCTCAACGGCGCGACGATGGACCCCGCCCGGATCGACCGCGTGACGCGGACCGGTTCGGTGGAGGCGTGGGAGGTCGTCAACGGGCAGTCGATCCCGCACAACATCCACGTGCACGGCGCGTCGTTCCACGTGCTCGACGTCGACGGCGAACCGCCCGCCGCCGAGTCGCGCGGGGAGAAGGACACCGTCTACGTGCCACCCGGCAGCGTCGTCCGGCTGGCCGTGCGCTTCCTGCAACACTCCGACGTCCGGACGCCGTACATGTTCCACTGTCATGTGCTGGCCCACGAGGACGCCGGGATGATGGGTCAGTTCCTGACCGTGTCGCCGCAGGACGAACCCTCCGTACCGGTCACCCTCGACGGCGGTCACGCCCACCACGGAGGATGAACCCCATGCGTGCCGCCGACCTCCTCCTCGCGTTGGCCAGCGCCGCCGCCATCACGATCGCGACCTCGGTGGCGGCCGAGCCCGCCAGCGCGTCGTCGGCCGTCGCCGCGTACGCGCTCGGGGCGGTGCTGGGCGCTCTGCTGCTCTTCCGGCGTCGTCGACCCGTCACCGTGCTCGTCCTGTCGCTGATCGCGATCATGGGTTACAACCTCACCGAGCTGCCGAGCGTCTCGCCGATCTGGCCACTCCTACTGCCCCTCTACACCGTCGCGAGGGCCGGGCAGGCGGCGATCGGCGCGGCGATCGGCGGTGCCACGCTGCTCGTCTCCGCCGGCTGGGTGCTCAACGCCGGCGTACCGCTGCTAGAACTGTTCGACGGGGTGTTCCGCGAGGCGGCCCTGCTCGCTCTCGCCCTCGTCGCCGGCACGGCGGTCCGCCACCGGG
The DNA here is from genome assembly GCF_040647935.1 of Micromonospora sp. NPDC049204. Classification (NCBI taxonomy): domain Bacteria; kingdom Bacillati; phylum Actinomycetota; class Actinomycetes; order Micromonosporales; family Micromonosporaceae; genus Micromonospora; species Micromonospora sp. NPDC049204. Next base: position 114,003 of record NZ_JBEZDC010000010.1, on the reverse strand, counting down.
AGCTGTTCGCCCAGGAGTTCAGCGCCCGCCTCGCCGCCGAGCGCCACCAGCAGGAGCGCGAGTCGGCGCGGCAGGTCCTGGAGGAACGCCTGCGCATCGCCCGGGAGCTGCACGACGTCACCGCGCACACCGTCGCGGTCGTCGGCATTCAGATCAACCTGGCCCGGGAGCTGGTCGAGGACGATCCCGACGCGACCCGCGAGCTGCTCGACACCGCGCGCCGCGTCAACACCGACGCGATCGGTGAGCTGGAGACCGCCGTACGCCTGTTGCGGGACCCCTCCGACGCGGCGGCGACGGACCGCCACCCCGTGCCCGACGAGACCATGATCGAGGCTCTGCTGGCCCGTGCGACCGACGGTGGCCTGCGCGTCGAGTTCCACCGCGAGGGCACCCCACGGCCGCTGCCACCGGCGGTCGGGTTGGCCCTCTACCGGATCGCCCAGGAGTCGGTGACGAACGTGCTGCGGCACGCCGACGACGCGGCCGTCACGGTGACGTTGCGCTACGGCGACGAGGACGTGCGCCTCGACATCGTCGACGACGGCCGGCAGGCGACGGCGGCGGACCATCGGCCCGGCCACGGGCTCACCGGCATGCGCGAACGGGCCGCCAGCGTCGGCGGGAGCCTGACCGCCGGACCGCGACCCGACGGTGGCTTCAGCGTGCGCGCCAGCCTGCCGTCCGCCCCGGCCGAGGAGTCGACGGCGGCGAGCGCCCGGTGAGCGTACGGGTGCTTCTCGCCGACGACCAACCGCTGGTCCGCAGCGGTCTGCGGGGTCTGCTCGAACGCGACGGCGACATCACCGTCGTCGCGGAGGCGCAGGACGGCGCGGAGGCGCTGCGGCTCGCCCGACAGACCCGACCCGACGTCGCCCTCCTCGACATCCGGATGCCGCACCTGGACGGCCTCGCCGTCACGCGGCGGCTCGCCGAGGACCCGGCCACCCAAGGAGTACGTGTCGTTGTGCTCACCACCTACGACATCGACGCGTACATCTTCGAGGCGTTGCAGGCCGGCGCGAGTGGGTTTCTCGCCAAGACCGCGAGCCGGGAGGAGCTGTGTCGGGCCGTCCACGTGGTGGCGGAGGGGGAGGCCCTGCTGAGCCCGAGCGTGACCCGCACCGTGATCGCCGAGCTGGCCCGCCGCCCACGCCCGCCGCAGCGCTCACCCGAACGGTTGGCCCCGTTGACGGCCCGCGAGCGGGAGGTGCTGGCCTCGGTCGCCACCGGGCTGAGCAACGCGGAGATCGCCCAGGCGCTGCGGATGAGTCCGCTGACGGTGAAGACCCACGTCAGCCGCATCATCACCAAGCTCGGCGTCCGAGACCGTACCCAGCTCGTGGTCCTGGCGTACGAGAGCGGGCTCATCACGCCCGGCGGCTAGGTTTGTGGGGCGCGTGCGGGCCTGCGGTCGCTTTGGGCGAGGATGTGGTGATGAGCAACCCCGCACTGCCCAGGCGTGTCGTCGTCACCGGGGCCACCGGAAAGCTCGGCCGGGCCGTGGTCGCCCACCTGCGCGCCGTGGGCGTCGACGTGCTCGCGGTGGACCGCGCCGGCGGCCGCGACCCGCGCGACGTGGCCGGTGAGTTCCTCCTGGCCGACCTGACCGACTACGGGCAGGTGGTGGAGGCGTTCACCGGGGGCGCCGACGAGCACGCCGGTGGGGTCGACGCGATCGTGCACCTGGCGGCGGTCCCGGCCCCCGGGCTGAGGTCCAACGCGACGACGTTCGCGAACAACTCCGCCGCCACGTACAACGTCTTCGCCGCGGCGCGGGCGGCCGGGATCAAGCGGGTGGTGTGGGCGTCCAGCGAGACGGTGCTCGGGCTGCCGTTCGACACCCCGCCGCCGTACGCGCCCGTCGACGAGGAGTACGCGCCGCGGCCCGAGTCGACGTACTCGCTGAACAAGGCCCTTGAGGAGGAGATGGCCCGGCACTTTTGCCGCTGGGACCCGGAGCTGGTCATGGTGGGTCTGCGCTTCTCCAACGTGATGGACGTCGAGGACTACGCGCCGTTCCCCTCCTTCGACGCCGACCCCCAGGCGCGGCGGTGGAACCTGTGGGGCTACATCGACGCCCGCGACGGGGCCCAGGCGGTCGAGCGTGCGCTCGCCCACGACCGGCCCGGCGCCGACGTCTTCATCATCGCCAACGCCGACACCGTCATGACCAGGTCCAGCGCCAGCCTGATGGCGGAGGTCTACCCGGGTGTGGAGATCCGCAAGGAGCTTGGCGAGCACGAGACGCTCCTCAGCATCGACAAGGCACGACGGGTGCTGGGCTACGAGCCGCGTCACTCCTGGCGGGACCACGCGAATCCGGTTCAGCGCGCGGCCTGGTAGGCGCGACCGACGGCGGTCGCCTCGCTGCCGGTGCGGAAGAGGCCGCTCTGGTCCTTGTCGGTGGCGGGCAGGCCGAACCACGCGTACCGGTGCAGCCAGGACTGGCCGGCCAGCATCCGGGTCGCCGCGCTGAGGAACGCGGCCTGCTCGGCCTGGGTCGGGAAGCGAACACCGTTGGAGAAGTCGATCAGGGCGAACTCGGTGAGCCAGATCGGCAGCTGGTAGCGGTCGTGCACCGCCTGGAGGTACGACCTGAGCTGGTTGACCGCGTTGGCGGTGGTGAAGTCACCGCCGTACCAGTGCAGGGCGATGAAGTCGACCCGGTAACCGCGCTGCTTCGCGCCGGCCATGAAGCGGTCGAGCCACTCGCCCGGCCGGTCACCGCCCCAGGCCACCGCCGGGCTGCCCAGCGGCAGACCCGTCGCTTCCAGCTGCGGCCACAGCTCCAACGCCTGCTCCACGCTCATCTCCGCCTGACCCTTCAGGTCTGGCTCGTTGAACCCGAGCAGGTAGCGGCCGTTCTGCTTGGCCTTCTCCAGGTTGCTGGCGGTGACGCTCTTGGCGCCCCAGATCATCGGGACGAACTCGGCGTTCTTCGGGCTGGTGACGCCCTGGTGGGCGACGTCCCAGGTGTAGTACCAGCTCGCCCCGGAACTGGCCAGTGCCTGACTGACCCCGTCGAAGGTCCACACCCCGACACCCTTGCGCTTCGAGGTCACGGCGGTCGCCGCCGGGGCGGCCGGACGCCTGGTCGTCGGCGTCGCCGTCGCCGTCGGCTTGGTCGTCGGCGTGGGGGTCGGGGTCACCCCGGCCGGGCTGGCCGTCGCGGCGGGCGTGGTCGCGGTGGGTGCGCCGGACTCCGGGCTCGTCGTCGACGGTGGCGTGTCGAGCGCCTGCGTGGCAGCGGGAGCGGGCGTCGGCGCGGTCGGTTGCGCCACGACGGCCACCCCGGTCACCAGTACGGCGACCGCGGCCGCCACGGCGAGGGGCCACCGCAGGCGCCAGACGCCGATCGGAAGGCGACGGACCATCAGGCGTCGGGGCTCCGCGTGGACTCCCCGGGACCCTTTCGGGGTGTCCGCTTCACCCGGGCCGGTTGCGCGCATCGTCTCGACTCCTTCGTGTGATCGCACCGCTGATCGATGCTCCGCTGGCGGGAATCCCGCCAACACCTCACCTCAGGAGACTTGCCAGACGCGACCGGATAACAGTTTCGAAGGTGGTCGGCCGGACGATCGTCAGCGACGGAGGGTCGCCGACGGCGACTCACCGAACCGGCTCCGATACTCGGTCGCGAACCGACCGAGGTGCACGAACCCGTGCCGCAGCGCGACGGTCGTCACCGAGACCCCCGGCTCGGCCGCCCGCAGCGATCGGTGCGCCGCGTCGAGGCGACAGGCACGCAGGTACGCCGTCGGGGTGGTCCCCAACTCCCGCCGGAAGCAGTCCTGCAACGTCCGTACGCTCACCCGCAGCGCCTCGGCGACATCACCGACGGTCAGTGCCTCGCCGTGGTGGTCGGCGATCAGCGTGCAGGCCCGGCGGACCAGCCGCCCGGGGTTGGCGTGGTGGCCCGGCTCGGCGAGCAGGTCGGAATGGCTGTGCCGGTGGGCCAGCAACAACTGGCCGATGAGCCCCTGCTCGAAACGTGCGGCGACCTGCGGATGGTCGAACAGGGACGCGTCCGTCGGCTGTGCCAGCTCGTCGGCGAGGAACGCCACCCCACGCGCCCACGCCTGCGCCCTCGGCGTGGTCATGACCATGCCGATGTCCAAGCGGACCGGGTCGTCCACCGGGCGGCCCAGGAGACGGGTGAGTTCCCGGTCGACGGCGCGCCGGTCGGCGTAGAAGATCCGATGCGGCGATCCCTCGGACCACCGCATGTCCGAGGGATCGTACGGGGACAGGACGGAGGCGACGTCGGGTGTCGAGGTCACGGTGTGGCCGGAGTGTCGGACCACCGTGCTGCCGGCCCGGGGGATCTGGACGAGATAGAAGCTCTCCAGGGCGGGGGGTTGGATCCGGACCTCCTGCCCGTAGTCCAGGTCGACGACACCGACCCCGCCCACCCGGCGTGCCGCCATCCGCAACTGAACGGCGCGCACGCCCGCCTGCGGGGTGAGTCGGTGCGGACAGAAGATCTTGCCGACCTCGGCGCGGGCCTGGTCGATGTCGTCCGTCCGGACCGTCACCGCATCCATCCGACCCCTCCCGGGCGTCTCGGTGCGCTGACCATAAGGCGGGACTAGGAACGGCAGTGCCGCAAAGCCGTACACCCGACACGGGCCGGTCGGCTGCGCGGAGTGGACACACCTCGCGCGCAGCGGATAGCGACGGTCGCGGCCCGCTCGTTAGCGTGCGCTCACCACCGCTGCCGCAGTGGTGGACCCGCTTCGGAGGATGCCATGAGAATTGCCGTCGTCGGCGCCGGATTCGCCGGTCTGAGCGCAGCGAAGGTGCTGCGGCAGAGCGGGTTCGACGTCACCGTGTTCGAGAAGGCCCCCGACGTCGGTGGGGTGTGGAGCCGCACCCGGCGTTATCCCGGTCTGCACACGCAGAACAACAAGGGCACCTACCACCTGTCCGACCTGCCGATGCCCACCGACTATCCGCAGTGGCCCTCGGGCGAGCAGGTCCAGCGGTACCTCGAGAGCTACGTGGAGAAGTTCGGACTCACCGGCGTGCTGCGTCTGTCCACGGAGGTCGTCACCGCCGAGCTCATCAACGACGACACCGGGTGGCTTGTCACGTCACGGCCGGCGGGCGCATCGGAGCCGGTGACGGTGCAGCGGTACGACCACCTGATCGTCGCCAACGGCATCTTCTCCGACCCGGTCGTGCCGTCGTTCGACGGGCACGCGGCCTTCGCCGCCGCCGGCGGGCGGGTCCTGGCCACGGGGGAGTTCCACGACGTCGAGGCGGCCCGGGGCCGCAACGTCCTCGTCGTCGGGTACGGCAAGTCGTCCTGCGACGTGGCGGTTCCGCTGAGCGACCTCGCCGCCCAGACCCACGTGGTGGCCCGGGGATTGCTCTGGAAGATGCCCCGCAAGCTCGGCGGGGCGCTCAACTACAAGTACCTGCTGCTCACCCGGATGGGTGAGGCACTGTTCCGCTACCTCCACCTGAGGGGCTTCGAGCGGTTCCTGCACGGTCCGGGCAACGGTCTGCGCCAACGGATGGTCGACAGCGTCGGCTCGGTCGCGACCAGGCAGCTCAAGCTGCGTGAGTTGGGTCTGGTGCCGAATGGCAGCTTCGCAGACATCGCCCGCAGCACGGTCAGCCTCGTCACGGAGGGCTTCTTCGAGCGCGTCGCCGACGGCCGCATCGCCGTGCACCGCGACCAGGTGATCACCGAACTGCTTGTCCACGACGGTCGGCCCGCCGCCCGCCTGGCCGACGGCACGGTGCTCCCCGCCGACCTGGTGATCTGCGGCACCGGCTTCCGCCAGCACGTGCCGTTCTTCGACGACGCGCTGCACACGCGGTTGCAGGACGAGGCGGGCAACTTCCAGCTCTACCGCCAGATCCTGCCGCTCGGCGTGCCACGGCTGACGTTCGCCGGCTACAACTCGTCGTTCTTCAGCCCGCTCAGCGCGGAGATGGCGGCGGTGTGGACGGCCGCGTACCTGCGGGGTGGGATCACCCTGCCCGCCGAGGACCGGATGCGCGACGAGGTCCGCACCCGCCTGGCCTGGATGGCGGCGCGCACCAACGGGCGGCACGCCCGCGGGACGAACATCATCCCGTTCTCGATGCACAACATCGACGAGGTGCTCGACGAGATGGGGCTCAACCTCGGCCCGCTGACCCGGGCACGGCAGTGGCTGCTCCCCGTGGACCCGCGCTCCTACCGGGGCGTGACGGCGCGAATGATCGCCCGTACCGCCGATGGGGGCACGACGGGCGAGGCCGCATCGGCCCGGTCGGCGCGCGGGGGGATCCGGCATAACCACGAAGAATCTCACGTATCCGGATAAAGTACGCAGACAGGAAGCAGGCGGTACGGCCAGCGGGAGGGCCCGGGACGATGGCAGCGGAGCAGGTCGCCGAACACCGTCACCGCCCCGGCGTTCCCGTGCCGGCGGCTGTGGTCGGCTGAGCTGTCCCGCCGTCCGTGCTGACGCGCCCCAGGATGCTGCGCGGGCTCGGCGACAGCAGGAGCCCCGACTCCGCGACCGTCCTGGAACTGCTGTTCGACATCGTCTACGTCTTCGCGCTCGCCCGCCTCGCCGGGCGGGTGGCGGACGATCTGACAATCGTCCGGCACACGCTGCTGTCGGAGGCCGGCCAGACGGTGCTGTTCTTCGCGGCGATGTGGATGATCTGGTCGCTCAACGCACTGCTGGCGAGCACCTACGACCCTCGCCGGGCGGACCTGCAGGCCGTGCTGCTGGCGACGATGTTCGGCACGCTGGTGCTGGCCGTCTCGTTGCCGGAGGCGTTCGGCAGGCGCGGCGTGGTCTTCGCCTGCACGTACGTCATCATCCAGATCGGCCGACCGCTCTTCCTGACGTTCGCCCTGCGTGGCCACCCCGGTCGGACGCTCGCGGCCCGGGTGCTGACCTGGCACACGGCCTCCGCCGTGCTGTGGATCAGTGGCGGTATCAGCGGCGGCCTCGGTCGGGGCGTCTTCTGGACCCTCGCCCTCGCCATCGAGCTCACCGGCACCGCCACGGCCTGGCCCGTGCCGTGGCTCGGCACGGGGTGGTTCCACCGGGCGGGGGTCGCGGTCTCCCACGTCCACCTCGCGGAGCGGTACAACCAGTTCTTCATGATCGCCCTCGCCGAGGTGGTGCTCGAAGCCGGTGCCGCCGTCAGCTTCCCCGGCTTCACGATGGCGGGGATCATCACCCTCGTCGCCGCCTTCGTGACGGCCGTCTCGTTCTGGCGGATCTACTTCTACCACGTCCGGTCCGGTCAGGCCGCGACCCCGGGCGGGCAGGGGATTCAGCTGTCCCGGTGGGCGAGCTACAGCCTGCTGATCATCGTCGGGGGCATCATCTGTACGGCGGTCGGCTTCGGGCAGATCATCGAGCACCCGCACCCGCCGATCGACTGGGCCCTGGTGGTCATCCTGTTCGGTGGCCCGGTGCTGTTCCTGCTCGGGCGGAGCTTCCTGGAGAAGGAGAACCGATACGCGCCACGCTGCCGGATGCTGTACGTCGGTGCGGCGGCGCTGCTCGTGGCGGCGCTGCCGATGGTGCTGCTCCCGCCGGTCGCCGTGGCGGCCTCGGCGGCGGTGATCCTGGCCGGCATCGCCGTGTTCGACCAGCGCGCCCACCGGCGTGGGTCGGAGACCAACCCGACCCTGTGACACATCGTTGCGGTTCGACGGCTGCCGCGCGTATGGTGCTCTGGCACGCCGTCGAGCTGGAAGGAGGTCAGAACGATGTCCGATGTTCTGCGCCCCCTCCGCGCTCCGGCGTCCGCGCGGATCTGATCCGGGGCGCGCGCTTCCCGGAGGTTCCACCCATGACTGATCTGGTCATCCGTCCGCTCGTCGCGGGCGAGGAAAATCTGTTCGACTCCATGCCTGATCCGCTGCCCCAACTGCGCCAGGTCGCCTACGCCGACGGGATCGCCGGCGGCGGCTACCGGCCCGAGACCACCTGGGTCGCCCTGCGCGCCGGCCGGGTGGTCGGCCGGGCCGCCTGGTTGCTCCCGCCAGGCGCCGTCGGAGCCCCCTGGCTGGACCGGTTCGATCTGGACGCCGAGCCGGAGGTGGGTGCCGAGTTGCTGCACGCCGCCCACGAGGCGCTCGGCGGCCCCGGCCGGTACTACGCCGCGCTGCCGGCGCACTGGCGGCGTCGGCCCGAGGTGCTGGCCGTGGTGCGGGCGCCGATGGCGGCGGCCCGGCTCGCCGGGCTGGTCGAGCGGGGGGAGCGGGGGGAGCGGCTCAGGTGTTCCTGGGCGGGCACCCCGCTGCCGGCGTCCTCCGGGCGCTACGACTTCCGGCGGCCCGCCGACGCGGCGGAGATCAACGCCCTGGTGACCCGGATCGCCGAGCCGGACGTGCTGACCGGCGTCGAGATCGCGCGAGCGGTCGCCGGCGTCGACCTGGCCACCGACCCGCTGGCCTGGCTCGGCGACGCAACCGAGGAATGGCGGATCGCGCTGGACGCCGGGGAGGCGGTGGGTCTGGTCGGCACGGCCGGAGACGCCTGCTACCCGCTGCTGGCCTACCTCGGCCTGCTCGACGACGCGGCCCGACCCGAGCTGTTGGTCGAGGCGGTCCGGGTGCTGGCCGCCGGCGGTGCCCGGGAGATCATCGCCGACGTGGACTCCCACCAGGTCGCGGTGCTCGCGGAACTGGAACGAACCGGGTTCCGGCAGTTGCGCTCCCGGATCGTCTTCGCGCCGCAGGACGCTCCGGAGTAGCCGACCGGGGTGCGCCCTGTCACCGGGGCGCACCCCTCGGCAGACCCCGACCCACACCCCTGTCAGCATCGGGGCATGCCGGAGATCATCGCCCTCGCCCTCAGTGGGTTGGCGCTGGTCGCCGGGCTGTATCTCTGGCCACCGCGCCGCCGTGGGCTGCGCGTCGCACCGTCGCCACCGCTCGACTTCGACACCGCCATCCGCGCCGCCGAGGCCATCATCGCCGCCGAGACGGCGGATCCGGCGGTCCGGCCGGAATCGCGGAGCCGCCTGCTGAGCCACGGCTCCCGTACCGGCCGGGTCGTTCTGCTGCTGCACGGATACACCCTCGCGCCCGAGCAGTACGACGGGCTGGCCGAGGAGTTCTTCGACCGCGGGTACAACGTCTGGATTCCGCGGGCTCCGCGCCACGGGACCGTCGACGAGCGGGCCCACCACCGGGTCGAGGCCGACGAACTGACGACGTACGCCGCCCGGGCGCTGGCCGTCGCGGCGGGCCTCGGCGACGAGGTGGGCATCGTGGGGATCTCCGGCGGCGCGGTGCTGGCTGCCTGGCTGGCCCAGGTGCCGGGCGACGTCGTACGGCATCTGCTGTTGCTGTCGCCTTTCTTCGGCCCGGACCCGCGTCAGGCGCCGGCCTTCGCGGTCCGACCGCTCATCACGCTGTACGGGCGGCGTCTCCTCCCGGATCGCGTCACGTCACGCGGCTACTCGCTCTCCGCCGTCACCCAGTACCTGACGATCGCGCGTAGTCTCCCGAATCCGCCGCGCCGGACCGGTCTGCGGACCGCCGCGGTCGCCGTCAGTCCGCTCGACGGTGTGGTGCACCTCGCCAGGGCGGTGACCGTGCCCCGCCGGATCGCCGACGCGAACGCGATCCCGCTGCGGGTCTGCACCCTGCCCGAGGCGTTGGGCGTCGGCCACAACATCCTCGACCTCGCCGCGCTGGGCGCGGAGGGATCCGAGCTGCGCCGGCGGTACGTCGCGCTCTACGAGGGCGATCCGGCGCCGACGCCCGGACTCACCCCGGCGGCCCGCGTCGACGAGTGACGTCCCCCGCGCGCTGTCGCGCCGGCGTCTAAACTGCGCCCGTGTCGTGCCCCGTGCGGGCGCGTCACCCCTACCCGGCATGGCGCTCCCGCTATTGACCGGGCAGGATGTTAGCGCTAACGTGCCGCGCTACCGCATCGCGTGGCGCCGGATGCCACCCCCACCCGAAAGGCGTCACCTGCAATGAGTACGGCCGGATCAACCGACTTGCGCGCCGCAGTCCTCGCCGCGAACCGCCTCATCGCCTCGGCCGGCCTGGCCGCGCTGACCTGGGGCAACGTGAGCGGGGTCGACCGCGAGGCAGGTATCTACGTCATCAAGCCCTCCGGCGTGGCGTACCAGGACCTCACGGCCGACCTCCTGGTCCCGGTGGATCTGGAGACCGGGCAGGTCGTCGCCGGAGAGCTGCGGCCCTCCGTCGACAGCGAGACGCACCGCGCGTTCTACCTGCACTGGCCGTCCATCGGCGGGGTGACCCACACCCACTCGACGAACGCCGTCGCCTTCGCCCAGGCCGGACGGGACGTGCCGGTGCTCGGCACCACGCATGCCGACACCTTTGCCGGCCCGATCCGGGTGACCCGCGACCTGACGGCCGACGAGTGCGCCCACGACTACGAGTTCAACACCGCTCGGGCGATCATCGAGCTGATCGGGGGAGAGGCCGAGGCGCTGGCCAACCCCGTCGCCCTCGCCGCCAACCACGGCCCCTTCACCTGGGCGAAGGACCCGCTCAAGTCGGTGGAGAACGCGATCGTCTGCGAGGCGGTCGCGGAGATGGCCATGAAGACGCTGTCGCTGAACGCCGCGGCGGCCGCGCCCCAGTGGCTGCTGGACCGCCACTTCACCCGCAAGCACGGCGCCGGCGCCTACTACGGCAACCAGCTTCCCGAGCAGAGCCGGCCGTGACCGTCGCCGTGCGGTGACACCGGCGCGGGCGGTCGCCCGTGCCGGTGCTCCGCGCGGTCCGCAGGTCTCTCACGTGGTGGGCTGGGTGGCCCCGTTGAACACCGGCGGGGCGTAACCCGCCGGCTTGTCGCCGATGCCGAGGCCGGGGCTCACCACCCAGGACTGGTACTGCGCCGTGAACATGCCGTACGGCAGCCCGAGGTCCGGGGCGCTGGCCTCGTCGAGTCGGCGACGAGCGTCGGCCGGGATCTCGAAGTCGAGCGCGCCGACGTTGCTGGCGAGCTGCTCGGAGCTGCTCGCCCCGACGATCACCGAGGCGACGGCGGGCTGGGTGGCCACCCAGTTGATCGCGACCTGGGCCATGCTGCGACCCAGGTCGGCGGCCACGCTCTCCAGCGCCTCGATGACCTTCCAGTCGCCGGGGCTGATCTCCCGACCCGCGGCGTCGGGGTTGGTCAACCGCCCGGTCCCGCTCAGGCCCTCGCCGGTCCGCCGGTACTTGCCGCTGAGCAGCCCGCCGCCGATCGGACTCCACGCGGTGAGCCCCATCCCCAGGCTCTGCGCCATCGACACGAACTCCGCCTCGACACCCCGGGTCACCAGGGAGTACGGAAGCTGCACGTTGATCATTGGGGCCAGTCCGTGTGCCTCGGCGTAGCTCTGTGCGCGGGCCGCGTACCAGGCCGGCACGTCGGAGAGCCCGGCGTACCGGATCTTGCCGGCGCGGACCAGGTCGTCGAGGGTGTGCACGACCTCCTCGACCGGGGTGATCCGGTCCCAGGTGTGCACCAGGTACAGGTCGATGTAGTCGGTGCCGAGCCGGCCCAGTGACCCTTCCACGGCCCGCGTGAGGTGCTTGCGGCCGTTGCCGCTGGCGTTCGGGTCGGTCGGGTCGACGGTGTTGGTGGCCTTGCTGGTGAGCACGAGCCGGTCACGGACGCCGGCGCGATCGATCAGACGACCGAGGATCCTCTCGCTCTGCCCGGCGGTGTAGAAGTCCGCCGTGTCGATGAGGTTGCCGCCCGCCTCCAGGTATTGGCGGAAGATCGGCTCCGCCTCCTCCTCGGTCTTGCCGTACGGGGCGTGGAACCCGTCGACGCCGAAGTTCATGGTGCCCAGCGCCAGCCGGCTCACCCGCAGGCCGGACCGCCCGAGCAGGTAGTAGTGGTTCACGGTGGTGCCCTCCCGATCGTGGTGTCGGCCCGGATCGGACCGCGCTCCAGACCCTTGCTCGCCAAATTTGGACCCGCAAGTCCAAAAGTTGAGTAGGGTTGGGTCCGCAGGTCCAGACCAGGAGGTCCCATGACACGGGCGTTGACCCGCAAGGGCGAGGCGACCCGCGCGCGGATCGTCGTCGGCGCCGCCGCCGAGGTCCGCGAGCGTGGCGTCGACGAGGTACGCCTGGAGGACGTGCTGGCCCGCACCGGCACCAGCAAGGGCCAGCTCTTCCACTACTTCCCCGACGGCAAGGAGGAGTTGCTGCTCGCGGTGGCCCAGCACGAGGCCGACCAGGTGCTCATCGACCAGGAGCCGATGCTCAGCAACCTGACCTCCTGGCCGGCCTGGCTGGCGTGGCGCGACCGGCTCGTCGAGCGGTACCTCGCGCAGGGCGTGAAGTGCCCGCTCAACGGGTTGCTCGGGCAGACCGGCCGACGCGCGCCGGGCGCGCAGGCGATCGTGACCGGGCTCATGTGGCGCTGGCAGGGGGCGATCACCGAGGGGATCCGGCACATGCAGTCGACCGGCGACATCGCCGCGGACGTGGACGCCGAGCGCGCCGCCGCGGCGCTGCTGGCCGGCATCCAGGGCGGCGTGCTGCTGCTCCTCTCCACCGGCAAGATCGATCACCTGGAGGCGGTTCTCGACCTCACCATCGACTCGCTGCGGGCGAGCGCCCGGACGTAGAAGGGTGAGGTCATGACGGATGACGACCGCGCACCTCTGGTGCTGCTGCACGGCCTCACCTTCGACCGGCGACAGTGGGACCCGGTCCGGCGCGAGCTCGCGGTGATCGATCCTGCCCGGCAGGTCCTCGCCCTCGACCTGCCAGGGCACGGTGACGCACCCCGGCGGCAGTCCTACGGGATGGCGGAGGTGGCCGACGTCGTGCACGAGCAGGTGACCGAGGCGGGCCTCGCCCAGCCGATCGTGGTGGGACATTCGGTTGGTGCGGTGGTCGCCACGACGTACGCGGCCCGGTACCCGGTGCGCGGCGTGGTGAATCTGGACCAGATCCTGTTGCCCGGCCCATTCGGCGTGGCCGTACGCCAGGCCGAGCCCGCACTGCGCGGCCCGGACTGGCGGCGGGTGTGGGACGGCATGCTGGCGGGGATGGGCATCGAGGCGCTGCCGGCCGAGGCACGCGAGATCGTCACCACCGCGACCGATCCCCGACCGGACCTGCTGCTGGGTTACTGGGGCGAGATCCTGAGCGGGTCCGACGAGGGGATCTCCACCGAGCGGCAGCGCGCTCTGCGGTCCATCGGCGAGCGGAGGGTTCCCTACCGGTGGGTGACCTCGTCCGAGCCACCGCCCCGTTATCTGACCTGGCTGACGGATGCCCTGCCGGAGGTCGCGGTGACGGTGCTACCCGGTAGCCACTTCCCGCACCTGGCGGAACCGGCGACGATCGCCCGGCTGCTGGCGACCGGCTGAGAGGACGATCGGGCGAACGCCAGCCGTGGCCGGGGCCGCTGACGGTGAGCTAATCTCGGACTCCAGTTGCCAGAGATCGGAGCAGGCGTGGCAGGTGACGACGACATCTCCGGGTGAGAGCCCGGACCGGCCGCCGACAGGCGCGTGAACGCGCCACCGTCGCCGCGGCCCCGTCGTCATGCCCTGCTCCCGCCGGGCCACCCGTGTGCGCCCGGATCTGCCTTCTCCGAGGTCCCCATGTCTGTTCGACCTGCTCTCATCGCCCGTGACCTGGTGCGGATCCGCGGCACCCGTCGGGTGCTCGACGGCGTCTCCCTGACCACCGCGCCCGGTCACCGGATCGGCCTGATCGGTGAGAACGGCACCGGCAAAACGACCCTGTTGCGGGTCCTGGCCGGTGTCGACGAACCCGACTCCGGCACCGTCTCCCGGCCGGCGGAGTGCGGCTTCCTGCACCAGGAGATGCCCTTCACCCCGTCGACGACCATCGCCACGGTCCTCGACGACGCGCTTCGCGAGGCCCGGGCGGACCTCGCCGAGCTGAACCGGATCGGTGTCGCGCTCGCCGACTCGCCGGGGGGCGGCGCGGAGCACGACCGGTTGCTGGCCGCGTACGGCGAAGTTCTGGAGCGGGCGCAGGACCGCGACGCCTGGGACGCCGACCGACGGGCCCGGACGGTGCTCGCCGGCCTCGGTCTCGACGGGATGCCGCACGACCGGACGCTGGCCGCGCTCTCCGGCGGGCAACGCGGCCGCCTCGCCCTCGCGGCGATGCTGATCCGTCGGCCGGCCGCGCTGCTCCTCGACGAGCCCACCAACCACCTGGACGACGGGGCGGCGGCGTTCTGCGAGGACCAGCTTCGGGCCATGCCCGGGGTGGTCGTGGTGGCCAGTCACGACCGGGCCTTCCTGGACGCGGTCTGCACCGACGTCATCGATCTGGACCCGGCGGTCGACGGGCCGGTCCGCCATGGCGGCGGCTACACCGAATACCTGGCGGCCAAGCGCGCCGAGGCGCAACGGTGGCGTCGGCGCTACGACGACGAACAGGCGCTCCTGGCCGAGCTGCGCGATGCCGCCGCCGTGACCGGGCACCAGGTCGCCCACGGCCGCGGCCCTCGCGACAGCGAGAAGATGGGATACGGGCACACGGCCGGCCGTGTGCAGAACCAGATCTCCCGCCGGGTCCGCGCTGCCGCCCGCCGACTGGAGACGCTGGAACGCGACCAGGTCCCCGCGCCGCCGGAGCCGTTGCGTTTCCACGCGCCCGTTCTCGCCAACGGCAACGGCGACGAGCCCATCGTCACGGTGACCGGGCTGGAGGTCCCCGGCCGGCTCGAAGTGGCGCACCTTGACCTCGCGGCCCGTGACCGGCTTCTGGTCAGTGGTCCCAACGGAGCGGGCAAGTCCACTCTGCTCGCCGTCCTGGCCGGTCACCTGACCGGTGCCGGAGTCGTTTGGCGGCGACCGGGTCTACGCGTCGGCCTGCTCGGTCAGGACAGCGTCTTCGAGGATCCGCACCGGACAGCCAGGGAGATCTTCGCCCGCGCGGTCGGGGAAGAACGGGCCGAAGCCGTGCCGCTGTCGTCACTCGGTCTGCTCGCCGCAACGGACCTCGACCGCCCGGTTGCCGACCTGTCCGCCGGGCAGCGTCGTCGGCTCGATCTCGCCGTGCTCGTCGCCGACCCACCGGAGTTGCTGCTGCTGGACGAGCCGACCAACCATCTCTCGCCGCGACTCTGCGACGAGCTGGAAGAGGCCCTCGGCACCGGACCGGGCGCCGTCGTCGTCGCAAGCCACGACCGGCGGCTCCGCTCCCGCTGGCAAGGCCGCAAGCTCCCCCTCACCGCACCCCTTCACCGGTGATCAAGAGGTTTGCGTCACGACACGCCGGGCCGGATGACAGCAACCATTCCGGTGCCACGTCGCGGGCTGCGTACCGCTATGGGCTCCATGGCGCTCCCGAGCCGCCATCACGGCCGGTCCAGCCGTCCGAGTCCGGCGAGGTCGATGTTTCCCGTCCGGATGACCGCCGTGGCCAACGCCGTGGTCGCGGGGTGGGTGCCGACTAGCTGCTCGGCGGTGGCGATCCGGATCGCCTGGTCCAGGTGCGCCCGGACGTGCTGGCCGGCCCGCCGCTGAAACGCGACGCCGGTGGCCGACCGCAACGCGGTCAACTCCTCGTCGGTGACCATGCCCGGCATGTCGTGGCCCTCGTGCGGATTGGTCGCCGGGGCGCCGGACTCGGCAAGCAGCCGTCGAGCCGTACTCAGGTCGGCGTGATGTCCCGTACCGAGCCGAGCGGCGAACGTTCGCCATGCCGGGTCGGTGGTCCGGCTCGACACCAGGTCCAGCACCGGCAGGAGTCGTTCGTTCATCGCCACCGTCAGCTGAAGCCACGCGATGTCGGTGGCGCTGAACGGACCCGCCGAGCCGACGGGTGCGGTAGCGGTCGTCGCGGTGGTTGACGCGGTGGTGGTGGTCGGCCCGGTGGTGGTGGTTGCTGTCGCGGGCTCGGTCGGTGACCCGCCGGTGCAGGCGGTGACGAGCAGTAGCGCCGCGAGGAGCAGGCACCCGGTCGCCCGCCCGGGGATTCCTCGCATCCGGCCTCCTCCCGCCCGGGACGGCGGGCCCGGCGTGACCGGACCCGCCGCCGCGGGATGCGCCTGTCGGCTCAGAGCGGTCGCCCGTCGGCACCGCACTTGATGACGGGACGGATGCAGTCCTGGACCCGCCGGGCCATCTCCGCGACCGGCCAGGCGTTGAAGAAGTCGCCGTGCATCGTGTAGCCCGGCCCGGAGGCCAGCCGGAACCGCGACGGGTCGCCGTTGACCGGGTACCGCAGCACCTGCCGCAACTTCGGCACGTGCACCGGGTGGGTGCTCGGGCAGGCCTGGTTCACCGGGTACGCCAGGTGGCTCTTGTGGTCCGACGAGTCCAGGTCGCGGCCGTTCCAGCACTGCGGGAAGTCCAGGTACGACTCCAGCATCGTGCCGGACGGGCAGTTGACGAAGTTCTTCGACGGCGCCACCTGTCCCGCGTGCAGACACGACCACCGGGCGATGCTGTCGTTCGACCCGGTTGCTTTCGCGTTGCCGGCGACGAGTCGCAGCCCGAGCGGGAACGGCTGGGTGTTCGCGACGACGTCGGAGCGTACGCCCTCGCCCAGGTAGTAGAACGTGGCGATCGCCGGCTCCACCGGGACGTTGTCACGGTAGAGGGTCGGCACCCAGTAGGACGAGACATCCACCCGCGGGTTGCAGGTGGTCTGGGAGTTGACCAGGTCGGGCAGGGTGGTGTTGGCGTTCGTCACCGTGCTGCCGAAGAAGCTGTGCATGTGCGACGCCCCGGGCAGGCCGGGGAAGACGATCGGGTCGTCCGGCAGCCGGTGGCTGTAGGTGCAGTCGGCGGGGAACTCGGCAACCCGGATGGCGTTGGCGACCGGGGCGGCGTCGGCCCGTGCGGTGGTGGAGACGACGTACGTGCCGAGTAGCACCAGTAGAGCGCCGATCGCCGTGGCGAGGCGCAGTCGGCGGCGGTTGCCGGAGAGGGGTGCGGCCCTGTCCATCTCGTGACTCCTGTCGGGGAACAGGTCAGGGTAGCTCCGGCGCCGCCGCCGAAGACGTCGGAGATTGCCCTGGCCGGACTGGTGATGACCGGCGGAGCGTGGAAGAGAGAGCGCTCTCACCGGCCGCCCAAGCCTTACCTCTGCGTCGAAACTTGTCAATACGTACCGCAGTTGGCGGAAATGACGACGCCGAAGGGCCGGTCCCCGGTGGTGGGGTCCGGCCCTTCGGTGTAAGCGGTGGTGGTGTGTGGGTCAGCTGGTGGCGTAGCCGCGGGTGGCGATCCAGTCCGCGAGGTGCTCGACGGTGATCCAGTAGGAGGCGGTGTTCGGGTCGGCGGAGTCGGCGATCTTGACGGTGGTGCCGTTGTCGCGGTAGCCGACGACGCTGATGTAGTGCCCGCCCTCGTAGGAGTGCACACCGCCGTCGGTGTCGGTGCTGGTGCCGGCGATGTTCGCGACCACGGCCCGGCCGTCGTCGACGGTCGTGACGATGTCGGCGCGTAGCCGGTCGGTCTGCTTGGCGTCGGCGTCGGGGCTGCTGATCTCCACGCTGTGGTAGGCGTCGGTCTTGCCGGTTTCCTTGTTCAGGACCGGGGTGATGTCGTTGATGCTGTTGGTGCCGGCCTCGGTGGTGCCCATTTCCTTGGCCATGTCGTCGACGTTGATGTTCTTACCCTGCACGGACAGGGCGTTGCGGGTGGCGGCGGGGCCGCAGTAGTAGAAGTTCGGCTGCGCCTCGTAGCGCACGCCCAGTTCGCGCTCACCGTGACCCTTACGGTCGTTCTGGGTCTGGGTGGTGGGCTTGTCGGTGCTGGGCGCGGCGAACGCGGTGGTGACGGGTCCGGCGATGGCGCCGCCGGTGAAGGCGAGGCCGGCGGCGGTCAGGGCGGTCTTACGGATCAGATCGGTACGCATGATGGCGTGCTCCTCTGCATCGGGGGTGCCCACACCACACCCGGGGGTGGGTGATCGTGCGGGAAGTGCGAGGGGGGTTCTTGCCCGGCGACCCGCAGGGGTCGGCGTCGGGACAGGGTGTAACCGTTCGCGGTGGCGGGTCATTCCGCCTCCCACCGGGGGTGGCGCAGTCCGCGTGCCCGGGGGTTGGCCGGTGGTGGTGCTCGGCCGTGCGGGGGATGTAACCGGGGCGGCCTGCCGGATGTTCCCGCCGGCTGCCGCGCTCCGCGACCCTGACTGCTGCGGTGGGCTGCCAGGTATAACGACCCCGCCCGGCCACCGATTCCGCCGTGCGGGTGACCCCGACCTCAGGACGCGGGGGGCGAAACCAGACAACCACCTCACCCCGACACCCCCGGAACCGGACATCAGGTCCCCGGCACCCCCACCCCACGCAAGCCACGACTCGCGCACGATCCGGGAGACTGCTGCCTCAGATCGCAGCCGGGCAGCAACGACACCCACCCCATGATCGTGCTCGATCCCGGAAACAGGCCCCTCGCCGTGCGGACGAGACCACTACAACCAGGATCGAGCACGATCATGCAAGGGAACGGCCTGTCGCCGCGACCGGCGACGGCGCCGGGGGCGCGCGGCGCGGGGGCGCACGGCGCAACGGCGCAACGGCAGGGGGCAGCCCGAACGCTTCGGACTGCCCCACCTGGGTGCGAGGACGGGATCAGAACCCCAGGACGCTCCGCCCGCCGACCACCGGCAGCCGCAGTTCGCTGTCGTTCGGTGCGACCCGCAGTTCGGTGCCACCCAACGGCAGCAGGGTGTACTCCTGGTCGCTGGAGAAGACGACCACACCGATCCGGTGCCCGGCCGGGAAGATGTAGTCCTTCGGCTCCAGGGTCCACCGGTAGTCGTACAGCTTGCCCTGCTTGACCGGCTCGGTGCGGGCGGCGCTCTTGCGGTTCTGCGGGTCCATCCAACCTCGCGTTACCACGGTCGGCGCGGCGGTCGACCCGGCGGGGCCGTAGTCGACCAGGTACGCGGTGAGGTTCGCGTCCGGCTTGTTGTCGATCGCCATCCGTAGCCGCATCTCCGGGCGTCCGGAGATGCGGACGTCCTGCGTCAGTGCGGGGGAGCGGTAGGCGAGCCGGTTGGCGCTCGCCGTGTCGGGGTTGGCGACCAGGGTGTCCGGGTGGATGGTGCGGCCCTCGTCGACGAAGCTCTGCTCGATTGTGGCCTTCGATGGCTTGCCCGTGGTGAGCGCGCCCGGGGCGGTGGCGTCGGTGGCGGCGAACCGCAACCCGACCGTACGCGCGGCCGGGTCGGGCCAGTTGGCGTACGTGGTGTAGACGCGGTCCTCGCGCTGGAGCACCGCGGTCGGCTCGTCCATGATGCCGTTGCGCACGTTCCACAGCCAGAAGTCGAACCAGCGGTTCTCGGTCTGCTTGTAGGTCCACGTCTGCCCGCTCGGCAGGGTCACCGACGCGCTGCTGCCCGGCCCGCCGTGCCCGCCCTGGTGCAGCCAGATCTTGCGCGGCACGTCGCGCTTGGCGAGCTGGTCCCACCAGCCGGCGAAGTGCTCGGTCTTGACGTTCCAGTCGTTGAGGCCGTGCACGACGAAGACGCTGGCCTTGACGTTACGGGCGTCGAGATAGTCGCGGTCGCGCCAGAACTTCGAGTAGTCGCCGGTGACCCGGTCCTGCTCCGCGGTGATGGTGGCCAGCTCGTCGGCGCACGGACCCTCGGCCCGGGCCTGCCCGGCGGTGTACTGGGCGAGGATGTCGAGGTCCTCACCCTGGAACGTCCCGGGGGCGACGACCAGACCGTTGGCCCGGTAGTAGTCGTACCAGCTGCTGATGGCGGAGACCGGCACGATGGTCTTGAGTCCCTTGACCCCGGTGGTGGCCACCTGGTTGGGCAGCGTCCCGTTGTAGGAGACGCCGGTCATGCCGACGGCGCCGGTGGTCCAGCCGGCGGTGATCGGGGCGCCGTTGGCGTCGTACCCCTTCGCCCGGCCGTTGAGCCAGTCGATGACCGCCTTGGTGCCGAGCGTCTCGGCCTGGTCGCCGCTGGTGGGGCAGCCGTCGGAGTCGCCGGTGCCGACGCTCTGACCGAGCACCACCGCGTAGCCGCGGGGCACGTAGTAGTCGTCGAGCGAGCCGGGCAGGTTGGCCTTCGCCTGGGCGCGCTGGGTGCCCGCGTCGAGCGCCCGCCGCCCGGACCGGTCGACCAGACCGTTCTGCGGCAGGTCGTCGACCAGCACGCTCGGGTACGGCACGTCGCCCCAGGTGCCCTTGCGGTACGGGCTGTGCTCGAAGATGACCGGCACCTTGAAGCCCTGGGTGGCGGTCTCCCGGGGGCGGGAGATGTCGATCGCCACCCGGTCGAGCCGACCGTCGTGATCGGTGTCGACCGGGGTCTGGACGAACACCCGCTCCTCGATCGCGTCGGCGAGCGAGAACACCGGTTGGGTCATGCCATCGCTGACCACGATGCCGGTGGGCGTGGTGGTCGTGGGCGGGGCCGCGGTCGCGGTGGCGGCTGCGGTCAGGACCAGTGCGCCGGACACGCCGACGCTCAGTAGTGCCAGATGGCGGGGTCGACGCATCCGCGTCTCCCTTCGGTTGGGCTGGGTGCCGGGTCTCGGCAGGAAGCTGTCTCGAAGATCCATTCGTGGTCATGCTAGGTCCGGGCTCGGACCCCGTCGATGCCTTCGGAGGGGGATGTGCGCTTTATTCACAATGTGCTGTTCTGGACGAGGTGGGCGGCAATCGAAACGTCATCGAACCGAGCCGGACGGTGACACGCTGCGGAAATCCGGGCCCCACCAGCGGAAAAACCTGTCGTCGGGAACCTTCGAAGATCACGTACTCGTGCATATGATCTTGCGGGAAGTCGCCCGAAGAGGCGCTTTCGTCCACATTAGACGAGGAGCAGCATGCTCAGGACAACACGGTGGCTGTTGGCCGTCGCCGTCACGGCCACGACGCTGACCGCCCTACCGGGCGGCAAGGCCACGGCGGGACCCAGCGGCATCGGCCGGACCGGCCCACCCGCCACCTCGATCGACGGCAAGACCCACACCGTCACCCTGCTGACCGGTGACGTGGTGACCGTCCGCAGCACCGGCTCGGGATGCCCGCACGCCACCGTCCGACCGGCCGACGAGAACGCGGTGATCCGCCAGACCTGTGGCCCCGACGGTCACCTGCACGTCATCCCCGCCCGGGTCGCGTCCCAGATCGGCGCGGTCCTCGACCCCGACCTCTTCGACGTCACCACGCTGATCGCCGACGGGTACGACGACGACAACGCCTCGGAGCTGCCGCTCATCGTGCAGCCCGCCACCGCGACCGCCCGGGTCGCCGCGCTCGGTGACGTACTGCCGCTGCCCAGCATCGGCGCGGTGGCCGGCCGCGTACCCAAGAAGAGCCCGGCCACCGCGAAGCTGGCGACCAACTCGCTGACCGCCGGCGCGAAGAAGGTCTGGCTCGACCGCAAGGTCCGCGCCACCGCGCTGACCGGCGGCGGGCAGCAGCGGGACCTCGACCACAACCTGGGCCAGATCTCCGCACCCGAGGCCTGGAAGTCCGGCTACACCGGCGTCGGCGTCCGGGTCGCGGTGCTCGACACCGGCGCCGACTTCACCCACCCGGACCTGGTCGGCCGGGTCACCGACCGGTCCGACTTCACCGCCGAGGGCGGTGACGCCGTCGACCACAACGGCCACGGTACGCACGTCGCGTCGACGATCGCGGGCACCGGCGCGGCCGCGCACGGGCAGCGTCGCGGCGTGGCGCCGGACGCCAAGCTGGTGATCGGCAAGGTCCTCGACGACCACGGCTCCGGCGCGGACTCCGGGATCATCGCCGGCATGGAGTGGGCCGCCGCCCGAGCCGACGTCATCAACATGAGTCTCGGTGGCACTGACCCGGACGACGGCAACGACCCGCTGTCGCTCGCCGTGGACGGTCTGAGCAAGCAGACCGGCGCGCTGTTCGTCATCGCCGCGGGCAACAGTGGCGGGGCCATCTCCTCGCCCGGCTCCGCCGCCAGCGCCCTGACCGTCGGCGCTGTGGACCGCAACGACGAACTCGCCGACTTCTCCAGCCGCGGGCCGCTGGTCACCAGCAACGTGGCCAAGCCCGAGCTGGTCGCGCCCGGTGTCGACATCGTCGCCGCGCGGGCCGCCGGCACCAACCTGCAGGACCCGATCGACAAGCACTACGAGGCGATCAGCGGCACCTCGATGGCCAGCCCACACGTCGCGGGCGCCGCCGCGCTGCTCGCCCAACGGCACCCGGACTGGACCGGTGCGCAGCTCAAGGCGGCCCTGGTCGGCGCCGCCGACCCGCTGACCGGCATCGACGCGTACGCCGTCGGCGCCGGCCGGCTCAACGCGGTCCGCGCCCTCGGTGGCCCGACCAGCAACCAGCCGGTGGTCAATCTCGGCACGTTCGCGTACCCGCAGTCCGGGACCAGCGAGGCGACGCTGAGCTGGACCGGCGCGGCCACCCCGGCGACGACGGTCCTCGACCTCGACGTGGCGGTCGTCAACCACGACGGCCAGCCGGTGCCGCGCGGCGCGGCGTCGCTCTCGACGAACCGGGTGACGGTCAGGCGCGGCAGCACCGCCGGGGCGACCCTGCGGGTCAACCGCGCGGCGCTGGCCACCCGGCCGGGCTTCTACCTCGCCACCGTCACCGCCCGCACCGGCCGCAAGGTGGTCGCGACCACGCCGGTGAGCTTCTACGTCGAGCCGCCCAGCTATGACCTGACGATCCACACGAAGCCGTTGTCCGGTCTGAAGGACGGCGCGGAGAGCTGGATCAACCTCGCGATCACCAACCTCACCGACCCGGTGATCTACTACGGCGGAGCGGGCGGTGCGCCCGGCGACGACTTCACGCTGCGGGTACCGGCCGGCCGGTACTCGGTGCTCGGCGCCTCGGTCGCCTACTACGTGGACAGCGACGTGCTGGAGACGACGCTCATCGGCGAGACCGACCTGAACGTGACCGGCAACCGGAGCGTGACGCTCGACCCGGCGCGCGCCAAGCCGGTGACGGCCACCGTCGACGGCGTCGCCACCACGGCCACCAAGATTGATTTCACGAACGTGCAGACCGCGTCGAACGGTCTGTCCTGGTGGAACCAGATCAGCGGGTACGGGACCGCGACGGCCGTGCGAAGTTCCGCACTGCCGAAGCCCGGTGTCGGATCGCTGCGCAGCTGGGCCGCTGTCAACCTCGGCGCACCGGCCGGCACGGCGAAGCCGTACCGCTACAACCTCGTGCACGAGTACCCGAGTGGTGTGCCGGCCGATCCGGCGTACCGGGTCAACGCGGCGGAGCAGGCGAAACTCGCCCGGATCGAGGAACGGTTCCACCAGGCCGACTCGGAGGGGATGGTCACCCAGCTCATCCGCAGCGGCTTCACTCCGGACGGGGTGCCGGTGACGGAGACCCACGAGGGCAACCTGCCGCCGTACCGCACCGACTACCTGTCGCCCGGCTACCTCTGGGCCGACGAGGGCGTCTACGGTGGCCTGTCGGCCCAGGAGGCGCCCCGCAGCTACCAGCCGGGAAGCCGGCAGGCCAAGGTCTGGGCGCGGCAGCCGCTGCACTCCGGCTGGTACGACGACCCGGCCGGCGCCGGCCACAGCTGCGCCACCGCGCCGTCGCGGACCCGGGGCAACCTGCACATCGACCTGGTGACCCTCACCGACCAGCACCAGCGGGCCGACTGCCTGCAGGGCGACTCGATCGGCGTGAACCGCACCCTGTCGTTGTACCGCGACGGCAAGCTCGTCGACGAGCGGAACCGGCCACTCGCCGACTTCACCGTGCCGCAGCGGATGGCGGACTACCGACTGGACCTCGACGTCGACACGAGCCTGATCCTGCCGATCTCGACGAAGGTCAACACCTCCTGGACGTTCCGGTCCGCCGGGCCGGACGGGACGGGGAGCGTGCCGTTGCCGCTGCTCGCGCTGGACTACGCGTTGCCCATGGACACCACCAACCACGTCACCGGCGCGACCGCCGAGTTGGCCGTCCGGCAGGCGCACGGCGTCAAGGCGCAGAGGGTGACGTCGTTCCAGGTCTGGACCTCGACCGACGACGGCGCCACCTGGACGTCGGCCCGGGTCACCGCGAGCGGCGACAGTTGCCGGGTCGCCCTGCCGAAGGCCAGCGCCGGGCAGGCCGTCTCGCTGCGGGTGAAGGCCGCCGCGAACGGAGGTAGCGGCATCGACCAGACCATCATCCGGGCGTACCACGCCGGCTGACGGTCACCGCTGCTGGTGCGGCCCGAGCTCACGGCCGGGCCGCACCAGCACCCCGCCGGATTCGCCGCCGGGCAGTGTCGATCCGGGGTGGCCCCGTTCGTCGTGACGGTGAAACGTGACGCCGATCCGAGAGGTACGCCCATGACGTCCCGGACGACCGTCCCCGAGACCCGTCTTCGTCCAACCCGGCTCCTGCTGGGCTGCGGCACGATCGCCGGCGTTCTCTTCCCCGCCCTGTCGTTCGGGCAGGCGTTCACCCGATCCGGATTCGATCTGCGCCGGCACGCGCTGAGCGCGCTCACCCTCGGTGACCTCGGCTGGTTGCAGGTCCTCGCGTTCGCGGGCACCGGCGTGCTGGCCGTCGCCTTCGCGGTGGGCCTGTGGCGGGCACTGCGCCCGGGGCCGGCCGCAACGGTGGTGCCGGTGCTGGTCGGCGTCTACGGGGTGGCGATGGTCGGCGGCGGATTCTTCGTCCCCGATCCCGCGCTCGGCTGGCCGCCCGGTGCCCCGCGTGGGTTGCCCGAGCAGGCCAGCACGGGCAGCATCCTGCACGTGGTGTGCGGCGCGGCCGCGTTCCTGTCGCTCATCGCGGCCGGGCTGCTGATCGCCCGACGCTTCGCGGGCCAGGGCCACCGGGGATGGGCGCTCTACAGCGCGGCCAGCGGTGCCGTCGCGTTCGTGCTCACCGCCCTGCCCTGGAGCGAGGAGAGTGCGAGCATCCGCTTCGCCGTCGGAGCGGTGCTCATCTCCGGCTGGCTCGTCGCGGTGTCCTGGCGGGTACGCGACAAGGTGGCCTGAGGGGTCACTGTCCCTCCCAGACCGCCTTCGCGCCGGAGTCGCCGGTGCGGACCACGTAGTACACGGCGATGCCGGCGGCCACCACCGACAGCACCTGCAACGCCACCGTCAGCGCGCGGCCGGGCCGCCGGTCGTCGGTGGCGCTCGCGTCGGCGGAGCGCGGCGGGACGAACCGGACCAGTGCCAGCGTCACGATCGCCAACAGGAGGGTCGCCCAGAACGTGATGTCGCCGAACTCCTGGTGCGCCTCGATCTTCGGCAGGAACTCGGGGGTGATCCGGTTGGCCTTCTGCATGCGCTCGAAGAAGGCATCCCCGGAGAGCTTCGTCAGCAGGGCGGCGACCGGCGCACCCACGGCGAGCAGCCCCAGCACCCACCGGGTGTGCGGCCGGATCGGCGCGACGAGCGCGTAGCCGACCGCCAGGAGGGCCAGCAGCGGGACGAACACGACCGCGGCGTGCAGCACCAGAGGGTGGGCGGGGATGCCCATGAACTCCTCGAACATCGGCGTCTCCTCCGGAGGCGTCAGGTGGACGTCGATCGTCCAGAGATGGACCGTAGCGGTTCAGCGGTCGCGGCGCAGTATCGGCTTCAGCGGTCGCAGCGCAGTACGGCCAGGTCGACAGCCTCAGCCATCGCCCGCATGCCCCTGTCGTTCGATGGACGCCCACCCGCTCGGCACTGGCGGCCCAGGTGACCGTGAAGTGCTGCTGGTCGCGACTCGCCACCGGAGCCGGACCCCGGCCGCAGACGGGATTATGTCGCAGCGGACGACACCGACGCCCCCGGCTACCGGGAGCGCGGCAGGCAGTCCTTCTTGTACTTCAGGCCCGAGCCGCACCAGCACGCGTCGTTGCGCTCCGGCGGCCAGGCGATCCGCGCGCTGGGTCGCGCCTGCACCTCGGCCGCGTACCCCGCCCGGACCGCCGCGTCGCCCGGGTCACCGTCCCGTCGACCGGCGAACGCGTTCAGTCCGTCCACGGTGGCGCGGAACACGCCCAGCCCGGCCTGACCGGCGTCCCTCAGCCGGACCAGCTCCTTCTCCAGCCGGCCCCGATGCGCGTCCCAGTCCGGCCCGTACACGTCGCTGAGCGTCGCGTGCTCGGCGAGCAGCCGATCGAGTTCGGCCCGAGGCCAGAAGAGCAGGTCCGACTCCGCGTCCCGACGCTCTCCGGCCCGGCGCACCAGCTGGGCCTCCAACCGGTCCGCCAGGTCGTCCTGCCGATCGTGCGGCAGGTTAAGGTTCCGGCGTACCCGGTGCCGCTGTTGCAGCAGGAAGAAGACGACACCGGGCGCGTCCGGCGGACCCAGATCGACCACCGGGTCGATCGTGGTGCTGGCCGGTCCGGACGCGGCGCTCGCGCGTTCGTTGAGCAGGGTGTCGACCGCCTCACTCAGCCAGGTCTCGGCGGTCGCCGAACGACCACCCGCGTCCAGCGCGGCGCTCACGTAGGCGGGGGCGTCGGGCTGCGTGAGCAGCGACGGGCGCAGCGCGGTCAACTCGGCCATCGCCTCGTCGTCGCGACCGCCGGCCCGGAACAGCGCCCGGGCCCGCAGCGTCCGGGCGACCCCGGCGCGCGGGTCGTCCCCGGACGGGTACGCCGCCAGGGCCTGCTCCGCGTAGCGCAGGGCGGCCTCGGGTCTCGCCCGGATCTCGGCGATCTCGGCGGCCAGGGTCAGGGCGTCCCCGGCGTCGTCCGGATCCTCCAGCCGACCCTGCTCCGCCGCCTCGGCGACGTCGGCGGCGACGCCCAGCGGGTCGGCCGTCCCGAGCGCCGAGCGGCGCAGCTCAGCCAGGTCAGCCTTGGTGAGTACGTCTCTCGTCGGCACGATCTCACCGTACGTCGGGGTGCTCCCGGTATGCGGGCAGATCACCCGTTACCCCGCTCGCACGCTCCCGGAGCTACGACCAGGCTCCGGCCGCCGCGGCCCGAGCGGCGTAGCTGTCGAAGTCGAGCGGATCACGTCCGAGAACCCGACGCACCCCGTCGGCCGGCTCGGCGAGATGTCCCGCCCGCATCCCGGCGAACAGGGCGTTCAGCGCCGTGGCGGTCTCCTCCGGGTAACCCTCGGCGAGCAGTTCGGCCTGGTACTGCTCCGCCGTGAGCTCCACGTAGCGCATCGAACGCCCGGACTCCCTGGCGATCGTCGCCACCGCCTCGGCGAAGGTGAGCGCACGCGGACCGGACAGGTCGTACACCTGTTCGTGGTGACCGGGTGACGTCAGGAGCGTCGCGGCCACGTCGGCGATGTCCTGGGCATCGACGAACGGTTCCGGGGTGTCACCGATCGGCAGGGCCAGCCGACCGTCGAGCAGCGGTTGGCGAAACAGGTCCTCGCTGAAGTTCTGGCTGAAGTTGTTCGGCCGGATGATCGTCCACCGGACGCCGGACTTCCGCACCGCCTCCTCCGCGGCGACCATGCCCGGGGAGAAGTCGCTGACCCGGTCGATCCCGCGCCCGGACAGCGCCACGAAACGGCCGACACCCGAGTCGACCGCCTGCGCCACGAAGCCGGGGGCCAACGCGGGGTCCTCCGGAGCCAGCAGGTAGACCGCCGAGACCCCGTCCAGGGCCGGTCCCCAGGTGGCCTGCCGCGACCAGTCGAAGCGCACCTCACCGGAGCGGGAGGCGGCCCGGACCTGCTGACCCGCCGCCCGCAGCGTCCGCACCAGCCGGCGACCGGTCTTGCCGGTCCCGGCCAGCACGAGGATCGAACCCGCGTCTGTCGTCATGGCTACCAGCCAACTCGGCCACCGCGCACCGGTCCATGTGCTGTCGTACGCCGCGCATGTCCGATCGTCCAAGCCCGGTCGTCGGCGACCTATCGTCGATGTCATGGACCCGTTCGACAGTCTGCTGCGGGGCGTGCACGCCGAAGGTGCGGCCTTCGGCCGGTCGGTGCTGACTCCGCCGGGAGCGCTGCGGTTCACCGACGGCGCCCCACTGACGCTCTGTGTGCCCATGCGCGGCGAGGGGTGGATCTCCCACCCCGAGAGCGACAAGCCTCGCCTGGTCCGGGTCGGGGAGGCCGCCACCGTGCGCGGCCCGGCGCCGTTCGTCTTCTCCGCCGAGCCACGGTCGAGCTTCGAGCCGGGGGAGCTGCGGGACGTGCGGCGCGGTCACACCGGCACGTCCGCGCCGGCAGGCACGGATCCCGCCGACCGTCTGGTGCTGCTGGTCGGGGTGTACCACGTGCGCGCTCTGGTGCCCCAGCGACTGCTGAGCGCGCTGCCGCCGGTGCTTGTCGTCCCGGACGACCAGGACTGTGCCGCGCTACGCGACTACCTGGACGCGCAGCTCGACGCGGGTCGGCCCGGCCGGCAGGTCGTGCTGGACCGTCTCCTGGACTGGTTGTTGGTGTGCACGGTGCGGGACTGGTTCGACCAGCCGGAGGCCGAGGCTCCCGGCTGGTACCGGGCGTTGGGCGACGACACCGTCGGTCCGGTGCTGCGCGCCATGCACGACGCGCCGGGCCGGCCGTGGACGCTGGCCAGCCTGGCCGCGCAGGCGGGAGTCTCCCGGTCCACACTGGCCACGCGGTTCACCGCGTTGGTCGGCGAACCGCCGCTGACCTACCTGACCGACTGGCGCATGACCCTGGCGGCCGACATGCTTGCCGACTCCACGGCGACGGTCGCCGCCGTGGCGAGACACCTCGGGTACGCGGACGCCTTCGGCTTCAGCGCCGCCTTCAAGCGGGTGCACGGGATGAGCCCGAGCGCGGCGCGGAGCCGGTCGTCGAATGGTCGTAAAACGAACTAACTACTGTCATCTGCCGTCAACTCGTCGACGATAGCGTCCGGTCGCCAGTTTCTCGACAGGTCGCACAAAAGGCGGAGTTATGGGCACGGTAGATCGACGTACCTTCCTCAAGGCGATGGGCGCACCCGCGATTGGCGCGGCGCTCCCGCTGGACCTCAGCAAGGCACTCGCCATCCCGGCGAACAACCGGACCGGCTCGATCAAGGACGTCGAGCACGTCATCATCCTGATGCAGGAGAACCGCTCCTTCGACCACTACTTCGGCACCATGCGCGGCGTACGCGGGTTCGGTGACCCCCATCCGGCGACACTGCCGTCCGGCAAGGACGTCTGGCACCAACCCAACGGCGACGACGAGTTGCTGCCGTTCCGCCCCGAGGTGAAGGATCTCGGTCAGACCTTCCTGCCGGACCCGCCGCACGGCTGGAACGACGGCCACGCCGCCTGGAACGACGGCCGGTTCGACGGGTGGGTGCCGAACAAGGGCGTCACGGCGATGACCTACCACACCCGCCAGGACCTGCCCTACCACTACGCGCTCGCCGACGCGTTTACCGTCTGCGACAGCTATCACTGCTCGCTGATGGGGCCGACCGACCCGAACCGCTATCACCTGTGGAGCGGCTGGGTCGGCAACGACGGCAAGGGCGGCGGCCCGGTCATCACCAACGCGGAGGCCGGCTACGACTGGTCGACGTACCCGGAGCGGCTGGAGCGCAACGGCATCTCCTGGAAGATCTACCAGGACGTCGGCACCGGCCTCAACGCCGCCGGGTCGTGGGGCTGGACGAACGACCCGTACATCGGCAACTACGGCGACAACTCGCTGCTCTACTTCCACCAGTACCAGAACGCGCAGCCCGGCACGCCGCTGGCCGAGAAGGCGAAGACCGGCACGGAGATCAGGACCCAGGGTCGCGACCCGGAGGCGCTGCTCGCCGACTTCCGCGCCGACGTCGAGGCGGGACGCCTGCCGGAGGTCTCCTGGATCACCGCGCCCGAGGCGTACACCGAGCACCCGAACTGGGGGCCGGCCTTCGGCGCCTGGTACATCTCGCAGGTCATCGACATCCTCGCCTCGAACCCCGAGGTGTGGAGCAAGATGGCGCTCTTCGTCACGTACGACGAGGAGGGCGGCTTCTTCGACCACGTGGTCCCGCCGACACCCCCGCAGACCCGCGAGCACGGGCAGTCGACGGTCCCCACCACCAACGAGATCTTCCCAGGCGACGCCGACCACCCGGCCGGGCCGTACGGCCTCGGTATCCGGGTGCCGATGGTCATCGTCTCGCCGTGGACGCGGGGCGGCTACGTGAACTCGCAGCTCTTCGACCACACCTCACTGATCAAGTTCCTGGAGGCGCGGTTCGGGCACGGCCGCCCGGACCTGATCGAGCAGAACATCACCCCGTGGCGGCGCGCCGTCGTCGGTGACCTGACCACGGCCTTCGACTTCCGGCACCCGAACCGCTCGCGCGAGGTCAGGTTGCCCGACACCGACGACTTCAAGCCCGAGGAGCTGATCCGGCACCCCGACGAGGTGCCGGTCCCGCCGGCCGACCAGCGGCTACCGAAGCAGGAACACGGGGTACGTCCGGCGCGCGCGATCCCGTACACCCTGCACGCCGACGCCCGGGTCGACGACGGCGCGCTCCGGATCGACTTCCGCAACTCCGGCAGGGTCGCCGCGGTCTTCCAGGTCCGCCAGGCCGGCAGCGCGGACGCCCCGCGCAGCTACACCGTCGAGCCGGGCAAGCACCTGACCGACACCTGGCCGGTCGAGTCGTCCTACGACCTTTCGGTGCACGGCCCGAACGGGTTCTTCCGCCGGTTCACCGACGGCCGGTCCCACCTCGACGTCACCCCCGCCTACGACGAGCGGGACTACAAGCTCGCCCTCACCCTCAAGAACCGCGGGTCGAAGCGGGTCGAGGTGACCGTCCGGGACGGATACAACTCCCGCCCGGTGAAGCTGTCCCTGCGCCCCGGCGAGACCGAGCGCGCGACGTGGGCGCTCGCCCGCACCCACGGCTGGTACGACCTGACGGTCTCCGTCGCGGGCGACGTCGACTTCGCGTACCGCTGCGCGGGTCATGTCGAAAACGGCAAGGACAGCATCAGCGACCCGGCGCTCGGCGGGCTCGTCTGAGCGTTCGTCCCGCCGACATCCGAGCGCCCTGGAACAGCCGGGCAATGTGGTGACGAGCGTGATGACTGTGCGGCATCAAGATGCCTGTGAGTCATCACGCTCACCACCGCGTCCGATCCCTCAGACGTCACGTTCCGTGGTCCAGGCCGAGCGTAGTGGGGGCGATCAGAACTCCTCGTACACCGCCGGGTCCTGGTCCGCGAGCCGCCCGTCCGGGCGGCCCAGCGCGGTGATGGCCTCGACCTGCGCGTCGGTGAGCTTGATGTCGAAGACGTCCAGGTTCTCGACCTGCCGCTGCGGGGAAGCGGCCTTGGGCAGCGGAATCACCTGACGGGCCACGTGCCAGGCGAGGATCGTCTGTGCCGGGCTGACACCGTGCGCGGTCGCGATTTCCACGACGACGGGATGCTCCTGCAGGTCGTTGCCGTGGCCGAGCGGGCTCCAACCCTGCACCAAAATCCCGTGCTCCCGGTGGTAGTCGATCGCCTCCTGCTGCGGAAAGTACGGGTGCACCTCGATCTGGTTGACCACCGGGGCGACCCCGGTCTCGGCCACCAGCCGCTCGATGTGCTCCGGCAGGAAGTTGGACAGCCCGATGTGCCGGACCAGGCCACGCTCGCGCGCCTCGATCAGCGCCCGCCACGCCTGCACGTACAGGTCGGTCTTGGGGTTCGGCCAGTGGATGAGGTACAGGTCGACGTGGTCGAGACCGGTGCGGAACGCACTCTCCTCAATGGTGGTCAGCGCCTCGTCGTAGCGGTGGTGCCGCCCCGGCAGCTTCGAGGTGACGACCAGCTCGTTCCGCACCTCACTGGCCGACCGGGCGGCCCGGCCGACCGCGCCCTCGTTCTCGTAGTTCACCGCCGAGTCGATCAACCGGTAACCCGCCCGGATCGCCTGCCCGATCGCGTCGACACCGGCCGAGCCGTTCAGTCGGTACGTGCCGAGCCCGATCGCCGGCAGGGTCGTCCCGTCAGCTGCCGTGAGGTGGGGAATCGTCATGATTGGGACCCTACCCGCACGAGATGCGGGGCGACGGTGGCTCGATGTCGAGCACACGCGACGGGACGAGCACCCCGGGCGGCGCAGAAGACGGCGGGATTCAGCAGACGTGCGTCCGCCAACTCACCTTCGTCACGGTCATGGGAACGTAGAAGAATCCGTCACCAGGAGGAGCACAGTCCGTGCCGGTGAAGGTCCTCCCTTGGGTGGTGAACGACCAGCTAATCTCGGCGTTCCGGTTCGTGTAGTTGTAGTAGTTGAAACCCGTGATGTTGCCGCTCCACTCCGTGGTGGTCACCAGGGACGGAGTCGCCGTCGGAACCCCGTTCGGGTGATCCCAGTGGGGCCAGACGCAGAATGTGCCCGGCTGGCAATTCCCGGGCGGGTAGACGCCGGCCCCCGACTGGGGTGCCGCCGAGGCAGGGGGTGCAACAGCCAGCACACCTGCGATGACCCCGGCGATGGCGAAGGGTTTCAACAGCACAGCTACCCACTTCCATTGATGGGAATGAATTAACTTACGCTACCGCGGGAAAGTTGCACCGTCAAGAACCGGCCGCCGGCGGACCCGGCCGCCTCCGAGCGCCCCCGCGGCGCGGATGGCAGGCGACCAGTTCGCAGCCAGCCCTGCGTTCGGGACGCTCAGCGACAGCGCTCAGCGGCAGGTTGCTTGACACGGGGAACATAATCGATGCAAGTAAATCTCTCCCTGAGCTGATCGAGCTCCGGTCCCGTCCCTGAACACCGCTAGGAAGGGAAGCCCATGCGCAGATTTACCAGCCGAATCGCTGCGGGTCTCGCCGCCGCCTTGATCACCACACTGGCCGTGACGATGCCGGCGTCGCCCGCAGCCGCTGCCGAGACGCTCAAGGTTCCCGACACCGGCCTCGTCTTCTACCAGGCCTACACGCAGATCATCGTCGGCAGGCAGGCCACGCCCGACGGTATCTGCCGCCCGGTCCCGGCCGAGGCGATCTGGGCGATCGGCTGGAACGGCTTCGGATCCGTCTCTGGCTACCGGACCTCCGACTGCACCGGCGCTGCGTCCGAGCTCAACAACTTCCACAGCTGGCCGTACGAGGGCTACTACCTCTCCTACCGGGCGGGTTGACCAGCGTTCCCGGTGGTCGATCGCGCGAACTGAACTCTGTGCCGAGATGAAGAGACGTGCGGGTGTCACTCCCGGGTAGGCGTCCTCGCCGACGAGGCGGAGCTCCCCCGCTGACCGGCGGCGATGCTGAGGCTGGTCAGCATCTCTGCGGCGAACTCGGTACCGCGCCGACTTGCCGTGGCCGAACAGAGAAGTCGCGTTCTTGACTGAGGCGTTGATCCGATTCGGGTGTCTGGTTGGCTGGCCGGATTACGCCAGGGACGAGGGGAGCGCACATGGTTGCGGCACACGAGACGACGCTGCGGGAGTTGCTCGAAGGCGCGAAGCAGTATCGGGTGCCGCTGTACCAACGGACCTACTCGTGGACGGACTCACAACTCAGACGACTCTGGGACGACATCCGTAAGTTGGCCGAGGAGCGAGTCGAAAACCAGAACCTCACGCACTTCATCGGCTCGCTTGTGCTCGCGCCCAGCCCCACCCTAGGCCCGGCGGTCTCCGAATTCCTTGTGGTGGATGGTCAGCAACGTCTCACCACCCTGTCCATTCTGCTCTGCGCCATCCGCGACCACCGCGCCACACATGAGGGTCCAGACCACCGAGACCGCATCAACCAGGAATACCTGATCAACAAGTACAAGCCGACTCATCGGTTGAAGCTCGTTCCCACCCAGGCCGACCGCACCGCCTACGAGGCCTGCCTCGAAGCGACGCCTCAGGCCGGCGGCAGCGACCAGGTGGGTGCGGCGTACCGGTTCTTCGCGGCCCAACTCGTCGCCGTCGACGACCCGGACGACCCGCTGGATATCGAACGCATTGAGGACGCGGTCATCTCGGGGATGGCGCTGGTCTCGGTTGTTGCGCAGTCCGGCGACAACGTCTATCGGATCTTCGAGTCGCTCAACAACACCGGCCTGAAACTCACACAGGCTGACCTGCTGCGCAACTACCTGTTCATGCGCCTGCCCAACCGTGGCGAGGCAGTCTACGACTCGCTGTGGTTCCCCCTGCAGAAGCAGTTGGACGCCGGGGAAATGGAACAGTTGTTCTGGCTCGACATGGTGCACCGCAACCCCGAGGTCAAACAGACCGACACCTACGTCGGGCAGCAGGCGAGGCTGAACGGCCTGCACACCGAGGCGGAGATCGAAGCCGAGGTGCGCCGATTCTGCCGCCTCGGCGCCCTCCTGCGGATCATCCTGCATCCCGAGGAGGAGCCGGACCCGGAGGTACGGCGGCGGTTGGCCCGGCTCAACGCCTGGGACACCACCACCGTCCTGCCGCTCCTGCTGCACCTGCTGGACCGCCGCAAGCAGGGAACGGCGACGTCGGAGCAGATTGCCTCGGCGATGCTGTACGTCGAGAGCTACTTCATTCGCCGTCTGCTCATCGGTCGCGCCACCGCGAGCATCAACCGGGTCCTGCTGCGCATCGTGACCGACATGCGTAAGGATCTGCCCGTCGACGAGGCGGTCCGGGCGTTCTTGTCGGTGGGCCGCAAGTACTACGCCACCGACGTCAGCCTGCGCGAGGCGGTACGGTCCATCCCGTTCTACCTCAACGGGCGGGCGACCCAGCGCAAGTTGGTGCTTCAGTGGCTGGAGGAGTCGTACGGCAGCAAGGAGCCGGTCGCGCCGCAGTCGCTCACCATCGAACACGTCATGCCGCAGAGCCCGACCGCGGAGTGGCGGCAGATGCTGAGCGAGGACCTGCAGGGCGAAGAGAGCTTCGCCGAGGTGCACGAGGCCCTTGTGCACACGTTGGGCAACCTCACCCTGACCGGCTACAACTCGGAACTGAGCAACAGCTCTTTCCTTGTCAAGCGGACCCAACTCGGCAAGAGTGGGATCGCGCTCAGCCGGGAGATCGCCGACCAGAAGCGTTGGGGACGCCCCGAGATCCACGCGCGCGCCGACGGGCTCGCCGAACGGATCATCGCCACCTGGCCCGGGCCCACCGAGGAGGCGGGCAACAAGTCCGAGGTGCCCTGGGACGTCATGAACACGGCGCTCGCCGCGCTGCCCGCCGGCTCGTGGACCGCGTACGGTGATCTGGCCGCGCTGATCGGCAGTCACCCTGTCTCTGTCGGTGCCCGGCTCGCCCACCATGCCGCACCGAACGCACACCGGGTGCTCCAGGCCGAGGGCGTGCTAGCCCCGAACTTCCGCTGGCTTGAGCCGTCCCGCACCGACGACCCGCACGACCTGCTGCGCGAGGAGGGTGTCGACTTCGACACGTACGGTCGGGCCAGCCAGGCTCAGCGGATCGGTGTCGAGGAACTGGCCCAACTTGCCGGGATGCCGCAGCAGGACGGGCCCGGCCAACTCCTGCGTCCACGGTCCCGACATAACAATCCGCTGGACGACCGCTTCCTCGAACAGCTGAGGGACCTTCAGCATGCGCAGGTCGCGCACGGCACGGTCGCGGTGCTCGAAGCCTGGGCCGGGATGGGCGGCATGTTGTTCTATGGCACCGGCGGCGAGACCTCGTGCTTCCTCATGGCGCGTGGCAAGGACCACGAGCTGGGCAACATCTGGCCCGCGACGATCTACCCGAGCGGTAAGTTCGAGATAGTGTTCCAGCACCTGAGCACCCGGCCACCGTTCGACGACATCGAGTTGCGGAAGCAATTCCGCGAGCGGTTGAACGAGTTGGAGGGCGTGAATATCGCGGCAGCCAAGCTCGCGCTCCGCCCCGGGTTCCCTCTGGACATCCTCGTCAACGTCAAGGCTCGCGAGGCGCTCATCGAGCATCTCCGCTGGTTCTACGGGCAGGCCGTACAACCAGAGGCCTGACCCGCGGCCTATCCCCGCTGTTCGTGGCCCGGG
Organism: Micromonospora sp. NPDC049204; assembly: GCF_040647935.1. Classification (NCBI taxonomy): domain Bacteria; kingdom Bacillati; phylum Actinomycetota; class Actinomycetes; order Micromonosporales; family Micromonosporaceae; genus Micromonospora; species Micromonospora sp. NPDC049204. The sequence goes on along the minus strand of NZ_JBEZDC010000010.1, from coordinate 78,247 downwards.
GGCCATGGCACGGGCAGTGCCTTGGCGAAGGGGGGTGACTCGTGGAGTGGTCAGCTCCGTCCCTTTCTCTGCAGTGCGACAGCCTGGCCGAAGGAGCTGACAGAGATCGCGGCCGACGTCGAGTTGGGCTCTGACGCGGCCTCGCCTGTGAAAGCTGGCGCGAAGAGGGGATCCCCCCAGGCGGCCAAGGTGGCCGCTAGGCTGGCCCCCCTGGTCTGCCCACCTGGAGAAACGCCATGTCCGACAGCGTCTTCGCGCAGTTCACCGCCGACGACGACCAGCTCGAGGTCGGGCTGCTCGTGCAGCCGGCGATCAACGCCGCCCTGGTGCACAACCGGGTGCCGCTGGTCCGTCACCTCACGCTCGTCAACCGAGGCGTGGTGCCGCTGACCGACGTCACACTGACGCTGGAACTGCGTGGCCCGGACGGCGCGCTGACCGAGCCGTGGGTACGGACGCTGACCCAGCCGTTGCGGCCCGGGGCCAGCACCAGCTGGGACGACTTCCGCGACTTCACACCCGACCGCACGCTGCTGTACCGCACCGACGAGGCGTTCCCGGTCGACTACACCCTCCAGGTGCAGGCGCAGGAGCAGGCACTGACGCTTGTCGCCCCGTCCAGGGTGTTGGCGCACAACGAGTGGTTCAACACCCCCGCCCTGTACGACAGCCTGGCGGCGTTCGTGCAGCCGAACACCAAGGCCGTCGAGGCGGTCCTGCGGGCCGCTGCCCAGCTCCTGCTCGCACGGACCGGCTCCGGCTCGTTGCAGGGCTACCAGGAGGGTTCGGAGCGGGCGGCGCTGATCGCCGGCGCGGTGTACGAGGCGCTGCGCCAACTCGAGATCACCTACCAGACCCTGCCGGCGTCCTTCGAGAACACCGGCCAGAAGGTGCGCACGACGGCGGCGGTGCTCGACGGTCGGCTCGGCAACTGCCTCGACCTGTCCGTCACGTACGCCGCGTGTCTGGAGGCGGCGGGGCTGCACCCGCTCGTCTTCATCGGCGCGGGGCACGCCTTCGGCGGTTTCCTGCTGGAGGAGGAGCGGCTGGGCTCGGCCGCGGTGACCGAAACCAACCTGCTGGTTTCCATGGTGGACTCGGGCCGGGCCGTGCCGGTCGAGCTGACCCGCATCGGGCCGGGCGCGCAGTCGGCGACCTTCACCGAGGCGGTACGCGTCGGGCTCGGCCACTTCCGCGGCGACGGCGAGCGCGTGCAGGGCGTCGTCGACGTGCACCTGGCCCATCGCTCGGGGATCCGCCCCCTGCCCGCCGCGGTAGACAGCGAGGCGACGCCGAAGACAGCCGAGGCGACGCCCGCGACAACAGCGTCCCTCGACCTGCCTCCCGGCGTCGCCGCCGCGCGGCTGCGCCAGTTCGCCGACGAGGGCGAGGAGGTGCCGCAGCAGTCCGACGGGTCGCCGGCGCGCGTCCAGCAGTGGAAGAAGTCGCTGCTCGACCTGAGCCTGCGTAATCCGCTGCTCAACCTGCCCAAGCGGGGCCGTGGTCTGGACCTGCACGTGCCGGCGGGTGCGTTGGCCCTGCTCGACGACCTCATCCACGACGGCCGCCAGGTGCAGGTCATCCCGCAGGACGCCATCAGTCACGTCCACGAGTTGGCCGGGACGCGTCGGGCGCAGGACCTCGACGCCGAGATCCTCACCCGGGAGCTGCGTACCGACCGGCGGGTCTACGGCGCGGTCACCGACGCCCGCTACAAGACCGCGATGCGCGCGCTGCAACGCGAGGCGCGCACGATGGAGCAGGAGACCGGCAGCAACTACCTCTACCTGACCATCGGCACCCTGGTGCACACGAAGACGACCGGGGGAGAGGCGTACGCGCCGCTGTTCCTCCTGCCGGTGCGCATCGAGGGCGGCAGCGGCCGTCGCCCGTACGCGATGGTCATCGACGGCACCGAGGTCGCCAGTCCGAACCACTGCCTGGTCGAGTGGTTGCGGGTCAGGCACAGCGTGCGGATCCCGGAGCTGGAGCGACCGGTCCTCGACGAGCACGGCATCGACATCGCCAAGACCCTCGCGGCGATCAACGCCGGGCTGCTCGACAACCGGCTCAACTACCGCATCGACGAGACCGCCAGCCTTCGACTGTTGCAGTTCTCCACCTTCCAGATGTGGCGGGACCTCACCGACCACTGGCCCCGCTTTCTGGAGAACCCGGTCGTCCGGCACCTGGTCGAGTCCTCCGGCGCCACGTTCGACGATCCTGCCCGCCCGGAGCACGACGTCGAGATCGCCGTCGACGAGGCCGACCTGCACCTGCCCATCCCCGCCGACGGGTCGCAGATGCAGGCCATCGTGCGCGCCGAGCGCGGCCACTCCTTCGTCCTGGAGGGTCCGCCGGGCACCGGCAAGTCCCAGACCATCACCAACATGATCGCCCAGGCGGTCGGCGCGGGCCGGTCGGTGCTCTTCGTCGCCGAGAAGCAGGCCGCACTGGAGGTGGTGAAGCGCCGCCTCAAGCAGGTCGGCCTCGGGCCGTTCGCGCTGGACCTGCACGGGCGTAAGCAGTCCCTCAACGCGATCCGCCAGCAGTTGCGCGACGCACTGGACCAGTACGACCAGGGCGGCGACGGCACGTGGACGGCCGTCGAGACGGCCTACCGGACGCGGCTCGCGCCACTGGCCGACTACCCGGCCCAGGTGCACACCGCCAACCCCGTCGGGCTGTCGCTCTGGTCGGCCTACGAGCAGACCCTGGCGTACGGCGACGGCCCGGTCGCCCCGATCCCGGTGGCCTACCTGCACGCACCCGCCCCGGCACGCGTACAGGTCGAGACGACCCTGCGGGAGTTCCCGGCGGCCGCACGATCGGCGCGACTCCGGGCGGCGCACCCGTGGGCGCTCAGCGGCTGCCGCACTCTCGACGGGCTGCACGGCGACGCGGTCACCGAGATCGCCGGTGAGCTCGAACGCCTCCGTGCCGACCTCGCCGCCCACCCGCACCTGGTCGAGCTGCTGCGGACGTTGCCCGCCCCGGAAACGGTGAGCGAGCTACAGGCGGGCGCCTGGCTCGCCGTACGCGGACTGCTGCCGGACCGGCAGACCACCCTGCACGCCGGCGACCGACGGTGGGACGAGGCGGTGGCCCGGCTCCAGGCGGACCTGGCGGCCTTCCGGCAGGGCTTCGCCGGTGAGCTGGCCACCTTCCGGCCGGACGTGTTCGCTCGACCGGAGCTGGCCGCCTGGCACGCGGCGGCCCAGGAGGCGGCGAAGAAGCTGTTCGGCAAGCGCAAGCGGCGGCAGGCCGTCGCGGATCTGCTGGCGGTGCACCTGGTCGCCGGTGCGACGCTCGACGTGGATCGGGTGGAGGTCACCACCGGTCGGCTGGTCGCCGCCCAGGCGCAGGCGGCGGCCCTCCACCAGCATGTCGGCGCGGTGGGCGGGCTGCGGCTGTCGCGGTGGCAGCCCACCGACCCCGCCGCGCAGGAGCGGCTGACCGAGGCGATCGAGGCGACCCGGGTGGGCCGCACGCTCCTGACCCGGCACCCGCGAGCCTGGGAGCTGTTCGACGGCGGGTGCACCGATGCCGACGCGGTGGTGCTCGACCGCTTCGCCTCGCGGTGGCGGGCCTGGCGCGGGGTGTTGCGCTCCGGTGCGGCCGAGCTGGCCCGGTGGGCCGCCGGTGCGCACTGGGTGGACGCCTGGCAGCGCGACGGCGCGACCTGGCTGCACGAGTTGCGGAGCGAGGAGTTGTTCCCGCTGCGCCGGTGGGCGACCGTCCTGGCCCACGCCGACGTGCTCGCCTCCGCCGGTCTCACCGACTATCGGGACCAACTGCTGCGTGCCGAGGTGCCCGCGCGTCTCGCCGAGGAGGTCTACCGGCGGGGAGTCGCGACGGCATCCCTCGCCGAGCGGGTCCGGGCCGGCGGCCTGCAGTACTTCGACGCGGAACTGCACGACGACGAGATCAGCCAGTTCGAGGCGGCCGCCGGTGAGCTGCGGTCCGCGCTGCCCACGCAGCTGCCGTCGGTGCTGGTCCGTCGCCGCCCCTTCAGTCCGACCGACCGGCGGGGTCGCTTCGCCGACTTCGCCGCGGAGCTTCGCCGCAAGCGCGGCGGGCGGTCCTTCCGGGAACTGTTCGAGCAGTACCCGGACGCGGTGCTCGCACTGACCCCGTGCGTGCTGGTCAGCCCCGCGTCGGCGGCGAACTTCCTGGCACCGGGGAGCCAACGTTTCGACCTGGTCATCTTCGACGAGGCCTCGCAGATTCGCGTGGCGGAGGCGATCGGCGCGATGGGTCGGGGCAGCGCCGTGGTGGTGGTCGGCGACTCCCGGCAGATGCCACCGAGCAGCATCATGCAGGCCAGCCACAGCCCGGACGACGTCGACGAGGGTGACGGTCCCGTGCCGGAGGACCTGGAGAGCATTCTCAGCGAGGCCGTCGAGTCGGGACTGCCGCAACGGTGGCTCTCCTGGCACTACCGCAGTCACGACGAGTCACTCATCGCCTTCTCCAACCGCTACTACTACGACAACAAACTGTCCAGCCTCCCGTCGCCCGGTGCCGCCAGCGAGGCGGGCGTCAGCTGGCGGCGCGTCGCCGGCCGGTACGACCGGGGCGGATCCCGCACCAACGAGGTCGAGGCGCGGGCGATCCTCGGGGACATCACCCGGCGGCTGCACGACCCGGCGACCGCCACCCAGTCCGTCGGCGTGGTCACCTTCAACATCCAGCAGCGCGACCTCATCCTCAACCTGCTGGAGGAGAGCGCCGATCCGATCATCCGCGAGCACCTGTCCGGCGCGGTCGCGGAGCCGATCTTCGTGAAGAACCTGGAGAACGTGCAGGGCGACGAGCGGGACGTCGTCCTGTTCTCCCTGGCTTTCTCCACCAGCCCGGAGACCGGTCAGCTTCCGCTGAACTTCGGCCCGCTGAGCCAGGCTGGCGGCGAACGGCGGCTCAACGTGGCCATCACCCGCGCCCGCCGCCAGGTCGTCCTCTACTCGTCCTTCGACCCGTCCGACATCGACCTGTCCCGCACGTCCGCGCTGGGCACCCAGCACCTGCGCGCGTACTGCGAGATGGCCGCCGCCGGCGCGGAGCGCCTGGGCGACCTCGCCACCGACCGCACCGAGCGGCGCAGTCGGATCCGCGACGAGGTGGCCGCGGCGCTGCGCGACCGCGGCCACGAGGTCCGTACCTCGCACGGCCTTTCCGACTTCACCGTGGACATCGCGGTACGCCGACCAGGCGCACCACGGTGGCAGGTCGCCGTCATGCTCGACGGCCCGGACTGGAGCGCACGCCCGACGGTGGCCGACCGGGACTCGGCGCCCGCGCTCCTGCGCTCGATCATGGGCTGGCCGGAGGTCGTGCGGTTCTGGCTGCCGGCGTGGATCCACGACCGGTCGGCGCTGCTCGACCGGGTCGGCGAGGCGGTCACCCGGGCCGACGCGCCCGCGACCGCCGAACCGGAAACCGACTCGTCGGCGGCTGCCGCGCCGCCCGGGGCCATCGCGCTGCCGCAGCCGCGCTCCGAGGCGGACGTGGAGCCGCCGCACCCGACCGCGACGGCCGAGCTGCCCCAGCCGCGCCTCGCCGTGGACGACGAGCCCGCCCCGGATGTCTCGGCGCCGCCGGTCAACGCGCTCGCCGCCGCAGCCACCGCACCCGCGCCCACCGCACCCCAGGTCACGGCGGCCTCCGATGGGGACACCAGCACGGTGAGCCCGTTCGTGCCCTACGTGCCCACGCCGCTCGGCGACCAGGCCGACCTCGACCTCCTGGCCACCGACCGGCGGGTACGTGAGCTGATGCGGAACGCGCTCCGCGAGATCATCGAGGCGGAGGGACCCATCGAGCAGCACCGCCTCGCCCGCCTCGCCCTCGCCCGGTTCGGTTTCCTCCGGACCCGGGAGGACCGGCGTGTCGCCGTCCTGTCGCTCGTCGACTCCCGCCGCCTGCACGCTCACCCGACCGTGAGCCGGTACGCCTGGCCCGAGGACGCCGACCCGCGGACGTACCGCGCGTACCGGGTCACGCAGGCGAGCAACGACCGCGCGTTCGAGGAGGTGCCACCCGAGGAGGTGGCCAACGCCCTCGTGCACGTCCTCCAGGGCGTACCGAGCATGGACGAGGAGCGGTTGCTGCGCGCCGGCCTGGAACGGCTCGGCTACCGCCGCCGCACCGAAAAGATCGACAAACTGCTCCGGTACGGGCTGCACGTCGCCGTGACCAGCGGTCGCCTCCGCGTAGACCAGGACGGTCGCCTCACCCGCGCCTGACGAGGGTCACGACACGTTCAGCCGAGACCGTGCTCCTCCGGACGCGTGTTGAGGACCCCCTCGGAGCCGGGGGAGACGATCTCGATCACGAGGAGCACGTCGGCGACCGGCAGCCACACGCCGTCTGCCTGAGCCTTGCTCCAGACGACCAGGTCTGGAATCCGTCCACCGACGCCGCCGTCACGACCCGGTATGCGTAGCCCGACTGCTTGGGCGATGTGTTCCGCCGGGACACCGCCCTGGGCGAGCCACACCATGAGCCGGGTCGCGATGATCGCGTGGTTGGTCCCTCCCCACCGACGCCGTACGCGGTGGACGATTCACCGCCGCGTCGAGATCAGTTCGACAAGGATTGTCTCCGTGACGAGCGACGACACGCACCGGGGATGGAGCAGCCGAACCGCCTGGGAGGGGCGGTTCAACGCTCCGCTGCGCGCGTTCCTGCGTACCGAGACCGGGGGTGCCCGGCTGGTGCTGGTCGCCGCGGTGGTGGCTCTCGCGTGGACCAATCTGCACGTCCGGTCGTACGAGTCGCTCTGGAACACGTCGTTGTCGGTCCAGCTCGGCGACTGGTCCCTGTCACACGACCTGCGTACCTGGGTCAACAGCGGCCTCATGACCTTCTTCTTCCTGGTGGCCGGGTTGGAGTTGCGCCGCGAGTTCGACATCGGCGAGTTGCGGGAGCGGCGTCGACTGGCGTTGCCGATGCTGGCCGGCTTCGGCGGCATGCTCCTGCCGATCGGGATCTATCTCGCGATCAACTCCGGGCACACCACCGCCGCGGGTTGGGGGGCGGTGATGGCCACGGACACGGCGCTCGCGCTCGGCGCGCTGGCCGTCTTCGGGCCGCGCTTCTCCGACCGGCTGCGGGGTTTCCTGCTGACCGTCGCGGTCGTCGACGACGTGCTGGCCATCGTGGTGCTCGCGATCGCCTACCCGAAGCATCCTTCGCCGATGGCGCTGCTCGTCGCGGTGGGCATCTTCGCCGTCGTCCTGCTGGTACGGGGGAGCGGCGTGCGGTTCGGGCCGATCTACGCGCTGCTGGGGGTGGCGGCCTGGGTCGCCGTCTCGAAATCCGGTGTCGACCCGGTCGCGGTGGGTCTGGTGATGGGGTTGCTGACCTACGCCTATGCCCCCGGTCGCGGCGACCTGCAGCGGGCAACCGACCAGTTCCGCCTCTTCCGGGAACAGCCCACCCCGCAGCTCGCCCGGATGGCCCGAGCCGGGCTCACCTCGGCGGTGTCGCCGAACGAGCGGCTGCAGACTCTCTTCCATCCGTGGGCGAGCTATGTGGTCGTGCCGCTCTTCGCACTGGCGAACGCCGGAATCGTGGTCGACGGCGAGCTGCTGGCCCGGGCCGTGACCTCCCCGGTCACGCTCGGCGTCGTGGTCGCGTACGTCGTCGGCAAGCCGGCCGGGATCCTGACCACGTCGTGGCTGGTGGCCCGGCTGAGCGGCAACCGGTTCCGCCCGCCGGTGGGCTGGCTCGCCGTCGCGGGGGTCGGCACGGTCTCCGGCATCGGGTTCACCGTCGCCCTCCTGATCGCCACCCACGCGCTCAACGGTCCCGCCCTGGACGAGGCGAAACTCGGCATCCTCGTCGCGACGCTCGGCGCGTCCCTCGTCACCTGGCTGGTGTTCCGCTCGGCCGGGCGACTGTCGCCGGCACGGCGCACCCGGGCTCTGCTGGGCGTCACCGAGGGGATCGTCGACCTGATGCTGCCGGTCGACGAGCAGCGCGACCACATGCGGGGGCCGGTCGAGGCGCCGGTGACGGTCGTGGAGTACGGCGACTTCGAGTGCCCCTACTGCGGGCAGGCCGAGCCGGTGGTCCGGGAACTGCTGGCCGACTTCGCCAACATCCGGTACGTGTGGCGGCACCTGCCGCTCACCGACGTCCACTCACACGCCCAACTCGCGGCCGAGGCCGCCGAGGCGGCGGGGGCGCAGGGCGCGTTCTGGGAGATGCACGACCTGCTCCTCACGCACCAGCACGCACTCGACCCTGCCGACGTGCTCGGCTACGCCGTACAGCTCGGCCTGGACCCGGACCAGTTCCGGGAGCACATGGTGAAGCGGATGGGCGTCGACCGGGTCGCCGAGGACGTCGACTCCGCCGACCTCAGCGGCGTCACCGGCACCCCGACGTTCTTCATCAACGGCCGGCGGCACCACGGCGCGTACGACATGGCCGCGCTCTCCGCGGCGGTGAAGGGGGCGTTCGCCAGCGCGAAGCTCTGCCCCGAGTACCACCCTCGGCCTCCCGGGCGGCGCGAGGGCGGGCTGTCGGGCTGACCGCCCCGACAGCCCGCGCGCGCTCAGCCAGCGGGGAGAACCGCGAGCTGCCGGGCACGACGTCCCGCGATGGCCACGACGACCGCCAAGGCCAGTGCGATCAGGAAGAAGACGTCCGCGCCGGTGAAGGCCGCGTGGAAGCCGGCGGTCGGGTCGGTCGTCGCACTGGCCCGGGTGTACGCGATGGTCAGGACCGCGATGCCGAGCGAGCCGCCGAGCTGGTGGGCGACGTTTACCAGCCCGGATGCGGCGCCGGCGTCCTGCGGCTCGACCCCGACGACACCGCCCTGGGTCATCAGGATGATCGCGATGCCCTGACCGATTCCGATCACCAGAAGCGGCAGCAGCACGTCCGGGAAGTAGCTGGACTCGGTCGAGATCCGGGACAGCCACGCCATGCCGATCAGTGCGATGGCGAGAGACGCCACCAGCAGGATGGGACGGCCGAGCCGGTTCTGCAGGGGCCGGATGACGTAGACCATGGCGAAGAACATGCCGGTGATGGGCACGTACGCGAAGCCGGTCTGCAGGGCGCTGAGGTGCAGCACCTCTTGGAGGTACTGGCTGAGGAAGTAGAAGGTGGAGAAGGTCGCGCCGACGATGAGGATCCGCCCGGCGTACGCCCCGGAACGCTCCATGCTGCGGAAGAGCCGCAGCGGGGTGATGGGTTGCGGCGCCCGGTGCTCGATCAGCACGAAGGCGATCAGGAGGACGGCGCCGAGGCCCAGCGAGACCACGGTGGTGGGCGCACTCCAACCGGCTGCGGCGGCCTGGATGAAGCCGTACACGAGGGCGGTCATGCCGGCGGTGGAGGTCAGCGCGCCGCCGAGGTCGAAGGTGCCGGGGCGGCGTTCGGTCTCGACCAGGAACCGCGGGGCGAGGAGCGCGATGGCGATGCCGATCGGGACATTGACGAGCATTCCCCAGCGCCAGGACAGCAGGTCGGTGAAGACTCCACCGATCACGATCCCGACGCTGCCGCCGGCGCCGATGACCGCGCTGTAGAGGGCGATCACCTTGGCGCGGGCACCCGGCTCGGGGTGGTCGGCGACCAGCAGGGCGAGCGTGGAGGGCACCGCGAGCGCGGCGGCGAGCCCCTGCGCAACACGGGCGGTGATCAGCCAGCTTCCGTTCAGCGCGAGACCGGCGGCGAGGGATGCCGCGGTGAACAGGACGATCCCCACGACGAAGACGCGGCGGCGGCCGAGGAGGTCGCCGGCCCGGGCGCCGAGCAGGAGCAGGCCGCCGAATGCCAGCACGTAGGCGTTCTGCACCCAGGAGAGTCCGGACTGGGTGAAACCGAACTGCCGCTGCACGTGTGGCAGCGCGGTCGTGATGATCGAGGTGTCAAGCGTCATCATCAGCTGCGAGCCGAGGATGAGCGACAGGGCGATCCCGCGGCGGGAGGCGGGAGTCGGGGACATGGTCTGCCTTCTTTCGGGCTAGACTGATAGGCGACCTCCGGATAAGTGGAGGCGACTTATCACTATAGTGATAGGCGGCCTCCGTTTGCTGGCACTGGGAGACATCGGCACCGTGACGGCCCTCACCCACCTGCGCGTGGCCCGCCCACACCGGGCGGACGCGGCGCGCAACTACGACGCGATCCTCGCGGCGGCCCGTGTCGCCTTCGCTGAGCAGGGCGCCGACGCTCCCCTCGAGGAGATCGCCCGGCGCGCTGGCGTGGGCATCGCGACGCTCTACCGGAACTTCCCGACCCGCGAGGTGCTGATCGAGAACGTCTACGTCACCGAGGTCGAGGCGGTGTGCGAGGCGGCCGAAGACGTCGGCTCCCTGGCCCCCCGCGCCGCCCTGTACGCGTGGCTGCGGCGCTTCGTGGAATACATCGGAGCGAAGCAGCCCCTGGCCGCCGGCCTCAACCGGGAGTCCGCCGCGTACCAGGAGTGTCGGCGGGCGCTCTACGCGGCGGGCGGACCGCTGCTGGAGCGCGCGCAGCTGGCGCACGAGGTGCGTGCCGACGTGACGATCGACGACGTGATGCGGCTCTCCAGCGCCATCGCCTCCGGGCACTTCCCGCGCTCCGAGCAGCGCGACCACGTCCTCGTTGTCGCATTGGACGGGTTGAGCACGACGACCGGGTGACCTCGACGTCACGGTGACGGCGCAGACGTACAACTCCCAGGAGCACGCGGGGGAAGCGGCGCCGCGCGGGCCGCTTCCCCGTGACCCGGCGGTGTCACCGTCGTCAGTGGAATGCCCCGGCCCTGTTCACTGGGTGTTCCGGCGGGCGTCATGTCGGACAGTTGGGATCAAGGGAGCACACGCAACACCGTCTGCCCTCCGGAAGGTATCCCTCCATGTCGCAGTCACCCCGGACGCTGCCGCGTCGTCACTTCCTCGCCCTGGGAGGTGTCGCCGCCGGCGCGACGATCCTGGCGGCCGAGCCCGCCTCGGCGAACCCCGGCGCCTCGGGCGACCACCGCACGCTGCCCGGCTACGCGTTCACGCTCGGTGTCGCCTCTGGCGACCCGTCGCCCGACGGCGTCGTGCTCTGGACCCGACTGGCACCGGACCCGCTCGCCCTGGACGGCCTCGGGGGCATGCCCGACCGCGCCGTGAACGTGCGGTGGGAGGTGGCCGAGGACGAGAGGTTCCGCCGGGTGGTGCGGCACGGCGTGGAGCGGGCCACCGGCGACTGGGCGCACTCGGTGCACGCCGAGGTGCACGGCCTGCGGCCGGATCGCGTGTACTGGTACCGGTTCCGTGTCGCGGGCCAGGTCAGCCCGGTCGGTCGCACACGCACGGCCCCGCGGCCGGGTGCCGCTCTGCAATCGATGAGCTTCGCGTTCGCGAGCTGCCAGGCGTACACCGACGGCTTCTTCACCGCCTACGAGCACATGGCCCGGGAGGACCTGGACCTGGTGGTCCACCTCGGCGACTACATCTACGAGGGTGCCGGCGCCGGCACGATCGGCCGCCCGCACATCCCGGCGGCGGAGACGTTCTCGCTGACCGACTACCGGATCCGCTACTCGCAGTACAAACTCGACCCGGCACTCCAGGCGGCGCACCGGGCGGCGCCCTGGGTGGTCGCCCCGGACGATCACGACGTGGAGAACAACTGGGCCGGTGACCACTCGCAGCCGGACACCGAGCCGGACCAGGACCCCGCGGTGTTCCGGCTGCGCCGGGCCGCCGCCTACCAGGCGTACTACGAGAACCTGCCGCTGCGCCGCTCGTCCATGCCCAGGGGTCCGGAGATGCAGGTCTACCGACGCCTGACGTTCGGCGACCTGCTCCAGCTCGACGTGCTCGACACCCGGCGCTTCCGGGACCAGCAACTCACCGACCAGTCGTTGCGCTGGGACCCGAACCGGCAGATCCTCGGCGCCAAGCAGGAAGCCTGGCTGCTGGCGGGCCTCGGCGCGTCGCGCGCACGCTGGAACGTCCTCGGTAACCAGGTCTTCGCGATGGAGGCCGACCACACCGGCGGCCCAACCGAGACGTTCGGCATGGACACCTGGGACGGGTACGCGGCGGCGCGGCAGCGGCTCTTCGACGGTCTGGCGAAGCGGAACGTCGAGAACTTCCTCGTCGTCACCGGCGACGCGCACCGCAGCGTGGCCGCCGACCTCAAGCTGAACTTCGCCGACCCGGCCTCCCGCACGATCGGCACCGAGTTCCTCGGCACGTCGATCAGCTCGGGCGGCAACGGCACGGACATGGACGCGCTCGGGGTGACCTGGCTGGCCGAGAACCCGCACATGAAGTTCCACAACTCCCAGCGCGGATATCAGGTGGTCCACCTCGGCCGTCGCGAGATGCGCACCGACTACCGCGTCGTGCCGTACGTCGACGTGCCGGGCGCCCCGATCGCGACGCGGGCCAGTGTCTACGTGCAGAGCGGCCGGCCCGGGGTGGCGCACGTGTCGGCCTAGGACGGGGTGCGCCTGGTGGTTGGCCACCGAGCCGGGTCCGCGGCGTCGGTGTCCAACCGCCGGGCGCGGGACGGGCCGTGCACCCCCGGAGGGGTGCCACCTGATGAGGGCTTTTCGGGCTGTTGTCACACCCGCGCGGTGGGCCAGGACCCATGCTGCACGGGGGACAGGAGCCGCGATGGCCCGCAGCAGGGGCGTCCGAGCCCGAAGGGACCGATTATGTCCAACGCCAGCCGTGCCGATGGCGCAACGACACGGTCGGGTTCCACGTCCGGCGCCGTGCGGGTCACGTTCGCCTTCTGGATCACGCTGGTGGGCACGACCGTGCCGACTCCGCTCTACCCGCTCTACGAGATGGAGTTCGGCTTCGCCTCGCTCACCGTGACAGTGGTCTACGCCCTGTACGCGTTGGGCGTGGTCGTCGGCTTGCTGGTCTTCGGTCGGCTCTCCGACCAGATCGGCCGACGCCCGGTCATCCTCGTCGCGTTGCTGCTCTCGGTCGCCGCGGACGCCGTGTTCCTGGCCGCCGTGGACCTGGCGATGATCATTGTGGGTCGGATCCTGGCCGGTCTCTCCGCCGCGCTGATCATCGGCGCGGCGACCGCGGCGCTGGCCGAGTTGATCAGCCCTCGGCACCCGAAGCGCGCCGCGACCGTTTCGATCTTCGCGAACCTGGGCGGCCTCGCCACCGGCACCCTGCTGTCCGGGATCGTGGCGGACGTGGCGCCCGACCCGCTCCGGCTGCCCTGGGTGATCGTGCTGCTCCTGGCGGTCGCCGCGATCGTCGCGTTGCGCGGCGTACCGGAGACGGTGCGGGAGCGCTCGCCGGTGACGCTGCGGGTGCAACGGTTGCACGTGCCGGCGAACATCCGGGGCGCCTTCGTCCGCTCGGCGATCACCGCTGGCGCCGGGTTCGCCGCGCTCGGGGTGCTCACGTCGGTGAGCGGGCTGTTCCTCGGCATGGTCCTGCACGAGACCTCGCACACCCTGGCCGCGCTCGTGGTCTTCGTGGCGTTCGCCGGTGCGGCGTTCGGGCAGCTGCTGACCCGCGTCCTGTCCTCGCGCGCCGCGCTGGCCGGCGCCTGCGTCGGTCTGATCGTGGGGGCGGGCCTGCTCGCGTTCAGCATGTGGATGGCGCTGCTGGGGACGCTCGTCGTCAGCGCGGCGATCATCGGGGTCGCGTCCGGGGTGGCGGTCGGCGACGGGATCGCGACGATCACGATGAAGACCGAACCGCAGCACCGGGCCGAGGCGGTGTCGACCTTCTTCGCGATCCTGTTCGCCATGCTCGGCGTGCCCGCCGTCGGGGTGGGCCTGCTGATCCAGGGCACCGGTCTGCGTCCCGCCGCCGAGATCTTCAGCGCGGTGGTGGCGGTGCTCGCCCTGGTAGTCCTGCTCAGCCTCTTCCGCGGCGACCGGACCCGGCCCGCGCACTGAGCACCGCCGGGCCTGAGCCCGCGCACTGAGCACCGGGCGGGGCGGTGCGCGGGTAGACCCGGAGGTCTTGCGTTCGCACCGTGGATCCGAGTGAGGTGTGATCATGACGTTCACCACCCGGCCCACGCTGCGGGGCACCTTCGGCATGGTCTCCTCGACGCACTGGCTCGCCAGCCAGTCGGCGATGGGCATCCTGGAACGCGGCGGCAACGCCTTCGACGCGGCGGTCGCCGCCGGATTCGTCCTGCACGTGGTCGAACCGCACCTCAACGGACCGGGCGGCGAGGTGCCGGCCATCGTGGCCACCGCGCAGGACCCCAGGCCGAAGGTGCTGTGCGGGCAGGGTCCCGCGCCGGCCGGCGCCACGATCGCGCACTTCCGGTCCCTCGGGATGGACCTCGTCCCGGGGGCCGGGCCGCTCGCGGCGGCCGTACCCGGCGCCGTGGACGCCTGGCTCCTGCTGCTGCGCGAGCACGGCACACGTACCCTCGCCGAGGTGCTGGAGCCGGCCATCGGCTACGCCGCCGCCGGACACCCGCTGGTGGGTCGGGTCGGTGCCACCGTGGCGGCCGTCCGGTCACTGTTCGAGGAGCACTGGCCCACCTCCGCCGCCCTCTGGCTGCGCGGCGGCCGGCCGCCGGCGGCGGGGGAGCTGGTCACCAACCCGGCGTACGCGGACACCCTGCGCCGGCTGGTCGAGGCGGGACAGGCGGCCGGCGGGGACCGGGAGGCGCAGATCGAGGCCGCGCGCCGGGCCTGGAGCACGGGTTTCGTGGCCGCGGCGATCGACGCGTTCAGCCGGCGGCCGTTCCAGGACTCCAGTGGACGGCCGCACGCCGGGCTGGTCACCGGCGACGACCTGGCGGCGTACTCGGCGACCTGGGAGGCGCCCGTCACCCTGGACTGGCACGGCTACTCGGTGGCGAAGACCGGTTTCTGGGGCCAGGGTCCGGTGTTGCTGGAGACGCTGGCCACCCTGGACGCGCTCGACGATCCCGGCGCGTACGACCCGGCGACCGCGGCGGGGGTGCACGCCCAGGTCGAGGCGCTCAAGCTCGCCTTCGCCGACCGGGAGGCCTGGTACGGCGACGGCGTCGACGTGCCCGGCGCGGCGCTGCTCTCCCGGGAGTACGCGCGCGAGCGGGCGGCGCTGATCGGTGCTCGCGCGTCGGCGGAGTTGCGGCCGGGGCGACCGGACGGTTCGCGGCCACGCCTGCCGGCCCACGTCCGACCCGACACCGTACGGCGAGCACCCGCGACGGATCCCACGACCGGGGAGCCGACCGTGCAGGCGGACGGGGTGACCCGTGGCGACACCTGCCACGTGGACGTCGTCGACCGCTGGGGCAACATGATCTCCGCGACCCCCAGTGGTGGCTGGTTGCAGAGTTCGCCGACCATTCCGGAACTCGGCTTCCCGCTGGGCAGCCGGTTGCAGATGTGCTGGCTGGAGGAGGGGCTCGCGTCCTCGTTGGCGCCGGGCCGTCGACCGCGTACGACGTTGAGCCCGACGATGGTGCACCGCGACGGCGAGCCGGTGCTGGCCTGCGGGACCCCCGGCGGTGACCAGCAGGACCAGTGGCAGGTGCCGTTCCTGCTGCGGCATCTCGTCGCCGGCCAGCCGCTTCAGGAGGCGATCGACGCGCCGGCGTGGCACACGCTGAGCCTGCCGGAGTCGTTCTATCCCCGCGAGATGGCGCCCGGCGTCCTGGTGGTGGAGGACCGGTTCGACGAGCGCGTGCGGGCGGCGCTGCGGGCGTACGGGCACGAGGTGCGGGTCACCGACGGGTGGAGCCTGGGTCGGCTCTGCGCGGTGACCCGCGATCCGGCGACGGGTGTGCTGTCCGCCGGCGCGAACCCCCGGGGGATGCAGGGCTACGCCTGCGGCCGTTAGGGCGTGGGTCAGACGCCGCGCGCGAACAGGGCGAGGCGTACCCGGTTGGGGCTGTCGGTCTTGGTCATCAGACTGGTGATGTGGGTCTTGACCGTGGTGACACCGATGTGCAGCCGGTCGGCGATCTCGGTGTTGGACAGGCCCTCGGCGACCAGGTCCAGCACGTCGTGTTCGCGGGCGGTCAGACCCGGCGCCTGCCGTGGTGTCTCGGGCCGGGCGTGCACCGCGCGCTGGACGAGACGCCGCAGCACCTCCGGGCTGAACGGGCTGTCACCGACGGCGGCCCGCCGGATGCCGTCGAGCAGTTCGGTCGGGGGCGCGTCCTTGAGCAGGAACCCGCAGGCTCCGGCGGTCAGGGCGGGGTAGAGGTGGTCGTCGTCGCCGAACGTGGTCAGCACCAGGATGCGGGTGCTGGGGCGGTCGGCGAGGATCCGGCTGGTCGCGGTGATCCCGTCGACACCGGGCATCCGCAGGTCCATGACGACGACGTCGGGCAGCAGCCGCCCGGCCAGCGGGATCGCCTCCCGGCCGTTGTCGGCCTCGCCGACGACCTCGATGTCGGGTTGGGCGTCGCAGAGCATCCGCAGCCCGGCGCGGATGAGGTGCTGGTCGTCGACCAGCAGCACCCGGATCACGCCGGCTCCGGCGCGGGCGCACCGGCGGGGGACGTGCGGTCCCGGGGCACCGTGGGGGCGGGCGGCTGGGCGCCGGAGGACGGGAGCACGGTACGCACCCGCCACCCCGTCGGGGTCGGGCCGGCCTCCAGCCGACCGCCGAGGACCTCGACGCGCTCGCGCATCCCGGTGATGCCGTGCCCGCCACCGGTCGGAGCGCCCACCGGCGTCCCACCGTGTCCGTTGTCGGTCACCTCCCAGTGCACGGCACCGTCGCGAACGGCGACCACGAGGTGCGCGAGCGCGGACGTCCCCGCGTGTTTGGCCACGTTTGTCAGCGCCTCCTGGGTCAGTCGCAGGACCGCCATGCCGCGGACCGCGTCGAGCGAACCGATCGCCGGGTCCAGGTCGGCGTCCACGGTGATGCCGGCGTGCCGGGCCCGGTCGATGGACGTGCCGATCGCCGCCGGCAGCGCGGAGGGTTCGATCGCGGTCAGCGCCGCGTCACCGCGTACTCCGTCGGGGTTGCGCAGCACCGCGACCAGCCGGCGCAGCTCCGCCAGGGCCGCGGTGCCGGTGCCGTGCACGTCGTCGAACACCTCGCCGACCCGGGGGTCCAGGTCGGTGAGCACGTGCCGGGCCACGCCGACCCGCAGGACCATCGACGCCACGTGGTGGGCGACGACGTCGTGCAGCTCGCGGGCGATGGCGGTGCGTTCGTCGGCGCGGGCCGCGCGGGTCTCCGACGCGTGCTGGCGCTGTTCGGCCACGGCGCGCTCGACGGCCTGTCGACTCAACTGGCGGTTGGCGCGGATGACGAGGCCGAGCAGCACCGGCACGCCAACCTCCAGGGCCAGTCCGACGACGCCGGAGGCGACCCGGTTGACCGGGGCGCCGATCGAGTCGGTCAGGTCGACCGCGACGAGCAACGCGGCGGACAGCCAGATGACCCGGGGGCGGTGCGCCCGCATGGTGACCTCGAGCAGCGCCCAACTGGCACCAACCTGGTTGATGGTGAAGTCCTCGACCAGGCTGAGCGCGACCGCCAGCAGGACGGTCTGGATCACCAGGTTGACCACCGGTCGACGGTGTGTCGCCAGGGCCACCGCGAACGCGAGCGCCGCGAGGATCCACTGTGTTGTGCTGGCGGCGCGGCCGTAGGGGACGAGGAGCAGGAAACCCAGCCCGCTGAGGTCGAGCAGCACCATCCGCACGAGCGTGTCGCGCATGTCGAACAGTCGCGCCGGCCATCCCACGGTGGTCAGCCTAGGTGCTGTGGGTCGGTGGCGGCAGCCGCCGGCCGCCGCCACCGGGGCCGGACCGCGAGGTACGCGGCCAGGCCCAGCGGTCCGAGCAGGATGGTCAGCAGCAGCACCGGAGCCATCACCAGCGCCGGCACCCCCCGTTCCCTGCTGTCCAACCACGCCCAGCGGCCGACGAACAGGTCGAACGCGATCATGTGCGCCCAGCCCGCCGCCGCCCCGGTGGAGGTGCCGAGCAGGTCACGCACCCCGTCCAGGGTCGGCGACCCCACGGCCGTCAGCACGTCGCCCATCGCCGGGATCACCAGCAGGGCGTAGATCACCACGACCGGCAGCACGATCAGCGGCGAGGCGATGATCCGGGCGGTCCACGACCAGCGCGGCAGCAGGATCATCAGCGCCCAGAACGGCGCGGCCACCGTGAACGTCAGGGAGAACAGCGTCTCGGTCATGCGACCAACGCCAGTTCCGGGCGGCGTCGGCCGGCCAGCACCAGCCCGCTGGCGGCCGACGTCGCGAGCACCAGGACCGCGACCGCGGCCAGCGTGCTGGCGTCCGGGCGCAGCAGCGGCTGTCCGCGCATCGCCTGCCAGGTCAACAACACGGTGAGTACGCCGTAGGCGCTGCCCGCGACGACCAGCAGGCGGACGTGGGTGCGTTGGTCCAGCCGCGTGGCGAACCGGGTCAGGAGGATCGCCAGGATCGGCAGCGCCTGGAGGGCGTGCAGCCCCACGAAGTGCCCGATCCGCAGGTCACCGCCGGTGGTGCTCCAACCGACGATCGGCAACCCCGGCCCGCCGTCGGGCACGCCGACGCTGTGCGCCCCGCCGATCCCTTCGATGCCCGGGTCCTGCATCGGCAGGATCATCGGTACCGCCGCGAGCATGCCCAGCAGGGACAGGCCGAGCCCCCACCGGACGGCGGTCGCGGCGGCCCGGTCGGGGATCCGCTGGATCAGGACGACGACCCCGATGACGAGGTGCGCGAAGAACAGAAACATGATCGCCAGGCCCGTCGACGCGGTCAGCACCGTGTTCAGGGGGGTGGTGACGTTGTAGTGGCTGGCCTCCCCGCGGAGCATCTGACCGACGATCCACGCGTTCTCGACGACCGCCACCGCGACGATGACGACGGCCGCCCTCTCGGTGGCCCGGCTGCGTCGGGGCAGCAGGGAGAGCATCCAGGCGAGCGTCGCGCCGTACAGCACGAAGGACACCCCGAACTTGAACGGCTTGAGCCAGATCGGAGCCCCGATGAGGACGCGCGAGTCGGCGAGAACGCCGACCGCGGCGATGACGGTGAGCACCGCCATCACGGAGACCAGGACCATCAGTGGGCGGTTCCAGTGCGTCGCCCGACGCAGCACGGTAGTCATGTCTGTAGATGCTCGCGGCCGGTGCGGTCGAAAGCGTCCGACCGCGAGCCCCGGTTGCGGCCGGCGGTCGGAGCGGGCCTCCTCCCTGGGTAGGAGGCGAAAACGGGCCTCGAACCTCCCCGCGCCGCGCCCAGATCCGCGAAACGGCAGTGATGTCGTCGCCATCCGAGTCCGTCAGGGCCGCAGCTTGCCGTCGTCGTCGAGAACAACTCTTGCCAGCCGCTCGGGGAACATGCGGCGCACACTCGCGGAGTATTCGCTGCCGTCGCCGGGCTGCGTTACGCGATCGCCGTCCACTCGCACCGGCACGGAGACGCTCCAACCGCCCTCGGACCCCGGGGCCGCATCGCAGTGCGCCCACGCAAACGAGGAAGAGCCGTCGCGCCCGAGTAGTCGGACCTTGCAGGTGCCTGGTCCGCCCAGCAGCTCGCCGGGCAGGAGCGTCGCGAGCCGCTTCTCCTCAGCCTGAACGTCAGCCGAGTTTCGATCCGGCAGCGGGTACGCCGCCTCGGAGCAGCCGGCGAGTAGCGCGATCGCCAGCCCGAGCCGGACGGCGTGTCGGCGAATCACCCGTGCAGCATCCCATCCGGTGGCCCGTGCACGCCATCACCGTCCGCTTTGCGATATGCCATCCGGGCACGTACGTCTGCTCGTTTCACGTAACGGTATGAAATTACCGCTTTAGGGTAAGACCGCCCTTCATGACTACATCCTCCGATAGCTTTCGAAGTAGAGGAAAACTCGTATTCCTCCCTTCGTGTGCGTAAAGGAGTTCAGTGATGAAGCGCAGCGTTGCGCTCGCGGCAGCCCTCCTGGCGGGTCTGACCAGCGTCGGATCAGCCCCCGGGACCGCTCTCGCCGACGGTGGTGGCCCCGGATACCACGACGACCGCAAGGGGGGTGAACACCACCACGGCGACGAGGGCGCGGTCTTCGTCCAGACCAACAAGGCCGAGGGCAACACCATCAAGGTGTACGACCGCGACGAGGACGGCCGTCTCACCAAGGCGGGCGAGTACGAGACCGGCGGGCTGGGCGGCTTCACCATCGGCGCGCCGCTCGACGCGCTGGCCTCGCAGGGCTCCCTGATCTACCACAAGGGGTTGCTCTTCGCCGTCAACGCCGGCAGCAACACCGTGACCGTCTTCGGTGTCGAGGGCACCAAGCTGCACAAGCTCCAGGTCATCTGGTCCGGGGGCCTGCTGCCGGTCAGCATCGCGGCCCGCGGCGACCTCGTCTACGTCCTCAACGCCGGTGGCGAGGGCTCGGTGCAGGGCTTCGAGCTGCACAAGGGCCGCCTGTCGCAGATCGAGGACGCCAACCGGTCGCTCGGGCTGCACAACGGCAACCCGCCCGCGTTCGGCACCGCCCCGGCGCAGGTCAAGATCGACCCGGACAGCGAGTTCGTCCTGGTGTCGACGAAGGGCGCCAACGTCATGTTCAGCTACGAGATCGGTCGCCACGGCGAGCTGGCCTCGAACCCCGTCATCAGCGACGCGGGGAACACCCCGTTCGGCTTCACCTTCGACAGCGAGGACTCGCTGCTGGTCACCGAGTCGGGTGCCAACGCGGTCAGCCGGTTCGAGCTGGAGGACGACGGCACGCTCGACCAGGTCGGACCGTCGGTGCCCAACGGTCAGCTGGCGCCGTGCTGGATCCAACGCGTCGGCGACTACTTCTTCGTCGCCAACGCCGGCAGCTCCACCATCAGCTCCTACCGGGTCAACGACGACGGCAAGCTCGAAATCGTCAAGAACGTCGCCGCCGACACCAACGGCGGGTCGATCGACATGACCACCAGCGACGGCTTCCTGTACGTCCAGAACGCCACCGCCGGCAACGTGCAGGGCTACGAGGTGAACGAGGACGGCTCGCTGAAGCTCGTCACCACCGTGGAGGGCCTGCCGAAGTTCGAGAACGGCATCGGCATGGAGGGCATCGCCGCCTCCTGAACGGCGTCACCCACTGGTCCCGGTCGCTCGCCGACCGGGACCAGTTCCGTGTGGTGCCCGCACCCGAGGGCCGCGCCCCGCCGAGGACCTGGCCCCGACGTCAGGAACCGACGGCCCGTCGGAGCACGGCAGCCAACTCCGCTGAGCGGTGGTCGGCCTCGACTCCCTCGACGAGGATCAACTCGCCCTCGAGATGCCTCGTCCGCAGGGGTTTGATCTCCTGGTACGCGGGCGAGTGGTACCAGGATCGGGCACTGGCCGAATCGGGAAACTCGACGATGACCAGGTCGCCCGACCACCCACCTTCGAGCACCTCGACAGACCCACCGTGGACGATGAACCGGCCACCGAAGGGCACCAGAGTGGCATCGATGCGCTCCAGGTATTCCAGCACCTCGGCATGGACGGGTGCCCGGCGCAGATGAGCAAGCGCGTACGCGGTCATGATTCTCCTTCGTTGCGGACGGGTCGTGGCCTTTCCGGAAATGATCGCGAGTGCCGGCGCTCGCTGTCGATTACGTCGCAGGTAATAGGGCGTAACCCGTTGTGGTCACTAGGGTCAGGGAGTGACGACCAGGACCAGGCCGGGCCGGGCGGTGGGGGAGCTGCTGCGCGACTGGCGTCGAGCCCGTGGGTTGAGTCAGCTCGACCTGTCGATCGGGGCGGGAGTGTCGGCCCGGCATCTGAGCTTCGTGGAGACTGGACGGTCCCGGCCAAGCCCGGACCTGATCCTGCGGCTGGCGGAGCAGCTCAACATGCCACTGGCGGAGCGCAACACGGTGCTGCTCGCCGGCGGATACGCCCCCGCCTATCCCAGCCAGGAGCTGAGCGACCCGGAACTCGCCCCGCTACGGGCCGCCGTACGGCAGATGCTCGACGGGCACAGCCCGTACCCCGCGGTACTCGTCGACCGGCACTGGCAGCTCGTCGAGGCCAACCCCGCCGTCGCCCTGTTCACCGACGGCGCGGCACCTCACCTGCTGACCCCACCGATCAACGTGCTGCGGCTCAGCCTGCACCCCGACGGGATGGCGTCAAGAATCATCAACCTGCCCGAGTGGCGGGCCCACCTGCTCGCCCGCCTGCGTCAGCAGGCCGAGATGACCACCGACCCGGTCCTGTCCGACCTGCTCGAAGAACTTCGCGGCTACCCCAGTGGCGACGACGTCGTGGCGCCCACCAGCGACGAACGGTCGCGTGTCGTCATACCACTGCGGTACCGCCACGGCGAGCGGGAGCTGTCCTTCATCAGCACCACCACCCTCTTCGGCACCCCGCTGGACGTCACCGTCGCCGGACTGGCCGTCGAGGCATTCTTCCCCGCCGATCCGGTGACCGCCGCCGCGCTGCACGCCCTCGGCACGCCCGGAGCCGGCACGCGCTGACCTCGACGCGTGTCGGGGTGTCCTGTCGGCACACGTCGGCCGGGGCGACTCCTCCCGCGTCCGCCATGCCGGCCGTGCCGCGGGCGTTTCAGAATGAACCTATCGGTCATATTTTCCGTGTTCCCGGTGAGGTCACCCCACCAGAGTCGCGGAGGCACGATGTCAACGGTTCGAACCGGTCCGGTCCTCGGACTGATCGTGCAGATCGCTCTGCTGGCGGTGCTTTCCGGCACGGTCGGTCTCGGCGCTGCGGGATGGGTGGCCGGCCTGGCGTACGGGGTGGGCCTGTGCGTCCTGCTCGGCCGGGGGATGTCCCGGTCGGCCGCGCGTGGTCTGAGCCCGGCGGACCGGGTGACCCTGAGCCGGGCGATCCTCGTCGGCGGCGTGACGGCCCTGGCCGCGGACGCGCTCACCCGGCCGGCGCCGATCGCGTTGATGGTCGCCCTGACCGCCGTGGCGCTGGCCCTCGACGCGGTGGACGGGTACACGGCCCGACGCACCGGGACCACGAGTGAGCTGGGCGCGCGCTTCGACATGGAGATCGACTCGTTCCTGGTGCTGGTGCTCTGCCTCCACGTCGCTCCGGCGGTCGGCGGCTGGGTGCTCGCGATCGGCGCGATGCGCTACGTCTTCGTCGCCGCGAGCTGGGTGCTGGGCTGGATGCGCGGGTCCCTGCCGCCGCGCTACTGGCGCAAGGTCGTCGCGGCGATCCAGGGCGTGGTGCTGCTGGTGGCCCTGGCGGACGCGCTGCCCGGACTGCTGACGACAGTGGTGTTGATGGCGTCGCTGGCGCTGCTGATCGAGTCGTTCGGCCGCGACGTCAGGTGGTTGTGGGTGACCCGGCACCGTCGCCGCACCCCGCTCCACAGCATCCTGGGCGTACCGGCCACGATGGTCCAGGTGAGCAGCCACCGCCCGACGGTTACCGCGACCCGCGGTGACATCGCCCGCGTCTGAGCCGCCCGTACACCGCACCGACCATGGAAGGATGCCCGGGTTGTCGCTCTTGACGCGAGTACGTGAGCTGCCGAGCCAGAGACGAGCGATGCGGGACGGGGTCCCGGGTGGCACCGCCGACGATGGCACCGCGGGCGCGGGTCGAGCGAGGCGTTCCGTCGCCGCCGGGCTGACGGCCGTCCTCGCCACGCTGCTCGTGCTGGTCGTCCTCACCATGCCGTACGACTTCGGCCGTCTCACCCCTGCCGCGTTCGTCCGGATCCCCCTGGAGGCGCTTCTGGTCGTGGCCCTCCTGCTCGCCCTGCCGCAGCGGGGCAGCCGACTGGTCGCCACCCTCGCCGGGGTGGCCCTCGGGCTGCTGGGCCTGCTGAAGTTGCTCGACCTGGGGTTCACGGCCGCGCTCAGTCGGGCGTTCGACCCGGTGCTCGACTGGGCGTTGCTCGACGAGGGGTTCGCCTTCCTCAGCGAGTCGTACGGCCGGCCCGCCGCGATCGGCGTCGCCGCCCTCCTGGCGGTGGTGCTCGTGGGACTGCCCGTCCTGGTGACGCTCTCGGTGCGGCGACTGCGACGGCTGGTGGTCGGGCACCGCACCGGCACCACCCGGGTGGTGGCCGCGCTCGTGGTCATCTGGGTGGCCTGCGCCGCGTTCGATGTGCGGGTGACGCCGGCCGTGCCGGTCGCCGACACGTCCGCGACGACCCTGGCCAACGGCCACGGCTTCCAGGTACGCCTGCGTCTGGACGACCGGAAGACGTTCTCCTCGCTGATCGAGGCCGACCCGTTCCGCGACACCCCGGGCGACCAGCTGTTGACCGCGCTGCGGGGCAAGAACGTGGTGGTCGCGTTCGTGGAGAGCTACGGCCGCGACGCCGTCGAGGACCCGGAGTTCGCGCCGCAGGTCGGTGCCGTCCTCGACGGCGGCACCAGCCGGCTGGGCGCGGCCGGCTTCGCCGCGCGGAGTGGCTTCCTCACCTCGCCGACGTTCGGTGGCGGCAGTTGGCTCGCGCACGACACGTTGCTCTCCGGCCTCTGGATCGACAACGACCAGCGTCACCGCACCCTGCTGGCGAGTGACCGGATGACCCTCAACGGCGCCTTCCGGCGGGCGAGTTGGCAGACCGTGGGAGTGATGCCCGCCGTCAGCAGGGCGTGGCCGGAGGGGTCGTTCTTCGGCTACCAGCGGTTCTACGACGCCAAGGCGCTCGCGTACCGTGGCCCGAAGTTCAGCTTCGGCACGATGCCGGACCAGTACACCCTGGCCAGTTGGCAGCGCCTGGAGCAGGCGAAGCCGGACGGCAACGTGATGACGGAGCTGGCGCTGGTGTCGAGCCACGCGCCCTGGACCCCCGTTCCGCCGATGCTCGACTGGGCCGCCGTCGGCGACGGGTCGGTCTACCGCGCCGCCGGCGCGGACGGGTCGGACGACGACCGGCGCCGGAACACCACCCAGATCCGGGCGGACTACCGCACGTCCATCGAGTACACGCTGAGCACGCTCATCTCCTACGTGCAGACCTACGGAGACGACGACCTCGTGTTCGTCTTCCTCGGCGACCACCAGCCCGCCGCGGTCGTCACCGGTGAGGACGCCAGCCACGACGTCCCGATCACGATCATCACGAAGGACCGGGCCGTGCTGGACCGGATCTCCGGGTGGGGTTGGCAGGACGGCCTCAAGCCGGGACCGCAGGCGCCGGTCTGGCGGATGGACACCTTCCGGGACCGGTTCCTGACCGCCTTCGGACCGTGACCCGGCCCCCGTCGCACCCCACCAACGGACTGGACCCAGACGCATGACGGCTACCACCGACACCAGGATCGCCGCGCTCCGGAGCGATCCGGCGATGTCCCCGCTGCACCGCTCGCTGGACGTCTACTACGGCGATCCCGAACGCGACGCGCGGATGGACGCCTTCTACTCCCGGTTCGTCACCGGTGGGGATCTCGTCTTCGACATCGGCTCCCACGTGGGTGACCACATCGGCAGCTTCCGCCGACTCGGAGCCCGGGTCGTCGCCGTGGAGCCGCAGCCGCTGTGCCTGCGCGCCCTGCGGGCGATCTACGCCGACGACGATCAGGTGAGGCTCGTCGACGCCGCGTGTGGCGCGGCCCCCGGCCGTACCCGGTTGCACCTGAACTCCACCAACCCCACCGTGTCGACCGCCTCGCCCGAGTTCGTGCGGGCGGCCCGGGGCGCGGGCGGGTGGGAGGGCGAGGTGTGGGACTCGGTCATCGAGGTCCCGGTGGTCACCGTCGACGCCCTGATCGACGAGTACGGCACGCCACGCTTCACCAAGATCGACGTGGAGGGTTTCGAGGACGAGGTGCTGGCCGGCCTGAGTGGGCCACTGCCGGCGCTCTCGTTCGAATTCACCACCATCGCGCGCGCGGTCGCCGGTCGGTGTCTCGATCGCCTGACCGTGCTCGGCTTCGACGGCTTCGACGTCGCGCTGGGCGACGACAAGTCGATGACTTTCCAGAGCTGGGTAAGCGCGTACGACATGGCCGCGCACCTCGCCGCGCTGCCGCATTCCGCGAACTCCGGCGACGTCTACTGCGTATCCCTCGGCAGGAAGACCATCGCCACGCCGTAGCCGAGCGCGACGCCACATTACGCGTAGGGCCAGCGGCGGAGACCCCATCACCAGACCGTGCCGCGCCGCCGAGGGTTTGTCGACGACGGTTCTTCCGGCGCGCACCAGATCGCGTACCCTCCGCGGATGGACCTCGATGATCTTCCACTCGCCGAGTTCGCGTTTCCGGGGCCGCTGCGGGACACGCTGGTCGCCGCGATCCTCACTGGCGCGAAGACCTCGACGACCGGCCTGCTGGTCGGTTACGAGTGCGCGAACGAGCCGCTGCCCGAGGTGGGCCAACTGTCCGCCGTGGTGGACTCCGCCGGTCGGCGGGTCGCGGTCATCGAGTTGACCGACGTACGGGTGGTTCGGCTCGCGGACGTCGACCTGGCACACGCCCTGGCCGAGGGCGAGGGCGACGAGTCGGTGGCGCAGTGGCGGGCGGGGCACGAGACGTTCTGGCACAGCGCGGAGGTGCGCGAGGAACTGGGCAATCCCGACTTCACGGTCGACGACGACACCCTGGTCGTGACCGAGCGTTTCCGGCTGGTGCGCGTCGTCTGAGCACCAATGCCCACCGTGGACCGTCGGTAGCGGACCACACCGTCGTGCAAGGTCACCTATGCTCGGCGCGTGATTTCCCCGGCACTGGAGATTCGCGGCCTGGTGAAGACCTTCGGGGCGCATCGCGCGGTGGACGACATCGACCTGACGGTCCACTCGGGCACGTTCCACGGCATCGTCGGTCCCAACGGTGCGGGCAAGTCCACCACCATCGGAATGGCCGTCGGGCTGGTCACTCCGGACGCCGGTGAGATCCGCATCCTCGGGCACGACGCGCTGCGCGACCGCGGCCTGACCCGGGCGCTGACCGGGGTGTTGCCCGACGGCCTCGACTTCCCGGAACGCCTCACCGGCGCCGAACTGCTGCGCTACAGCGCCGGCCTGCGGGGGCTGCACCGCGTCGCGGCCACCGAACGCGCCGCCGAGCTGATCGAGGTGCTCGGCCTGGCCAAGGGCGCCGGCACACCACTCGCCGACTGCTCGACCGGCACCCGCAAGAAGCTCGGCCTCGCCCAGGCGCTGCTGCACGCCCCCCGGCTGCTCGTGCTCGACGAACCGTTCGAGGCGGTCGACCCGGTCTCCGCGGCCACCATCCGCCGGGTGCTGCGCCGGTTCGTGGGCGGCGGCGGCACCTGCGTGCTGTCCACCCACTCGATGCTGCTGGTCGAGCAGATGTGCGACGAGGTCACCGTGATCCATCAGGGCCGGGTCGCCGCCGCTGGGCCGGTCGCCGAGGTCGCCGCCGGCGGCAGCCTGGAGGAACGGTTCGTCGAGTTGGTCGGCGCCGACGCCTCCGGCAGCGCCGGCCTGGACTGGCTGACCGAGGCACGATGAGCGCGCAACCGCACGCCGGCGCCCTGCACACGATCGCGGTGCCGGCCCGGATGCGCGCGGCCATGCTGCGTCGCTCGCTGCGCGAGCATCCGGGACCCACGGTGGCCGGCCTGGCGGGTCTGCTCGCCGCCGTCTGGCTGATCCGGTACGCGCTGCGCGGTGACCAGCACACCCTCGCCCTGCTCGTCGGGGCGTGGGTGCTCGGCTGGATCGTGCTGCCGCTGCTGCTCGGCGGCGGGCGCGGCCGGGTCCGCCCAGCTCACCTACGGTTGGAGCCGATCGGTGGCCTCCCGGCCGCCACCGGTCTGCTCGCCGCGTCGGCGATCGGCATCGGCCCGGCCGTCTCACTCGTGGCGCTCGCCGCGCTGCCGGTGCACGCCGCTCGGCACGGCCTCGTCGCGGTCCTCGTCGCCGCCGTCGGCGCGGTGCTGCTCTGGTTGCTCGGGCTGATCGGTTCGGCGATCGCACTGGAGATCGTCGGCCACGCCGGCGGTCCGGCCGGGGCGCTGCTCACCGGCATCCTCACCGGCACGGCGATGGGTGTCGCCGGGTCGCTCTGGGCGGTCTTCCCCTGGGTGTCGGTCCTGCTCGTCGGGGCGCCGGACGAGGTCGTCCGGGCCATGGGGTATGTGCCGAGTGCCTGGCCGGTCGCCGCCGCTTCCGGACCAACCGGGCAGGGGGTGCGCCTGATGGCGACCCTGGTGGGCATCGTGGCGCTCTGCGCCGCCGCGTACCTCCTGCTCGTGCGAAGGGTGATCACCACGGGCGTGCCGTTCCGGCCGCGCGGGACCACCGCGTTCCCGCCCGTGCGGCGCGACGGCGGTGAGCCGGCCGCGCGGCGCGCGACCACGGCGGCGTCACCGGCCGGAGACGGGCGTCCCGGGCGCGGCTGGCGGGCGTGGGTGCCGGCCGCGACGCGGGCGGTCGTGGGCCGTGAGGTACGGGCCTGGATGCGGCATCCGCTGCGGTTGCAGTATCTGGCGTTCGCGGTGGTGTACGGCGCGCTGCTCGCCGGGCTGCCGCTGCTGTCCGACGTGTACCTGCTGCTGCCGTGGGCCGGGTCGCTCGCCGTGCTCGGCGCGGCGGCGATGTCGGCGGGACTGGTCGGACTGGACGGCACCGCGTTGTGGCTGCCGCTCACCACACCTGGCGGCGAACGGGCCGAGGTCCGCGGTCGGGCCCTGGCCTGGCTGATGCTGATCACCCCGATCGGGGTGCTGCTCGCCGTCGTCGGTGTGCTCCTCGCGCCCGACGTCGACCCGCTGGCCGCGCTCTCCACCCTGCCGGCTCTGCTCGGCGCGGGCGCATCGGTGCCGGTGTGGGTGTCGCTGCTGCGGGTGCGGCCGGTAGCCGACCCACGGCACCCCACCTCGGCCGACAACCCCACCGACATCGTCAGCGTGCTGGTCGCCACCGGGTCCGGGATGGTGGCCGCCGCGCCGGTGCTCGCCCTGGTGATCTGGGGTCCGCCGGAGGTGGCGCCGCTGCTGCCCCTGGTCGGGCTGCTCGGCGGCGCCGCGGCCTGGTGGGGCGGCATCTGGTTGGCCGACGAACGCCTCACCCAGCGCGGAACCGACGTGCTCGCCGCGGCCGGCCAGCGGAGCCGACCCGCGGAGACGGTGCTCCCGCTGAACTGGGACGCGCAGTGGTACCGGGAGAACACCGCGACCGCGTGGGCACTCGGACTGCTCACGGTGGGGTGGATCCCGGTGATCCCGCAGGGGGTGATGCCGTTGGCGTTCGGGATCGACAGCGGGTGGATCGTGGCCGGTCACCTCAGCGGGAGCGCGCACACGGCGGCGGGGTTGGCGATGGTCGGGCTGGGCGTCGCGATGCTGCTCACCGGCCTGGTGCTGTGGGACCGCCGGCCGCGGCCGGGCCGCTCGTGATCGCCACCGTATCTTCTAGTCATGAGAATGGATGCCGCCTCGGCGTACGTGGTCCGGCGGAGCCGGCTCCGGACCGGACTGACGTTGGCGCTGTACAGCCTGTTACCGGTCACGGCCATCGTGGTCGGCCTGCAGGACCTGCGCGTCCGCTTTCTGTTCGTCATCCTCGGCGTGCTGTTCGAGGTCATCTTCGTCAGCATGGGGCTTCGTCGCGTGCGGAGCGCGATGCGGCGGGAGCTGCTCTTCGCCATTGACGAGCAGGGCGTCTATCTGGGTCCGGATGACTTCGGCCGGCCGGCGATGCGCGAGAAGTGGTCCAACATCGACGCGATCGTCTACTTCCACGGTCGGGTGTGGACGACCCGTAATCTGCCACCCATGACCCGTCACGTGGGCATCGTCCAGGGTGGCAGAATCGTCGCCTCCCGGGGGAGGGGCGGCTGGTGGCTGAACGTCCGGCGCGCCTCCGCGGCCGCTGCTCGGTTCGGCGGGGGAACGCCGGTGCTCAAGGCGCCGTTCTACGGCCAGATATCGCGGGAGTGGTTCCACACCATCCCCTTGCCGCCGAACTGGCTCGCCACCCACGCCGGATCTCGCAACAGGTGACTCCGAGCGCGACCCGCCCGGCGTGAGCTGATGTGTCTCTAGGGGAGTGCG
The DNA here is from genome assembly GCF_040647935.1 of Micromonospora sp. NPDC049204. Lineage (NCBI taxonomy): Bacteria > Bacillati > Actinomycetota > Actinomycetes > Micromonosporales > Micromonosporaceae > Micromonospora > Micromonospora sp. NPDC049204. The sequence goes on along the minus strand of NZ_JBEZDC010000010.1, from coordinate 48,412 downwards.
ACTACAGCATTTCGACGGGGACCAGATTGAGGCCGTCGACCCCGTCGAGTGTCATCAGGTGTGATACCCCGGAGCCCTTGCCATTCAGGGGATGCGCGAACCGCCACGACTCGTGCGGTATCAGCGCCTTGAGCTGCGTGGTCAGGTCACCCTTGCCCTGGCACCGCTTGCGCAGGCGCTCGTACGCGGCGGAACGGTCCTCGAACCCGACCGACGTCGCGTGTGGCAGTGCCCGGACGGCGTCGTGGATGGTGGCTCGTTGGTCGCTTGTCGCCGAGGTCTTCAACCGGACGATGACCCCGATCCGGGAGGGCCGAGGATCGGCGTCCGCCATCCGGAACGACACCCCGTCGACACCGTCGGCCTCGGCCATCACCAACTCGATCGCCTCGGCGATCAGAGAGTCGGTGACGGTGGCGTGCACCAGCTCGGGCGCGTACTCCGGCTTGAGATCCGCCAGCAGGTCGGGCTGGTCCTGGAAATCGGCCTTGGACCGCTCGTACACCTGGTCGCGGGTTTCGAGAGCCACGCCCTGCACGCTCGGCATCGACCGGAGTCGCTGCTGCACGGCGTCTCTCTGTGTCGCCGTCGCGTCGTTGTCCAGGAAGACGGTCAACGCGACGTCCCCGGAGTCGTCGGGCTTACCGGTGCAGGTCGACAGGACCAGGAGGAGCGTGAGTGCCAGGGACCGTGCCACGCGACGCATGGGGCCGATGGTAGGTGATCGTGAAGCGCCACAGGCGCCCACGCGACGTGGTCAGGGACTCAGTCGAGCACTCCGGCCTGGTGGGCGAGGATCGCCGCCTGGACCCGGTTGGTCAGGCCCAGCTTCGCCAGGATCCGGCTGATGTGGGTCTTCACCGTCGCCTCGCTCAGGTAGAGCTCGGCCGCGATAGCGGTGTTGGACAGGCCGCCGCCGACGGCGACCAGGACCTCTCGTTCCCGCTCGGTGAGCACCGTGAGTCGTTGTTCGGCGTTGCTGCGCCGATCGGGGGTCGGGCCGGAGAACTGGCGGAGCAGTCTGCGGGTGACCCGCGGGGAGATCATCGCGTCACCGCGCGCCGCGCTCCGCACCGCGTTGATCATGTCTTCGGCGGTGGCGTCCTTCAGCAGGAAACCGACGGCGCCGGAGCGAAGCGCCGTGTGCACGTACTCGTCGAGATCGAACGTGGTGAGCACGACGACGTGGGGCGGCCGGTCGAGCCGGGCGATCCGCTCGGTCGCGGTGAGCCCGTCGGTCCGCGGCATGCGGATGTCCATGAGGACGACGTCGGGCCGCAGCGTCCGTGCCAGCTCGACCGCCTGGGACCCGTCGGACGCCTCTCCCACCACCGTGATGTCCGCGGCCGCGTCGAGGATGGTGCGCAGCGTCGAGCGCACCATCCACTCGTCGTCGACGATCAACGTCCTAGTCGGTGCGGTCATGATCCTTCCCGGCTGCGATGGGTATCTCGGCGACCAGGCTGAATCCGCCGTCGGGGGTCGGATCCGAGGTCAGTTTCCCGCCGATCAGGTGGACGCGTTCGGCGAGGCCGAGGAGCCCGTGGCCGCCGACCGGCAGGGGCGGGGCGGTGGCCGGCCGTCCGCGCCCATTCCTGATCGTCACCCGCAGCGACTGCTGTGTCTGCCGGATGCATATCCGGGTTCGGGCGCCTGGCGCGTGTTTGTGCACGTTGGTCAGGGACTCCTGCACGATGCGGTAGGCGGCATGCTCGATGAGCAGCGGTAGGCGTTCCCCGGTCACGTTCCCCACCTCCAGGGTGACCGGTACGCCGAGCCGGCGGGAATCCTCGACAAGCGCATCCAGCTCGGCCAGGCCGGGCTGCGGGGCGAGTGGCGCGGCGTCAGCACCGCGCAGGATTCCCACCAGGGTGCGCAGTTCGGCAAGCGCCTCCCGCCCAATCGCCGCGATCTGCCGTCCCCGGGCCACCGCGTCCCGGCCCCTGGCCGACTCCAGTGCGGTGGCCTGAAGCACGATGAGCGCCACCCGGTGGGCGACGACGTCGTGCATGTCACGGGCGATGTTGGCGCGTTCGTCGCTGCGGGCCTGGACCACCCGCTGGTGCTGCTCGCGTTCGAGCCGCTCGGCCCGTTCCCGCATCCGCTCGATCAGCTCCCGCCGGGTCCCGACGTAGAGGCCGAGCAACGCTGGCGCGACGCAGATGGCAACGCTGAGCGGGATCGCCCCATCGGCACCGGAGTACCGCCAGATCGGGATGCCGACCAGGACCACCGAGACCAGGACGCTGGCGGCGACCTTCGGCCATGCCGTGGTGCGCTCGGCCAGCGTGTAGAGCGCGAGCAGGACCGTCACGTGGGCCGACACGAGAAAGGTCGCACCCAGGGAGCAGGCCAGCAACAGCACCGGGGTCTGGCGCCGCCGCCAGGTCAGCAGCCCGACCGCGAGGCCGAGGGGGATGCCGAGCCACAGCGGAGGATAGCGGGGCCTGAAGCCGGCGATGGTGGGGCCGAAGAAATCTGTCCCGAACTCCCCGGTCGCCACGAGCACCGCGATGGCGCACGCCGCCAACGCGTCGATCAGCGGCTGGTGGCGGGACCAGCGCACCACCTGGTCCAGGAGACGCGACGTCATGATGGTGCCAGCGTAGGGCCGATCGACCGGCGCAGGCGTCGGTCGAAAGTTGTACACCGCCCCCGTTGGTCATCGCCGATGGACTGACCCGTTCCATCAGATCCGCCGACGCCCCGACCTGCCCGCCCCGGCGAGGGTGGGGGCATGGCCAGACCACGTCTCAATCCGCGAACAACGCAGCTCGTCTTCGGTGTCTTCGCCGTCACCGCGGGTGCCTTGATCGCGCTGCGTCCCGACCCACCGCACCCGCACTTCACGACCGCGGGGACGTACGGTTACGCGCTTGCCGCGGTGCTGTCGTTCGGCGGCTGGCTCGCGCTCGGGCGCCCCGCACTCGCCGCCCGTACCCGCCAGGTGCTGATCGTCTTCCACCTGCTCTTCGTACCGGCGCAGTTCCTGTTCCTGTTCGCCCACGACACGCCGTGGCTCGGCATGGCGCTGTCCTCGGCGATCGTGGGTGGTCTGAAGCCGCGCTTTCCCCGGCTGGGTCGGATGGCGCGGAAGGTGTGGCTGACGCTGCACGTCGGCATCGGGGTCGGCTGGCTGGGCATCGCGACGGGCATGCTGCTGCTGGCGATCATCGGGGCGACGGCCGACAGCCACGAGCTGCAGCACGGGGCCTACCTGTTGCTGAGCAAGTTTGATGTCTTCCTGGCGATTCCGAGTGCATTGCTGACGATCATCATCGGTGTCGTGGTTTCGCTCGGCACCCCGTGGGGCCTGCTCAAGCACAGGTGGGTGCTGGCCAAGCTGGTCATCGCGCTCGCCATACCTCTCCTGGCGGGCGCCGAGGGCCCCTGGATCGAGGAGCTTGAGGCCCGCGGCGCAGCGGGACTGATCGAGCCCGGCACCACGGGGATGCTGCTCGTCGGCGCCATGGGGCTGTTCACCGTCCTGCTGTGGACCGCGACGATCCTCTCCGTCGTCAAGCCCGGCGGGCGTACCCGGTGGGGCCGCCGCACGGAGGAGCGCCGGCCCGCCCCGAACGCCGAGGCCGCGCGTCCGGTCGCTGCCGGCACCGTTGCCCCGTCCTCCCGATGACCCGGATTCGTCCTCGACGCGTGCGAACGCAACACGTCCCAGAAGGAGAAGAAAGTCCATGACCAGTGCGTACGCCATCGAGGTTGCGGCGCTGACGAAGACGTTCGGCACGCTCAGAGCCGTCGACGGCCTGAGCTTCACCGCCGAGTACGGCAGCGTGGTCGGCTTCATCGGCCCCAACGGCGCGGGCAAGACCACCACCATGCGCTCGCTCGTCGGGCACATCCGGCCGGACAGCGGCCGGGCACACGTCGCCGGACGCCCCTACCGGGAGTTGGCCGACCCGTTGGGCACCGTCGGCACCGTGCTGGAGGCCGGCGCCGTGCACCCGGGCCGCAGCGGCCGCAACCATCTGCGGATCCTGGCCCGCCAGGCCGGGCTCTCCAAGCGGCGGGTCGAGGAGGTCATCGACGACGTCGGCTTGGAGAGCGCTGCCGGCCGCCGGGCGGGCGGCTACTCGCTCGGCATGCGTCAGCGGCTCGCCCTGGCAGCGGCCCTGCTCGGCGACCCGGCGATCCTGATAGTCGACGAGCCCGCCAACGGGCTGGACCCCGAGGGCGTCCGCTGGCTGCGCGAGTTCCTCCGTGGCCTCGCCGCCGAGGGCCGTGCCGTGCTGGTGTCCAGTCACGGGCTGGCCGAGCTCGCGCTGATGGTCGACAAGGCGGTCGTGGTCGGGCACGGCCAGCTCATCGCCCAGGAGACGCTGGCCGGGCTGAGAAAGCTCGCCGGCGACCCGACGGTGCGGATCAGTGTCCCCGAGCCGGACCGTCTCGCCGGTCTGCTGGCCGCACGGGGCCACCAGGTGCTCGAACGCACCGGGACCACCCTCACCGTCGCCGGAGACGACCCGCGCGCCGTCGGCCGGGTCGCCTTCGACAACGGCATCGGCGTGGACCGCCTTCTCGTAACTGAGCCCTCGCTGGAAGAGGCCTACTTCCGCCTCACCCGTGGAAAGGAATCGATCCGATGATCGCACTGACCCGCGCCGAGCTGATGAAACTCCGTACCGTGCGGTCGACCTGGGCGGTGCTCCTCGTCCTTCCGGTCGTGGCCTTCATCAGCCTGCTGGATGTCGCACTCGACCAGGTGGAGGACAACACGAGCGTCGTCGACTTCATGGACGTCTCGCTCGTCGTGGTGGGCGTGGTCGTGGCCGCCCTGGCCGCGGCCGTGGTCGGCAGTGAGTTCGTCCGCCGGACGGTGGGCCTCGACTACCTGGCAGTGCCGCGGCGCTTCCCCGTGCTCGGCGCCAAGGTGTCGGCGTTCGCCTGCGTCGGCGCCGTCCTCGGGCTGCTGTCCACGCTGCTGGCGACCGCTGTCGTCACACCGATCGCCATGGGTCGGGACGTCGTCCTCGACGGACCGGGCGAGGCCGTCCTTCGCATCCTGGCCGTGACGGCGGCGATCAGCGTGCTCGGCGCGCTCGGCGCCGCCATCGGGGTGCTGGTGCCCCAGCCGGCCATCGCCGTCGCGGCCGTCATCGGATGGCAGTTCGTCGAGATGCTCCTCGGGTTCGCCTTCGGTATCGGCGACTACCTGCCGATCGGCCTCGTCACGAAAGTCGCTCATCTGGGCGGCACGGTGGCGTTGCCGGTGGCGTTCGGACTCCTGTTCCTGTACGCCGCGAGCGCCGTGGGCGTCGCCCTGCTCGTCGCGAGGCGCCGCGACCTCACCTGAACGGAGTTGGTGTTTCGTAACCTGGATCCGCCAGACTGCGCGGTATGGGAGATCGTTGGCGTCGGTGGGCGTGGGTCGGGGTGCTCGTCGTCGGGCTGGTTCTTTACCTGGCGGTGCTGCGGACGCTGGTCAGCACCAAGAATCCGAACTTCGTTCCGGCGCTCATCCTGCTCGGCGCGACGCTTGTGCCGTTGACGTTCCTGACGTTCGCGCAGGCGCGTACCGGTCGGTGGCAGGTGCCGGCGTCGGTACTGGTGACGTCGGCGTTCTTCGGCGGGGTGATCGGCACGGTGGTCGCCGGCACGCTGGAGTACGACACCCTGCGCGGCCTCGGCGCCCTGCCCATGCTGTTCGTGGCGTTGATCGAGGAGTCGGCGAAGCTGATCGTCCCGGTGGTGCTGCTGTTCACGGTGGTGGCCCAGCATCGGCGTCGGGTGCCCTCGGACGGGTTGATCATCGGTATCGCCGCCGGCATGGGATTCGCCGCGCTGGAGACGATGGGGTACGCCTTCACCGCGCTGCTGAGTTCGCAGGGCAACATCGGCGCGGTGGAGCAGACCCTGTTCATCCGTGGCCTGACCGCGCCCGCCGGGCACACCGCGTGGACCGGGCTGACCGCCGGCGCGCTGTGGGCGCTGTTGGCCAGCCCGAGCGTCGGCCGGCTCTTCGGCTTCCTCGGCACGTTCCTGGGTGTCGTCGTTCTGCACACCCTGTGGGACACGTTCTCCGGTTCACTGGTCTTCGTCGTGCTGGCGATCATCAGCATCGGCTGGCTGCTCTGGGAGCTGCGCCGCTACCGGGCCTTCGGTGACCACCGGGTTGGGCAGCTCCAGCCGAACTGACCCTCGCCGTACACCACCATGCCTTTCCCGGCCTGCTTGCGAGGGCCGGGGAAGGCATGACTGTTGGTGATCTCGCTGCGATCGGGTCGGTGCCTCGTCTACTGTCAGGCTGTTCACATTTGGTGTGATTAGTCGGGAAGGTGTGGCGATGGGGGTGCGGACCTGGATCGAGGGCTGGCCGGTCTACCGCCAGCTCACCGGCACCGACCCGCTCGGCCGGGGTACGGCGGCCGAGTCCGACGGATCCCGGGCGCTCACCGCCCGCACCGACACCGCCGACTCGATGGCCCGGTCCGTCTGCCCGTACTGCGCCGTCGGCTGCGGCCAGCGGGTGTACGTCAAGGACGGCCAGGTCAGCCAGATCGAGGGCGATCCGGACAGCCCGATCTCGCGGGGTCGGCTCTGCCCGAAGGGCTCGGCCAGCAGGAGCCTGGTGACCAGCCCGCTGCGGCAGACGACGGTCCGCTACCGCCGGCCGTACGGCACCGAGTGGGAGGACCTCGACCTTGACACGGCGATGAACATGATCGCCGATCGGGTCCTGGCCGCCCGGGACGAGACCTGGGAGGACGTCGACGTCGAGGGTCGGCCGCTGAACCGGACGCTGGGGTTCTCCAGCCTGGGTGGGGCGACGCTGGACAACGAGGAGAACTACCTCATCAAGAAGTTGTTCACCGCGATGGGGGCTCTCCAGATCGAGAACCAGGCCCGTATTTGACACTCCGCCACCGTCCCCGGTCTGGGGACCAGCTTCGGTCGCGGCGGCGCCACCCAGTTCCAGCAGGACCTGTCGAACTCCGACGTGATCGTCATCCAGGGTTCGAACATGGCCGAGGCGCACCCGGTGGGCTTCCAGTGGGTGATGGAGGCCAAGCGTCGGGGCGCGAAGGTGTTCCACGTCGACCCACGGTTCACCCGTACCAGCGCGCTGGCTGACTCGTACCTGCCGATCCGGGCCGGCACCGACATCGCCCTGCTCGGCGGGGTGATCCGCTACATTCTCGACAACGAGCTGGACTTCCGGGAGTACGTCGTCGCCTACACCAACGCGGCGACGATCGTGACCGACGAGTTCGCCGACACCGAGGACATGCACGGGCTCTTCTCCGGCTTCAACGACGACAACGCCACCTACGACCAGGCCAGTTGGCGGTACGAGGGACACCGTCAGACCCAGACGACCCGCGACAGCGAGACGCAGCGGGAGACCGCGGCCGGGCTGGAGAACGAGTCGCACGGCGCACCGGTCGGTGGGCAGACCGAACGCGACGAGACGTTGCAGGACCCGCGCTGCGTCTACCAGATCCTCAAGCGGCACTACTCCCGCTACACCCCGGAGATGGTGGAACGGGTCTGCGGCATCCCGCAGGACAAGTTCCTCGAACTGGCCCAGGCGTGGACGGAGAACTCCGGCCGCGACCGCACCGGCATGCTCGTCTACTCCGTCGGGTGGACGCAGCACAGCGTGGGTGTGCAGTACATCCGCACCGGCGCGATCATCCAGCTGCTGCTCGGCAACGTGGGCCGTCCGGGTGGCGGGGTGATGGCGCTGCGGGGGCACGCCAGCATTCAGGGCTCGACGGACATTCCGACGCTGTTCAACCTGCTGCCCGGATACCTGCCGATGCCGCACCACGCCAACCACCCGACCCTGGCCAAGTGGGTGGACAGCATCGCGCACCCCGGGCAGAAGGGCTTCTGGGGCAACGCCCGCACCTACGGCGTCAACCTGCTCAAGGCGTACTGGGGTGACGCGGCCACCGCCGACAACGACTACTGCTACGGCTACCTGCCGCGGATGACCGGCGACCACGGCACGTACCAGCAGGTGCTCGACATGATCGACGGGAAGATCAAGGGGTACTTCCTGCTGGGTCAGAACCCGGCGGTCGGCTCGGCGCACGGTCGCGCGCAGCGCCTCGGCATGGCTAACCTGGACTGGTTGGTGGTCCGGGACCTGTTCGAGATCGAGAGCGCCACGTTCTGGAAGAACGCTCCGGAGATCGAGACCGGCGAGATCATGACGGGGGAGTGCCGGACCGAGGTGTTCTTCCTGCCCGCCGCCTCGCACGTGGAGAAGGAGGGCACGTTCACCCAGACGCAGCGGCTGTTGCAGTGGCGGGAGAAGGCCGTCGAGCCGCCGGGCGACGCCCGCTCCGAGCTGTGGTTCTTCTACCACCTCGGGCGGATCGTCCGGGAACGGCTGGCGACGTCGACGAAGCTGCGCGACCGTGCCCTGCTCGACCTCAACTGGAACTACCCCACGCACGGTCCGCACGCGGAGCCGAGCGCCGAGTCGGTGCTCTACGAGATCAACGGGTACGACGTGGCGACCGGCCGGCCCCTGTCGTCCTTCACCGAGATGAAGGACGACGGCTCCACCGCGGGCGGTTGCTGGATCTACACCGGGGTGTACGCCGACGGCGTCAACCAGGCCGCCCGCCGCAAACCCGGCGCGGAACAGTCCCTGGTGGCCCCGGAGTGGGGGTGGGCGTGGCCGGCGAACCGGCGCATCCTCTACAACCGTGCGTCCGCCGACCCGGACGGCAACCCGTGGAGTGAGCGCAAACGTTACGTGTGGTGGGACGCGGAGAAGGGCGAGTGGACCGGTTACGACGTGCCGGACTTCGAGAAGACCAAACCGCCGTCGTACCGACCGGCCAAGGACGCCTCGGGTGTGGCGGGCATCGCCGGCGACGACCCGTTCATCCTCCAGGGTGACGGCAAGGGCTGGCTGTACGCGCCCACCGGGGTGCTCGACGGACCCATGCCCACCCACTACGAGCCGGTGGAGTCGCCGGTGCGTAACCCGCTCTACCGGCAGCAGGCCAACCCGACCCGCAAGGTCTACACGCACCCGATCAACACGCTCAACCCGAGCCCACCGGAACCACACAGCCAGGTGTTCCCGTACGTGTTCACGGTCAGCCGGCTCACCGAGCACCACACCGCCGGTGGGATGAGTCGGACCGTCCGGACGCTTGCCGAGCTGCAACCGGAGATGTTCGTCGAGGTGTCACCGGAGCTGGCGGTCGAGCGCGGGCTCACCCACCTGGGGTGGGCGCACCTGGTGACCGCCCGCGCCGCCATCGAGGCGAAGGTGTTGGTGACCGACCGGCTCACCCCGCTGCGGGTGGACGGTCGGATCATCCACCAGGTGTGGTTGCCGTACCACTTCGGTTTCGAGGGTCTGGTGACCGGCGACTCCGCCAACGACCTGTTCGGGATCAGTCTGGATCCGAACGTCCTGATCCAGGAGAGCAAGGTCGGCACCTGCGACATCCAGCCGGGGCGACGCCCCCGGGGACTCCAGCTCCAGGAACTCGTCGTCGACTACCGGCGGCGCTCCGGGGACCTCAACCCGCACTACCCACCGCAGGTCACGACCGACTCCGCCGACGGCGGCCCGGACCAGGAGGTCTGACCCATGCCCCACGCCAACGCCCTGTACGGCCCGCTGGATCCGGCCCCGGACGCCGGTTACGAGAACGCGCCGCCGCGGATGGGGTTCTTCACCGACACCAGCGTCTGCATCGGTTGCAAGGCCTGCGAGGTGGCCTGCAAGGAGTGGAACGGTGTTCCGGAGAGTGGCCTGGACCTGCTCGGCATGTCGTACGACAACACCGGCGCGCTGACCGCGAACTCGTGGCGACACGTCGCGTTCGTCGAGCAGCCCCGCCGGGCCGGCCTGGCGACCCCCGCGTTCGAGCAGAACCCGGACGGGCCGGCGATCAGCCCGGCGACGGCGGCGCTCGGCGCGCTGACAAGCGTCGACACCGGGACCAACCCGGGGTTGCCCACCGGGTCGCCCGCGGCGGCGGCGCGCATGTCGGCCGGGCCGCAACCGGAGTTCCTGGGGATGCCGGGGGCGCAGCCGCCGGGCCGGGGGACGGGCGTCGAGGAGCGTACCGATTTCCGGTGGTTGATGATGTCGGATGTCTGTAAGCACTGCACGCATGCGGCTTGTCTGGATGTGTGTCCGACGGGTTCGTTGTTCCGGACGGAGTTCGGGACGGTGGTGGTGCAGGAGGACATCTGCAACGGGTGTGGGTACTGCATTTCGGCGTGTCCGTATGGGGTGATCGATCAGCGTAAGGATGACGGTCGGGCGTGGAAGTGCACACTGTGTTATGACCGGTTGGGTGCGGGGATGACGCCGGCGTGTGCGCAGGCGTGTCCGACGGAGTCGATCCAGTACGGGCCCCTGGAGGAGTTGCGGGAGCGGGCGGCCACGCGGGTGGCGACGCTGCGGGGGCGGGGGGTGCCGGAGGCTCGCCTGTACGGGCACGACCCGCATGACGGTGTGGGTGGTGACGGGGCGTTCTTCCTGTTGTTGGACGAGCCCGAGGTGTACGGGTTGCCGCCGGACCCGGTCGTGACCACCCGTGACCTGCCGGCCATGTGGAAACGCGCCGGGCTCGCCGCCCTCACCATGGCGGCTGCCACCGTGTTCGCGTTCCTCGGAGGTCGGTCATGACCGACCGGCCAGCGAACGAGCCGGCCGGCGCCCGGTTCCGCGAGTTCCAGGACCGCGTCGACCAGGCCGTCGGGCAGCGCCAGCGCGGCCGGGGTCGCGGTCACGACGGCGAGCAACTGACCGTGCCGGTGGCCGACTTCACCTCCTACTACGGCCGGCCGGTCCTCAAACCGCCGGTGTGGAAGCACGACATCGCCGGTTACCTGTTCACCGGGGGCCTCGCCGCCGGGGGCGCGTTGATCGGCGCGGGCGCCCAACTGACCGGCCGGCCCGGCCTGCGTCAGGTGGGGAGGTGGACCGCGCTCGGCGGCGTCACCGCCAGCGCGTACCTGCTGGTGCACGACCTCGGGCGGCCCGCCCGGTTCCACCACATGCTCCGGGTCGCCAAGCTGACCTCGCCGATGTCGGTCGGCACCTGGATCCTCACCGTCTTCGGGCCACTGGCCGGTGTCGCCGCGATCGCCGAATTGGCGCCGCGGCTGCCGCAACACGGTGTGCTCGGCCTCGCCCGCCGGCTGGCACCCCCGGTCGGCAACGCCGCCGGCCTGGCCGCCGCGGCCACCGCCCCGGCGCTGGCCACCTACACCGGGGTGCTGCTCGCCGACACCGCCGTACCGTCCTGGCACGACGCGTACCCGTCGTTGCCGTTCGTGTTCGCCGGCAGCGCGCTCGCCGCCGCGTCCGGGGTCGGACTGATCGCGGCGCCCGCCGCGGAGACCACCCCGCTGCGGCGACTCGTCCTCGCCGCCGCGAGCACCGAGTTGATCGGCGGTCGCCGGCTGGAGCGGATGGGCCTGACCGGCGAGCCCTACACGCACGGTCGCAGCGGCCAACTGGTCCGGGCGGGCCGGGTGCTTCTCGGTGTGGGCACCGTCGCCGCGTTGTTCAGCCGGCGGAGCCGGATCCTGTCCGCGCTCTCCGGCGCCGCGCTTGTCGCATCGTCGGTGGCCACCCGGTTCGGCGTCTTCGAGGCGGGCATGGCGTCGGCGCGCGACCCGAAGTACACGGTCGTGCCGCAACGGGAGCGGCGCGACCGCAGGGAGGGCCGGTCGCCGGCCGAGAAGGGGACATAGCTCGACCAGCAGGCGCCAGCCAATGAGCCAGCAGACGGGGGACTCAGCTCATGGCACACTCCGCAACCGACCAAGGAAGATCCACGCCGACGCGGGGCCGATGGGGTCTCGTCGTCGCCGCGGTGCTCGTCCAGCTCGCGCTCGGCGCGGTGTACGCGTGGAGCGTGTTCAACAAGCCGTTGCAGGACGAATTCGGCTGGGCCAAGTGGGAGGCCGTGCTGCCGTTCGAGGTGGCGATCGGCACGATCTTCATCGGCAGCCTGATCGGCGGTCGCATCCAGGACCGGCGTGGCCCGCGACCGGTCGCGCTCGGCGGTGGGGTGCTCTACGCGGTCGGCAACATGCTGGCCTCGCTCACCTCGTCGGAGGACGACCTGTGGTTGCTGGTGCTCACCTACGGCGTGCTGGGGGGAATCGGCCTGGGGGCCGCGTACATCACCCCGATCGCGATGCTCGCCAAGTGGTTCCCGGACCGGCGCGGCCTGATCACCGGCATCGCGGTCGCCGGGTTCGGCTTCGGCGCCGTGATCGTCGCGCCGGTGGCGAAGGGGCTGCTCAACGGCACCGACGATCCCACCCACGTGTTCTTCCCACTGGGCGTCGCGTACCTGATCGCGATCCTGCTCGGGGCGTCGTTCTTCCGTAACCCGCCGGCGGGTTACCAGGTGCCCGGGTTCACGCCGAAGACCGCCGGTCGGGCCATCGCCGGCACCCGGGTCTACACCCTGCGCGAAGCTCTGCGCACCCGGCAGTGGTACCTGCTCACCGGCATCCTGGCGCTCAACGTCACCTGTGGCATCGCGCTGATCTCCCAGGCGTCCGATGCCGCCCAGGTGATCACCGGGGCCAGTGCGGCGGCGGCCGCCACCCTGGTCGGTGTGCTCGGTCTGTTCAACGGGGCCGGGCGGGTGGCCTGGGCGTGGTTGTCCGACCGCACCGGGCGGATGCCGGCGTTCCTGGGGATGCTGCTGCTCCAGGCGATCTGCTTCTTCATCCTGCCGCACGCCGCGTCGCTGGCGCTCTTCGCGGTCCTGGCCGCCCTGGTCTACCTGGCGTACGGCGGCGGATTCGGCACGATGCCCGCCACCGCGGCCGACTACTTCGGCACGCCCAACGGCGGTGCCATCTACGGCGCGATGATCGTGGCCTGGAGCATCGGCGGCGTGGTCGGACCACTTGTCACGTCGCTGCTCTACGAGGCGAGCGGCAAGAGCTACACGCTGCCGTTCACGGTCATCGCGATCGTCGCCCTCATCGCGCTGATCCTGCCGCCGATCACCCGGATGCCGTCCGAGCCCAACCCCTAACAGCCCGCCCACCGCGCCCCTGCCCCGTCGATCATGGAGTTGTGGTGGGGGACAGACCACTCGTCGTGCATCACATCAGGCACCACAAGTCCATGATCGACCGGGGCGGGGGCGCGGCTCACTCGCGGGAGAACCCGCCCTTGGGGGCGATGATTTCTAGGTTGGTGCCGTCGGGGTCATTGAAGTACGCGACCTCGGTGCCGACGGCGGCCGGCGGGTTCACCTCGCCGTCGGCGAAGGTGTACGGCTGCCCGAGGAACTCGATCCCGGCCGCGCTCATCCGGTCGAAGACCGCCCGCACGTCGTCGACCTGGAAGCACAGGTGCATCGAGCCGGGCCGGTTGGCGGCGACCTGGGCGGCGTCGCCGACCGGCTCCTGGAACTGGATCAGGTCGATGCCGAGGTTGTCGAGGTTGAACGTGGCGTACCGCAGCTTCGTGGTCGGCAGCCCCTGCGCCTGCGCGAACCCGGCTCCGTGCATGTTCTCGTCCCGTACGACCGGCTCCGCGCCGAGCAGGGCCTGGTAGAACGCGACCGAGCGGTCAAGGTCACTCACCGCGATCCCGACGTGCGCGGCCGAGGTGAGGCCGATGGACACCGTCGGGGGGTTCGGGAATGCCATGCTGACTCTCCTTACCAGCGTTCTTCGTCGCCTTGTCGTTGCTGATCTTGGTGTCGTACCCCCTTCGCGCTGGATCATGCGAGGACGTGTCCGGCCGCATACACGCCGCCTGCCCACATCAGGCAGGCGTCACGCTCTTTCGATGCGCGGATGCCGACGATCGGTCAGCCGCAGCCCGACGCCTCGTACCGCTTCGATGCTGGCTCCGGTGTCGAGCTCGTGCAGCTTGCGCCGCAGCCGCTTCACCAGGGACTGCACGTCCGCCCTGCGCTCCCGACCCTCGTCCCGCCAGACCGACCGGTGCAGGTCGGCGTAGCTCCAGACCCGGACCGGCTCGGTGGTCAGGCAGATCAGCAGGTCGTGCTCCAGCCGGGTGAGGTCGACCTCGCGGTCCCGGTAGCGGGCGACGGACCGGGCGGAGTCGATCACCAGCGCGGAGTTCGCGGCGGGCGTCGTGCTGGCCGGCTGCTGCGGCACGGCGATCAGTCGGCGTAGCTCGTCGAGGTCGGCCACCAGCAGCAGTGGCGCGATGCCGTCGAGGCGTTCCGCGAGCCGGATCCGTTCGGCCGGGGACGAGGTCACCGCGATCAGCAGCGGGAACGGCTCGTCGGCCGGATCACCCCGATTCCACGTCGCCTCGTCGTCGTCCTCGGCCACAGCACCGCCCGGGATCGATGGGCATCCCTGCCCAGCTATCGTCATGGTCCTGACAATGATTGGCAAGCGCGTCGCCAGCAGGGCAACTCTTAGCGACAAGTTGCTCACGGCAAGTTCTTGATCGCCCGTTCATCTCGATCATAGTGTCCAGTCGGGCAACCGGCGTGACCCGCGCGGTGCATGGGGAGGCATGGGGGGTTCGATCGCTCGGCCCGCCGAGACGATCCTCCCGCACCCTCACCATGGCCCATTGACACCCTGGGTCGTTCTGAGGGAGGCAGCACCAATGTTCAGACGTCCACAATGGGGGCGCGCGGCCAGATCACTGGTCAGCGCCGGGGCGGCGACGATCCTCGCCGCAACCTGCTTGGTCACCATCGGATCCGGCGCGCAGGCCGCGCCGGGCGGCGCGATGGGGGCGGGAGACAAGATCCGACCGGAGCTCGCGAAGCAGCTCCAGGCCAAGAGTGAAGGGGACTTCTGGATCCGGTTCAAGGACCGGGCGGACCTGAGCAAGGCCAGCGCCATCAAGGACTGGTCGAAGCGCGGCACGGCGGTCGCGGACGCTCTGCGCAAGACCGCCGCGGCGAGCCAGGGCAAGATCCGGGCCGACCTCGAAAGCGCGGGCGCGAAGTACCAGACCTTCTGGGCCACCAACGCGATCAAGGTGAACAGCGGCTCCCTCGCGATGGCGCAGAAGTTCGCCGGCCACGCCGAGGTCGAGGGCCTCTACGCCCCGGTCGCCTACAAGCTGCCCGAGACGATCAAGGGCACCGACGAGAAGACCGTGAACGCCCTGGAATGGGGCATCGCCAACATCAACGCCGACGACGTCTGGTCCCAGTTCGGGGTCAAGGGCGAGGGCATCACCGTCGCGAGCATCGACAGCGGGGTCCAGTTCGACCACCCGGCGCTGGTGAACTCCTACCGCGGCAACAACGGCGACGGGACGTTCGACCACAACTACAACTGGTTCGACGCCGCCGACGCCTGCGCGACCGGCCCTTGCGACGACGACGGCCACGGTACGCACACGATGGGCACCATGGCCGGCTCCGACGGCGCGAACCAGATCGGTGTCGCCCCCGGGGTCAAGTGGATCGCGGCCAACGGTTGCTGCCCCACCGACGCCGCCCTGATCGAGTCGGGTCAGTGGATGCTCGAACCGCTCGACCTCAACGGCCAGAACGCGGACGCGAGCAAGCGACCGAACGTCATCAACAACTCGTGGGGCACGATTGACCCGTCCAACGAGCCCTTCATGGAGGACGTGACGGACGCCTGGGCCGCGTCCGGGATCTTCGGCGTCTGGTCCAACGGCAACAGCGGGCCGGCCTGCCAGACCAGCGGCTCACCCGGCAGCCTCGCCAGCAACTACTCCACCGGCGCGTACGACGCCAACAACAACATCGCCGGCTTCTCCGCCCGTGGTGCCGGGCAGAACGGCGAGATCAAGCCCAACATCTCCGCCCCCGGTGTGAACGTCCGGTCGAGCATCCCGGGCAACGCCTACGGCAGCGCCAGCGGCACCTCGATGGCAGCGCCGCACCTCGCGGGCGCGATCGCGCTGCTGTACTCGGCGGCCCCGTCGCTCATCGGTGACGTCGACGCGACCCGTGCGCTGCTCAACGGCACCGCGATCGACAAGGCCGACGCCCAGTGCGGCGGCACCGCGGCCGACAACAACGTCTACGGCGAAGGCCGGCTGGACGCCCTCGCGTTGCTCACCGCCGCGCCGACCGGCGACATCGGCACCCTGGCCGGCACGGTCACCGACACGGCCACCGGCGCCCCGATCGCCGGCGCGACCCTGACGCTCACCGGCCCGACCGCGCGTGAGGTGACCACCGGCGCCAACGGCACGTACTCGACCCAACTCCCCACCGGCGACTACCAGGTCGCCGTGGCGGCCTTCGGTTACGCCAGCACCACGAAGTCGGCGACGGTCACCAAGGCCACGACCACCACGCTCAATGTCGCGCTGACGCCGGTGCCGAGTGTGAACGTCACCGGGGCGGTCACCGACGGCTCCGGCCACGGCTGGCCGCTGTACGCGAAGGTGACCGTGACCGGCGTGGCCGGTGTCTACGACTACACCACGCCGTCGAACGGCCGATACAGCCTCAAGCTGCCGGCCGGGCAGACCTACACCCTGACGTACGAGTCGCAGTACCCGGGCTACCAGACCGTCACCAAGCAGGTCGTGGTCGGCTCGGGCAACACCACCGCCAACGTCGCGGTGCCGGTGGACACCACCACCTGCACCACCGCGCCCGGCTACACGTTCGGCTCCGACGGTGAGTACGAGTCCTTCGACGGCACGACCGCGCCGCCCGGCTGGACGGTCGTGGACAACGCGGGCAGCGGTCAGGTCTGGACGTTCACCGACGACGGCGACCGGGGCAACCTGACCGGCGGCAGCGGCAACTTCGCGATGATCGACAGTGACAACTACGGTGCGGGCACCAGCCAGGACACCTCCCTGGTCAGCCCGGTGGTCGACCTGACCGCCGTCACGGCCCCGGTCATCCGGTTCAACCAGGACTTCAACCAGCTCAACGACGACACCGCCGACGTGGATCTGAGCATCGACGGTGGTGCCACCTGGACAAACGTGCTCCGCCAGGAGACCGACGTCCGGGGCCCGAAGGTGACCGAGATCGCGATCCCGCAGGCGGCCGGTCAGGCGCAGGTGCAGGTGCGGTTCCACTACTACGACGCGAGCTACGAGTGGTGGTGGGAGGTCGACAACGTCCTGATCGGCAGCCAGATCACCTGCGTGCCGGTCGACGGCGGGCTGGTCGTCGGCAACGTCCGCGACAAGAACGACAACAGCTACGTCAACGGCGCGACCGTCACCAGCAAGGACAGGCCGGCCGAGAAGGCGGTCACCGTGGCGACCCCGGACGACCCGGAGTTGGCCGACGGCTTCTACTGGATCTACTCGACGCTCACCGGCACGCACCCGTTCACCGCGAGCGCCGGTAACTATGTCAGCCAGACCAAGCAGGTCGACGTGGAGGCCGACTGGGCGACCGTCGCGAACTTCCAGCTCGCGGCCGGTCGGCTGTCGGTGACGCCGACGCAGTTGAGCGCCACGCTCCAGATGCCCAGCGGCAAGGCCAGCAAGACGTTCACGGTGACCAACACCGGTGGCGCGCCGGTCGAGGTCAAGTTCGCCGAGCGGGACAACGGATTCGAACTCCTCCGGGCGGACGGGTCCACGGTCACCCGCCAGCAGGTGCTCGGTGGCTCCGGTGCGCCGGAGCAGCGGATCACCGCCCCGACGTCCTTCGCCGCGAAGGCGTCCGGCAAGCAGGCCAAGGCGACCACCGCCGGGGTCGGCGCGCAGGCGGCGCCGTGGACCGACATCGCCGACTACCCGTCCACCATCATGGACAACCGGGTGGTCAACCTGGGCGGCAAGGTCTACTCGCTCGGCGGTGGCGACGGGAGCGCCTCCACCACGAAGAACTACGCCTACGACCCGGTCGCGCAGACCTGGACGGCGATCGCCGACCTTCCCGGTGCCCGCACCGCCCTGACCGCGGGCGTCGTGGAGGGGAAGATCATCGTCAGCGGCGGCTGGGGTGACTCGGGGCCGGACTCGGCCACCTGGTCGTACGACCCGGGGGCCAACACCTGGACTGAGCTGGCCGACAACCCGGCGCCGCGATCGGCGGCCGGTCAGGCTGTCGTCGACGGCAAGCTGTACGCCATCGGCGGCTGCACCACCGCCGCCTGCACGCCGATGTCGAACAGTGTGGTCCGGTACGACCCGGGCAGTGACACCTGGACGACGCTTGCCAACTACCCGAAGTCGGTGGCCTTCGCCTCCTGCGGCGGCATCGACGGCATGATCTACTGCACCGGCGGCAACGACGGGGCCGCGGCGCAGAAGTCCAGCTACGCCTACGACCCGGGTGCCAACACCTGGACCACGATCGCCGACGCGCCGAGCGACAACTGGGCCAGCTCGTACGCCGTCGCCAACGGCAAGCTCCTCGTCGTCGGTGGTTCGCAGGGTGGTGCCATCAGCAACGCGGGCTTCGCCTTCGACCCGGGCGCCGGTTCGTGGTCGAACCTGCCGAACGCCAACACCCCGCGTTACCGCGGCGGGGCGGCGTGTGGCTTCTACAAGATCGGCGGCTCGTCCGGCAGCTTCAACGCGGCCCCGGACAGCGAGGTGCTGCCCGGCTTCGAGGGCTGCGCCGAGTCGGCGGCCGATGTCAGCTGGCTGGCGATCGACAAGACGGCGGCCACCCTCGCGCCGGGTGCGAAGGTCACGGTCACCGTCACGATGACGGCGAACGTGGACCAGCCGGGCACCTACTCCGGTGCGGTCGCGATCGCGGAGAACACGCCGTACTCGGTCGCGCCGGTCGCGGTGACCATGACCGTGAACCCTCCGAAGACGTGGGGCAAGCTCATGGGCACGGTCACCGGCACCACCTGCCAGGGTGCGACCTCGCCGCTCACCGGCGCGGTCGTGCAGGTCGACTCGTGGGCGTCGTCGTGGACCTTCGCGACCGACGCCGAGGGCAAGTACGCCTACTGGGTGGACCGCCGCAACAACCCGATCACGATGATCGTCGCCAAGGACGGTTGGAAGCCGCAGACCCGTCAGACGAAGATCAACGTCAGCACTCCCACGGTGGAGGACTTCGGGTTGGCGCCGATCCGGTGCTGACACCCCAGCGGTAGCGACAAGTCCGGCCCGCCTGGTCGCCGACCAGGCGGGCCGGACCGGGTCCGGCAGATCAGACCGGGACGAGCCGGAAACCGACCCCGCGTACCGAGTGGATCGTCGCCGCGGCGTTCAGCCGGGCGAGCTTGCCGCGTACCCGGCGGACCACCGAGTGCATGTCGGAGCCGCGCCCGAGGTGCCGGTTGCCCCAGACCTCAAGGTGCAGGCGCTCGTAGGTCCAGATCTGCCCGGGCGCGTGCACCAGGCAGAGCAGGACGTCGTGCTCCAGACGGGTCAGGTCGATCTCCTGGTCGCGCCACCGCAGCACCCGCCGGTCGGAGTCGACGGTCAGCTCCGACGGCGGCGGTGGGCTCGGCGCCCCCTCGGCGAGCACGTCCGTGACCGGGGGAGTCGGAAGGGGAGGCGTCTCGATCACCCCGAGGAACTCCCGCGCCTGGTCGACTGTCGAGACGATCAGGAAGGCGTCGCTTCCGCCGAGCAGCCGGGCCAGCTGTCGGCGTTCGGCCGGCGACGACGCGATGCCGATGACCAGGCTGGCAACTGGAGTTTCCTGCATTCCCCCAACCCCTTCCGGTTCCCCAACTCACTCCGGATGGATTTTTCGCACCGTCGACGCACACATCGATCGGCGCCCTGACCCTAGTGGCGGCTGATCTCGGGCGGGTTAAACATCGTTGCATGTAAGCAGATGAATTTGACCACGTCGCGGGGGCGCCAGCGGGGCCGCGGGCGGTCCGACAGCAGTTGTGACAGAACCAAGACATTCCGCGTACGGCGCACGGACCTGTCGGCGCGAGCATGGTCGCCATGTCCATCGGATCGTCGTACCCCGTCGGGCGGTCGACGCCCGGCCCGCAGCCGGCGCGGCCGCTGCCACACGCCCGCGCGGCGGTGCCGCCGGGTCTCCGGCTGCTCGCGGCGTCGCTGTGCGGCCTGCTCGCCCTGACCCTCACGGCGGCCGTCTTCGTGCGCACGTACCCCGGTCAGTGGTGGGACGGCGCGCTCCTGCCGCGCGCCGAGCGGGGCGGCGGGTACGAGCAGCAGACCGTCCTGGTGGGTCCGGCCAAGAGCGTCCTGGCCGCGTTCGGCAGCCCGACACTCCTCGCCGCCCTGCTCGGCGCGGTGCTGGTGGTGGGTGCGCTCCGCCGCCGGCTGGCGGCGGGCGTGGTCGGCGTGGGCCTGGTCCTGTGCGCGGTGGTGGTGGCCGGCGTGGTGAAGTCGGCGCTGCCCCGCCCGGATCTCCAGATCGAGAGTTCGACCACCCACAACAGTTTTCCCAGCGGCCACGTCGCGGCGGCGACGGCGCTGCTGCTGGCGTTCATGCTGGTCCTGCCCGGTTGGGCCCGGCGGTGGTTGGTGGTGCCGGGCGCGGCCGGTGTGGCGGTCATCGCCTCGGCCACGATGATCGCGGGCTGGCACCGGTTCAGTGACGCGCTCGGCGGCGTACTGCTGGGGGTGGCGTTGTTCTGCCTGGCCGCGGCGGCGCTGGTGGCCTGGCGCGGTGACCAGGGCGCGGACGGCCGACCGGAGGGCGGCGGCCGGTGGCGCGGCCTGGCCGCGGCGGCGGCCGGCCTGGTCGTGCTGGTGTGGGCGCTGGTGGTGGTCGTGCCCGGGCTGGCCGCGTCGGTGCCGCGCGGGGCGCTCGTCGCCATCGTGGGGGTCGGCGCGGTGACGATGGTCCTGGTGGGTTCGGTGGTGTTCCTGGTGCGGACCTCCGACTTCGCGGGCCCGCCTCCCGCGCGGTCGCGGTCATCGACCGGATCCCAAAAGATCTCATGATGGGATACTTGACGACATGTCCCAGGTGCTGCTGATCGAAGACCACCAGACGGTGCGGGACGGGCTGCAACTGGCGCTCACCCGACAGGGCCACACCGTGCACGCCGTCGGGACCGGTGAGCAGGGGTTGGACCGGCTGCGCACGACCTCGTCCGACGTGGTGGTCCTCGACCTGATGCTGCCCGGGATGGACGGGTTCGAGGTGTGCCGCCGGATTCGGCAGCTCGGCGACCTGCCGATCATCATGCTCACCGCCCGCAACGACGACATGGACGTGGTGGCGGGCCTGGAGGCCGGCGCGGACGACTACGTGGTCAAGCCCGTGCAGGCCCGGGTGCTCGAGGCGCGCATCCGCGCGGTGCTCCGCCGCACCGGTGGCGAGTCGCGGCGTCCCGCCGGCGAGCGCGCCGCGGTGGAACAGTACGGCCCGCTGACCATCGACCGGGCCGCGCTCGTGGTCAGCAAGGACGGGACGCCGGTCGGCCTGGCGCCGACCGAGCTGCGCCTGCTGCTCGAACTCTCGCACACCCCGGGCCAGGTGCTCAGCCGCCAGCAACTGCTGGAGGCCGTGTGGGAGCACGGGTATCTCGGGGACTCGCGACTCGTGGACGCGTGCGTCCAGCGGCTGCGTGCCAAGATCGAGGTCGACTCGTCGGCGCCGGTCTTCATCCAGACCGTGCGCGGCTTCGGCTACCGTTTCGGGCCGCTGTGACCCGCTGGGCCAGTGCCCGGGTCCTGGGCCTGCGGGTCCGGCTGCTGCTGACCTTCGCGCTGCTGGGCGTGACCACAACGGCGGCCGTGGCCAGTGGCAGCTACGTCCAGGCCCGCACCGTCATCCTGCAACAGGCGCAGGACGCCGCCGTGCTGTCGCTGACCGACCAACTCACCACGGTCTACCCGATCGCCCAGCTCCCGCCGACCCAGGCTGACCTCGACCTGCTGGCCCAGCGGCTCTCCGACCGGCAGAGCTTCGCGGTGGTCGTCTACCGGGACATGCGGTCACCGGGCGGCGCGGAGATCGCCGACCCGCTCACCCCCGAGCTGCGCCGGGAGGTCGACGACGGACGGATCGCCTGGCAGCGGATCTCGCGCGACGGACAGCCCTGGCTGCTCATCGGCACCCAGCTGGCCCTCGAGGTGTCCGACGGCACGTCCCGGCCGTCCGGGCTGGAGGTCTACTCGGTGCGCAACCTCGTGCCCGAGCAGCAGAGCATCGACCGGCTCGCCACCCGGGCGTGGCAGACCGGCGGGCTGTCCCTGCTCCTCGCCGTCCTGCTGGCCCTGCTCGCCGCCCGCGGTGTGCTGCGACCCGTCCGCGACCTGGGCCGGGCGGCACGCCGCCTCGGCGAGGGCGACCTGAGCACCCGGCTGACCGTCCGGGGCGCCGACGAGCTGGCCGATGTGGCGCGAACCTTCAACGACACCGCCGGGACGCTGGAACGGCAGGTCGGAGAGCTGCGGAGGATGGAGTCCGACGCCCGCCGCTTCGTGGCCGACGTCTCGCACGAACTGCGTACGCCACTGGCGGCGATGACGGCGGTCACCGACGTGCTCGACGAGGAGGCGGAGCACCTGCCCGGTGACGCGGGCCGGGCCGCCCGGCTGGTCAGCCGGGAGACGCAGAACCTCACCCAGCTGGTCAACGACCTCATCGAGGTCAGCAGGTTCGACTCCGGCACCGCACGGCTCGCCCTGGACGACGTGGACGTGGCCGCGGCGGTGACCGCGACCCTGCGGATCCGGGGTTGGCTCGACCGGGTACGCGCCGACCTGCCGCC
The DNA here is from genome assembly GCF_040647935.1 of Micromonospora sp. NPDC049204. NCBI lineage: Bacteria > Bacillati > Actinomycetota > Actinomycetes > Micromonosporales > Micromonosporaceae > Micromonospora > Micromonospora sp. NPDC049204. The sequence continues at coordinate 25,858 of NZ_JBEZDC010000010.1, read as the reverse complement.
CGGAGTCGTGGCCCGGCTGGATCCCCGCCGGCTCGACGTCATCGTCGCCAACCTGGTGGGCAACGCCTTCCGGCACGGCACCGAGCCGGTGTCCGTACGCCTGCGCGCGGACGCGGACTGGGTCACCATCGAGGTCGCCGACCAGGGGCCGGGGCTGGACCCGACGGTCCTGCCGCACGTGTTCGACCGCTTCTACAAGGCCGACACCGCGCGGACCCGCTCCGAGGGCAGCGGCCTCGGCCTCGCCATCTCCTGGGAGAACGCGCGTCTGCACCACCACGGCGACCGGCGGGGGAGCCTCGTCGCGGGCAACGCCCCCGGCGGCGGAGCGGTGTTCACCCTCCGCCTGCCCCGCGACCCGGCGAACGCCGGAGGTGCCCGGTGACCAGGCGCGCGCTGCTCGCCGGTGGCGTCGTGCTCACGCTGCTCGCCACCGGCGGCTGCGGGGTCCGGCCCAGTGGGGTCATCACCGGCCGGCCCGCGGTCAGCGGACCCTCCCGGGGCGTCGGGCTCTACCTGCTCGCGCAGGGTGAACTCGTGCTGGCCCTCCGCCCGGCGTCGGCGGACGCCTCGCCCGCCAACGCGCTCACCCTGCTCGCTGCCGGCCCGGACGAAAACGAACGCAAGCAGGGCTTCACCAGCGAGGTGCCCGCCGGGCTCGACCCGGTCACGCTGACGTCCGGAAGCAACCGGCCCGACGACCTCACGGTGCGGACGGCCGGCGCGGCGCGGTCGCTGTCGTCGAGGGCGGCCGACCAGATCATCTGCACGGTGGCCGACGCCGCGGCCCAGTCCGGCCTGGCGGAGAATTCCACGCCGGTCACCATCGTCGGGTCCGACGGCGCCCGGCCACCCCGGCCGTGCCCGCTCAGGTGACCGCGTGCCGACCGCCGCTGCGCGCCAGGTCGACGGGTCGCGCCTGCCGGGGCAGCCCGGTGTGGCGACCCCGGTCCTCATCGACGAGCGCGCCGGCGATCAGGATGTCGATCAGCGCGGCGAAGCCGAGACCGGCCTGCGCCCAGATCTGCGGGAACTGCGACGCGGCGGTGAAACCCGGGAACGTGTTGACCTCGTTCACGATGGGCTCGGGTGACCCCTCGGCGGGCAGGAAGAAGTCGACCCGGAGCAGGCCACGGCAGTCCAGGGCGCGGAAGGCGCGGATCGCCCGGTCCTGGAGCACCTCGGTGGTCTCCGCGTCGAGCGGGGCGGGGATCTGGAACGCCGCCCCGCCGTCGTACTTCGCGTCGTAGTCGAAGAAGCCGGGACCGGTCACCCGGATCTCCAGCGGCGGGCCGGCCTGCACCCGCCCGTCCGGGTGCTGGAGGACCGCCACGTCGATCTCCCGCCCGCGCGCCCCCTGCTCGACAAGCACCTTCGGGTCGACCGCACGGGCCTGCTCCAGCGCGGCGGGCACACCCGCCCACTCGTCCACCTTGACCACGCCCAGGCTGGAACCGGCCCGGGCCGGCTTGACGAAGACCGGCAGGTCCAGCCGTTGCCGGTCGGTGGGCGACAACTCCTCGCCGGGACGCAGGGTCACCCCCGGGCTGACCCGCAGGCCCTCCGCCGCGAGGAGCCGCTTGGTGACACCCTTGTCCATGCCGGCGGCGCTGGCGAAGACACCGTTTCCGACATACGGCACGCCGAGCCACTCCAGCAGCGACGCCACCGTGCCGTCCTCGCCGTACGGGCCGTGCAGGGCCGGGAACACCACATCCTGTGTACGCAGCACGCGCAGCGCCTGGGGGAGTGTCGTCGGGCGACCGCCGACGTGCCACCCGCCGGCACGGTCGATGAGTACCTCGGTGACCTCGTACCGCTCCCGGTCCAGGTTGGCGAGGATGCTCTGCGCCGAGCGGCAGGACACCTCGTGCTCGCCGCTCTGCCCGCCGTACAGCACTGCCAGTCGGGTCGTCATGAATTCCGTGCCCTTTCGTGGAGATGGTCGCGGGCCACCCGCGGCCCGATCCCGGTCAAGATCTCGTGCGGGTTGGTGTCGGCCCAGCGGGCCCACTCGACGACCGTCGGTGGGGCCTGGTCACCCTCGGTGGGGCCGAAGACCACGACCGGGTCGCCGATCGTCACCGGAAGGTCCCCGGCGTCGACCACGCACTGGTCCATGGCGACGCGCCCGACGATGGGGCAGCGTCGGCCGCCGAGCCACACCTCGGCGCGACCGCCGGTGGCGCGGGGCAACCCGTCGGCGTAGCCGAGCGGCAGCAGCGCCAGCGTGGTCGGCGCGGCGGTGACGTGGTCGGGACCGTAGGAGACGCTCGTGCCGGCCGGCACCCGCTTGACGTTGACCACACTCGTGCGCAACGTCATCGCCGCGGTCAGCCCGAACTCGCCCGGACCGCTCGCCCCGAACGGGTCCACGCCGTACAGCGCGATCCCGATCCGGCAGAGGTCGTAGCGGGTCCGCGGTGCGGACAGCGCGGCAGCCGAGTTGGCCAGGTGAACCAGGTCCGGGTCGAGGCCGGCGGCGCGGGTCACCCGCAACGCCTCCTCGAAGGTCGCCACCTGCCGATTCAGCTCGGGAGCGCCCGGCAGGTCCGCGTCGACGAGGTGGGACCACACCCCGCGCACCCGGACCGCGCCCTCCCGCTCGTACTTGCGGGCCCAACCCACCAACTCCGGCCAGTCGTCCCCGGCGGCCCCGTTGCGGGACAGACCCGTGTCCGCCTTGAGCTGCACCATCGCCGGTACGCCGAGCAGGTGGACCGCGTCGACGACGGCATGCAGGTGCGTCGTGGTGGACACCCCGATGTCGACGCCCGCCGTGATCAACGCCTCGAAGTCGTCGTTCGGCCGGTGCAGCCAGCTCAGCGTGGGGGCGGTCACACCCGCCGTACGCAGGGCCAGCGCCTCGGCCGTCGAGGTCACCCCCAGCCAACGGGCGCCGGCGCGCAGCGCGGCACGGGCCACCTGCACCGCGCCGTGGCCGAACCCGTCCGCCTTCACCACCGCCATCAGGTCGGTGCCGGTGAGCGACGTGATGGCGCGCACGTTGTCGGCGATCGCCCCGAGGTCGACCACCGCCTCGGCCAGGGCGCTCATCCGGCCGCCTCCGCCCGGTGGGGGCCGGGGAGCGCGAACAGCCAACGCGCGTGCACCGCCAACAGCCCGCGGTGGACGGCCAGGCTCAGGACGATCACCAGCCCGCTCAGCAGAATCGGATAACCGAGCACGATCAGGCCCTGGGCGGACCGGTCCAGGCCGGAAACCGGTACGAGTAACAGCCGGTGCAGCAGGGCCAGGACCGGCATGTGAATGACGTAGATCGGCAGTGTGATGCGGCCGAGCCTAGCCAGCGGAGTGCTGAGCGCCGACCACCGGGCCAGCCGGGCAGCGGCGGTTATGCCGAAGATCACTGCCAGCACGGACACCGCCGTCCATACGCCGAACCACTGCTGGGCGCCGGCCGCCGCCATCGCGGCGAGCGCGAGCGCGTAGGCGCCCGAGGTCAGCACGAGGCGGCGTCCGCTGGCGGTGTCCGCCCACCGCTCGACCTGCGGTCGCAGGGACAGGCCGGCGAGGAAGAAGACCAGGTTCTGATAGAGGCCGGCCCGGTTGCCCGGGGTGTCGAGCAGGCCGGCGGCGGCGATCGCGGACAACGCCGCGGCGGGTACGAGGACCAGCGCCCGGGGCACCCGGCGGGTCGCCTTGGCGAGGGTGAAGTACAGCGCCAGCGCGTACAGGTACCAGAGGTTGGACGGCGTGATGGTGAGCTGCTCCAGCAGGCCGAGGACGGAGGTGGCGCGGTCGGTCGGCAACTGTGGGGCGGTGGCGAGGACCGCGGTGTGGATCAGCAGCCACACGACGTACAGGTAGAGGAACCCGCCGATCCGGCTGCGGGCGACGACCCGCCACGGCCGCTGCGCGGCGTTCGCCGCGAAGACGCCCGAGATGGTGAAGAACAGCGGCATCCGTAGCGGCAGGAACTGCTCACCGAGCGTTCCCCACAGGCCCGGCACCGGTACGCCGACGTGCCAGTCGATCTGCAGGTAGTCCTTCACCACGACGTGCCACAGGACGACGAGGATGATGCAGACGCCCTTCGCCGCGTCGGCCCACTGCGCCCGGTGTGTCTGCCGCCCGCTGGAGACGGTCCCGGTCCAGTACCGGTGGCGAAACCGGACGCGCGTCGCCTCCGGTTGCGTTTCGACGGGCTGGGACTCGGTGGGAGACAACTGTTGGATCACTCAGCAGAAGCTGCCAGCCGGATATCCGCGCGTGGTCCACGAATTGTCATGAACCGGTAATGGACGCGACCAGCCCACGAGACAGGTCGCGAGACGTCCCCTAGGCTCGGTGCGGAGGTGCCGAACATGAAGCTCGGGCTGCACTACTGGAACTACTCGACCCCGGCCGATCCGACCGCGATCGCGCCCACCCTGGCGCAGGCGGCCACCACCGCCGAGCAGGCCGGCGTCGCGTCGTTCACGGTGATGGACCACTTCTTCCAGATGGACGCGGTGTTCGCCGCCGACGAGCCGATGCTGGAGGCGTACACGACGCTGGGCTACGTCGCGGCGAAGACCCAGCGGATGACGTTGGGCGTGCTGGTAACCGGTGTGATGTACCGGTACCCGGGGTTGCTGGCCAAGACCGTGACGACCCTCGACGTGCTCTCCGGCGGCCGGGCCCGCCTCGGCATCGGCGCCTCCTGGTACGAGCGGGAGCAGCTCGGGCTGGGCGTGCCGGTGGTACCGGTGGCCGAGCGGTTCGAGCGGCTGGAGGAGACGCTGCGCATCTGCCTGCAGATGTGGAGTGCCGACGACGGCCCGTTCGACGGACGCCACTACCAGCTCGCCGAGACCATCAACTCGCCGCAGCCGCTGCGCCGACCGCACCCGCCCATCATGATCGGTGGCGGGGGCGAGAAGAAGACGCTGCTGCTGGTGGCGCGCTATGCCGACGCCTGCAACCTGTTCGGCCGTGCGGGCGCCGACGACGTGGCGCGCAAGCTGGACGTGCTGCGCGGGCACTGCGCCGCCGAGGGCCGCGACTACGACACCATCGAGAAGACGGTGGTCGCCTCCCGGTCGCCGCTGGACGACACCGACGCGTTCCTCGCCGAGGTGTCCGACTACGCCGCGCTCGGTGTGAGCGAGGTGCAGGTGACCCCGGACCGGCACCCGGTCGAGTTCGCCGAGCGGCTCGGCGACGAGGTGCTGCCCCGACTGGCGGACATCGGCTGACTTCGCCGCGACGCGGTCGCGGAAAACGGAGCCACCGTGTACAGAGGACCAATTTCGCGGCGGTAATGAGACGGATCACGTTAGCGGCCGTTCCGACTGCCCGAAAATTGCTCGCGCGGCGTCCCAGGTAGCCTCTCCGCGTGTCGCAGATGTTGCCGCTTCTTGTTACCGATCGGTATGACGTCGTGGAACTCCTCGGCCAGGGCGGAATGGGCCGAGTGTGGAAAGCCCACGACCGAATGTTGCAGCGGGACGTGGCTATCAAGGAAATCGTTCCACCGCCCGGTCTGACCAATGAGGCGCGCCAGGAATTGCGGATCCGGTCGCTTCGGGAGGCTCGGGCGATCGCGCAGCTCGACCACGTCAACGTCGTCCGGGTCTTCGACGTGTTGGTGGGCGCCGACGGTGATCCGCAGATCGTGATGGAGTACGTGCCGTCCCGGTCACTGCACGACGCCATCACCACCGACGGCCCGATCCCACCGGTGCGGGCGGCCGCCATCGGGCTGGCCGTGCTCGGCGCGCTCCGCGCCGCCCACCGCGCCGGCATCATGCACCGCGACGTCAAACCCGCGAACATCCTCGTCGGCGCGGACGGCCGGATCGTGCTCACCGACTTCGGCCTGGCCACCGCCGTCGAAGACGTGAACCTGACGCTCAGCGGTGTGGTGCTCGGCTCGCCCGCGTACGTCTCCCCGGAGCGCGCCATGCGCGGCACCGTCGGCCCCGAGGGCGACCTGTGGTCACTCGGCGCGACCCTGTACGCGGCGGTCGAGGGTCAGTCGCCGTACGCCCGGCCGTCCAGTCTGATGAGCCTCACCGCGCTGGTCACCGAACCACCACCGACCGCGCGGAACGCGGGACCGCTCGCCCCGGTGTTGGCCGGCCTGCTGCGCAAGGACCCGGCCGAGCGGATGGACGCCGACACCGCCGAGCGGCTGCTGCGCGCGGCCCTCGACGGCACCGCGCTGCCCACGGCGGGAACGCGTCCACCGGGGACCCCCGCCCTGGCGGTGGCGGCCGGGTCCGGCACCGACGACGTACCCCCGACCGGGCCTGGCTCCCGGTTGGACGGTGACGGCCCCGCGACGGGCCGCCGTCGGCGGACCTGGCTGCTCGGTGGTGTCGCGGTCGCGCTGGCGCTCGGCCTGGTGATCGGCATTCCGCTGGCCATCCGATCCACGCCGCGTCCGAATGGCGACGGTGCCGAGCTGGTGGGGGCCGCCGCGCCGGGTACGACGCCGACGCCCGGCGGCCCACCGAGCGTCGCCGCTCCCGGGCCGATCGCCTGGTCGGCCTACCGGGACGGCAGTGGCTTCGTGGTGCCGGCGCCGCGCGACTGGCAGATCGTCCGGCGGGGCCAGCGGGTCGAGTTCCACGAGCCGGACGGCGAACGGATGCTCGTGGTCAGCCAGACCGACACGCCGCGCACCGACCCGCTGGCCGAGCTGGACGGCTCGGCGGTCAGCGAGCGGTATCGCGACTATCGCCAGGTCGAACTGCTCGCCGTCAACTACCAGCTCAGGGCCGCCGACCTGGAGTGGCTCTACACCGGCGACGGTGGCACGGCGATGCACGCCCGTCAGCGGACCTTCCGGACGGCGGACCGCAAGGGCTACAGCCTCGCCTGGTTCACGCCCGAGACCGCCTGGGGTGTCGACGCGTTCCGGAAGGTCACCTCGGGGTTCCGGCCCGCGTCGGCGGGGGTCGGCAGCACACCGACCGGCACACCTCCGAGCAGCGGATCACCGACGCCGAGCACGTCACCGGCCCGGTCGGGCTACCGGCTCGTCGGGACCGCGAGCAAGCGGTGCCTGGACATCGCGACGCCGCAGTCGCCCGACCCGGTCCGGCTCCGACTCTGGGACTGCCGCGACGACCGCGCCGCCAACCAGCTCTGGACGACGGGACCGGACGGCAGCGTGCGGCTCGGTGGCCGGTGCCTGGACGTGCTCGGCGCCTCCAGCGACGCCGGTGCGGCAATCCAGCTCACCACCTGCAACACGACACCGGCGCAGCGGTTCACCCTCGACGCGGACCGCCACCTGGTCAACGCGCACAGCCAACTGTGCCTGGGCGCGGTCGACCAGAGCACCGCGGACGGCGCGCTCGTCGAACAGCGCGGCTGCGGCGCCGGGACGAACGACCTGCGCTGGACCCGGAGTTGACGGCTGCCCCGGGACAGCCCGAGGGGCTGTCCTCCCCGTGCGGGGGAGGGCAGCCCCTCGGTGTGCGGGTCAGGCGACCGTGGCGGGGAACCTCTCCCACACCCGGTGCGCGGCCATCAACTGCTGCACGGCCGCTAGCGCCTCGGCACCGGAGTCCGCCGTCACGACGCCGGGCGTGCCGGCCACCCCGGCCTGCTCCAGCACGGTGACGCCGGCACCCCAGGCGCCGACGGCCTTGGCGTGCCGCCAGCTCTCCTCGACGAGCAGCAGCACGCGCGGATCGACGGCGGCCGGTCCCGGCCTGCCCGCCTTGGCATCGCGGGCCGGGACGGCATCCGGCGCGGGCACCGGCGCTCCGGCCAGCAGGACCGCGTCGAATTCGACGGACCGGCCGGTGGCGAAGGTGCGCTGCACCGCCATGCCGCCCACCGTGCCACCGTGCGGGGCGATCAGCAGCGGCACCATGCCGGCCGCGAAAACGGCCCGCCGGACCTCGTCGACGTCGTCCAGGTCGCCGTCGGGGTCGACGACGATGCCGACCATCCGGCCGTCACTCGGCCACTCCCGGCCGACCTGCGACAGCGCCGGGCTGGGCGTGACGTCGGGCAGCGGCACGGTCGGCTGCGGGGCGGGCAGGCCCAGCCCCGTGGCGACCTGCTCGCAGAGCACCGGGTCGACGTTGGCGAGGCACTGGAGCTGACGCTCCTTGATCGCCTGGTGGTAGCACTTGCCCAGCTCGAAGGTGTACGCCCGGATGATGTGCTCCTTCTCGACCGGCGACATGCTCGACCAGAAGAGGCGTACCTGGCTGTAGTGGTCGTCGAACGAGGCCGGGTTGGCGCGTACCTTCGGCGCCTGCGCCACCGTGACCGGCACGTCGACGAACGCGTGCTCGGCGTCGCCTGCGGGGAACGGGTTGCCGCCGTCGAGCGAGTTCGGCCGGTACGGGGCGACGCCCGCGTGCACGGCGTGCTGGTGGAAGCCGTCGCGCAGCATGTCGTTCACGGCGGCGTGCGGGCGGTTGATCGGGATCTGCGTGAAGTTGGGACCGCCCAGCCGGGTGAGCTGCGTGTCGACGTACGAGAAGAGCCGGCCCTGCAACAGCGGGTCGTTCGTCACGTCGATGCCGGGCGGCAGGTGGCCCAGGTGGAAGGCGACCTGCTCGGTCTCGGCGAAGAAGTTCGTCGGCGTCCGGTTGAGCACCAGCCGCCCGATGGGCTGCACCTCGGCCAGCTCCTCCGGCACGATCTTCGTCGGGTCCAGCAGGTCGATGCCGGCGAAGGTCTCCTCCGGGGTGTCCGGGAAGACCTGGATGCCCAGCTCCCACTCGGGGTACGCGCCGGCCTCGATCGCGTCGTAGAGGTCGCGCCGGTGGAAGTCCGGGTCGATGCCCCCGATCAGCTGTGCCTCCTCCCAGGTCAGGGAGTGCACACCGAGCTTGGGCTTCCAGTGGAACTTGGCCAGCACCGTCTCCCCGGCCTCGTTGACGAGGCGGAAGGTGTGCACACCGAAGCCCTCCATCGTCCGGTACGACCGCGGGATGCCCCGGTCGGACATGTTCCAGATGGTGTGGTGCTGCGCCTCGGTGTGCAGCGAGACGAAGTCCCAGAAGGTGTCGTGGGCGCTCTGCGCCTGCGGGATCTCCCGGTCCGGGTGCGGCTTGCCGGCGTGGATGATGTCCGGGAACTTGATCGCGTCCTGGATGAAGAACACCGGGATGTTGTTGCCGACCAGGTCGAAGGTGCCCTCGTCGGTGTAGAACTTGGTCGCGAAGCCGCGGGTGTCGCGGACCGTGTCGGCCGAACCGCGCGAGCCGAGCACGGTGGAGAACCGCACGAAGACGTCGGTCTCGCGTCCCTTCTTGAGGAAGCCGGCCCTGGTGACCGCCTCGGCGGTGCCGTACGCGGTGAACACGCCGTGCGCACCGGCGCCCCGGGCGTGCACCACGCGCTCCGGGATGCGCTCGTGATCGAAGTGCGTGATCTTCTCGCGTAGGTGGTGGTCCTGCAGGAGCACCGGGCCGCGCGGGCCGGCCTTGAGCGAGTGGTCCGTGTCACGCAGCCGCGCCCCGTTCGCGGTCGTGAGGTAGGCGCCCTGCTGACCGTTCGCGGTCGTGGGTGCGCCGGTCTCCGCGCCGGTCGGCGTACGCGTCTGCGGTGCCCCCTGTTCCGCCTTCGGCGGCAGCGGGTCGTGCGGCGTCGTCGGCTCCTCGACGCTTGGTGGCGCGCTACCCGGTGCGCCGGGGACATCCGGGGTCAGGGCGTCGGCGATCTTTCCGGAGGCCGTCTTCACGGCGTTCTTGACCGCCTCGGCGGGCTTGCTCGTTTCCACTTGACGAACCTCTCCATGGAGCGTGTGTGGGCAGGCGAGAGCCCTGCTACCCCTGGTCAGAGGGTCGAAACACGACCGATCCCGGCAACCTGCGTCGGAACTGGTGATTTCGCCGATGCGCGGACCGGCGGACCGGCCAAAACTGACGTACGTCGATATCCCTCGACCCTAGGGAGTGCCCGACGTGTCCTCACCAACCACCACCCGTCCCCGTTCCGTCGTAGCCCGACTCGCGGTGGCCGCCGTCCTGGTCGCCGGTGGCGTCCTCTCCGGCCCGACCGGTGCCGCGCAGGCCGCCGGCCCGTACGAGCGCGGCCCGGCACCGACCACCTCGATCCTGGAGGCCAGTCGCGGCCCGTTCGCCACGGCGTCGCAGAGCGTGTCGTCGCTGAGCGTCACCGGCTTCGGCGGCGGCGTCATCTACTACCCGACCAGCACCAGCGAGGGCACCTTCGGCGCCATCGCCATCTCGCCCGGTTACACCGCCGCCTGGTCCAGCATCAGCTGGCTCGGACCGCGGATCGCCTCGCACGGCTTCGTGGTGATCGGCATCGAGACCAACAGCCGGCTGGACCAGCCGGACAGCCGGGGCCGCCAGTTGCTGGCCGCGCTCGACTACCTCACCCAGCGCAGCTCGGTCCGCACCCGGATCGACAGCAGTCGACTCGCGGTGGCCGGGCACTCGATGGGTGGCGGGGGCTCCCTGGAGGCGGCCTCGTCGCGGCCGTCGTTGCAGGCCGCGGTGCCGCTCGCGCCGTGGAACCTGGACAAGAGCTGGTCCGAGCTGCGGGTGCCCACGCTGATCATCGGTGGCGAGAGCGACAGCGTCGCGCCCGTCGCGTCGCACTCGGTGCCGTTCTACAACAGCATCCCGGCCTCCGCCGAGAAGGCGTACCTGGAGCTGAACGGGGCGAGCCACTTCTTCCCGCAGACGACGAACACGCCGACCGCCCGGCAGATGGTGGCCTGGTTGAAGCGGTTCGTCGACGACGACACCCGCTACGAGCAGTTCCTCTGCCCCGGGCCGAGCGGATCGCAGATCGAGGAGTATCGCAACACCTGTCCCAGTTCCTGAGCGTGGTCGCGGGGCGGTCGCCGGTGGCGGCCGCCCCTTCGGCGTGCACGCAGGGCCATTGAAGGTCTTGACGCGATACCCGAGAAACGTACACTGCGAGTGTAAATAAACACCCGCCACGACAGAGGGATGGGTGATGGAGCGCGGCCTTGAACTGCACCACATCGGCGTCCGTTTCGGCGGCCTCACCGCCCTCGACGACGTCTCCCTGCGGGTGCCGCCCAACCGGGTGGTGGGCGTGATCGGGCCCAACGGCGCCGGCAAGACCACGCTGTTCAACGTGATCTGCGGGTTCGTCGCGCCGGAGACCGGCTCGCTCACCCTCGACGGTCGACCGCTGCGGCCACGTCCGCACCGGCTGACCCGGCTCGGCATCGCCCGGACCCTGCAGGGGACCGGCCTCTTCGCCGGTCTGACCGTGCTGGAGAACGTGATGACCGGCGCCTCCCACACCGCCCGTGCGGGCTTCGTCCCGGCCCTGCTCGGGCTGCCGGCCAGCGACCGCGACGAGCGCCGGCTCCGTCAGCACGCCCTGGCCATCCTCGACGACCTGGGGATCGCCGGGCACGCCGAGGCCGCGCCCACCACACTGCCCTTCGCCGTACGACAGCGGGTCGCCCTGGCCCGCGCGCTCGCCGCCCGTCCCCGGCTGCTGCTGCTCGACGAGCCCGCCGGTGGCCTCGGCGCCGACGACATCGCCGAACTGGCCGAGCTGGTCCGGCACCTGCCCCGGCGCGACGACGACCCCTGTGCGGTGCTGCTGGTCGAGCACCACATGGACCTGGTGATGGCCGTCTGCGACGAGCTCGTGGTGCTCGACTTCGGCCGGGTCATCGCCGCCGGCACCCCGGACGAGATCCGCGACGACCCGGCGGTCACCGACGCCTACCTCGGCGCCACCGTCGAGGAGGTCTCCCCATGACCGCGACCGATCTGCTCGTGGTGCGGGGGCTGGTCGCCGGTTACGGCGCCGCGCCCGTGTTGCGGGCCATCGACCTCACCGTCCCGGCCGGCACCATCGCCGCGGTCGTCGGCGCCAACGGCGCCGGCAAGACCACCCTGCTGCGCGCGCTCTCCGGCATGATCCGCCCGGCCGCCGGCCAGGTGCTCCTCGCCGGGGAGGACCTGCGCGGCACGCCGGTCGAGCAGCTCGTCCGGCGCGGCATGGCGCACGTGCCGGAGGGGCGGGGTGTGATCAGTGAACTGACCGTCGACGAGAACCTGCGGCTCGGCGGGTTGTGGCGGCGCGACCGGGCCGACGCGGCGCGTGCCCTCGACGAGGTCTACGAACTCTTCGAGCCGCTGGCCCGACGCCGCCGACACCTCGGCCACCAGCTCTCCGGCGGTGAGCGGCAGATGCTCGCGCTCGGCCGGGCACTCGTCGGCCGACCTCGCCTGCTGCTGCTCGACGAGCCGTCGCTCGGCCTGGCGCCCCGGGTGGTCGCCCGGACCATGGCCCTGCTGCGCCAGCTACGCGACCGTACCGGCCTGACCGTCCTGCTGGTCGAGCAGAACGTGCGCAGCGCGCTCGCCGTCGCCGACCAGGGCGTCGTGATGTCCCTCGGTCAGGTGGTGATCGCCGCCCCGGCGGCGAAGCTGCGTGACGACGTCGACCTGCGCCACGCGTACCTCGGATTCTGACCACCACCTCGTCCCCCGGAGGGAGGACTGTTGGACCGCTTCGTCTTCCTCACCATCGACGGCCTGTCCCGGGGCGCGGTGTACGCCGCGTTCGCGCTGGCCCTGGTGCTCATCTGGCGGGCGGCGCGGGTCGTCAACTTCGCCCAGGGGGCGATGGCCGTCGCCGCCGCGTACGTCGCCTACACCGTCAGCGCCGCGACCGGCTCCTACTGGCTGGGCTTCCTGGTCGCGATCGTCGCCGGCCTGCTGCTCGGCGCGCTTGTGGACCGCGTCGTGATGCGGCACGTCGACCACGCCTCGCCGCTCAACCCCGTGATCGTCGCGCTCGGGCTGGTGCTGTTGATCCAGGCCGTGCTGGGCATGGTGTACGGCAACGAGTTCCGTCCCGCCGAGGCGCCGTTCAGTCGGTCCGCGCTCACCGTCGGCGGGGTGGCCGTACTGTCACCGTACGACCTGTTCGTCTTCGCCACGATCGCGGTGGCGGTCAGCGGCCTGGCCTGGATGTTCGCCCGTACCCCGGTCGGGTTGCGGATGCGCGCGGCGGCCTTCGCCCCCGAGGTGTCCCGGCTGCTCGGGGTCAACGTCGGTGGCATGTTGACCCTCGGCTGGGCGCTCGCCTCCGGGGTGGGCGCGCTGGCCGCCATGCTGGTGATGCCGACCGAGCTGGGCCTGCACCCGCACGCGATGGACCTGGTGTTCGTCTCGGCGTTCACCGCGGCGGTGGTCGGTGGGCTGGACAGCCCACCGGGGGCGGTGGTCGGCGGCCTGGTGGTGGGGCTGCTGCTCTCCTACGTGAGCGGATACGCCGGGAGCGACCTGACGCCGCTCGCGGTGCTGGTCCTGCTGTTGGCGGTGCTGCTGGTCCGACCCGGTGGGCTGTTCGCCCCGGTCGCGGCGAGGCGGGTGTGAGCGCCACGAGGGCGGCAGTGCCGCCGATTCAGCAGACCGCCGAGGCGGACCGCCCCGTCGACCGGCGACGCGGCTCGACCCTGCTGCGCCACCTCGCGATCGTGCTCGTCGTCGGGCTCCTGCTGGTCGGGGTCAGCTACGCCGTCGAGCCGTTCCGCAACTTCCAGCTCGCCACCGTGGCCGCCTACCTCTGCGCGACCGCCGGGCTGACCGTCCTCACCGGACTCAACGGTCAACTGTCGCTCGGGCACGGCGCGTTGATGGCCACCGGGGCGTACACCGTGGCCCTGTGCCAGAACGCGTTCGCCGACCGGGGGATGACGAGCGGCTGGCTGCTGCCGCTCTCGCTGGGCGCGGCGATCGTCAGCACGGTCGCGGTCGGTGCGGTGGTCGGCGTGGCGGCGGCCCGGCTGCGCGGTCCCTACCTGGCCGGGGTGACCCTCGCGGTGGCCGTCGTCGTGCCGGCGCTGGCCGTCACCTTCGACGGTGTCTTCAACGGCGAGCAGGGGCTGTCGGTGCCGGTGGAGCCGCCGCCGATGTCGCTCGGCCCGTACTTCCCCTACGAGCGGTGGCAGCTCTGGCTCACCGGCGCGGCGACCCTGCTGGCGTTGCTGCTGCTGGCCAACCTGATCCGCAGCCGGTACGGGCGCACCTTCCGGGCGGTTCGGGACGACGAGGTGGCGGCCCGACTGGCCGGCATCCACGTGGCCCGCACCCAGGTCCTCGCGTTCGTGGTCAGTGCCGCCACCGCCGGGCTCGGCGGGGCGCTGCTGGCGGTGCTCGCGCAGAGCGTCTCGCCCGGGGCGTTCTCGCTGACCCTGTCGCTGTTCCTGCTGATGGCCGTGGTGATCGGTGGTCTCGGCCGCCTCACCGGCGCGTTGTGGGGGGCCGTCCTACTGGTCGCCCTGCCCGACCTCACCCACTCCGCGACCGAGTTGCTCACGCTCTCGCCCGCGGTGGCGCAGCGGCTGGAGGGAAACCTGCCGCTGGCGATCTTCGGCCTCACCTTGATCGTCGTCATGATCGCGGCACCCGGTGGCGTACAGGGACTGCTGTCCCGTCTTGGTCGGCGTCTGCGGACCCGGCGTTCCTGAGCTGCTCCGTGCCCGGCCCCGGCCGGGCGTTCCACCACCCACACCGTTCCCCACAAACCGGACCGAGAAAGGTCGGTGTTCTCCATGCACCGTTTGGCACAACGTGGTCTCGCGATCGCCAGCACCATCGCCCTGTTGGCCGCCGCCGCTGGTTGCAGCGGTGACGACGGCTCCGGTCCCGGCGGGGCATCGGTGCCGGGCGTCACCGACACCGAGGTCGTCGTCGGCACCCACATGCCGCTCACCGGGCCGGCCTCGGCCGGCTACTCGAAGATCGCCCCGGCGACGAAGGCGTACTTCGACTACGTCAACGCCAACGGCGGCGTGCACGGTCGGAAGATCACCTACAAGATCATGGACGACGGCTACAACCCGGCGAACACCCAGCAGGTCGTACGTCAGCTCGTCCTGCAGGACAAGGTCTTCGCCGTCCTCAACGGTCTCGGCACGCCGACGCACAGTGGCGTGCTCGACTTCCTGAAGAGCAACCGGGTGCCGGACCTCTTCGTCGCCTCGGGCAGCCGCAGTTGGGACCAGCCGGACAAGTATCCGGGCACGTTCGGGTTCAACCCGGACTACACGGTCGAGGGCAAGATCCTCGCCAACTACGCGAAGGCGAACCTGGCCGGCCAGAAGGTCTGCTTCCTCGGCCAGGACGACGACTTCGGCCGGGACAGCCTGGCCGGCGTGGAGAAGGTGCTCGGCGCCGGTGCCGTGGCGGTCAAGCAGACCTACGTCACCAGCAACACCAACGTGGCGCCGCAGATCGGCGCGTTCAAGGCGGCTGGGTGCAAGGTCGTCGTGCTCGCCACCGTGCCCGGCTTCACCGCGCTCTCCGTCGGCACCGCCGCCCGGCTGGGCTTCAAGGCGCAGTGGCTGGTCTCCAACGTCGGCGCCGACTACCCGACCCTGGCCAAGCAGCTCGGCGCGGCCGCCCCGATCCTGGAGGGCATGGTCGGCACCAACTACCTGCCGATGCAGAACGACACCGCGAACCCTTGGATCCAGCTCTTCACCAAGATCAACAAGGAGCACAACGGGGACGCGCCGTTCGACGGCAACACCGTCTACGGCATGTCGGTCGGTTACCTCTTCGTGCAGACGTTGCTCGCCGCCGGCAAGGACCTCACCCGGGAGAAGGTGCTGGAGGCCGTGCAGAAGGGCGGCTTCCAGGGTCCCGGGCTGGTACCGCTGCGCTTCTCCGCGAAGGACCACTCCGGGTACGGCGGTCAGCGGCTGAGCCGGGTGACCGGGGGAGTGCAGAGCTACTTCGGGCCGGCGTACGAGACCGACGAGGCGGACGGGCCGGTCAACGAGTACACGGCCACCCCGGCCGCGCCACCGGCGAACGGGGTGCCCACGGCCTCCTGAGCGTCGCCGAGCCTCGCCTTCCTGCTCCGCGATCGTGCACGTTCGGTCCCGGCGCACGGGGGCATCCCCCCACTGTCGACAACCGAAACCGTGAGTTCGGAGGGCTAGGAGCGTCCGGCCGGGCGTGGTCACGCGTGACCACGCCCCCCCCCCACGGGCCCCCCCACCAACCCCGCATTACAGCGAGAAGGTTCGCGGCAACCCTGCCCCCCCCACCCGTGACCGGTTCGCGGCGCGCTCCCGCCGCCCGGGGGGGGGGGCCGCCCGCCCCCCCCCCCCCCCGGCCGGACGGCTGCGCGCCCCCCCGGCGGTGTTCCCGGAAGACGTTGACCGACACCGATCGCCGCTCCTACTATCTGCACTGTGAATGCATATTCGGGCCGGCTTGCGGGCCGCGTCGCCATCGTCACCGGCGCCAGTCGCGGGATCGGCCTGGCCATCGCCGAACGCCTCGTCGCCGAGGGTGCCCGGGTCGGCGTCACCGCCCGACACCCCGAGGCGCTGGCCGAGGCGGTCACCGTCCTCGGTGGGCCGGAGTACGCCCTGGCGGTGCCGGGCCGCGCCGACGACCCCGCGCATCGAGCCGCTGCCGTGCGTCAGGTCGGCGCGACGTTCGGGCCGGTGGATCTCCTGGTCAACAACACGGGCATCAACCCGGTGCACGGTCCGCTGCTCGGGCTGGACGCGGCCGCCGCCCGCAAGATCCTCGACGTCAACCTGGTCGCCACGCTCGGCTGGGTGCAGGAGGTCTGCGCCGCGGGCATGACCGAGCGCGGCGGCTGCGTCGTCAACGTCTCGTCGATCGCCGGTCTCGCGCCGTCGCCCGGCATCGCCTTCTACGGCGTCAGCAAGGCCGCGCTCAACCACCTTACCGCCAGCCTCGCGGTGGAGCTGGGGCCGGCGGTCCGGGTCAACGCGGTCGCCCCCGGCGTGGTGAAGACCCGCTTCGCCGCCGCGCTCTACCGGGGGCGGGAGGAGGAGGTCGCGGCACACTACCCGCTCGGACGCCTCGGGCTGCCGCCGGACGTGGCGGGCGCGGTCGCCTTCCTGGCCTCCGACGACGCCGCCTGGATTACCGGGCAGACAGTCGTCTGTGACGGTGGCGTCTCGCTGACGGGCCGAGCCGGATGAGCAGGCCAGCGGTCGGCCCGGGGTCGCTGATCACCGCCTGTCTAGACTCGTCGGTGCGTCGGGAGGCGCCGTGGCGGTGAAGGGGCGGGGGCGGATGGACGGGGTCGAGGTCGCGAGCCGGGTCGACGGGCGTACCGCCCGGGCCGAGCGCACCCGCGCGGCCATCGTCGAGGCTCACCTCGCGCTCATCGGCGAGGGGGACCTGCGCCCGACCGGGGAACGCATCGCCGATCGGGCCGGCATCTCGCTGCGGACGCTCTGGACCAACTTCAAGGACATGGAGACGCTCTTCGAGGCCAGCGGCGCGGAGGTGCTCCGGCAGCAGGACGCCGCGCATCGGCCGATCTCTCCCGGGCTGCCGCTGGCGAAGCGGGTCGACGCGTACTGCCGGCAGCGGGCCCGGTTGCTCCAGCTCATCGCGCCGTCGGCGCGGGCCGCCCAGATGCGCGAGCCGGTCTCCGAGCAGCTGCACCGCAACCGCCTCAAGCACATCGAACGGGTCCGCGACGAGGTCGCCGAGCTCTTCGCCGTCGAGCTGGCCGCGGCCGGGCCGGGGCGGGAGCAGTTGCTCAACGCCCTGGTGGCGGCGAGCACGTGGCAGGCCTGGTCGATGCTGCGCTACGGGCTCGGGCTGGGCGTGGACTCGGCCCGCGCCGTGATGGCCCGGACGGTGGGCGCGCTGCTGGCCGAGGTCGCGGCCGACTGATTCCGGCTCGGCCCGATATCGCCTCCTCTTTCCATTCGGTTACCGATGAGTGACACTTCATGCATGGTTACTGCATCGAGAGTGCAACTAACCGTGCTGCGTGGCCGGGACGACGAATGCCGCGCCGTCCGGTGCCTGCTCGACGGCGTGACCAACGGTGGCGGTGCCCTGCTGCTGCACGGTGAACCGGGTTCGGGCCGCACCGCGCTGCTCGGCCACGCCCACTGCCACGCCGAGGGCGTCACCGTCCTCGCCGCGAGCGGACTGGCCGAGGAGGCCGCGCTGCCGTACGCGGGTCTGCAACGACTGCTCGACCCGGTGCTGCACCACGCCGCGGCCCTGCCAACGCCGCAGCGCGACCTGCTCCGGCGGGCACTGGGTGGGGACGGGTGCCCAGCCCATCGCCGGCTGGCCCTCTCGATGGCCGTGCTCGGGATCCTCGCCGACGGGGCACGGGACCGCCCGTTGCTCGTCACCATGGACGACGTGGATCGGGGCGACCCGCTGACCGGGCAGGTGCTGGCCGTCGTGGCCCGCCGGCTGCGGCACCTACCGATCGTCGTCCTGCTCACCGCGGACGTCGGGGTCACGATCGACGGGATACCGGCGCACCGCCTCCGGCCGCTCGACGCGCGCAGCAGCGTCGCCGTCCTCACCGACCGGCTACCCGAGCGGCCCGCCGCGTCGGTGGTGACCGCCCTGGCCGCGATCGGCGGCGGCAACCCGCAGGCCCTGGTGGACCTCGCCGAGGTACTCAGCCCGGCCCAGTGGCGGGGCGAGGAGCCGCTACCCGCCGCGCCGCCGGAGGACGGCGCGCTGGGCCGCGCGTACCGGGCGCGGCTGGACCGGTTGCCGCCGGACACAAGGCGGATGCTGCTGCTCGCCGCGCTCGACCAGGACGGTACGCCGGGCACGCTGATCCGGGCTGCCGGAGCCGCCGGCACCGAGGTCGAGGCCCTCGCCCCGGCGGAGGTCGCCGGCCTGGTCCGCGTCGAGCCGCAGGGCGTCACCTTCCCCCAACCGTTGGTTCGCACGATGATCGTGGCCAGCGCGCCGCTCGCCGAGCGCCGCGCCGCACACCGGCTGTTGGCCGGGGTGCTGAGCGACGACGGGCAGCGGCTGCGCCGGGCGATGCACCTGGCCGCCGCCACGGCAGGCACCGATCCGGCCCTGGCCGCGGAGTTGGAGGAGGCGGCCTCGGGCGGCGCCGGTGGCTGGGCCGTTGCCGCGGAGGCGCTGCGCTGGGCCGCCGACCTCAGCGACAATCCGACCCAGACGGCCGTCCGGCTGCTGGGCGCCGCCCAGTACGCCTGGGCCGGCGGGCGACCCGAGGTGGCCCGGCTGCTGCTCGACCGCCTGCGTGCGGTCGCCCCGGACCCGACCCTGCGGGGCCGCGCCGACCTGCTGCGCGGCGAGTTGGAGCTGCGGTGCGGCACGGCGTCGGGTGCCTCGGCCCGACTGCTGGACGCGGCCGGAGCGGTCGCCGACAGCGACCGGTTCCTGGCGATGTCCGGGCTGGTACGAGCCGGCGAGGCCGTCTGCTTCGCCGGCGACCAGTACCGGTACGCCGAGGTCGGTCGGCGGGCGCTGGCCCTACGGCGGCCGACCGACCCGCCGGCGATGGAGCTGATGGGCAGCCTGGTCACCGGGGTGGCGGCGACCCTGCGGGGCGACCACGAACGGGCCGGCCCGACGCTACGCCGCGCCGTCGTGCTGGGTGCCCGGTTGAACGGGTCGGCGATGACCCCCACCGCGCTCACCTGTGCGGCGGCGGCCGGCCTGGTGGTCGCCGTGGACGGCGCGGCGCACCGGCTCGCCGAGCGCGCGGTCGCGCTGGCCCGCGATCGGGGTGAGTTGTCCATGCTGCCGCGAGCGCTGGAGCTGCGGGCGATCGCCGAGTACTGGCAGGGCCGGCACGAGGCGGCTGCGGAGACCTCCCGCGACGGGCTGCGGGTCGCTCGCGCCACGGGTCAGGTCAACTGCGCCAACGTCCACCTGGGCATGCTCGCGGTGCTCGCCGCGATCCGGTCCGACCGCGACACCAGCCTGCGGCAGATCCGCGAGATCGGCGAGTCGCCGACGCCGGGCAGCCGTCCACACGCGCTCGCCGGCTGGGCGCTGGCGGTGCTCGACCTCATCGACGGGCGGCACGCCGAGGCCGCGGACCGGCTGGCGTCGCTGGCTCGGCTCGGCACCGGTCGAGGCCAGGTCCTGGTGCAGGTGATGGCGACGCCGTACCTGGTGGAGGCGGCGGCGCACCTCGCACACCGACCGGCGGCCGCGGCCGCGCTCACCGTGTTCGACAGATGGGCCAGCAGCACGGCGAGCCCGCTGCGCCGGGCACTGTCCGCCCGGTGTCACGCGCTGCTCGCCCCCCGGGGCAGCGCCGAGGCGGAACGCAATTTCCAGGCGGCGCTACGGCTGCACCCGACGGAGGCCGGCACGTTCGAGCTGGCCCGCACCGAGCTGCTCTTCGGCCAGGAACTGCGGCGCAGCCGACGCCCACGTGACGCGCGTACGCACCTGCACCGGGCCCGGGAGACGTTCAACCTGCTCGGGGTGGCGTGCTGGGCCGAGCGGGCCACCTCGGAGCTGCGGGCCGCCGGGGAGTCGGTCGGGCCGCCGGACCTGCCGGCGGCGCGGCTGCTGACCGGCCAGCAACTGCGGATCGCGGAGCTGGTCGCGGAGGGTGCCACCAACCGCGAGATCGCGGCCCAGATGTTCCTCTCGATCCGCACGGTCGACCATCACCTGCGCAATGTGTTCCACCGCCTCGGTATTCGCTCGCGGACCGAGTTGGCCCGCGCGTTCGCGGGCGAGCGGCACGCCGGGCTGGCCTCCGACCGGTGACCCGGGGTCCGCTCTGGACGGCATAAACTATCACCGCTAGTTTAAAGGCCATGGACCTCACCCTCTCCGCCGAGCAGGCCGCGGTCCGCCAGCTGGCCGCCGAGTTCGCCGACCGTGAGCTGGTGCCGCACGCCGCCGTCTGGGACCGGCGCGAGTCGGTCGACCCCGCCATCGTCGGCATGCTCGGCGACCTGGGCTTCCTGGGGCTGACCATCGCCGAGGCCGACGGCGGTTCCGGCGGCGACCACCTCGCGTACTGCCTGGTCCTGGAGGAGCTGGGCCGGGGCGACTCGGCGGTGCGCGGCATCGTCTCGGTCTCCCTCGGCCTGGTCGCGAAGTCGATCGCCGGCCACGGCACGGCCGAGCAGCGGGCCGAGTGGCTGCCCCGGCTCTGCGCCGGCACCGCGCTTGGCTGTTTCGCGCTGACCGAGCCGGACAGCGGCTCGGACGCCGCCGCGCTGCGCACCCGCGCGGTCCGTGCCGGCACCGACTGGCTGCTCACCGGCACGAAGACGTTCATCACCAACGGCACCACCGCCGACGTCGCGCTGGTCTTCGCCCGCACCGGCGGCCCCGGGCACCGCGGCATCAGCGCGTTCCTGGTGCCCACCGACAGTCCGGGGCTGACCCGACGGGAGATCCACGGCAAGCTGGGACTGCGCGGCCAGGCCACCGGGGAGTTGAGCCTCGACGGGGTACGCGTGCCCGACGCCGCCCGCCTCGGCGGCGAGGGCGCCGGGTTCCGGCTGGCCCTCGCGACCCTCGCCAAGGGCCGGATGTCGGTGGCCGCCGGGTGCGTCGGCATCGCCCAGGGCTGCCTCGACGCGGCGGTCGGCTACGCCGGGCAGCGCACCCAGTTCGGCAAGCCCATCGCGGGGCACCAGCTCGTCCAACAACTGCTCACCGCCATCGCCGTGGACACCGCCGCCGCCCGGCTGCTGGTGTGGCAGGTGGCCGACCTGATCGACCGGGACCAGCCGTTCGCCACCGAGGCGTCGATGGCCAAGCTCTTCGCCAGCGAGGCCGCCGTCCGCGCGGCCAACAACGCGGTCCAGGTCTTCGGCGGGTACGGCTACATCGACGAATACCCGGTCGGCAAGTACCTGCGTGACGCCCGGGTCGCCACCCTCTACGAGGGCACCAGCCAGATCCAGCAACTCCTCATCGGACGCGCGCTCACCGGCGTCAACGCCTTCTAGTCTCCGGGAGACCTGACATGCGAGTCTTCAGCTCGGTCGAGGAACTGGCCACCGCGGTCGGCGAGACCCTCGGACCCGGTCCGTGGGAGCGGATCGAGCAGAGCCGGGTCGACCTCTTCGCCGACGCCACCGACGACCACCAGTGGATCCACCTCGACCCGGTCCGGGCCGCTTCGGGCCCGTTCGGCGGGACCGTCGCCCACGGGTACCTGACGCTGTCGCTGCTGCCGGCGCTGGCCGGCCGGCTCTACCGGGTGGAGGGGGTGGCGATGGGGGTCAACTACGGGCTGAACCGGGTCCGCTTTCCCGCCCCGGTGCGGGTCGGCGCCGCCGTCCGGGCCGCTGTCACGTTCGCCGAGGTGTCCGCGGTGACCGGCGGCGTGCAGGTGGTCGCGACGGTCACCGTGGAGAGCGACAGCGGCGGCAAGCCCGTCTGTGTGGCCGAGACCGTCAGCCGGCTCTACCACGCGACGAGGTGATGATGGTCGCCGGCTGCGCCCACCGCCTCAGCCAGGTGCGGAATTCCTCGTCCAGGTCGTCGTTGCGGCGGCTCTGCCTTGCGGAGAAGTTCCGGAACTTGTGGCCCACCCGTCTCCGCCGCGCTGTCCCGCCCGTCGGCTCCCCACCTCTCGCTCCCGCCAACTAGACGCCCACCAGGGCAGCTGTCTGGTCGGCAGCTGCACGGCGCCCTGCGGGTCTCGTAAAACTTCCGGAAATTGTTGCTCGTCGATCAGCGGCGCTGACATACTCCACATCCATCGGAGTCGATGACCACCACCACCCACCGGGGTGCCGCGTCAGTCACCCCAGCCCGGGTTCACCGGAAGGAAAGACATGACCGAAAGGTGCCACGGGGACACCCGCCCACGAGCGCGTACGGCTATCGTCCTCGCCGCCGCGGCTCTGCTCGCCGCGACAGGTGCAGCGTTCCTGCCGAGCACGGCGAGCGCCGGAACCACCCTGGGCGCGTCCGCCGCCGAGAAGGGTCGCTATTTTGGCACGGCGGTGGCCGCGAGCCGGTTGAGCGACAACGCGTACACCACGATCTTGAACCGTGAGTTCAACATGGTCACGGCCGAGAACGAGATGAAGATGAACGCCACCGAGCCGCAGCAGGGTCGGTTCAGCTACACCGCGGCGGAGCAGATCGTCAACCACGCGCGAAGCCGCGGCATGAGCGTGCGGGGTCACACCCTCGCGTGGCACTCGCAGCAGCCCGGCTGGATGGAGAGCATGAGTGGCAGCGCGCTGCGGCAGGCGATGCTCAACCACGTGACGCAGGTGGCCACGCACTTCCGTGGTCAGGTGGTCGCGTGGGACGTGGTGAACGAGGCGTTCGCCGACGGCAGCTCCGGGGGCCGTCGCGACTCGAACCTGCAGCGCACGGGCAACGACTGGATCGAGGCGGCGTTCCGGGCGGCGGACGCCGCGGATCCGGGCGCGAAGCTCTGCTACAACGACTACAACACCGACAACTGGACGCACGCCAAGACCCAGGGCGTCTACAACATGGTGCGCGACTTCAAGGCCCGTGGCGTGCCGATCGACTGCGTCGGCTTCCAGTCGCACTTCAACAACAACTCGCCGTACGTGAGCAACTACCGCACCACGTTGTCGAGCTTCGCGGCGCTGGGCGTGGACGTGCAGATCACCGAGCTGGACATCCAGGGCGCTCCGGCGAACACCTACCGCAGCGTGGTGGAGGACTGCATGGCCGTGCCCCGCTGCAACGGGATCACGGTCTGGGGCATCCGCGACAGCGACTCGTGGCTGGCCTCGCAGACGCCGCTGCTGTTCAACAGCAACGGCTCCAAGAAGCCGGCGTACGACGCCGTCCTCGCCGCGCTGAACAACGGCGCCCCGGTCCCGACGACGGCCCCGCCGACGAGCGCCCCGCCGACCTCCACTCCGCCGACCTCCACTCCGCCCACCTCCGCGCCGCCGACCACCGCGCCGCCGACCTCCGTGCCGCCCACCACGCCTCCGCCCGGCGGCGGTTGCACCGCGACGCTGCAGGACAGCACCCGGTGGGGCGACCGGTTCAACAGTCAGGTGACCGTCAGCGGGGCGAGCAACTGGAGCGTCGTGGTGGCCGTCACCCCGCCACAGAAGGTGTCCGCCACCTGGAACGGCAGCCCCACCTGGGACAGCAGCGGAAACGTCATGACGATGCGGTCGAACGGCAGCGGCAACGTCTTCGGCTTCACCACGATGGCCAACGGCAACTGGACACGTCCACAGGTGCTTTCCTGCACCGCCTCCTGAGCACCACCGCACGCTGACGGGGCGGCGACGGATTCCGTCGCCGCCCCGTCCTCTGTGACCAGATCGGATCCACGGCTGGCCGACGTCAGCTCAGCGCCGCCGCCTTGCCCAGGAGGACCGAGCGCTCACGCTGGTTGGCGCACAGCCGGGCGGCCAGCTCCAGTTCGGCGCGCGCCTCCGGTCGCCGGCCGAGGCGGGTCAGTAGCTCACCGCGTACGGTCGGGACCAGGTGCGAGCCGGGGAGCCGGTTCGCGCCGATCAGCTCGTCCACGATGGCCAGGGCTGGTGCGGGACCCGAGGCCATGGCCACGGCGACGGCCCGGTTGAGCTCGACCACCGCAGAGGGCGCGGCCCGGCCGAGTGCCTCGTAGAGCACCACGATCCGGTCCCAGTCGGTCTCCTCGACCGAGGGCGCCGCCGCGTGGGTGGCGGCGATCGCGGCCTGCAGGCCGTACGGGCCGCGTGTCGACGCCCGGGCCAGCGCGGCCAGCCCGCGGCGGATCGCCGTACGGTCCCACAACCGGCGGTCCTGATCGGCGAGCAGCACCGGCGCGCCATCCGGACCGGTTCGGGCCGGAAAGCGCGCGGCCGTCAGCTCGCACAACGCGAGGAGGCCGTGCACCTCCGGTTCGTCCGGTTGCAGCGCCGCGAGCGTACGGGTCAGCCGGATCGCCTCGGACGCGACGTCGGGGCGCAACAGCCGGTCGCCCGACGTGGCCGTCGACCCTTCGGTGAAGATCACGTAGAGGACGCTGAGCACACCGTCCAGGCGTTCCCGGCGCTCGGCGGCCGGCGGCAGCTCGAACGGCACCCCGGCCGCCGCGATCGTCTTCTTGGCCCGGGTGATGCGGGCCTGCACGGTCGGCACGGGTACCAGGAGCGCCCGGGCGACCTCCTCGCTGGTCAGCCCGCCGACCACGCGCAGGGTCAGCGCCACCCGGGCCGCCGGGGAGAGCACCGGGTGGCAGCTGACGAACATCAACGCCAGGACGTCGTCGTCGATCCGGTCGGGATCGACGTCCTCGTCGACAGGTGGGTCGACGGCCGGGTCGGCCGCCAGCAGGGCGTACCGGTCCTGGAGGGCGACGCGGCGGCGGATCGCGTCGATCGCCCGCCGCCGGGCCGTGGCCATCAGCCAGCCGGCCGGGTTGGCAGGTGAGGCGCGCGGCCACGACACCAGCGCCTCGGCCACCGCCTCCTGGGCGGCGTCCTCGGCCAGCCCGAAATCGCCGGTGAACCGGGTCAGCGCGGCGACGATCCGGGCCGACTCGACCCGCCAGACGGCCTCGACGTCGGCCGTACCCATCAGATCTGGCCGTTGCTCTCGCTGCCGTGCGGGACCTCGTCGGGCTCGGCCACCCGCCGGACCTCGATCTTGGACCCGCGGCCCGCCGGGAACCGCTTGGCCCACTCGACCGCCTCCTGTTGGGTGGCGACATCGAGCAGGAAGTAGCCGCCGAACAGTTCCCTGGTCTCGCCGTACGGCCCGTCGGTGACCACCGGGGCCTCGCCGCTGAAGTCGACCACGACGCCCCGGCCCGGATCGTCCAGCCCTTCGGCCGCGACGAGAACACCGGCCTCCATCATCTCCTCGATGAACCGGCCGGTCGCGGCCATCGCCTCGTCGATGTTGGCCATCATGGCCGCGTTCGTCTCGTCGGTGCCCCGCATGATGAGCATGTACTTCGACATCGCGTTCTCCTCGTCCGGCGGGGCCACCTCCCGGCCCGCGCACCTCCATGTCGAACGAGCGGCGCGCGGATCGACACGGCGCCTCAATGATCTCTTGCCGCGGGCGGTGGCGGGGGGGGGGGGCCCGGCCCCCCCCCCCGGTCTGGGGCGGTGGGGGCGGTGCGGGGGGTGAGGGGGGTGGAACTGCGGGGGGTGGCCCTGAGGGGGGTGGGTTGCGGGGGCGCC